>NZ_JAGQEH010000004.1:0-468282 GCF_018101095.1 Paenibacillus sp. Marseille-P2973
TGAAAAGCTGCTTAAATTCATCTGAATAAGTTATGGCCTTCGCACTTACATTCACCACGTACTTGTTTTGTGATAGGACCTCACGGTCCTCTTCGGTAAATCTCTTCTTGCTCATGCAATCCCCCCCCGATGCTTATTCCAGTATACAAAAAGGTACCCACAGCCTGAACACCTTTTTTCAAAGTGTCCAAACTATGGGTACCAGTTTATTATGGGGGAGGCTGTTTTTTTTATGCCATCGTTATGTCTCGCTCAGATAGCCGCTATCCGATGGTTTGCCGCCAGTAATTGTACAGCATGGCAATGCCTGCCCGTATTTCATCCGGTTCGAGGTGTCCGTAACCCAGCAGCAGTTTGTCTGCGTGTTTTCCGGGGGTGAGGGAATACTTATCGACAACGGAGATGCGGATTCCCCGATCTCTCGCCCCTTGAATAAACCTCTCGTCAAAATTCCCCTCCGCAAACTGCAAAGCCAGGTGCAATCCGGAAACGTCCCCCCAAACTTTTACCACGTCCCGCCCAAAAATCTTATTTACCTCTTCAAGCAAAACTTCACGTCGTTGTCCGTACAGTTTGCGCATGCGGCTAATATGGCGATCCATCTTGCGGGTCCGTAAAAATTCCGCCAAAGCAGCCTGTTCCGCGACAGGACACTGGACATCGGCATACACACGTAAATGCTTCCAATCCTCCTGCAATGCCTCCGGCAAAATAGAGAAGCCCAGACGCAGCGCGGGGAACACGGTTTTGCTGAATGTCCCCACATAGATCACCCGCTCCGGATCGAGCGCATACAGCGGAGTTACCGGTGCTCCTTGGTAGCGGAATTCGCTGTCATAATCATCTTCGATAATGTAAAAAGACTTCGCCCGTGCCTGCCGGATCAGAGCCGTGCGGCGATTCGCCGGGAGTATGCCGCCGAGCGGAAACTGATGGGACGGGGTCACATACACGGCGGAAATATCCCCGGCATCCCAGTCCATGTCTGTTCCTTCCAGAATCAAGCCGTGGTCATCTACCGGGGCGGGCCTATAGGAATAACCCCGATTCCGAAGCAAGGTGGGCACCGCGGTATGACACGGATCTTCTAAGACAAATTCCCGGTCATCGCGGTGCAGCAAATCCGCCAGCAAGCTTAACGACTGGGTTGCTCCGGCGGTAATAAAGATGCTTTGCGGATCCACGCGCAGACCCCGGCTCCGGAACAGCCACTCTGCGATTTCCTCCCGAAGTGGCGGGTAACCGTCCGGCCCGCTGTACCCGAGCAACTCCGAAGGTAACTGGCTAAACGCCTCCGAATGCAGCCGGCTCCAAACATATTTGGGAAAAGGCCGCAGGTCGGGGCGCCCGGTTTTGAAATCGGCCGTGATCCAGGTTGCAGGTGCTTGCAGTTCATTCAGGACAGGCTGGTGACCGACCGCGCTGGACAGGCCCAGGCGGAGATTCCCCGCCACGCGGGTCGGTGCTCCTTGCCTGCTTACGACATAGCCTTCCGTGATCAGCATATCGTAGGCTTCGCTGACCGTATGGCGGGACACGGCCAACGCTTTGGCAAGCTCGCGCGTCGAAGGCAACGCCTCATCCGGAGGAAGGGTCCCATCCAGGATAGAGCTGCTAATCTGTTGAAAAATTTGGCGAGCCAACGAGGGACTTCCATCACCTCGCTGTAAATGAATTCCCCACATACTTCCTCCGAACTGGACTGGTATTAATGCCGCTAAACCGGCACTTGGATGGATCCAGTTATCGGATAAGATTATACCATGATCATTTTCAGGAATTAAAGGAGGGAGCATCCAAATCATGAATCAACAGCAACAGGGAAACATTTTTTTGTTTCTGGCTTTTTCATTAGCCGGGACTTCCGTAATTGCGGCCCGTCTTGTGTCGGACCGGCTCGGCTCTTTTACGATTACCGCACTTAGCTTGCTGCTCGGGCTGCTCATTCTGGTTCCCTTATACGGTGCCCGGCTGATTCCTGCAATCCGGCAGATGAAGTTAGCCGATTGGAAGATGGTAATTTTACAGGCCTTTTTCGGAATCTTTTTGTTCAGAGCGCTGCTGCTTGGCGGGCTGAATCTGACCAGCGCGGGAGAGGCGGGCCTATTAACCGGTGCGGCTCCGGCAATTACTGCCCTGTTAGCCTGGCTGGTGCTGCGTGAAAGATTGACAGCCGGAATCGCGGCCGGGACGACTTTTACCGTGGCGGGGATATTCCTGATTCAAGGGGTGGCGAACTTTGGCGGAGGCTTGCTTTCGGCAAGTCATCTCGCTGGGAATTTGCTAGTCTTGGCGGCAGCGGCCAGTGAATCGACGTTTAATATGTTGTCACGGCTAGGGAACCGTTCCGGTAACACTGACTCCGGTCTGGATCCCGTTGTACAAACGACGCTCGTCACGATCGCCGCATTTGTCTTTTCAGTTGTGCCGGCATGGATAGAGCGCCCGATCTCTTCTCTGTCGTCCCTGGGCTTAACCGGCTGGCTTGCCTTGGCTTGGTACGGGTGGATTGTCACAGCACTCGCCTTTATTTGCTGGTATGCGGGAATAAAGCGCTCATCCGCTTATACTGCAGCTGCTTTTTCGGGAATGATGCCTTTGACCTCGATGGTATTGTCCTTCTTCTTGCTGAATGAGCATGTAGGCTACGGGCAGACGGCGGGCGGGTTAGCCGTAATTATCGGCATGTGGCTCATCGGCCGCCGCCCTGAAAAAGCTGTGGCACAGACAATATAATAACGTGCTATCTATATAGGTAATAGGGTATGCTTCCTCCTGCCCGACTTTGAGGTTAGAACGCTCGAATTCTAAGTTCTTTGGACAGGGGGTGCGACCTTAAAAGCTGGTTTTTACTGGGGCCAAATGCGGCCGCCGCCCGACCTATTCACAACCCGCGAAAATTGTGGTTTTCTGGATAATGGTAACTATATTGCTGCGTACGCAGCTTGCCATTATATAATGCAGGAGGCCTAATTAATGAAAGAAAAAAAAGATAATCAGCTTGGACCGGTTGTCTTAACATTTCGGATCATGCTGTCGCTTTGCTTGCTAACCGGCTTGTTCGGACAAGCTTTGGCAGCGGACGTGAGAGCGGCGGGGACGCAAACACAGCAAGCGGCAGGGGCAGTATTCACCGACATCAAGGGACACTGGGCGAAGCCGGCGATCGAGGAGATGGTGCGCCAAGGTATTTTGGACGGATATCCCGACGGCAGTTTCCGGCCGGGCGAACCGGTTAAAGTGGATCAATTCGTTAAAATGCTGATCCTGTCCTACAGCGAGCAGCACCCCAATCAGGAAAGAAGCTGGCGGAACAGCTTTCTGGATTCGCTGACGGAGGAAAACCGGACGATTTTAAAGCAGGACTACCGTTATTTTGACTTCAAGCCTTCATTAACCGGTTATTGGGCCAAGCCATACATAGACGTCGCAAGTGACTTGAACTTCCTGAACAAAAGCCGCTATAGCGATTTTCAATCGGACATGACCCGCGAAAACGTAGCGGAAATTCTGTTCTACACATTGCAGGAAACGGAATATTTGGAGGACGCGGATTTTAGCCGTTCCGTGGCACAGTCGTATGGAGATCTGACCAGCGCCAATGAGCGCGAACAGAAATTTATCGCGGAATCGCTCATCAAAGGTATCATGGAGGGTTACCCGGACGGAAACTTCGGGGTGGGCCGGTACGTTACACGGGCCGAGGCGCTTGTCATCCTGAACCGTTTGACGGACAAGACGAAGAGGCTTCCGGTTCAGCCGGAGAAAGAGAAGCTGCAGCGGCTCGTGCCGACCATTGGCGGCGGGCAAAAGATCGTCGCATTCCCGGATCAGAAAATGTGGGATGCCTACGATACGCTGAAGCAGGCCGGACAGCTTCGCGGAACGAACTATGATTTGCTCGATACGACGCTGCGCCTGTATAAGGACGAGAAGGAGAAAAAAGCGGTCCAGCAGGCGGCAAGCGCCGGAGCATTGGGAGCCGGAGCAAGCGCGAACGCGGCAAAAGAAGAAGTCGCGATCTGGCTGGATCCGACTTACAATACTTACGGCATCACGGTCCGGCTGCGCGAAGGTACGCTGGCTCGCAACAAGGAGCCGATCGAGCTGTTTGCCAATCAGCTGTTTACTTACGACGCCATCGCCTTCCACCGTTGGTTCGACGCCATCTGTTCGGAAGTGGAGGCGGACAGGCCGCTGGCTTCCAAGCAAGCGACCCTCGGGGATTATACGGTCAATGTACTGGTGGACAACGCGGCCAAAACCGTCGTCTTCTCCGTAGCGGCAACCAAATAAGGGGCGAGGAGCGAGTTGGAATAACCGTTAGGGCGATTTTATCGTCTTGGCGGTTATTTTTTATTTTGCGAATCAGCTGTTTACTTAATCGTCCGCCCCGCCCGTCCCTCTACACCCTCTAACGGACATCAGAGACCTTATTCCTCGCAAAAATGCCCTTTTCAAATTCTAACGGACACCACGGCCGTTATTTGGGCATAATGAGCCGCTTGGAGGCCTGAAATGACAAAATAGCGTCTCCTGTGTCCGTTAGCTGCAAAAAGTCGCAGATTCACGTGGTTTAAGGTCCGTGGTGTCCGTTAGCGGGCGGGGGATCGGACTGATCGAGCTGAACGTGGTGATCGAACCGCATCCTCCCAGGAATAGCGGTCATTTTTGTTAAATTTTTAAATAAAAGCTTGACAATTGGGTTAATCTGGAATAATATGTTGTCAGTAAGTACTGACAGACATTTATTTTTTGAGAGGAAATAACCATGGATAACGAACATCTAGGAAGTAGCGAAAAATTGTTGCTTGCGGCGATCGATCTGATATCGAAGAAAGGCTACAATGGCGTGACCACGCTGGATATTGCACGGGCCGCCGGATTAAGCGAGAAGACCTTATTCCGCCATTTTGGCACCAAGCTGAAACTTCTTGAAGCTGCTTTAAATCGACTGGACTATGCCGAGGAAATGAAGAAGCTGTTCAAGGAAAGGTTAGTATGGGAGCTGGAAATTGACTTGCTAACCATTTGCCGAACCTACCACGAAATCATGAATCGTAACCGGAAGCTGGTCATGATCAGCCTTAAAGAAGCTGACCAATTGCCGGAATTCAAGAAACGGATGCACCAACATCCTCTGCAGTTGCTGGAAATGTTGACGAATTACTTCAAGGAGATGGGGGAGCGGGGCAAGATGATTCCCACGAACCCGGAACTGCAAGCTTTCACATGGATCATGGCGCATTTTGGTGCATTCATCAATGACTTGGATGCCGGAATAAATTATCCCGACATCGAGATGGAGCCTTTTCTCCAGGAGAGCGTGAAGATATTTACCAAGGCTTTAACACCGTAGTTAAGTAACCAACTTCAGAGATTGATTTATCGGGTATTCGAGCACACCGGCTTCTCTTTAGGGAGGAGAGGTTGCTTTTAACCAATACTATGTGAAAGGGGAGAATGAATCATTATGAACCCGGAAGTAACGGCTTTTATTGAAGGAATGCAGCATTCTTGGCAAGTTGAGGTTAGCAACCAGCTACGTCAAATGGTCCACCAATCCATCCCGGATCTAGAGGAGCGTGTGCAATATAAGAAACCTCACTTTTTGAAAAAGGGGAAATATGCCGCCGTCATTTCTCCTTCCAAGGATGCCATTGCTTTTATGATCATGAATGCAAATGGACTTGAATTACCGGAAGGTCAATTCGAAGGGCCTCCTGAAAGAAAGTGGATCAAGATTCGCGAAGGCCAAACACCTGATTATGAACTGTTATCCAAGCTGCTTATTCAAGCCTCAAGTACACTTTAATATACATCTGCGGTGGGAACTACGCTTATTCATTCATTTAATGATAGGGAGGCAACTTCATGGCAGATCATGAAATAATGATTACCCGTACTTTCGATGCTCCTCGTGAACTTGTATTCAATGCTTGGACGCAGCCGGAACTTTTGGCAAAGTGGTGGGGACCGGAAGGATACGATATGTATGTTGCCCGGCTCGATCTGCGCCCCGGAGGCCTCTTTCTGGGTCGTCAGAGCTCGCCTGAAGGGTACGAAATGTGGGGGAAGTTCGTTTATCAAGAAATTGCTGCACCCGAGAAGTTAGTGTTTGTTCAATCGTTCTCTGATGAAGAAGGCAAAACGATCCGGGCTCCTTTCAGTGATACTTGGCCGCTTGAGATCATAAATCACATCATGTTGTCCGAAAGTGATGAAAAGACAACTTTAACGTTAGGAGGGGGTCCGATCAACGCGACAGAGGAAGAGCGTACTGCCTACGAAAGTATGCGTCCGCATATTCAGCAAGGGTTGGAGGGCACCTTTAATCAATTGGCAGCTTTTTTGACCAGTAAATAACTCTACACTTGAAAGTCACGGAATCCTCCGCAAGCGGGCCCCGGTTATTCAACCGAGGGCCATTATTATTTTGTTATGATGAGCGAATAAGGACGGACTTGTGCAGGTGAGCCATAGAACTTTCTGGAGTTTTTGGCGTCTATTAGGTATAGTGATTTGTAAAAAAAAGGGGGGGTTGAGCCGTGATTGGACACAACAAGCCTGGGTCGGCAGTGACTAATTCTATAGATAAGCAAAGAACAGCAAATGGAAATCGTTTCATCCGCCGTTTAAGCACGGGAACCGTTGCCGCAGTGGGGTGTCTATTCTTTGTGGCCTCTCCAGCCCTCGCAATAAATCAGACGGATATGTTGCCGTCAGCACCTGTTTCGAAGCTCGCGGTAACCGCAGGAGGAACACCGTCTTCATCCACGCTCTTTCCCAAATTGCCCAAGCAGGGTGAATCCCTCATCCTTCGGTATCAAGCACCTCTTTTTACGGGAACGCTAAACTCCAAGATAGATATGCATCGTTTGAATGTCTCTTATTTCGGCCAATCGGGTGAAAAAATAACAGTCAAATCCTTATCCGGTGAGATGCTGTCCTTTCAGACGTACGATAAAGGGACGCTCTGGATTCCGCTCTGGTATGTTTCGGAAGCTTCCGCAAAGGCCGTGAGCCTTGCAATGCAATATGTAACGCTGCGTCCTACTGCCAAGCTGTCGCTAGCTCCGTCCAGTTCGGTTCAGTGGAACCAAGCGGACAAGGCTGCTTCAGAGTCAAGCCAAATGGTGGCGATGGCCAAGTGGAATGACTGGTACGGGGTCGTCGTGGCTCCGTCGGTTTGGCATGAGGGATATGAAGTGTACCGCCCGACACTGCTATGGGTTCGGGATAAAGATGTGACCGGTGTGACGCCGGTTCCAACCCCCTTGTTAGGGACGGATTCCCAAGCTTCGCTGGATACGATCCGCGGCATCACTGAACTGTCCCTAAAGCTCGGTGATGACAAGAAAACGGTAGAAAAGCTGCTTGGCGCTCCGACGTTTACGGAAACTTCCGAAGATTTGCAAACGGTGGGCGGAGACCCGATGATTCTGGGAGAGGCCTGGAGATATGAGCGTAAAGATGCTCATTATATAGTGACATTTTCTCCTTCGGGCAAGCTGGTCCGTACGCATTGGATCATTCCCGCTGAAGAAGAGCCCTGGAACCGACTTTATGCGGGAGACGATTATTTGTTCTCTCAAGATTATTCCGTAACGCCGCTTCCGCAGACGCTTGATATAAAACCTGAGTGGAGAAATCAGGGAACCCTTGGTTTTACTTATTTACTCGGCGCGGGAACAGATACGCTGCTCATCAAAGGAGATGACGGGGGATTTAGCGGCATGCATTATGCTTCTTCCTTGTATGCCGTCGGCCGTTCGGACGGAGAGACGCGTTGGCAAGTGGATGCGGGATTCGGCGTCCTGAACGCAGTGCCGGAATCCTCCGGCGACTATGCGTACGTCTTTACTTCTTATAATCCCGCCGAACAGAAGTATGTCAACCAAATCCGGCGCATCCGGATGTCCGACGGTAAAACGATGTGGGAACAAAAATCAGGCGACGAAAACCAAATGGGCATGTGGGCGGCCAAAAATTCGGTCATCTTGGTGACCTGGAAGGATACAGGGGAGGAAGACACCTCCTTTCCCTCGGTATTAAGCGTGCTCGACAGTGAAACCGGCAAGGAGCGTTGGCGGAGGGACATCACTAGGGAGGCCCAGATTCTAAATCAAGGTTCCGATGACCCCTATGTGTTAATTCGGGACCAAAACAAGCTTGAGGCTCTTAACCTCACGACGGGACAAACGGCATGGCAGGTCAAGGCCGAAGGTGATCCAACGGGCGAGCCCAGCTTTGATCCTTATTTTGCGGGCGGGCCTCAAATCGATCCTTTCGCGGGTCCCGATTCCGATAAACGCTGGATTCTAATGGGCGATGTTTGGCGATTGCTGGAGTTAAAAACGGGCGCAGTCCATGGCGAATACAAGTCATCGCCCGGGGAGCGGTTCGAAGTACTGAATGAGCAGTATTTACTTGTTCAGCATCCACTCGACAACAGCGATTATTGGAGCGCAACCCAGTTCGAGACAAGGCTGTACGACTTTGCGACGAAGAAGACGAAGTTTACGTTTCCGGGAAAAGGCTCCAAAGGAACGGTCCATAACGGGACACTTTACCTTGCCGTAAACGGAATACCGGCCGCCATCGACACGAATACGGGAACTTTCCTTTGGCGCATGTCCAATACCGCGGCGAAAGATCAGGATTTGTCGCGTTATACGGCCGGAAGCTTTGCGGTGTTGGATGATATCCTATTGTTTCCATACGGTTCGGACTTGCTGATTCTTGGCAAGCATGACGGCTCCGTGATCGGAAGACTCCGGGACGCAAGAACGGGATATGCCGAACTGCGCGAACTGGACCACCGGAACGGGACCGTGAACCGGCATGGCGACGAGCTGTATATCGGTACGGCGAACGGCGGATTTTTCAGATACGATGTTGGCGCATTTACCGCTGTGGTACAATAATTTTATATTTTGGCGGGATGCGGTGGAGGAAGTTATGGAAGCTAAACGAAAAGTACTGGTGGTCGAAGATGAAGCCGACATGGCCAGAATTATGCAGGATTATATTCGAGTCCATGGATATGAAGTCCATGTGGCCGGCGACGGAAAAACAGCGGTACATTTGATCGATGTGGTGCAGCCGGATTTTATCATCCTGGACATTATGTTACCCGACGCGGACGGAATCGAGCTGTGCCGGCAAATCCGCGAAAAGCTGGATACCCCGATTCTGATCCTCAGTGCCAGAGGCAGCGATACGGACAAGGTGCTGGGACTCGGGTTCGGGGCAGATGATTACATGACTAAGCCATTCTCCCTCAGTGAACTGGTAGCCAGAATCAGCGCGCACTTGCGGAGAAACGAGCGTTTGATTCATGCCGCTGCCCGGCAAGAAGATGTATTGACCTTTGGAGATCTTGTGATCGACAAAAAAGGGTACCGGGTCGCGGTTGCGGATCGGGAAGTTTCGTTCTCGGCCAAAGAGTTCGAACTGTTGTTTTTTCTTGCAAGCCATAAAAATCAGGTGTTCTCCAAGAGCAGATTATTGGATGAGCTATGGGGATACGGTGCATACGGCGATGAGAACACGATCACGGTATACGTCCGCAGAATCCGCGAAAAAATCGAGGCCGATCCGGCTCATCCCGTTTATATCAAGACCGTTTGGGGCGTGGGCTACAAGTTTAGCGACGAACAGGTTACGGGAGCGAGTGAAGCTTAGATATGGATTTGAAAACTTGGACAAAACGATGGATTATCGCCGCGATGGTATGTGTTGTCATCATTACCGCATGCGGCGGTTACTTACTTATGGGGCTGCTGCGTTCGGGCAATCCCGGCGCCACCTCGGCCATTAATCAAGCCCGATTGACCGTCAGCGATTTTATGGTTTATCTGGAAAAGAATCATGAACAGCTGTCCGGGGACGAATCGGTTCGTGAATCTCTGCGCGACTTATCGACCCAGCGCGGAGTGAGCCTTCTGTTTGCCGGGCTGGACGGCAGCGTGATTTTTAACTCCTCTCAGAGCGGATCTCCTACCCGCATTAATCCGAAAACATCGGTTCATTTTGATTTATCCGCTGCCCGGAGTGGGCCCGGCGCCTACAAGATCGCTTTTCCGGTCGTGGACCCCGACAGACAAACTCAAGTCGGTAACGCCATATTCGAATTGCAAGCGGATGAAGCCTTACTTACAAAAAGGGTCTCGCACGCGATACTGCCCGGCGTAATCATGCTGCTGGCTTTTATCGTGCTGTCAGGCCTGCTGTTTGTATTACATAGAAAAATAAATCACGGAATGATATCACCTGTGACCAAGCTGAAGGATTACAGCGAAGCTATTCTCAGAGGGGACTATGGTCAAAAGGTGGAATATAACCAAGCTGATGAAGTCGGCGAAATGTATGCGGTATTTGATCAAATGCGCCTGGAGATTATGGATCTGCACCGTCGAAGGGACGAGGGGGAACAGTCCAGAAAAGAATTGATATCGAATATCTCGCATGACCTGAAAACACCGCTGGCTACCGTCAAAGCCTATATCGAGGCCATCAGGGACGGAGTCAGTCCGGATATGGAAACCGTACGTGAATATGCTGATGTCATGCATACCCAG
Organism: Paenibacillus sp. Marseille-P2973; assembly: GCF_018101095.1. Classification (NCBI taxonomy): domain Bacteria; kingdom Bacillati; phylum Bacillota; class Bacilli; order Caryophanales; family Paenibacillaceae; genus Paenibacillus; species Paenibacillus sp. Marseille-P2973. The sequence goes on from NZ_JAGQEH010000004.1 coordinate 10,584, forward strand.
AGCGATAAAATGGCCAAATTGATTGACGATCTGCTCCTCCATGCCTTAAGGGAGCTGGGTCAGATCTCGATCCAACTGACAGAGCAATACAGCAGGCGAATGTTTGAAGAGATTTTGCAGCCCGCCCGGCACCTAGTTGAAACACGTGGCATCACGTACATTGGACCTGCTATGATCCCAGATGTTCTGATTTCGGCGGACGCTCGCCGGATGGAGCAAGTAATCTCCAATCTCATAGTCAATGCGCTAAAAGCTACCCCCGCAGGCGGCCGGATAAGCATAAGCATCGAGCTTGAAACCGGGCAACTGCGAGTTTCCGTAACGGACACGGGAAGTGGTATTCGGCCGCAGGATATGCCCTTTATTTTCGAACGTTATTATCAAGGTAAGAGCGGGCAAGAGGGAGGCCATTACAGCCGTACGGAAGGCGCGGGGCTAGGTTTGTCAATCTGCAAAACGATTGTGGAAGCGCATGGGGGGATGCTTTCTTTTCGCAGCAACAAAGGACAGGGGACGGAATTTCATTTTACCCTCCCGGTGGATTAGGAGGAGGCAGTAATACTTTATTCATAAATCGATAAGAGGATGGTAAGAAATGCCCTCTACAATGGTTGTATAACCACGAAATAGCAGCTGTTCGTAGCAAGATTGGGAGGGTATCTATTGAAGAAGCAAGCGATTATTGAAGCGGTGAATTTGTGCAAAACCTATTCCACCGGAAGCGAACAATACCATGCTATCCGCAATTTAAGCCTGGAGATTTACGAAGGCGACTTTACGGTGATCATGGGCAATTCCGGATCGGGGAAATCCACGCTGTTGTACATGCTCAGCGGACTTGACACCGTGACCGCCGGTGAGGTTCATTTCCGCGGAGAGCGGATCGATACATTTAACGAGAAGAAAATGGCGGATTTTCGCGCCAAAAGGATCGGTTATATTTATCAAAGCATCAATTTGGTCCCGGATTTAACCTTGTTCGAGAACATCACTCTGCCGGGACATATCTCGGGAAATCCCCCAAAAGAAGTAAATGGCAAGGCAGAGACTCTTATGGGCGCGATGGGCATCGGAGATTTGCGCGGCCGCCTGCCTTTCCAGACCTCGGGGGGACAGCAGCAGCGCGCGGCGATTGCTAGGGCGTTGATCAATGCTCCGGAAGTGGTTTTTGCGGACGAACCGACAGGGAGCCTGAATTATGAGCATGGCGTCGCTGTGCTGAATATTTTGACGGAATTGAACCGGAAGGGACAATCGGTCGTCATGGTCACGCACGATATTCAAGCGGCTTGCCGCGCTGACCGGCTTATATTCATCCGGGACGGGCAAGTCGGCGGATTACTGGAATTCGGTAAATTCGATGAACGGGATATGGAAACCAGAGAGTCCGTCATCTTTTCCCTTGTTTCGGGAAAGGGGTGAGCGTATGAAGCCGATCTGGATCATTTGCCGTTCCTATTTGCGGAGGAAGAAGATTCAAAACGGACTTATTGCTCTGCTCATTATGCTGTCCACGCTGCTGCTGACGACAGCGTCTCTTGTTTTTGCCAACACGGGGAACCTATATAAGGATATGCATAACAAGACTGCAGGCGCTCATCAAATTTTAACGATGGGGGATGAGCTTCACGATCCAAGGCTGATTCATAAGTGGTGGGATGAGCAGTCCGATGTTCAGGCGACCGCACTGATACCGTTTCGAAATCTTGACGGATTAACCTATAACGGACAAGAGATTTCCAATATCTATATGTTTATGATGAATACCCCGGAGCAACCCGCTAATGTGGATAAATTGATTTTTGCCCAGGGTACCGAAACAATAACTCCCGCCAAAGGAACGATATGGATACCTACCTCCTTGGCCTACACTCACGGCATTACACAGGGAGATACCTTGACCTTTCAGTCAGGCAGCCGCAGCTTCGAATTGTCGGTGTCGGGTATCGTGGTTGACTTGGCATATGGTTCGCCGTTCACGATAAATGCCCGAATTTGGATGAACAGCGAGGATTACGACCGGGAACTGGCTTCTCTGCCGGGGAGTGATCAATATATGATGGGGCTGAGATATGAGGATTACAGTCAAAGCCCGGTGATCTGGGAACGATTCGAATCCTACCTCGGCACCCCCTATCTGGAGACCAAAAGCGAATTCGAGGAACTATCCTCTTTTTACTTGATTATTAATAAGGTCATCGGATTTATCATGATATTTCTCGGATCGGTTATGATGCTCGTAGCATTGTTTACGGTCGCATTTACCGTTTCGGAGGCGATTATGACCCATTATCGGACGATCGGTATTGTTCGTTCACTGGGTCTGACTTCGAAACAAACCGTAGCGGCTTACGTGCTGCAATACGGCCTGGTTGCTTTGGCGGCCGTTATACCCGGAGTTTTGATCAGCAGGCTGCTGGCAGTCGGCATTGTGAGCAGATCGCTGCAGTATTTGAAAACGGGGGATGACTTCCTGCAAATGGAGGGTCTGTCCATTGGATGGGCCGTCGGCTGCTTTATTTTTCTGCTAGTTCTGTTAAGCGTATGGTTTTACGCCGGGAAGGCCCGGAAGGTACAACCGGTCCAGGCAATCCGGTACGGGATGTCCGAAGCGGAGTATAGCCGGATGGCCCGGCGCCTGAATCCCGGCAACAAGAACTCCCGATTCGGTTTCGGGAAACTGCCGGTGATTGGCGTAATTGCGCTGCGAAATTTGAGCGGCAACCGAAAGGCGGCCGCAGTGATGCTGCTCCTGACGACCGTTAGCTCGGCGGTGCTTGTACTCGGGTTTGTCCTTCTGTATAGCATTATTAATATCGGACGGACCTCAGCTTTGTGGGGATATGACGATGCGCCTGCCGTTGTTACGGTGTTTAATCAAGCCGCATTCTCCGGGGAGCGTTTCGAAGCGGATATGAAGTTGGACTCCAGAGTGAAGTCGGTCGGCTGGAACGACGATATGACCGGGGTATTTCCGCTGGAGGACTCGGAGGTGAAGGATGACCGTTCCCGGTCGCTGAACGTTTATGTCGGCGTACTTGAAGGCGGGTATGAGGAGTTCGGCTTCGCCTCGATTCAAGGAGATAACCCGCGCAACGGGAATGAAATCGCCCTAGGTTTCAACTTGGCGAGAACACTGGGGAAAGTGCCGGGAGACATGGTCGAGATTTACCTTGAGGGACACAAGCTCACGCTTACGGTGAGTGGGATTTACCAAGCGATTTCCAATATGTCGTTTTCCGCCAGAGTAACCGCGGATACGGTGAGAAGTTACCGGCCGGATTACCGTGAAATGGAGATGGGTTATCTAAATCTGTACGATAAGTCCCAAGCCGACGAAATCGTGCGGGACCTGAACCGGAAGTATGGCGACTCGTTGTCGGCCGTGACCCAACAGACGCTGCTGGATTCGGTTTACAAAGAGGCGGAGGTTGTCTTGATCGCGCCAATGGGCTTTATGGGACTGCTGTTTTGTCTGGTCACCTTTCTGATCATTTATAGTTTCTGCCGGATTCAAATCAGAAAAGAGAGCAAAACGTACGGAATTTACAAATCGCTTGGCATGACTTCCCGTAAAATCAGAGCTGCCGTCAGTCTGGGGATTGGGGTCCTTTCACTGATCGGAGCATTTATCGGCTCAGTATGCGGCGTATATCTGCTTCCTCGGCTGCTTGAGCAAATTCTGGTCTCCTACGGCCTTGTCCGGCTCCCGCTTCTGCTCAATGGTGGAGGAATTGCCGTTGTTGCTCTCGTGAGCGTAATAGTAGCCCTGCTGGGATCGTGGCTGTCATCAAGAATTGTAGTCACTACCTCCGCCAGGGATTTGGCGGCCGAATAATAATAAAAGCATGGGCCCGCATCGCCGTACCGGAAGTTATCCGTAATTGGGGAACCTTCGGTAATGGCGATGGGGGCTATTTTTGTATTTTAAACATGAGGAAGAATTAAAGAATCACCGCTATCACCCATGCACGATCACCCATACACAATCACCCATACACAATCACCCGTGCAGTTACCACCTTTATGTAAGCGCTTCAAAAAGTGCTTGTTATTTAAAATCAGGTTTGCTATACTGCACTTGAAAAGCTTTTCAAAAAAGGAAGTAGACATAATGAAACCAACCATTCGGGATGTTGCCAAGATGGCGGGAGTCTCCATCAGTACGGTATCCCGCGTAATGAACGCACCGGAAACCGTAGTGGAGAGCAAGCGTCTGAAAGTGCTCGATGCGATCGAGGAGCTGCAGTATCAGCCGAACTCTTTTGCCCGAGGCCTCATTTATCGAAAGTCTTTTACACTCGGCTTGCTTATTCCGGATATTGAAAACATGTATTACGCCGGCATGATTCGGGGGATGCAGGATGCCTGTATCAAGCTCGGGTACAGCCTCATGATCTGTAATACGGATCGGGACCCGGAGCGACTGTTGTCGTACATCGATGCTTTTCATGAAAAGCAGGTCGATGGCATCGTGTTCGCCAGCGATATGCTGTTTCCCGAATATTACGACAAGCTGGTGGGCTGCCGGATTCCGTTTGTGATGGTCTCGTCGCACTCCGACGAGTACGACATTCCCAGTGTCGAAGTGGACGACGAAGCCGCCGCTTACGATGCGGTCAAGTTTTTGATCGAGCTGGGTCACAAGCAAATTGGAATGATCGGCTTCAACGATGTGAATTCAATTGCGGGACCGCCCCGTATTGAAGGGTTTGCCAGAGCGCTTAAAGAATTCGGTTTGGAGCACAACCTTGAGAAGGTCAAATATGCGAGTCACCGGTTTGAACATGCTTATGAAGCGTCCCACGAACTTTTTTCGGAGTATCCTGATACCACCGCCGTATTCTGCGTCGCCGACGAATTTGCTATGGGTGCGATTTCGTACTTGAAGGACCGTAATGTGCTGGTGCCCGGTCAAGTATCCGTCGTCGGATTCGATAATGTCCGCATGGCCGGCATGTTCATTCCGAAGCTCACGACGATCGCCCAGCCCATTTACGAATTGGGCTACCGTTCCGCGGAACAACTGCATGAACTGGTTACGACGGGAAGCGTGAAGGTCACCCGAGAGAAAATGAAGCATAGACTGATCGTAAGGGAATCTACCAGGGAAAGATGAGTAGGAAAGATCGATCGTAAGAGATTCTGCCAGGGGATGGTGAAGTGAAACTCATCGTAACTATCAGGGGAAGATGAAGCACCTCGCCTCTTTTCCGTAGAGTTTGAAAAGCTTTTCACAATGAAGCTGAATCTAATCTATATCCTGGCGGAAATGCAGAAAAGCTTTTAGGAATAGATCAAAATGCAAACGCATACATAGTATGTGGCGACAGGATGAGAAGAATAGGAAGTAACAGAAATGCACGATTTTTCATGAAAAATAGAGATTGATTTGTTGTTTTGAAAAGCTTTGCAAGCTTTTAAGGAGGTGATTCGCCTTAGCATTGCCGGGACATCAAGACCCTCAGAGGATGGCTGGAAAGTTGGAACTGTTTCTAAAAAATCAAAGGGGATGTTGAAAAGATGAAAAAGACTTCTGCACGCAAATGGTCACTGCTGCTCGTACTTTGTCTTTCATTCACGATGGTTCTCAGCGCCTGCGGAGGCGGAAATAATGCCTCGAAGAACGAACCGCCTGCTCCTGCTCCGAGCAACAACGAGGCTTCGGGCAATAATCAGGGCGGAGCGAATAACGGCGGTGACGGCGGCGGGTCCCCGCTGGATTTGGCAATGAAGGGCGAATATAAAGGCTCCAAGGTCACGATGTTCGGTCCGTTTGTGGACGCAGACCAGGTGAAATTCGAGAATAGCATTAAGGAATTTGAAGAGAAAACAGGCATCGATATTCAATATGAAGGCTCCAAGGAGTTTGAAGCAACGATCAACATTCGGGTTGATGGCGGTAATGCTCCCGATATTGCGGATTTCCCGCAGCCGGGGCTGCTCGCTTCGATTGCCAAGACCGGCAAAGTTATTGATTTGACCAATATTTTGGATCAGGAAAAGTTGAAAGCCAACTACAATCAAAGCTGGCTGGACATGGGGACGATGGACGGCAAAGACGGCAAAATCATGGCCGGCATCTGGAACCGCAGCAACGTGAAGAGCTTGGTGTGGTATCCGAAAAAGCAATTCGAGGAAGCCGGTTACGAAGTTCCGCAAACCTGGGATGAAATGATGGCTCTGACCGAGCAAATCGCCAAGGACGGGGATGCGGCCTGGAATATCGGGATTGAGAGCGGCGCAGCTACAGGCTGGCCGGCTACCGACTGGGTGGAAGACATCATGCTCCGCACCACGTCGCCAGAGAACTACGATAAATGGGTAAAAGGAGAGCTGCCTTTCACCTCTCCTGAAGTGAAGCATGCGGTAGAAGTAATGTCCGAAATCTGGTTGAACAAGGACTATGTATACGGCGGTACCAAGTCGATCGTGACAACCGCCTTCGGCGACGCTCCGGCACCGATGTTCGATAATCCGCCGAAATCCTGGTTCCACCGTCAAGGTAACTTTATCACCAGCTTCTTCCCGGAAACGGCCAAAGTGGACGTGGACTATGACTGGTTCTACCTGCCGCCGATCGATGAGCAGTACGGCAAACCGGTGCTCGTAGCAGGCGACATTTATGCGATGTTCAACGATCGCCCTGAAGTTCGTGCGGTAATGGAATTCTTTACGACCGGCGAATCCATCAAAACTTGGGTTCAATCCGGCGGCGTGATCGCGCCAATGAATGACGCAGCGTTGGACTGGTACAGCTCGGAATCCGACCGCCGCATGGCGAAGCTCGTTCAAGAAGCTTCCACGCTACGCTTTGACGGATCGGACCTCATGCCAGGCCAAGTCGGTGCAGGGACGTTCTGGAAAGGTATGACGGACTATGTGAGCGGAACGGCGACTTTGGATAAAGCGCTGGAGCAGATCCAGGCAGGCTGGAAAAACTGATTTTTGTGCGCTGGGATTCTGTGGTTGGCCGTCGCGGTCGGCGGTAGGTCATGCAGGTGGGATCCCGGACGGCGGTTCGTCTCAGCTAGCTCGATCTCAACTAAGTTGGTCTCGTCCGCGATTGGTTCCTCCGCGTTATTCTCGGCCGCGAGGTCTCGCTAACGGACATCACAGCCCTTAAAACGCCGAAAACACGGCATTTCAAATTCTAACGGACATGACGGCCCTTAAATGCAGGTTAAACGCATGTTTTCGGGTCAATGGAGTGAGTTAAGGGCATGTGTGTCCGTTAGCTTTGCAAAACAGCCATTTTCGATCCAATAACGGCGCTGGTGTCCGTTAGATTGGGGTTGAGAGGGGAATGGGACTGGCGAAAGGTTCCGGAAGTGCGGAAGGTAACGAAAGTGCGGAAGGTAACGGAACTGCCGAAAGGCAATGGAAGTTAGTAAGAGGCCATGCCTAATGGCGGTGGATCGGATTCGTCTCAGCTAGCTCGATCTCAACCACGTTGGTTTCGTCTGCGATTGGTTCCTCCGCGTTAATCTCGGCCGCAGTTTCGGCTAACGGACACCACAGCCCTTAAAACGCCGAAAACACGGCATTTTAAATTCTAACGGACATGACGGCCCTTAAATGCAGGTTAAACGCATGTTTTCGGGTCAATGGAGTGAGTTAAGGGCCTGTGTGTCCGTTAGCTTTGCAAAACAGCCATTTTCGATCCAATAACGGCGCTGGTGTCCGTTAGATTGGGATTGAGAGGGGAATGGGACTGGCGAAAGGTTCCGGAACTGCGAAAGGTTCCGGAAGTGCGGAAGGTAACGGAACTGCCAAAAGGCAAAGTTTATGCCGAAGGGCACCGGAACCGGAAAAACAGGAGAGGGGCTGACTTAAATTTGAGCGGGCCCCTCTTTTTTTCATCAAAGCCAACAGATTATTGGCGATTGCTTATGAAAATCAGATGTCAGTTTTGCTCCGCAAAACGAAGTGAACGCTTACGATGTGAGTTTTGCTCCGCAAAACTTTGAGGAGGAGCCATTATGAGTGCACAAGCGAAGCAGGGAGTTAGCCTGAAAGCCGTGCTATTGTCGGTCGTTATCCTTTTGGGCAATCTCGTGGTTCATGGCGCGATCTTTATGTTTTTTCGCGATTCGACGTTGAATCCGCTGGTGACGGCCGTGCTGGCGGTCATATGGGGCGTGCTGGGCGTGTATTTGCTGTACTTTACGCTGAATCTCGCGGCCGAACAATACCCCGAACGGGTGCGCCGAAGAATTCTGCCATATATTTTCATCGGGCCGGGGGCGATCTTGCTGGGCTGGCTGCTGGTCTTGCCCGCACTGCGGACGCTGTACCTGAGCTTTTTCAATGCATCCTCGGAAAAATTCGTCGGCCTCGCGAATTACGCAGCCATCTTCAGCGATCGCTTGATGGGCATTGCGCTGCGCAACAATTTGCTGTGGGTGTTTGTCGGCACCCTGGCCTGCGTTAGTCTCGGTTTGCTGATTGCGATTCTGGCCGACCGCAGCAGCTTCGAGAAACTGGCCAAGTCGATCATTTTCATGCCGATGGCCATTTCCTTCGTGGCCGCCGGGGTCATCTGGAAGTTTGTCTACTACTACCAACCGGGTGACGAGCAAATCGGTATGCTCAATGCGATCGTTACTTTTTTCGGGGGCGAACCGCAGGCCTGGACGAGTATGATTCAGCCGTGGAACAACTTTTTTCTCATTCTTATTCTGATCTGGATGCAAACCGGTTTTGCCATGGTGATCTTCTCCGCGGCCATCAAAGGGGTACCCGAGGATATTCTGGAGGCGGCGCGTGTGGACGGGGCTGGGGAAGTGAAAATCTTTTTCGGCATCATGATTCCTTACATCTCCACGACGATTCTTACGGTAACCACCACGATTATCGTCTTTACACTGAAAATATTTGACGTCGTCATGGTCATGACAGGCGGTCAATACGATACGGAAGTCGTTGCCACACAGTTTTACCGGCAATTTTTCATGTACCGCAATTTCGGATACGGTTCCACCCTGGCGATCGTGCTGCTCATTGCCGTCTTGCCGGTGATCATCATTAATCTGCGCCAGTTCCGCAAACAGGGGGGATTCTAATGGTCGGGCGAAAAAAGAGAAAAGGCAGTAAAACGCTAGTTAATATCATTCTCGGCTTCATTTGCCTGCTATGGCTTATCCCTACGCTCGGGTTATTCATTTCCTCATTTCGGCCTGCGGCGGACATTCTCCAGACCGGCTGGTGGAACGTGTTCCCTCACCAGGATTGGAAGAAATCCGGCGAGAGTGTCCAGCTGCCCAAAGAGACGGATTTGCGGCAGCCGATCGAAGTGGGCGGTAAAACGTTCACCGACGACCAACTGAAATCCGGGGTGACTGTGGACGGCGACCGTCTGATGTGGGAGAACCGCAGAGCCCGCACGCTAAGCGTGATGGAGAAGGGCTGGGAGTTCAAGCCGGCGCTGACGCTGGACAACTACAAAAACGTACTCTCCGGCAAGGAGTATAAGCTGAAAAATGCCGACGGTAGCGAGACGGTGCAAAAAGGCAGCGGCTTGTCCCAAGCATTCTGGAACACACTGACGATCGCGGTTCCTGCTACGGTGATTCCGGTGCTGATCGCTTCTTTTGCCGCTTATGCATTTGCATGGCTGCGATTCCCGGGCCGTAAGACGCTGTTCGTCGTCATTATCGCGATGCTAGTTATTCCACTTCAAGTGGCGTTGATTCCGGTCCTCAAAGATTACACGGCGCTCGGGCTCAACGGGAGTTACTTAGGAATCTGGCTGGCGCACACGGCTTTCGGCCTGCCGCTCGTCATCTATTTTATGTATAACTTCATCAGCCAACTGCCGAAGGATTTGTTCGAATCCGCTTTTATCGACGGGGCGAGTCACTTCACGATCTTCTCCAGGCTGATCTTGCCGCTGTCCGTACCGGCTCTGGCTTCTATCGGTATTTTTCAATTCTTGTGGGTGTGGAACGATTATCTCGTTTCGCTCATCTTTATCGGGAACCAGCCTGATGTACAGGTCATGTCGATGAAAATCGCCGATCTCGTCGGCTCGCGCGGGAACGACTGGCACTTGCTGACCTCGGCCGCGTTCATTTCGATGCTGATGCCGCTCGCCATCTTTTTCCTCCTGCAAAAATATTTTGTCAGAGGGCTTATGGGCGGTTCGGTAAAGGGTTGAATTCGTTGTTTGTACGAGAAACCAGTTTCGTTTCGGGAGGAGCCTCATAGCGATGAAAACCAAGAACAACATGGAGCAGGGAACGCACTCGGAAGCTTTGTATCCTTACGAAGCGTGGCATATCCGGGAAGAGGAATATTCGGAAAAAAACCACCAGAGAAATGAGAGTGTTTTTGCCCTCGGAAACGGTTATATCGGAATGCGCGGCAATTTTGAAGAAGGGTACCATGGAACGGAGGGCGGCTCGGTTACCGGCACCTATTTGAATGGATTTTATGATTCCGAGCCGATCCATTACCCGGAAGGTGCTTACGGATATCCGGCGCGCAACCATGCGATGCTGAATGTGCCTGATGCCAAAATCGTGCGGCTTGAGATTGAAGGATACCCCTTCAGCTTGCAGAGCGGGACCGTCCACATACACAGCAGGGAGCTGGATATGAAGGGGGGGCTGCTGCATCGGCAGGTGGAATGGGAATCGCCGGCCGGCCACCGGGTCATGATCAGGATCCGACGTCTCGTCGCCTTGCAGCGCAAGCATCTAGCTGCGATCTGTTATGAAGTTACGGCGCTCAATTTTGATGGAGAGCTGAGGTTGATCTCACTGATTAACGGAGAGGTCGCGGGAGCGGAAGGAGGTTCTCCGGGCGATCCGAGGGTAGGGGCGCGGCGCCTGGAGCCGAGCCTGCTGCTGGAACAGAGCGGCAGGGAAGCGGCCGGATGCTGGATGAAGCACCGGACGAGGAACACCGGATTTTCGCTGGTGACGGGAATAAGACACTCCATGGATGCTCCTGGAGAAGTTGAAAATAGAGTAGTCGCAGATGGTCCCCGCAAAGGAATACAGTATGTGTTTCCGCTCGAAACCGGGGAGACGGCGCGGCTTACCAAGTATATTGCTTACCACACCTCCAAGGACTACCCGGATGAGGAACTCGTCCCCCGTAACGTCAAGGTGCTGACGGACGCCGAGCAAGCAGGCTTTGAGGCGCTGGTCGCTGAACAGTGTGTCTTTTTGGACCGGTTCTGGGGCCGGGGAGATGTGGAAATTGAAGGCGACCCCGCGCTTCAGCAGGGAATGCGGTTCAATGCCTACGGCTTGCTGCAATCGGTGGGGCGGGACGGGGTTACCAATATCGGGGCCAAAGGACTGACCGGCGAAGGGTACGAGGGGCATTATTTTTGGGATACGGAAATGTACATGCTGCCTTTCTTTACGTTCACCCAGCCGGAGATTGCCCGGGCATTGCTGGAGTTTCGCTATGTGACACTGGACAAAGCGCGGGAACGCGCGGCGGAGATGTCGCAAAAAGGGGCGCTATATCCTTGGCGTACGATCGCCGGTGAGGAGAATTCGGCTTATTTTCCGGCGGGAACGGCGCAAGCGCACGTTAATGCGGATATCGCTTACGGAATTCGGCAGTATGTGCTGGCGACGGGGGATTTGGATTTTCTAGCGGAGAAAGGTGCAGAGATTCTGTTTGAGACGTCCCGGTTCTGGGTCGATCTCGGTCACTTTAACCCGGCTCGGGGCGGGGCGTTTTGCATCGATGCCGTAACCGGACCGGACGAGTACACGGCCATCGTCAATAACAACGCATACACGAACCTGTTGGTCCGGGAACAGTTGAATTATGCCTGCGAAACGGCGGACCTGCTGCGGAGGAGCTATCCGGAGCATTACGCTCGTCTGCAGCGGGAAATCGGACTTACGGACACCGAGATGACGGAATGGAAGAGAGCGGCGAATCTTATGTTTGTTCCTTTTGATGAGGAACTCGGGATTTATGCGCAGGACGATACGTTTTTATCGAAGAAAAAGTGGGATTTTGCGGGCACGCCAGCGGATAAATACCCGCTGTTGCTGCATTACCATCCGCTCGTGATTTACCGCCATCAGGTACTGAAGCAAGCCGACTTTGTGATGGCGATGTTTTTGCTCGGAGACCGGTTCACTTTGGCCGATAAAATCCGGAATTACCGGTATTACGAGCCGCTGACCACTCATGATTCCTCCTTATCGCCCTGCATTCATAGTATCGTGTCCGCTGAGATCGGTGATCTGGAGGAGGCTTACAAATATTTTAACCGCACGGTGCGGATGGATTTGGACGACGTCAATCGGAATGTAAAAGATGGCCTTCATACCGCCGCGATGGCGGGCTCCTGGATGTCGGTCGTGAACGGTTTCGGCGGTCTGCGGCTGTACGGGGACGGCATCCTTTCGTTCTCGCCCGCACTGCCGCCGCAGTGGAAGAACTGCCGATTCAAAGTGGCGAACCGCGGCAGATTGCTGGAGGTTTGCATCGGGCACGATGAGGTGGTGTACACGCTGCGTGAAGGCGATGCATTTACGATTCGACACAAGGGAGAGCTGGTCCATTTGCCGCCCGGGAAGAAAATTGTAATGTCCCTGGCCGCGCGGCTGGAGGCAGTAATTTTTGACTTGGACGGCGTGGTTACGGACACGGCGGAGTATCATTACCTTGCCTGGGAGGAGCTTGCGGACGAACTTGGCATTCCATTTGACCGGAACGTCAATGAGCGGTTAAAGGGCGTTAGCCGGAGCGAATCGCTGGACATCCTGCTGGAGAAAAGCAACCATTCCTGGACCGCCGCGGAAAAGGAAGACCTCGCTGCGCGGAAAAACGATCGCTACCGCGAGCTGATCGGTCAGCTGACGCCCGGCGATCTGCTGCCGGGCATTGGTGAGCTGCTGACCGCGTTGCGCGAGCGGGGGATCGCCGTTGGGCTGGCCTCGGCCAGCCACAACGCCCCGCTGATCCTGGAGCGGCTGGACGCCGGCTCCTGGTTCCAGGCGGTGGCGGACCCTGCGGGCGTCCGCAAGGGCAAGCCGGACCCGGAGATATTTCTCCGGGCGGCGGAGCTCCTCGGCGTACCGCCGGAGAACTGCGTCGGCGTTGAAGACGCGGCCGCAGGCATCGCGGCGATCAACGCCGCCGGGATGAAATCGGTCGGCATCGGAAGCGCCGACCGGCTCGGCGAGGCCGACTTGCGGCTCGCGTCGACCGCCGAGCTAAGCGCGGAACAGCTGCTGGCGCTGTTCCGCTAGCCGGGCACGCGTGCTGCGACCTTGCAGCGCAGCACGCCGAGGGAACCCTTGCGCAGCTGCCAGTCCGGCTCGCATCACTTCAAAGGCCGCTTCGTCCGACAAGTTGTCGGCTGACGAAGCGGCCTTTGACTTTGACTTTGCTGCGCGTGAAATTTTGTGCTCCCCAGGAGGATTAACTGTAAAACCTACAGTTAAATTGTGCTTAAAATTGATTTTTTAAGAATTAGCTGTAAAACATGCATCTAATCAGACCGATTTCTCCCGATTCGTCAAATTGGTCCCGAAATAGCTGCAGTTTTTCCAGTTAAATCGTGCAACAATGCCTTATTCGATAAATTAACTGTAGTTTTTCCAGTTAATTTTACCATCCGGGCGCTAATAGACTTACTCTTAGTTAAAGTTACTCCCACTCCCCAGCAACCCACATCCATCCACCTTACCCGAGCGGTACCGCCGAACAAGTAACTATCACTTCCGAGCCCAAGTTACTCCCACTCCCCAGCAACCCGCATCCATCCAACGCACCCGAGCGGCACCGCCGAACAAGTAACTAGTGCTCTGATGCTTCTATGCACCCGAGCTCACACGAGCTGCACCGCCAAACAAGTAACTATCACCTCTGAGCTTAAGCTACTCCCACTACCCGCAGTCCCATCCATCCAACACATCCGAGCAGCCTCGCCGAACAATCCAACCCTACTCAGAGCCCGGCCCTATTCGTCCAGCCCCCTAATTACTTCGTCCTCTCGCACCTCACGCTCCTCCCCTTAGGGAGCGGAGCTATTGATGACTACTTTGCCAGTGTCTGTGAAAGGGGGGACGGGTTCGCCCCGGGCCGCTTGCAGGAGATGGTCGATCAGGAGTCTGCCCCAGCTTTCCTCGTTCTGAGAGAGAACCGAGGTGATCTGGCCGTTGCGCAGGCTCTCTTTCATTTCGGGCGTCATATTGAAGGCGGCGGCGTAGCGGTTTAGGCCTTTGGCTTTCCAGACCAGGACCGAATTGGAGCTGGAGATGAGGTCTACGGATACCAAGGCATCAAAATGCGGATGAGCATCGATCATCGCTTCAAGATCGGTTAGCGCTTTGTCGCTGTCGCCTTCGTTGTGCCGGACTTCAAGCACTTGAATGCGGGTTTCGTCACGCAGATAATCCAGAAGTCCTTGAAGGCGCCTCTGATGAAGCTCCATCCGCTGCACACCGGATTCCACCAGAATCATGCCCTTGTTTTTCGTCATTTGCTTGATGATTTTGCCCATTTGAACCCCGGCATCGACGTTATCCGTACCGATGTAGGATGACCGCTTGCTGTTCGGTACGTCCGATTCGAAGCAGATGACGGGGATACCGGCTTGAACCGCCTTATCGATCACAGGGCCCAGCGCTGATGAATCGATAGGCGAGATGGCGATAGCGTCCACTTTTTGCTGGATCATCGTCTCCATCATATGGATTTGCTGCTCCAGGTTTACGACTTCCGGCGCTTTGACGACCAGCCGCACCCTCTCCGGGGAAGCGGCTTCTTCCGTCAAGCGGGTGATCTCTTCATAAAACGGATGCGCCATCGGGTAAATGATGCCGAAGGTATATAGCGGCGTCTGGTCCATGGACGCTTCCGAAGGAGACTCGGATAAGCGAGCCGAGTTGGCGGCCGGAGCGGCGACTGATCCTGGGAGGCCTTTAGAAGATAACCTTAACTCCGTTTCCGAAGTTATGCCTCCTCCTGTCCCAGAGCCTCCACCAGAAGAATTCGACGTATTCATCGTTGTCTGCTTCCCTTCGGAAGCAGACTGCCCTTGGCATCCAGCCAACACTATCGTCAATGCGACGATCAGTCCCAAAGCCAAGCCAAATAACTTGAAATTACGCAAAAAACGAAGCGCGTTCATCTTGCTCTCCTTCCGCCAGACCGAAAGACACCGCGGCCGTAGACGATGCGCCTTGCTTGCGGAATTCCGTCGTCGTCATCCCGGTGACCCGCTTGAACAGGTTGGAAAAATAATGCGGATCGCTATAACCGACCTGAAAGGCAATTTCATAGGTTTTGGCCTGGGTGGATTGAAGCAGCTCCATCGCTTTATTGATGCGTGTCTGCGTCAGGAACTCGATAAACGTCTGACCCGTTTCCTGACTAAATATTTTGCTGAGATGGCTGGGACTCATGTTGATGGATTCAGCGGCGTCCTGCAGTGAAATATGGTCCTTGTCGTAATTGGACGTAATATATTCCTTAACCCGGAGCAGCAGATGAGCATAGCGGTCGGAAGAATGAGAACGCCAATGCCAGAATTGCTCTACCAGCCGGGTTAAATAATGACAAGCCTCACCCCAGTTGCGGATTGATTCGATCGATTGCTGAAAAT
This sequence comes from Paenibacillus sp. Marseille-P2973, assembly GCF_018101095.1. Taxonomy (NCBI): domain Bacteria; kingdom Bacillati; phylum Bacillota; class Bacilli; order Caryophanales; family Paenibacillaceae; genus Paenibacillus; species Paenibacillus sp. Marseille-P2973. The sequence goes on from NZ_JAGQEH010000004.1 coordinate 26,176, forward strand.
CAACAAGCCGTTGTCCGTCAGCTTCAGATCCCCGGTACCATTCCTCGGCGGTTTTAAATACCTCGAGCGTAAGATCGTTCAATAGATAATAGCCGGTGAGCGAAGCGTTCCAGTCGATCGGAGCAAGCGCGGAAGCAAACTCGGGAATGAATGATTCCAACTGACGGGGAGTTCCGATTTTGAGAAACCGGATAAACGCCTGACGGTCTAGGAAAATGCTATGATGGATCGAACTCCGGGTCGCTTCCAGCAGATTCTTCCGGTTTTGCCGCGAGAGGCGCTGCCAGTGAAGACCTTCCTCCGCTTCCAGAAAAGAAAGATGAATCCCCTGAAGGCGCTCCTGCGCCGATCCGATTCCTAAGGATATCTCACAGCAATGAGACTCGGTTTCAAGCTTGTTCTGCATCTCCCGGAATGGCCGGAGGAAAACCTCCAACGTTTCCTTGTTGTCGCCTTTTACAATCCAGACCGTCTTCGTGAGACTGGAACGGTATTCCAAAATTTGCTCGCGTCCGTCTTCGACATGCCGTTTCAGCGCCGATAAAGGGGCATCCAGATCATGACTATTCTCCGGGGAAAGACGGAGATCCATCAGGACGACGGCATACCAGCGTGCCACCAGCCGGAGAGATAAGGCCTCCGCGGTTTGGATCGCCTCCGTCGTTGACAGCAGCCCGCCGCACAAATCGTTAAGCAGCTTTTGCCGGGAAAGCTCGGTTTTCTCGTGCTCCCGCTGCATCAGGCCCGCCAGCTGTTCTTTTTCGCTTCGTTCCTTGTCGATTTTATCGCTAACCCGGCGGAGCAGCCTCATCAGATCCGAGGAACTGATCGGTTTGAGACAGTATTCCACGACCCCCATGCTGAGCGCCTTCCTCGCATATTCAAACTCCCCGTGCCCGCTTAAAATAATGATTTTCACGTCGGGCATCCTGCTGCGTACGATTTTGCTCAACTCAAGCCCGTTCATGAACGGCATCTTGATATCCGTGATCAGAATATCGGGCTGCATCTGCTCGATCATCGGAAGGGCCACTTCGCCGTCAGAGGCGTCTCCCAAATACTGAAACCCTTCCCGTTCCCAATGAATGCAGTCCCGAATCGTTTCTCTGATGAGAATTTCATCGTCGACGAGCAGTACTTTCTTCATCCGTTAATCCCCCGCTTTCATCGGAATTGAAATGGTTACGATCGTACCCTCTTGCGGAACGCTTTCGATCCGCACCCCGTATTGATCTCCGTAAAAAAGCTTGATCCGCTGATGCACATTATGGAGCCCGAATCCGCCCGACACCTCTTCTCCGGTTTCCGCAGGCATCCGGCGGTTAAGCAAATTCCGCTGCAGCTGCTCCAATTTCTCGGGTGTCATTCCGCAGCCATTGTCCCGGACCGTGAGCAGGAGCTCGTTCATTTCCGTCTTCCTGGCGCTGACCGTGATCAGTCCTTTGCCGCGTTTGTTTTTGATACCGTGGTAAAGCGCATTTTCTACGATTGGCTGTAGCGTCATTTTGAGGACGGAACAAGACCGGAGCTCCGGGTCCGTTTCGATTTCATAATCGAGAATGTCGCGGTACCTCATTTGCTGGATGACCAGATAGCTGTGCACATGCTCGATTTCTTTTTCGAGCGTGATCCAGTCCCGTCCCTTGCTGAGGCTGATCCGGAACAGGCGGGAGAGCGATTCCACGAGGGTGATGACCCGGTCGTTTTTTCCCGCTTCCGCCATCCAGAGAATCGAATCCAGCGTATTGTAAAGAAAATGAGGGTTGATTTGGGCTTGCAGCGCCCGTAGCTCCGCCTTTTTGATTTCCTCCTGCTCCCGTATGTTTTGTTCGAGCAGGCTTTTTATTTTTCCAAGCATAATGTTGAAGCTTCGTCCCAGATCGGCGATTTCATCCTTGCCCGACGGCGTAACCTTCGATTCGAGAAAACCGGACGCCGCAAGCTTCATTTTATTCTTCAGGAGCTTCAGCGGACGAGTGAGCCGGGAGGATATGAAGAAATGCAGCGATACGGCAAAAAGAATGCTGAGCGCCACGCTGACGATAATGAGCTGACGGATCGAATCGGCCTCTTTGACGATTTCTTGCAAAGGAACCTGACCGATGATTTTCCATCCCGTGGCTTGTGAGGAAGAAGCGAAAATGAACTTCGGGACGCCCTTCGACTTATCGACGTAACTGCTCAAAGTGCCGGAGGCCAAGGAGGCAAGCATGTCGCTATCCGGAAGAATGTTGTCCCGGTCCAGCCGGGAAGGGGTGAATATCGGACGGCCGCTGGCATCGATTACATAAAAAAAACCCGTCTCGCCAATGATCACCTCGTCGCAAAACCGGCCCACCTCGGAATCGTCCAAGTCAATAATGATAAAGCCGATTACCTCGTGCGTAATCCTTTGTTTTACGGCAGCCATAATGGAGATCCCCGGCTTTTCCTGCAAACCGTCCACCCGGTCCAGCGGCTGAGAGTCAAGCGGAGGAATGTTGAGCACGGAATCAGGGTGGTTGATCAAATAGGTGAAGTGAGGATTGCGCAGCGGGTTTTTGTCCAGTTGGAAGACGCCGCGCCGTTCGCTGATGCCCCGTCCGTACAAATTGATCATCGTAATGTTGAGAACGCTCTCATATTTGTAGGTTTGGCGGTACGAATCTATCGTTCTCAAAATCTCTTTGGCATCTTCATAGGTATCATTTTGCGAATATAGAAAATGGAGCACTCTCGGGTGACTCCCGAGTTCCAGCAATTTGCCGCTGTCGATGAACAGGGTTTCCAGGTTTTGAGCCAGTTGGTCTGCGGTGAGCACGGCGCTGGCTTTACTATTTTCATAAACGGTATTGTACGATTTCTGATAAGAAACCAACCCGATTCCAATTAACGGGATGACGGTTAAGCACAGGAACATCATCAACAGCTTGGCGCGCAGGCTGGAGGAGATCCAGTTGATCAGTTTCATCGGACGTCTGCCTTTCGAAGGAGGATGTCGGCATCGGCAATGCAAAACCTTCTCTTTTGTTCCAAATTATGAAGGATCGCCTATGAAAACGCAATCATTAATAAAAAATTGAACTATTGGCGCAAAAAAACAAACCAAGATCATGTTCTGTAAGAAAATCCGCCCAAAAAAGGCCATCGACAAGCGATGAAACTCCGTATCCTCCTAAAATGGAAGCGTTTTATAATCGAGTCACGCCAGGCTATGGTGAACCAAAAAAGGGGAGGAAACAAGATGAATTCATTTAGAAGATCGGGCCTGATCCTGGCCGCTTCATTGATGCTGCTGTTCTCGGCAGCTTGCGGCGGGGGGAACGGGGCTGGAGGAAATGACAAGGAGCCTGCGAACGGGGGAAATCAGGTAAAGCAAACCAATGCGGAGAGCAATGGGGAGCAAAAGGATACGTCATCCAATAAGAAAATCACGCTCGGATTCTCGCAGGTAGGAGCCGAAAGCGGCTGGAGAACGGCCAACACGAAATCGGTCCAGGATTCTGCCAAAGAAGCCGGATTCGATCTGAAATTCTCCGACGCGCAGCAAAAGCAAGAGAACCAGATCAAAGCCCTTCGTACATTCATTCAGCAAAAAGTGGATGTCATCGCCTTTTCTCCGGTCGTGGAGTCCGGTTGGGACACCGTGTTGAAAGAAGCGAAGGATGCGGGCATCCCGGTCATTTTGACCGACCGTGCCGTAGATTCGGCCGACACCTCGCTGTATGAAACGTTCATCGGTTCCGACTTCGTTGAAGAAGGACGCCGTGCCGGCCAATGGCTAGTGGATCAATATAAGGATTCCACGGAAGAAATTAATATCGTTGAACTGCAAGGGACGACAGGGTCCGCGCCAGCCATCGACCGGCAAAAGGGCTTTGCCGAGGTGATTGCGTCGAATCCGAATCTGAAGGTGATCGCATCGCAAACCGGCGATTTCACTCGGGCCAAAGGTAAAGAAGTTATGCAGGCGTTCCTGAAGGCTAATAAGAAGATCGACGTGCTGTATGCACATAACGACGACATGGGTCTTGGAGCGATTCAGGCCATTGAAGCGGCCGGACTTAAGCCGGGCGTAGACATCAAGATTATTACTGTCGATGGAGTAAAAGACGGATTCGTTGCAGCCAGCGAAGGCAAAATCAATTTTATCGTGGAATGTAATCCGCTGCTCGGTCCACAATTGATGCAAGCGGTGCAGGATGTGGTTGACGGCAAGGAAGTGGAGAAGCGGATCGTTACGGAAGAAGGCGTATTTACTTCCGAGGATGCGAAACGGGAACTGCCGAATCGCCAATATTAAGAAATTGTTTGTTCGAAATGGTTCTGCATTAAGATATGGCAAGTAACAGGAGGAGGGCAGCTTCGCGCGGGCGTTTGGGCTTCGCCGGGGCTGCCTGTTCTCTTGGAGGGGAGAAGAGAAGAATGAAGGAACTGCAACCGATATTGCAAATGACCGGGATTCAAAAGCAGTTTCCCGGAGTGAAAGCCTTGAGCGGAGTGGATTTTCGTCTGTTTCCCGGAGAGGTGCATGCCTTGATGGGTGAAAATGGAGCGGGCAAGTCGACGCTGATCAAAGTGCTTACCGGCGTCTATACCGCCGATCAGGGAAGCGTGGAGATGGAAGGACATGCCATTGCGGTGCACAGTCCCCAAGAAGCGCAGCGGGCGGGGATCAGCACCGTATACCAGGAGGTGAATCTGTGCCCGAATCTGTCCGTCGCGGAGAATATTTATATCGGCAACGAACCCTGCCGCTTGGGCCGGATTCGCTGGAAAGAAATGAACCGGAATGCCGAACGGCTGCTGCAGGAAAGGCTTCATCTTCAGATCGACGTGACCCAGCCTCTGGAATCCTATTCGGTGGCGGTGCAGCAGTTGATTGCGATCGCCAGGGCGCTCAGCATATCCGCCAAGGTACTGATTCTGGATGAACCGACTTCCAGCTTGGATCAAAGCGAGGTCCGGCAGTTGTTTGACATCATGAGAAAGCTGAAGCAGGATGGGCTGGCCATTCTGTTCGTCACACATTTTCTGGATCAGGTGTATGAGGTTTCGGATCGGATTACGATTTTGCGGGGCGGAGAATTCGTCGGGGAATACCTCGCTGCGGACTTGCCGAGAATCGAGCTGGTCTCGAAGATGATCGGTAAAGAGCTGGTGATGCTGGAGAAGCTTGAGACGCTATCGAATGAGTCGGACAGCAACGATAAGAAGGATGACGTCGTAATGCTGGAAGCGGAAGGGCTTGGCCGGCAGGGTGCGATTGAGCCGTTCGACTTGCGGATCCATCAGGGGGAAATTCTCGGCCTGGCCGGACTGCTGGGCTCGGGGCGAACCGAAATGGCCCGGCTGTTCTTCGGGGCGGACCGGCCGGACAAGGGCAGTCTCCGTTTAGCGGGAAGCGGTGCCGGGAGTATTCATACGCCAAGGCAGGCAATCGACCGGGGAATCGCCTTTTGTTCCGAGAACCGGAAGACGGAAGGCATTATCGACGACTTGACGGTTCGGGAGAATATCGTGTTGGCGCTGCAGGCCTCCAAGGGCTGGTTCCGGAGAATCCCGCGCAAACGGCAGGAGGAGATTGCGGAGGAGTATATTTCCCTGCTGAACATCAATCCGCGCGACTCGGAGCAACTGATCCGTCATCTCAGCGGCGGGAATCAGCAAAAGGTACTGCTCGCCCGCTGGCTGCTGACGGAACCGAAGCTGCTCATCCTGGATGAGCCGACCCGGGGGATCGATATCGGGGCGAAGGCGGAAATCCAGAAGCTGGTGCTCTCGCTTGCGCAGAAGGGGATGTCGGTCATCTTTATTTCTTCCGAGCTCGAAGAAGTGCTGCGGGTGAGTCATCGGATCGCCGTGTTGAGAGATCGCAGGAAGGTGAAGGAAATGACGGGAACGGAAATGAACCAGCAGCTGGTGATGCAGGCGATTGCAGGAGGGGATAAGGGATGATGAAGCATCGTTTGTTTTGGCCATTGATGGTGCTTGTGGTGTTATTGTTATTTAATTTGATCTATTCGCCGGATTTTTTCTCCATTAAAATGCGGGATGGCCACCTGTACGGTAGCCTGATTGATATATTGAACTTTGGCTCTCCGCTCATTCTGGTAGCGATCGGTATGACCCTGGTGATCGCTACCGGCGGGATCGATCTGTCCGTCGGTTCGGTCGTGGCGATTACGGGAGCGATGGCCTGTCTCAGCATCAGCCGGGCAACCGACCAAAACGGTCTGGTCGCCGTGCTTGTAGCGGTAAGCATTGCGCTTGTATTATCGGCTGCGCTCGGCCTTTGGAACGGATTCCTCGTGGCCCGCATCGGCATACAACCGATTATCGCCACTTTAATCCTGATGGTGGCCGGACGGGGCATCGCTCAATTGATTACGAACGGGCAGATTATTACTGTACTCAGCCCGAAATATCAGTACATCGGGGCCGGCTCGCTGCTGACGCTGCCGTTTTCGATCTTTATCGTCGCGGCGATGTTCGTGATCGCCTCGCTGCTCACCCGGAAGACCGCGCTCGGGCTGTTTATTGAAGCGGTCGGCTGTAAGCCGACGGCCAGCCGGCTCGCGGGTGTCCGCTCCCGGACGGTAATGCTGGCCGTGTACATGTTCTGCGGCTTGTGCGCAGGCATCGCCGGGCTGCTTCTCAGCTCCAACGTATCCAGCGCCGACGGCAACAATGCCGGGCTCTGGTACGAGCTTGACGCGATTCTGGCCGTTGTCATCGGAGGAACCTCCCTGACCGGAGGGCGCTTCTATCTCGCGGGCACGCTGGTCGGTGCGCTAATCATTCAGACGTTGACGACTACGATCTACATGGTGGGCGTTCCACCGGAAATTACGCTGGTGGTCAAAGCGTTGGTCGTTTTGGCTGTCTGCCTGGTTCAGTCCGAGAAGTTCCGCGGGTTGCTGCGCGGTAGGCCGAAGGCCGGTCCTTTGCAAACCGCGAATCCGGAGGTGAAACGCCATGCTTAAACGACAGTACATTCCGCTCTGGGTAACGATCGGCCTGTTTCTGTTGATCTTTGTCGTCGGTTCCTTCCGCTATACGGGTTTCTTTTCGATGCAGGTGCTGCTTAACCTGTTGATCGACAACGCCTTCCTACTGATCGCGGCTGTCGGCATGACCTTCGTGATCGTTTCAGGTGGAATCGACTTGTCCGTAGGCTCCATGATCGCTTTGACGACGATGGTATCCGCGAGCTTGCTACAGCAAGGCTGGCCGCCGATGATCGTCATCCTGCTCGTCTTGATCATCGGTGTATTGTTCGGAACCGCCATGGGGGCGATTATCCATTACTTTAACATCCAGCCGTTCATCGTAACTTTGGCGGGGATGTTTCTCGCACGGGGGCTCTGCTATGTCATCAGCATTAACACGATAACGATCGATAATGCTTTTTACACGTCGATTGCGCAGACGAAAATCAAGTTGCCGGGCGGAAGCTTCATTTCGATCAGCGTCCTGATCGCGCTGGCCGTGGTAGCTATGGGCATCTATCTGGCCCACTATACGAAATTCGGCCGCAACACCTACGCCGTCGGCGGCAGCGAGCCGTCCTCGATGTTAATGGGATTGCCCGTGGCCCGCACGAAAATGATGGTGTTCGGCTTTAGCGGCTTCTGCTCTGCGCTGGCGGGCATCGTGTTTACCTTCTACATGCTGTCCGGCTACGGACTGCATGCCAACGGCATGGAGCTCGACGTTATCGCGGCGGTCGTGATCGGAGGAACGCTCCTCACCGGCGGCGTCGGCTACGTGGTGGGCACCTTCTTCGGCGTCCTGATCCAAGGTGTGATTCAGACGATCATCAGCTTTGAGGGCACGCTCAGCTCCTGGTGGACGCGGATCGTGATCGGCGTGCTGCTGCTGCTGTTCATCCTGCTGCAAAGGCTGCTGGGCGAGCGCCGCCTGACGGGGCGAAGCTCGGGCTAAGGATGGAAGTTTGAGCTAAGTTGGCTAAGTATGGGGAGATACTGGCGCAACTGGCGCAAAGTATAGGCTTTATTGTGGAAATTGGGGTAAGTATGGATTTGGAATAAGGTAGGTATGGGCGGATATAGGCAATGGGTGGATTAGGAATAGGATGATTTCGGCAATGTCTGGTCGAGGGTGCTAGGTATGGATTCCTAGGTATTTAATCGATGATTGGATATTATCCAATGAAATTAGCTCGATACTAAGGATATCCCTTCGTTGATTGGATTTTTTCCAATGACCGGAGCCTAGATTCCGCCAAAACACCTCTCTTCGGTGATTCTCATTGGAAATTATCCAATGAAAATCCATTTTGCTGCCCTTTTCCATCATTCTTATTGGAAAATTTCCAATGAGACATACAAATAGGGAGCTGCAACAGCCAGGGGAAATCGACTATTGGTGACTATTGGTGACTATTGGAGGCAACGATCAATCCTGTCCTGGTCAAACCCCAACCGATTCTCACCGGATACCCCCGGTTTACAGTTAGAAAAAACCTGATACTCCAGTCTCAGGTTTTTTCGCTCTTTTCTCCAACGCTGGCTTGTGGTAAGAATGGCTTATAGATACTTGATCAGGGAGGCGAGCGGCTTGAGCGAACAGAACCCGAAGCAATATATAGAGCATTATTCAATACTATTCACAACGCAATCCCAAGCGCATTCCCATAAGCCTTCCATAACGCAACATACTAGACGTTTCCAAGTACATATCCTGCTTCCTCTTTTTACGCTGCTCATATTGGCTGGATTTGCCATTTTGGCGGGCTGCGAATCGCCGGGGACTCCGGCTTCACAGACAGGAGCCGGTACCGGCGGTGTCGATTCACCCCATACTCCTACGGTCGGAACGGTGCCGGCGGAGGGGGCGCTCACAACCGGAAAACGGCAAATTGTGCTCGGTTTTTCTCAGCTTGGCACGGAGAGCGATTGGCGCAACGCCAACAGTCAATCGGTCAAGGAGGCGGCGGAGGAGGCGGGAATCGAGCTCATTTTTGAAAACGCGGAGCAGTCGCAGAAGAAGCAATTTGAAGCGGTCCGCGGCTTTATTTCCCGTAAGGTAGATGTGATTGCGATCGCTCCTGTCGTTCAATCGGGCTGGGATCCGATTCTGGATGAGGCGCAGCAGGCGGGGATTCCGGTCATTATTGTGGACCGGGCGGTTGATGTAGAAGACGCGTCGAAATATGTGACCCTCATCGGTTCGGATTTTTATGAAGAAGGGGAAAAAGCAGGGAAATTCCTGGTGGACAAAATGGCCGGGACGGAAGGGCCTGTCGGCATTGTGGAGTTGAAAGGGACAGCGGGCTCCACCCCCTCCATCGACCGGGGACGAGGGTTTGCGGATACGCTTCAGGGGCACGCCAAGTTTAAGGTGCTGCAGAGCGAATACGCCGATTTTACCCATGAGCAGGGAAGGGAAGTTATGAAATCGTTTCTGCAAGAGTTCGGAGACGGCATCGGGGTGTTGTATGCCCACAATGATGATATGGCGCTGGGCGCGATTGAAGCGATTGAAGCATACGGACTGAAGCCGGGGAAGGACATTGTGATTATTTCCGTGGACGGTACACGCAGGGCGCTGGAGAGCATGATCGCAGGCAAAATTAATGCAGTGGTGGAATGTAACCCGCTCCTGGGACCGAACCTGATGCAGGCGGTGAATGAATTGATGGAGGGACGCACGCTCCCGAAAAAAATCGTCACCCCGGAAAGCGTCTTTACCGAAGTGACCGCCGAATTGGAGGTAAACAACCGCAAATATTAGATATGGAGGGCACGGGGCGCTATACTATTTTCAGGAACCATTATAAATATCGTCTGGAGAGAGTAACCCTATGGCAAATATCCATGAAATCGCCAGGCTGGCCGGCGTATCCGTATCTACCGTCTCCCGTGTGCTGAACCATCACAAATATGTATCGGAAGAAAAGCGGACCGCGGTCCTGAAAGTCATTGAAGAAATGAACTACACACCCAACCGGAATGCCGTCGATTTAATCCGCGGAGAGACGAAGAAAATCGGGGTCATTATCCCCTATACGAATAATCAGGCATTCGATCAACTTTTGCACGGGGTGCTCAACCGGTCCGTGGAGAACGATTACGCAATCATGGTGCTGCCCACCAAATATAATCCGGATAAAGAAATCGAACACTTATTTATGCTGAAAAATAAATTGCTGGACGCCATCATCATCACGTCGCGGGCCAACCCTTGGGAGAATATCCTTCCTTTTACCGAGTACGGATCGGTGATTTCCTGCGAATATACGGAACATCCGGAAATCGGCTGCTCTTATATGGACCGGTACGCCGCGTATCTTGAAGTTTTTCAATTGTTAAAAAAGAAGGGGCACCGGAACATCGCCTTTACCACTGCACGGGGCACCGAAAGCGTCAGCACCCGTCAAACGATTGCGGCCTATGAGAAGGTGTTCGGACAGTTTGATCCGGTTTACCGGCAGTCCGATTGCTTCAGCTTTGAAGACGGAATGGCGGCGGGCCAGCGGCTGCTCGGAATAAATCCGAGACCGACGGCAATATATGCGAACGGGGATGAGGTTGCCGGCGGAATCTACAAGTATGCCAGATCGGTTGGCTTGAGTATCCCGGAAGATCTGGCCATTATCGGGCAAGAAAATCAGCCGGTCGGCGTCGGACTCGACATTTCTACCTTAGATCATCAACTGGTTAAGGTCGGGGAACAAGCTTTTGATCTGGCCATGACCAAATCCAAAGCCAAAGTGGAGACGCCTTATAAAATGATCCTTCGCTCCTCTATTTAGGGATTGACCTGAAATCCATTTCATCTTTTATGCTGGAATAGGTTTGAAGGAAGGCATACCAATAGCGGGAGGATGAGAAAAGATGTACACATCTATTATTTATGACGTTGACGGTACTTTGATCGATACGGAACACGCTGTTCTGGGATCGCTGCAAAAAATGCTGTCCCTCGATTACGGGACCGAGATGGATACGCAGGATCTGAGGTTTGTCCTGGGCATCCCGGGAGCTGTAGCGTTACCCAGACTCGGTATCATCAACATTGAAGAGGCTAATGACCGCTGGAACCGTTACATGAAGGATTTCTATTCCACCATGAGCGTATTTGACGGGATTTCTCAAGTGCTGAGGACGCTGAGTCAAAGGGATTTTAAACAGGGAATCGTAACTTCCAAAACGGGCGAGGAATTGAGAGATGACTTTATACCGTTCGGGCTGATGGAGTATTTACCCTACAAGGTCTGCGCCGAGGATACTGAACAACATAAACCCAATCCTGAGCCTTTGCTAAAATATTTGGAGATTTCAGGTTCGGATCCTAAAAGCTCCATTTATATCGGTGATACGATCTATGATTGCAAATGCGCCAGAGATGCGGGAGTTGATTTTGCCCTGGCTCTGTGGGGGTGTAACAATCACGAGTCTATTCCAGCTAAATATAAATTGATCCGGCCCGAGAGCCTACTGGAACTCCTGGTTTAATTGCAGGAATTCCTAGGCCTCAGGCCTTTTTTTATGCGTTGGGAGGGTTATTCCCGCTTTAATCTTCTTCCCAGAACAGGTCATTTAACGTGCGGGACAGCGCCTTGCAGATCGCGACGCATAAACTGAGAGACGGGTTGTATTTGCCGAGTTCGATGAGACCGATCGTTTGCCTGGACACTCCCACCAGCTGTGCCAATTCATCCTGGGACAGATCTTTTTCCACACGGGCCATCTTTAACTTGAGATTTTTCATAAGGCTATATCCGATCCCTTTCTTTAAGAATCCAGCAGATCATCGTCGGAGGCTTTTTTGCTTGCTTTGTTAGCTAAGGAGTGAGAGACGGTAAGAAAGCCGATAAAGAACGGCAGATAGATCATGAGCGAAGCCATAAAGACAATGAAGAAATACCAGGCTTGGTTCAAGAAGGTGCCGTCTGCGTACAGAATCGCACTGCGGATGCCGAAGAACAAGGAGATCGCAAGGCCGATGCCGAGGCCGGTCAAAATATTTTTGAGACTGTAGGACATTTTACTCCGGTTATCGTGAGCCTCGACCTCGTCAGAATAGATCCCGAGCATGACGGTACGGATCGTGTAATACAGATTGCCCGCCGACACAATCACGAGTTCGGTTATAAAGGACTCCCAACCGCTCCGGAATACCAGCACTTTCAAGAATAAGGAAAGATTGCATATGACCATTACCACCAAGTAGGACTCTTTGAAAATTTTGTTTCTAAGATGGAGAATGCGCTCATCGACCAGCTTGTTTTTGGCTAATAACTTCATCGTGATCAAAACCCCTTTCATGGGTATAATTCCTTTTTTGAAGGTTATGGTTGAATTATAATAATATAATCACCAAAATGCAATATATATATTGCAAATTAGTTAATAAAAATTGCAGTGTTCATTACGCGAAGAGAAGATGCCCAACTAATGCGGCAGGAATCCAAGGGTTTTTGCAGAATTGAAATAATGGAGCATCATAACCCTGTAACAATACAGGCTTGAGAGGAGACCATGGCAGTGTTGAATATCGACTTAACGGGAAAAATCGCGCTGATTACCGGAGCCACAGGACAGCTTGGCAGAATCATGACCCGGACATTGGCTCAGTGCGGAGCGAAAGTAGCCATCCATTATATGAGCAACGCAGGCAAAGCACGCGAATTGCTTCAAGAGATTGAAGAAGCCGGTGGACAAGCCATGATCGTCCAAGGCGACATTACGAAAAAAGAGCAGATCGAGAACATGAAGGCACAGATTCGCGAGCAGCTTGGCGATCCCGATATCGTGGTTGCGAATGCCGTTGTGCAATACGGATGGACTTCCGTTTTGGAACAGTCGCCGGAAGATTATGTGAGCCAGTTTGAATCCTGCGTCATGCAGAACGTATTTTTGGCCAAAGCTTTTATTCCGGGGATGATCGACAAAGGTTGGGGACGAATGATCGGGATCAATACCGAGTGCGCTATGCAAAACTTCCCGAGCCAATCCGCCTATACGGCAGGCAAACGGGGGATGGACGGCGTGTATCGCGTCTTGGCCAAGGAGGTAGGCGCGCATCAAATTACCGTAAACCAGGTTGCTCCGGGATGGACGATCAGCGAAAAAGATCGCGGTGCACACGACCTGAATGACGCCGCTTATGTGGAACAGGTACCTCTGAAGCGCAGAGGTGAGGATCAGGATATCGCGAATGCGGTCGCTTTTTTGGCATCCGATCTGGCCGGATTTATTACCGGGGCTTACATTCCGGTCAATGGCGGAAACGTAATGCCTGCGATCTGATCCAACTAAAATGACATAAAATTGTAAAGAATCTTTGACTTCCGTATCGGCGGGAGTTCAAAGGTTCTTTTTTTGTTGGAAATTTTGCAGGTGCCAGCATTCGACAAAATCACCTTATTTCCACCTCTTCCTTATATAGTAAAAAATTGTTATCATGAAGCAAATATAGGGTTTGGCCAAGCCAATACAGTCGGAAACCATTAAAGAGCGGGATCAACGTGAGGAGTGAGAATATGATAAACTCTGCCGGCCAAGAGGAACAGCTCAGGGACTCAGTTGTCTGGATCAAGAAATTGTCGAATTCCGCTTTTGAGATCGATTCGAAGGGAATCATCCTAGCCTGGAATGGGGGGATGGAGCAGTTGACCGGGATTGGAGCCGCCAAAACACTTGGCATGCCGTGCAGAGAACTTTCCTTGTTCTGCGATTCCCAGGGCCGCTGCGTTTGCGATCAGGATTGTCCGATCCATCAAGCGGCTAAAACGATGGGAAGTTATCTGGGAAAGCGCCATGTCTATTTGAATGCTCGCAACCGGGCGATCCCTGTATCCAAAACAGTATTTATCAGCCGGGGATCGGAGTCGACGGACCGGGTGGTTCATGTGGTGTTGGAGCGAGTGCAGGAGATGTGGCCGTCTTTCGGGCTCACCCCTAGCGAGATGCGGGTTTTAAGGTATATGTGTCAAGGGTATTCGACGGAAGAAATTGCTACCGGCATGAACATCACCTATAACACGGTACGCACTCATATTCGCAATGTGCTTAGCAAACTTGGTGTTCACAAAAGGATGGAGGCCGTTTCCCTGGCCATGGGGGAATATGCCAAGCTGCCTTTGGAAAGAGAAGGGTAGAGTTAAGGCTGCTGGAAAAGGAACCTAAGCTGAATATTGCTTTATCACACTGCCGCGGCGCTTGGTATGATTTTTAGGGTGTACTCTAGCTGCGAGGTGTTTTAAACATCTCGCTGTGTTTTTAACCGCTAGATATGCTTTATACGTGAGATGTACTTCGAACATAGCGATGTGCTTTTAAACATGGGATATGCTTTACCCATGAAATGCGCTTTAAACATGAGATATGCTTTAAACATGAGATATGCTTTAAACATGAGATATGCTTTAAACATGAGATATGCTTTAACCAAGAGATGCGCTTTAACCAAGAGATGCGCTTTAACCAAGAGATGTGCTTTAACCGTCTTTGTGTTGTGGTCGCACGACCTTTTTGCCACAGCCTTAATTCTAACGGACACAGGAGCCGTTAAACGTAACAAATCCGGACTTTTGAACCGCTAACGGACACCGGTGACCTTAATCGCTCAAATTGAGTCAGAAATTGGCCGATTTAACGTATTTAAGGTCTCTGGTGTCCGTTAGAATTCAAAGAGAGTAATTTTGGGCATTTTAGCGTCCGTGGTGTCCGTTAAAAATTCACGGGATAGTCCGTCGTCCGTCTCTACACCAAATAACTAGTTTTTGGATATCGCCCCCGTAACACCATCCTTCACTCAACTGATCACGTTACCACCTAACTCCATCAAACCTTTGCCTCGCACATTCCCGCATACCTCCATCAAACCTTTGCCTCGCACATTCCCACATACCTCCATCAAACCTTTGACTAGCACCTTATCACATATCTCCATCAAACTTTCTTCTCGCACCTTACCGCATACCTCCGCAAAACGTCCTCTTACCGTTTTTAATTACCTCTCACGCCCACCATTCTTCCCACAATATAATCCCCATGGAACTTCCCCCATTTCGTTTTTCGCACATTCATCTGTTCTTCCGGCATTTTCCGTTTTCTCCTATTCTTTCGTTCTCCCCAAGAACATTTTGATTTCCGATTTTTCACTCCTATCTACTTCAAATGGACGATGAGCGGAAAAAGAAGGTGTGTTACTTTGAAATCAGCTGGATCAGGGTTGGAGAAATATGGCAGTCATCTGACGGAAGGAGGATAAGTGTGTGAGTGTGCTTGCAACGATTCAAGACGAATTCAAAGCCCCTTTCTACCTGGTATGGGAAATTACGCTACGGTGCAATGCCAAGTGCGTGCATTGCTATTCCGGAGCCGGACTGGCTCATCCGATGGAGTTTTCGACGGAGGAGGCGTTGTCCGTAGTCGATCAGCTTGCGGACGCCGGCATTTTGATTTTGGGATTGTCCGGAGGGGAGGCGCTGCTACGCCCCGACTGGATGCAGATCGCTTCACGCGCAAGCGGTCGCGGCATGATGGTGTCTGTCGGAACGAACGGTGCCGTCATCAACGACACGATGTGCGGAAAACTGAAGCAAGCGGGAATCCAGAGCGTTTGCGTCAGCATCGACGGTGCAACGGCGGAGGTGCATGAACAGGTCCGCGGAGTACCGGGATTGTTCAACAAAGCGGTAGAGGCCGTGGCATGCCTGGTACGCAACGGAATCAGCGTGACCGTAGGTTATACGCCGACGAAGCTGAATTTCCGGGACGGCAGAAACGTAGTGAAGCTGGCGGCGGAGCTGGGGGCCAACGGCGCGAATCTGTCGGAATTTATACCGACGGGCCGGGGAGACCGCGATTTGGCTCTATCGCCGGAGGAATTAAAAGGCGTGATCGAGGAATGGATCGAGATGCAGGAGGAATATGCCGGCAGAATGAAAATCTACTGGCACGACTGCCGGGTCGCTTTGATGCTGCCTCCAAAAGAAGGCGCCATGTACATCGGCTGCGGAGCCGGCCGGGTAACGGCGAGAATTACGGTGGAAGGCAATGTGACCCCATGCGTAACACTGCCGATGGCGGCGGGAAACTTGAGGGAATCTACGTTTGACGAGATATGGAATCATTCCCCGCTGCTTGCCGGTATTCGCGACCGCAAGTCCAAAACCGAGGGGAATTGCGGAACTTGCGAGCACAAATTTGTTTGCGGCGGCTGCCGCTCGGCCTCGCTGGCCTATTATGGAGACCCGGCGCTCGGCGATCCGTATTGCTGGATCGTACCGGAAACCGCCGCGGCATTATAGGAGGAAACCGTGATGAGCAATATCAACTCGAACAGTGTAGTCAGCCGCACTCCGGGGGTTGTTACCCGGAAAGAGGAAAACCGGAAATTCATCGTATACAATCCCGCGACGGATGAGATTCATTTGCTGCAGCCCGTGGCCCATGCCATTTTGAAATTATGCGAATATTCCTGCGAGGTTGATAAGCTGGCGTCGATCGCTTCCGAAGAAATACCCGCTTTAGGCTGTGAAGAAGGAAAGATGGCGGTCTGGAAGCTTTTGGAGCGACTGGAGCAACGGAAACTGGTTACGATTTCGAACTAATCCTCTCTCGGCTGGGAAAGGAGGTGAGATCATGGAACAAAATAAAGAATTGCTGCTGGAAACGGCTAGGGCTTCATTATCCGAAATGAAAGAATGCGACCTGCTTTCGGCTGTGGACTACATGGATATTGTGGATTTGGGCGAGCTGTCGCTGATTGCCTGGCGGGTAATCTGACCGGCGGAAGGAAGGGACCTTTCTTCACAGGGAGGTCCTTTTGTCTCCATCTATTTCAAGGAGCGATGGCCATGGAAAATAGCGGCTTATTTTTGCGGCGGTTGACTAACGGATTATCTGTAATCGCGATGCCGCAAGCAGATGTAGAAACCGTTTCGGTCGGTTTGCTGACAGGCGCCGGCGCGAGACTGGAAGAACCGTGGGAACTGGGCAGTTCAAGGATTCTTGAATATTGGATTTGGGACGGTCTTTCCACCGAACTGGCCGATCTGGGAATCCATAAAAAGTCCGCTCCGAACATAGAGTGGACCCGATATTGGGTCACGGCCCTCGCTCCGTATTTTGCGCAGACGCTGCGGACGTTGCTTCAAGCGGTATCAGCACCGGGCTTGCAGGAGCGTTCCTTTGCCGCGTTTCGATCTCTGGCGGCTCATCAGGCTGCGGCCCGCGAAAATGAGCCTCAGGCATGTACGGCCGATTTGCTCAGACAAGCCATGGGCGGTACGCAGCCGATCGCCAGGTCGGCGTATGGCCGAAGCGACGGTTACGGCATTTTGGACCCCGGGACTGTCCGAAACGTTTACGAGCGGTTGTATCAACCGGCTAATTGCGTACTCGCTATTGTCGGGAACTACTCAGAAGATCATTTAGAAAAACTGCTGGATGATTGCCAAAATAATTGGAAAGGTAATATGTCTTCGGCCTGCTTCCCGTCCGAGCAAGCTCCCTTATGGACGCCGGGAATCATCGCCAAGGAACGAGATGCGAATCAAGCGTACCTGACGCTGGGGATTCCCGGTGTTCCGTATGACGATGCCGATTTTTTTCCGCTCGCTGTCCTGGTTCAGATTATCGGCGGTGGGGACGGATCCCGGCTGTATGAGGAAATCCGGCAACGCCGGGGGCTCGTTTATCAGATTCGAAGCAGCCTTACTTCTTTCCGCGACGCCGGCCTGATGACCATTCAACTGGGTTCCCGGAAGGAGTCGGTGCTGGAGGCGCTGGAACAAATCATTCTGGAGCTGCGGCGTCTTGAACGCGATGGAGTGACGGAACGGGAAGTGCAATCCGCCAAAAACCAATTGATCAAGCAGATGGTGATGCGTTCAGAAAGTACGGTTGCCAGGATGAATACCTTGCTGACCTCGGGCTGGTATCCCAAATATCCGAGTACGCTGGAGGCTATGCGCCGATCGATTGAAGGTGTGACGTCAGCGGCGGTCTCTGAGGCGATCTCGAGGCATGCGCTGACGAATTCCCTAGGCATTGCCAGCATCGGCCCGTTGGCGGCAAGCGATCTTAAGGCGGGAGCGATTCATTGAGGAGGAGATTCCATCATGGAGCAACGATCGGTTACGCTGCCGAATAATCTTCGGGTATTGCTGCACCGGATGCCGTCCATGGCAACGGTGTCGGTCTGTTTTTACGTTTTGAGCGGGGCCCGCGACGAAACGCCAAATCAAGCGGGAGCCGCTCATATGCTGGAGCATATGCTGTTCCGGGGCTCCGAAGCATTTTCTGAGGAAGACATCCGGCGGGCGATGCGGGAAACCGGCTCGGACATGAACGCTTTTACGGCTTGGGAAGGGACATGCATATACGCCCGGATGCTGCCCGAGTATTTCGGCAGCCTGTTTCCGGTGCTGGCGGATATGGTGCGTCATCCCAAGCTGAATGCAGCCGACTATGAAGTGGAGCGAAGTGTGGTTCAAGAGGAATTGGCGAGGCAACTGGATGAGCCGCGCAGCGTAATGCTCCATGAGCTTCACCGGTTAAGCTTCGACGACAGGATGGGCGGCATCCTCATCGGCTCGAAGGAACAAATTAGAGATCTGGAACTTCAGGAGTTACGCGCTTTCCATCGAAGTCATTATGTCCCCGACAATACGCTCGTCATTATTACGGGCGCCTACGAAGAGAAACAGATTGAGGAGGCGCTGACTTCGCTGGAGGATTGGCGGCCGGGCGCAGACGGTCTTCTGTCCGAAGCGGTCCGGCAAAAGCGAAGCATGGGAGAATCGATAGCCGGGCCGGAAAAGCGTACCTCCAAACTAAAGGCCCCTCTTTTCCGCAAAGGCGCGGGAATTTGGGGATGGCGGCTTCCGCCGCTGCAAGGTGCGGAGCATTATACCGCCCATCTTTTGTGTACGCTGCTCGGCGACGACAATACGCTGGGCTCTAGATTTGAAACGGTGCTGGTGCGGGCGCGGATCGCGGAGCAGGCTAACGCGGTATATACCTCTTTTTCCGGAGGAGGCATGTTGAAAATTTACGGTACGTTTCCTGCAGAACACGAGGAGAAGTTCCAGGATGTCGTGATGAATGAACTGAGGCGCTTGCATGAAGGAAAGGGTGATCCCGGCGAACTCCGGCGGGCAAAAAATAAGATCAAGACTCAACTCGCGGTAGATGCTTCCACTACGGATAGCAGGATGATTTCGATGGCGCAGGCTTGGCTTCCCGGACGGGAGATGGTTACTCTGCAGGAAGTACTGGAAAGGATCGACGCCTTGACGGATAGGCAGCTCGCAAAACTGGCCGGCCGCCTGCTGGCAGAACCGCCATTCCGGGTGATTGCCGGACCGCCGGAACACGCGAAACTATCATAAAGAAGAGGAGGGGTTTCATGAGTCTCATACTCCGCTATCCGCTGCATATGGTCTGGGCGGTCACAAATCTCTGCAATGCCCACTGCGTTCACTGTTCCTCCAGCGCGGGCTGCCGCTTGCCCGGGGAGTTGGACACAAAAGAGGCTCTCGGTCTGATTGACCAACTGGCCGAATTGGGCGTCGTGGATTTGGCTCTGTCGGGTGGCGAGGCTCTGCTCAGGCCCGACATTGACGAACTGATTTCCCATGCGGTGAAAAGAAACATGCAGGTCGGACTCGGTACCAACGGCTGGTGGATTCAAAAAGAACGGGCGCATGAGCTGAAGCGGCTCGGTTTGCACCGCGTCCAGATCAGTCTTGACGGACTGGGACCGGTCCATGATCAAGTGCGCGGTTTGCCGGGATTGTTCGAAAGGGCAACCGCAGCAATGCATGTCTGCCGGGAGGCGGGGCTGCAGACGCATGTTTGTTTTACACCGCACCGGGACAATGTGCAGGATTTGGAGCATGTTATTCAATTCGCCTACGAGCAGGGCATTCATTTGTTCAATCTGTCCCAATTCGTCCCGGTCGGCCGGGGCAGCCAGGCCATGGATCTCTCGGCCGAGAAATGGAAGGAGATTGCCCGCCATTGGGCGAACAAACGCCGAGAATATGCGGGCAGGATGAAGTTTACCAGCCATTTGGCGCAAATGGCTCTGGTCGATGCATCGTTGGCAAAGCAGGAAGCTTTCCGCGGCTGCCAGGCGGGGACGGGCCAGGGGTATATTGCCCCGGACGGCACGGTTACGCCTTGCGTGATGCTGCCGGTAGGCATCGGGAACGTGAAAGATAAGCCTTTCCGTGAAATATGGGACGAGTCCTCCGTCATCTCGGATTTACGCGATCGCAGCAACCTCGGGGGCAAATGCGGAAGTTGCGTGATCCGCGAGCGCTGCGGCGGCTGCCGGGGTGTGGCTTACGGTTACTATCAGACCCATATGGCGGAGGATCCGCATTGCTGGCTTCCCCCGGAGGCGGCCCAGGCAAAGGAGCGGATCGATAGCGGTCTTTTGGCCACGTGATCTTGAAGGCAAGCTCCAGAAAATTAAAAAAAGGAAGCGATCTTCATGTATTTAACCAGAGAAGAGGATATTCGTTACGTCATTTTGTTGTCCGTGATTCCCGGCAAGGAAATGTCGGAAGATTTGATCCGGGCTCATGTCGGGCATTTGAAGGAACTGGACCGTCAAGGCAAGCTCGTGCTGTGCGGCCCGTTCACCGATTACCGAGGCGGGATGGTCATCATTAAGGCAGCCAGTTATGAAGAAGCGAAGGCGGTTGCCGAAAAAGACCCTTACGTGCAGGCCGGGGTTGAATCCTACGAGCTGAGAACGTGGGAATTATCCTGCGAAGGCAACAATCATATGGGAATGGGCTAAGATGAAACGATTCTTCGCATCTTTATCCCAATACAATGCCGTGATCTGGATTCGGGTGTTCGGAACCGCTTTATGCGCCACGACTACCTTTATGCTAAGACCGTTTTTCGTTTTTTATTTATCGGATAAGCTGAACGGATCGATCCTGCTCCCGCTGTTGATCGTGGGTTTACAGCCTCTTGCCGGCATCCTGCTGAGCTTTTGGGGCGGGGGAATCGCCGATCGATACGGGCGCAAGCCGGTAATGTTGTTTGCCCTGCTGATTCAGGGGGCCTGCATGCTCGGCTTCGTTTTTACCGACCAGGTTTGGGAGTTTGCCGTGTTGTCCGTGATTAACGGAATGGGCATGCCTATGTTCCTGCCGGCCGCCAATGCACAGGTCGCTGACGTGGTCCCTCCCGAGAAACGGGGGGAAGTGTTCGCCCTCATACATACCGCGATAAATGTGGGGGGAGCCGTCGGTCCATTGCTGGGGTTGCTTATTTACTCATGGAATCAGAGTACCGTATTTTCAGTTTCGGCGGCTTCATTCCTGTTGTTTGCCATGCTGGTGTGGTGGAAGGTGCCGGAGACGTTGCCCGCTCGTTCAGCCGAAGGCAGTCTGCCGCAGAAAGCGGCAATACCCAAAGTTACGTTCCGCGACCACCGCTTGCTGTACTGGTTTACGTTGTTCACGCTGCCGGTGGGCGTGCTGTATTCCCAAGTGGAGACGACATTTCCGCTACATTTGAAAGAACATTTCGCCAATGCATCGTCCCTGTTCGCCATTTTGATGACGATCAATTCGGTAGTCGTCGTGGCGGCGATGGTGTGGGTTGCCAAAAAAACAGAGCGGCGTACTCCGCAGATGATGATATTGCTGAGCTATGTCCTGTTTGCCGTCGTTGGTGTCGGTTATGGCTTTGCCCGTCATTTTTATATTCTGATATTGATTGAACTTATATTTACGGTAGCGGAAATCATCGGCATGACCCATTTGCAAAAATACGTCTCCGTAATCGCACCGGCCAACATGCGCGGAAAATATAACGCGATCTTCGGGATGTACATGTCGATTCCCAAACTGCTAAGCCCGCTGCTATTCGGTCTGCTGTTTGAATATTACGGCGGCGGCGTGATGTTCTCGGCGGTTGCCTTGCTGCTGCTGTTGGCCGGTCCGGCGCAATTCCGGCTGATTCAGAAGCATCATCGGAAGAGGGAAGACGCCGTTCCGCTTCCTGCGGACAAAAAGCCCGTGCTGGCGGAAGCTTCTCAAGGTTAAACGCGAGTCAATCATAAAGCCGTAGGAACGGAGGAGATGGATGGTGCTGACATTATTGTCGGTCAATATCGGGCAGCCGGCTAGGCTGGTGTATGAAGGCAAAGAGGTCATTACGGCGATTCAGAAATATCCCGTGCAGCACGATCTCCAACTGACCAAACTTATTCTGGAGGGAGACGCCCAGGCTAACCGCCTTCGTCACGGCGGTCCGAATAAAGTGCTCAGCATGCACTCGGCGGAGCATTACCGCTATTTTTCCAAGGTGCTGAATCAGGAGTTGAATTACGGGGACTTCGGCGAAAATATGACGGTCGAAGGAATAACCGAACACGATGTATGCGTCGGCGATATCCTGACGTGGGGCGAGGCCGTGATTCAGGTTTCGCAACCGCGCCCGCCGTGCCACAAACTGGCCAAACGGTTTGCATCTCCGCAGTTGCCTCTGTGGTTTCAGGAAACCGGATTTACCGGTTTTTACCTGAGGGTGCTCCGGGAAGGAAGGGTGAGTATCGGACAACCGCTGGCTCTAATGGAAAGGGATCCGGCGGGAATCACGCTGGAAACGGTCAACCGCGTTCTCTATCATGACCGGATGAATATGGAGCTGATCTCCGCTATTTTGGCGGTGGAGGCCTTGTCGGCAAGCTGCAGAATCACGCTGGAAGAACGGCAGAGAGGAATCGACAACGATACCGAGCGGAGATGGATCGGCGGCTGAAGAGGCGTGATATGACCTGGCTTGATTTGAATATTAATAGGGTTGCTCTTACGGAAATGATGTTCCGCGGGGCAGCCCTTTTATGTATAACGATGCGGAATCCATAATAATGCACCTTTTTTCCATACAAACGCACACCGGAGTGAAAGCGCTTTTAAATTAAGATGGAGAAGAAAATACCTATAAGATAAAGGAGGTCAAAGTAAATGAAAAAAATCAGGCCGATGATTGCAGGATTGCTTGCCGTATTGTTGATATGGTCCGCATTCCCCGCATATCCGGCACAAGCGGCTGCAGGCGGTACGGGAGCCGGAGACATTCCCGCAGGAAAAGTGATGATCAAGAACAAATGGAAAAGCAATTATTTGTACGAGGATTCGAACGGGATCGTTCGGTATGGGCTCACCAATCCCAGCGACGAGTCGGCTCACTGGATCGTGGTGACGAAAGGCGGCATTTCGCGAATCCAGAACAGCAAGACTGGCAACTACATATCTCTGGCTCGCACGACGCAGCGCAATCAGCCGCTAACCACAACTGCATCGTCGGATACCGCTGCGGAACAATGGATCATAGACAAGTCCAACCGGGACGGGTTCATGGTTGTCCGCAGCGCAAGCGTGCCGGAAGGGAATCTGGTCATTCACGAAGAAGACCAGCTTGGCTTTGCCGAAGCCAGTTCGGACATTAACATTACGTTTGAAAGCCCGCAGTGGGCTTTTATTTCCGTCGATGATGCAGCGGTTCGTATCGAAAGCTTGATGCGCCCCGGGAGTGTTATTTTTGAGCAGGACGGACAAGTCAAACACGGCGTTAAGGCGGCCGATGATCCATCCGCCCAGTGGCTCTTCGAACAGAACGACAGCGGGAAGATCACCATCCGCAATAAGGCGACCGGACATGTAATTTTGCAGAATGAAACGACTTGGGCCGGGATCTTAACCGGTGATCCAATACCGGATAAACCGGGCTTAAGTTTGTGGAATATGAGGGATGCGACCGGCCAGCCAGGGTTCGTCGTGTTCGAGAACGCAGAAATGCCCGGAAACTATATGAATCCGCAATTCCCGGACGATGATGACGTCCGCTCTAACGATTGGGCGGGCGGAGCTGACGGCGTAAACGCCTTATGGAAGGTCAAACCGGTGTCGGAATTGCCGGCGGTCCGGATCGGGGCTTATAGTGATGCCAAAGCGGCCACCGATTTTCTTTATGAGGATAATGGAACGGTGAAGCATGGCGCCATTAGCGGCGGAAGCGGGTCTTCCGACGACCGGTATTTATGGATCGTGGAGGATTATGATACAAGCAAGCGAATCCGGAATGCCGCCAGTAATCATTATTTAAACACCGACGGTAATCACCTGCTGACTGGTCCCGTCAGCGTGACGGATGCGACGTATACATGGTCGCTTACGGCATCGGAAGATTACGATGATTATCGAACGATCGAAAACAAAGGACTGCCCGGACAGTATATTACACTCGGAGCTGGTGATAGCGTGATTGTCAGCGGAGATGCCGGAAGCCTTGGAGCGCAATGGGAAATGATCGATCCGTCTCTGCCGGTGGATGGGTCAGACGCTTACATTCGCATTCAAAATTCCTGGCAGCCTTTTTATCTCTATGAAAACCAGGACGGAATGCTGAAATACGGAAATCCCCGGGAGGACGACCAGCGTGACCAGTGGCTTGTAGTCAAGCATCAGGGACGCAAGCTGTTCCAGAACCGGGAGACCGGACATTACATGAATATTGCCGATATGCCTGACGGTCATATCCAGGTAACTGCGCTCGCAGATCCCGGAAATGTACCTGAATCCTATATTTGGAGCGCCAAAAACCTCGGCGGCGGTACTTTTGTAATCAGCAGCGTGACCGATAAAGTGCCCGGGGAACCTTTCAGCAAATTCATTTCGCTGCAAAATCTGACCAAGTATGCGGAGTACAGCGTCATTAATCCGAACTGGGGCAGCCCGCAGTGGAGATTTATCCCCGTTACGGAGCAGACCAATCCGTATTTCCGTTTCCAATTGAAGAATAGCGGTGGGCTCTACTTAAAAGATTCGGAAAGTGCCCAGTCCGTTGCCGATGCGACATATGGGGCGCCGGACGACTATTCGGTCTGGTTCTTGCAGCAGTCAGGGGGCAGCGGTGCGGTCATCATGAAAAATAAAGGCAGCGGGCGCTCCCTGTCCATACAAAATCTGGCGGATGCCCAGGTGGAAGCCGAGGACGAGCCGACGCTTCCGGTAGAAACCCGGACCGAGGTGTACGAGGTCTGGGGAAGCATTAAATGGGTGGTCGAACCCAAGCCGGGAACGGATGAAGTGACCATCAAAAGCGGCTGGACCGGACATTACCTGTATGCAGCCGAAAATGAAGAAGGAAGTCCGGTTTTCAAAGTGAGCAGGGCACCCGGAGCGGGTGAACGGGCTGAAGCTGCTTTTATCGCCGAACCCGTGACGATTCCGGAGCAGCCTATCCCGGATACGCCGGTAAGGATCAAGAGTGTAACGGGCGACTCCTATTTGTATGAAAACCCGGGAGGCGTGGTGCTGTACGGGAATTTGGAGGCGGACAACGGGTATTCCCATTGGACGATCCTTGCACAGGATAACGGTACAATGCTGATTAAGAACCGGGCGACGGGTCATTATCTAACCTTGACCGAAGACTATACTTTTTTGGAGAGCAGCTCCGATTCTCCAGCAGTTGACGGCGCGTCATCCTGGTCGGTGACGCGGGCGGAAGACGGAGTTAATGTGACGATCCGCAGCCAGTACGGCAATTACGACGACGAATTTATCCATGTGCAAAATAATACCGGATATGCGGAACGCGGACTTCTGCCATCCTCCTGGGGCTCGGTGCAATGGAGTCTCGTCCCGGCGCCGGAAGAATTCAAAACGCCTGAAATGGCGGAGCCGCGTAATCTGAATACGGCAACTCCGGTGCAGGATCATACAAACAAAATCACGATTTCGCCCAAGGGACAAAGCGGTAAAGTCCTGGCCGAATCAGGCGGTAAACTGGTCTACACCGACGCGGCAAGCGCAAAGACGTCCGGCGAATGGCTGATGCAGGATTTCAATGGCCGCCATTTGATCAAGAACATCGCCACAGGGCATTATCTGGCGTTGAATGATAAGAACGCGCCAGCAATTGCCGCGTCCGGCAAATCCTTGGATTCGCAATGGATTGTCGAGGAGAAATTAGGTTACTTCACATTATCGAATGCAAAAGCCTCGGGGAAATTGCTGGACACCGCGCAAGGAGCGGGTTATGGAGAAGGCGCATCCCAAGCGGAAGAATTATGGCGGTTTGAAGCCATGGCTTCGGACGTGAAGTATCTTGCCTCGGATGCATTTAGCGGCAATAATGTTCTTCGCTTTGCCGTCCATAGTGATCAAGCAGGGGAATACGACGGAATTATCCACTACCGAAATGTCTCTGGTGCAGAGGGGCGGCTTCAACTTGTCGTCAACGGCTATCCGCAGCAAGAGCTGTCTCTCTCGCAGGTAGGCGGGTGGAGAACGGCCGAGGTGAAGCTGAATTTGCGCAGCGGCATGAACTCGGTTTCGCTGGAAGGTACGCAGGGAGGGCAAGACATTACGGCCATCGACTCCCTGACGGTGAAAAATAGCGTGAACAAAAACTATCGCGGAGCTACTGTGCCATATACCAGTTATGAAGCGGAGGATGCCGAGAGTAACGGCACGCTTATCGGGCCTTCGCGTAAATTCCGAAGCATCGCTTCCGAAGCCTCCGGACGTCAGGCTGTGAGCTTGAATCGGAGCGGCGATTTCGTCGAGTTTTCACTCGCCAAACCTTCCAATTCCCTGGTGCTCCGTTATTCGATTCCGGACAGCGCCGACGGGCAAGGCGCGGATGAAACCTTGTCCTTGTACGTGGATGGCGTATTCAAACAAACTTTGCGCCTGACTTCCAAGTATGCCTGGGAATACGGCAGCTATCCTTGGTCTAACGATCCGCGGCAAGGCAGCGGACACCGCTTCTTTGATGAAATTCATGCGCTGATTGGGGACGTCCCTGCTGGTGCGGTCATCAAGCTGCAAAAAGATGCCGGTGACCGGGCGGAATCCTACGTCATTGATCTCGTGGAAATGGAACAGGTAGAGGATGCGTATGGAATGCCTGCGGAAGGATTCTTGTCCGTAACCGATTTTGGGGCGGTTCCGAATGACGGCATGGACGATACTGCGGCATTTAAAGACGCCCTGGCGGCTGCGGCGAACCAGGGGAAAGGCGTCTGGTTCCCGGAAGGCACGTTTGATTTCGGCGATGAACTGCTGGACCTGGAATCGGCGGTGATCCGTGGTGCGGGAATGTGGCATACGACTTTGAACGGGGCTAAATTTATGGGGCATGGAGGCAAGGTTGAGGTCTACGATTTGCTGATCGACGGCGGTATTAACGTCCGCGATGACGAGGCTATCACGAATGCGTTCCATGGGGCGTTCGGTCCGGGTTCGGTCATCCAGCACGTATGGATTGAGCATACGAAAGCCGGTCTCTGGCTGACCCAGCCGATCGGAGAGGCCGCCCGCACGAACGGATTGTACATGATGGGACTTCGTATCCGCAATCTGATGGCGGATGGCATCAACTTCGCGGTTGGCACCGGAAACAGCATGATGGAGCAGAGCGATATCCGTTACCCGGGCGACGACGGCATTGCTATGTGGTCGTTCACCGATCCGAAGCTGGGCGAAGTGAACGGAACGGAACGGACGCCTAGCGTAAACAATACGGCGCGTTTTAATACAGTTACCTTGCCGTGGCTGGCCGACAATATCGTCGTATTCGGCGGTAAGGACAACAAAGTACAAGATAATCTAGTAAAAGATACGGTAACAAATGGGGCGGGCATCGCGGTTTCGACCCGATTTAACGCGGAAGCGTTCGAAGGAACCACGGTAGTGGAACGCAATACGCTGATCCGCACCGGCAGCTACGATACCGGCTATGGCGTCAGCCTGGGGGCGCTGTGGTTATTTGCCGGAGAAAGCAATATGAATGGAAAAATCGTCGTTCGTGACAATGTGACGAAGGACAGCACGTATTCCGGTCTGATCGCGCATGGGGATTTTGCGATGAACGATGTGTTGCTGCAAAATCTGGTCATCGACGGTGCGGGCACCCATGGCGTTGACGTAACGCCGAACCTGAAAGGCTCCGCCACGGTCGAGAATGTCATCGTACGCGGCGACCGGATGAAGATGGTGTCCAATCCGGCTGCTGGATTTTCGTTCAAGGAGATCAACCAGGGCTTCGCTTCCGCCAAGAAACCGGTCGTTGATCCGGGCGGTCCCGAGCCTGGAAACCCTGGGAACAACGGCGGAGGCAGCGGTAGTGGGGGCGGGGGTTCCGTAACGACGCCATCAACTACCGGGACCACTTCCTTCGACGACCAATTGAAAGCAGCTCTTGCATCCGGCCAAACCCGGATTGAGATTAAAACGGACGATCAAGGAAATGCAAGCTTCAATGCGGGCGCTCTTCTTGCAGCAGCTTCTTCCCGTCCGGACGCCATTCTGTCGGTAGTCGATACCGCAGCGAAGGCGGAGGTTCGCTTCCCGTTAAGCTATGTGGAAGGCATATTGAAAGAAGCTGGGGTTAAAGATGCCAATCAGGCGGTCGTGAAGTTCAGCTTGACGAAGCTTACGGATACCGAGCAAGCGCAATCCGGCATTGATCAAGCAGCAGCCAAACAAGGTTTTAAGCTGCAGGGAAATGCCGCTGAATTCAAGGTTACTGTAACTGAGGGCGTAAAAAAAACGCCGATCTCCCGGTATGCTCCCGGATCTGTCCAACGTCTGCTTACGCTGGAAGGAACCTGGAATCCGCAGACCGCGGTCGGTCTTCGCTATGATCCTTCCAACGGTACGCTTCATTATGTGCCGGCCTTGTTCAAGGCTAACCCGGACGGATCGACTACGGTTACGTTAAAGACCGACGCGAACGGAATATTTACCGTGGCGGTGAACGAAAGGACGTTCTCCGACCTCGCAGGTCACTGGGCAAATAGTGACATCGGGAAGCTTGCTTCCCGGATGATCGTAAACGGCTTCCCTGACGGCCGTTTTGGGCCGGGGCAATCCGTGACGCGGGCCGAGTTTGCGGCGATGCTGGTACGGGCGCTGGATCTGCGCAGCCGTCCCGACAGCGGTCGCTTCGGCGATGTGAAGCCGGGCGACTGGTTCCAGGAGGCAGCTTCTGCGGCCGCCGAAGCCGGCCTGATTCAGGGATATGCCGACGGAACCTTCCGTCCGAATTCTGCGATCAGCCGCGAAGAGATGGCTGTTATGGCGGCGCGGGCCTTGAAGCTGCTAGACGCGGATGGCGAGTTGCCACCAACCGCCCGTTTTGGCAGCTTCCAGGACGCTGCCCGAATTCACGATTGGGCGCGCAAAGATGTGCAAACCTTGCTTGATGCAGGAATTATGCAGGGGCAGTCGGAGGAACGGTTTGCACCGCAAAGCATCACGAGCCGTGCGGAAGCGGCAGTCGTACTGTCGCGCCTGCTGGTGCGGGGACAGTATATGAATCCGTGACAGGACGGAAATCTATCCGCTGTCGCCAAAAATGAAGAAAGACCGCCGGAGCAACTTGCTCCGGCGGTCTTTTTGTTAAGTATCTATTAAGTTTGCGGAGCCAATCCCAATCTAACGGACACCAGGGCCGCTATTGGATCGAAAACGGCTGCTTTGCAAAACTAACGGACACACAGGCTCTTAACTCACTCCATTGGCCCGAAAATAGGCGTTCAACCAGCATTTAAGGGCCGTCATGTCCGTTAAAATTTGAAACGCCGTGATTTCGGCGTTTTAAGGGCTGTGGTGTCCGTTAGCCGAAAAAATCTGTTCAAGCCTCACTCGGTCAAATGGCCTGAATTACTCGTAATTGAGCTTAACGAGTTCACTGCGAAAATGCTCCAGTGATTCCGTGAGTTTGTATTTGTTCTTTGCCGCTTCATCCATGAAGGCCTTCAGATCGTCCAACAGCGGGCTGGATCCGGAAGCTGTCTCTTTAAGCGCCGATTCGTAAGCTTTTTGAGCGTCCGGTTCCATTTGTTTATTGTCGTACCCGAATAACGGGGTATTGTTCGCACCGTAAAATACGGTCGTCGTGTAATTGGTAAGCATGGCCTTCACTTCTTTAATTCGCTTGGAGTCCGGGTATTGCTTGGTGAAGTTTTCGGCGGCAAGTGCCCGGGTCAGGAGTTCATCCCAACCGATGACAAGCGCGGCGTCCCGAAGCGAACGCTCTCCGGATTCCTTCGCCTTTAACTGCAAATAATCCTTTACATCTCCGGTGGCTTTGTCGGCGTACGCCGCGGCTACTCTGTAATCGGGATCCGGATTGAACATGCCTTCGGTCGGATCAAGCTGGTAGCCGCTGTTCTTGGTCTCCGTAAACAGGGCCTTCAGTTTTTCGTCAGTTGCCTTGCCGATCAATTCGTCCAAAGAATCGCCGATCTCGAATATTTTTCCAATCTTCTCCTGAGTATCCCCTTCGTAAAAACGGTCCGCGAGGCCTCCCAGCGCCGCAATCTGGGCATCTTCCACCGACAACAACAGATGGGAAACCCGCTCAGGGGTTAAGCTGTCCACATGCTTTTCAATAAACTCGAAAGCTTCCGGAAGCTTGTTGCCTTCTTGTTGGAGCAAGGCGTCAAATTCGGCGACCAATTGATCCTGCGCCGCTTCCGATTCCTCCCCGGCAGCACCGTTATTTCCTGCTTTGCCGGAATTGCCGTTTGGAGCGGATGGGGTGTTTTCTTGAACCGTATTTGTGTCGTTGTTTTTTGTTTCCGATTTATCCCCGCATGCACTGAGGGTAAGCGCGGCGGAGAGAATCAAGGCCGTAATGAGCTTGCTTTTTTTCAAGTTGGTCATGTTGAAATTCTCCTCCTTGGGTGTTGGTTTCTTAAGTATTCTTTAAACGCATTACGGATAATAAATGTTTCAAAGTTTATTTTGTATATGAAAATATAGCTAACTATTAGTGACACAGAAACTATAATGAACTATAATCAAAAGGAAATATTCGTTATAACAGTTTTAAAAATTAATAATACAATTATCTCTGGAAAATGTGGTGAGGTGTATTGCATGATTTCGCTTCATGAAGTCAGTAAAAGCTACAGTTCCGGCGAGGGGGTCTTTAAAGCCGTCGAATCGGTTTCCCTTACGATCCGTGAAGGAAGTATTCACGGAATTATCGGCCCCAGCGGTGCGGGCAAATCGACGCTGCTGCGCATGATGAATGTGCTCGAGCCTCCCGACAGCGGAAAAGTAATTGTCGGCGGACAGGACCTGACCCGGCTTCCGGAAAGTCAGTTAAGGGTGGCTAGACGATCCATGGGCATGGTATTCCAGCAGTTTCACCTGCTGCATAACCGGACAGTAAGCGGAAATGTTGCCGTCCCGCTGGAACTTGCCGGGATGAGCAAGCGGCAACGGAAAGAACGGGTAGAGGAATGTCTGCAATTTGTCGGTTTGCAGGACAAGGCGAAGCAGTACCCGGCCCGGCTCAGCGGCGGACAGAAGCAGCGTGTTGCGATTGCCAGGGCGCTCGCCCATCGTCCCGCCGTGCTGCTTTGCGATGAACCGACCTCTTCCCTGGATTCCATCACGACAGGAGAAATTCTGAATGTTCTGAGACACATCAATGAAACGCTGGGGGTAACCGTTGTTATCGTCACCCACGAAATGGATGTCGTGAAAGAGATCTGCCATGAGGTGTCGGTAGTGGAGCAAGGGCGGCTAACGGACGGCTTCGCGCTGGAGGAGCGTACCGCAAGGAATGTCCCACGCCATAAGCCGTCCTACCGGGATTTGTTGCTTGGGAAGGCAGGGGTGTCTGATGTTTGACTTTTCCTTGATGCTTGAGAAGTTCATGGACTTTCGAATCCAGATTGCCGAGGCGGTCGGTGAAACGTTTCTTATGGTCGGAATCTCGGTCATGGCGGCCATATTGCTGGGACTTCCGCTGGGAACCATGCTGTATCTTACCGCCAAAGGCCAGCTCCGCGAAAACGCGACCTGGTCCATGATTCTCAATGGGTTCGTGAACATCGTTCGGTCGTTTCCGTTTCTGCTGCTTGTCGTTTTTATGATTCCCTTCACCAGATTCCTGGTGGGAACAGCGATCGGGACGATTGCAGCCTCCGTGCCCTTGGCAATCGTGTCGATTGCAATTTATGCGAGGCAGGTGGAGCAGTCGTTGTTTGAGGTCCCTCGCGGGGTAGTGGAAGCCGCTCAATCGATGGGAGCCTCGAAGCTGAAGATCGTTTATAAATTTCTCTACGTCGAAGCCCGTTCCGGCCTGGTGCTGGGACTCACAACATCGACTATCAGCTTTATTTCATACTCGACGGTGATGGGCGTTGTGGGCGGAGGAGGAGTCGGCGATTTTGCCATCAGGTACGGGTATCAGCGATTTGAGACAGAACTGATGGCGGCGGTCATCGTGCTGATGATCGTTCTGGTTCAATTGATCCAGTTTACCGGCAGCCTGATTTCGAGATGGCTGGATAAAAGATAAATGGTAAAAGACAAAAGATAACTAAACCATTGGAAGGATGTTGGAGATGCTGAAAATGAACAAAAAGTGGATGTTAGGACTGTTAGTTCTGGTAATGGTAGCCGTAGCTGGTTGCGGTAACGGAAATACTAAGGGTGCGGGGAACGCAGAGCAAAACGGCGACGCCTCTACGGCTCAAAACGGGGACGGCAAGGAGGTAACGTTGAAGGTAGCTACGCTGATCCCGCCGATGACGGATATTCTGGAATTGGTGAAGCCGCTCCTGAAAGAGGATGGCATCAATTTGGAGCTGGTGGTGCTTTCCGACAATGTTCAGCCGAACGACGCGCTTGCAAACAAGGAAGTGGACGCGAACTTTTTTCAACATGTGCCTTATATGAATCAATATAATGAAAGCACGAACAGCGAGCTTGTAGCGGTACAGCCTGTCTATCATGCGGTCTACGGTGCATACTCGAAACGCTTTAAGAAGATGGAGGAACTGCCTGAAGGAGCTACGATCGTCATTGCGAATGATGCGACCAACGCCGGACGCTCGCTCGTCATGTTGGAGAAGGCCGGCATCATCAAGTTAAAAGAAGGCGTGGGAATTAACGCTACCGTTGCCGATATTACTGAAAATCCGAAAAAATATAAATTCGAAGAAGTGGATCTGTTGATGCTGGCCCGGATGCTTGATGACGCCGATTTGGTACTGATGACTCCGGCCTATGCGAGTCCGATCGGCCTGACGCCTAAAAAGGATGCATTGCTGGTCGAAACGACGGAATCGGAATTTGCGATTACGATGGTAGCCCGTGCGGACAATAAAGATTCCGAGCCGATCAAGAAATTGGCGGAGCGCTTGTCCGGTCCTGAGGTGAAACAGTTCCTGGAATCACAATACAGTGAAATCGCCATTCCGGCATTTGAATAAACCAGCTCACTTTCAAAAAAATAGTGGGTTACAAAAATAAATTATAATGCTATAATGGTTGCAAATAAGGGTTATTTTCATAAAATAAGTCATATATATTTTCAATGTGATGATTGTTACAGAGAATGAGGATATGCTGCAGTATTATGAAGGCAACCTTTGAAATTTAAAAAATAAAAATACAATGAATATGGATCTTCGGGGTAAGGTGAAATTCCTGACCGGCGGTGATAGCTATTTTGAATGATAGCTTTAGCCCGCGACTCGCTATTCCTTTTGGAACGGCGACTGACTTGGTGAAATTCCAAGGCCGACGGTAAAGTCCGGATGGGAGAAGATCATTAATAAGCATGCGGCATAGAATATGCATTCCGCAAGCTTATTTGATCAGCCCCCGTTTATGTTGACCTATGTCAATTGGCGGGGGCTTTCTGCGTAGACCCCATATTCGAGAAGGAGTCGGGAATATGGAAAATGCATCAAGTGTAAGGGTACAAGTCAAGCCGCTCGCTAAGGCGCAAGGGACCTCTGCAAAAAGCGGGTTCTGGCTAGTCGTATTGGGGGCCGCTCTTTGGGGCGTTGACCCATTGTTCCGTCTTATTTTGCTCAAATCGATTACTTCGGCCCAGCTGGTCCTGCTGGAGCACATATTGATTGCACTGGTGGTAGCTCCGATCTTGTGGAAAAACCGCCGCGAACTTCTCGGTGTCGGCTGGAAGCAAGTTGGGGCGCTGCTCTTTATATCATGGGGCGGTTCCGCGATCGCCACAATCCTGTTCACGATGGGGCTGGCGAACGGAAATGTCAATGCGGTTCTGCTGCTTCAGAAGCTCCAGCCTCTGTTCGCCATCATCATGGCCAGATTTTTGCTTAAGGAATCCCTGCCGCGTCATTTCTCGCTGTTATTCATTTTGGCGCTGGGCGGAACCTACTTGCTGACCTTCGGCTTCTCCATCCCGTTTGGACACTGGAACGATTTTATCCAGGTTGGCAGCTTGTTATCCATGGGCGCTGCGGCGCTCTGGGGCGGATCGACGGTTATGGGCCGCTTGATGGTCGGACAAATGAAATACGAAACGGTTACGTCGCTTCGCTTCATATTGGCTCTGCCGCTCTTGCTTGTTGTGACATGGAATGAAGGAGCTGCCTGGCATTTGCCGGGAAGCGCATCCGGAATTACGGCCTTTTCCTTGAATCTGCTCGGGCAGGCGCTTTTACCGGGATTGCTCAGCCTCTTGGTTTACTATAAAGGATTAACAACAACCAAAGCATCCGTAGCTACGCTGGCCGAACTCAGCTTTCCGATGGTGGGCGTGCTTCTTAACTGGATCGCTTTTCAACAAATCATCACCCTGGCCCAAGCGGTTGGATTCATTCTCATCTGGGCGGCATTGTTCGCCATTTCCAGACAAAATAATTCTTCACCGGCATAATGGGAATCAAGAATAAGCAAGGCTTTCGACAGGAAAATTGTCGGGAGTCTTGTTTTTTATTTATACTGGTTATGAAAAAGAAGGACTTTTCCTGTATTATAGCGAAAGGTTTGGGTATTATTTCCGTTTTATTTGCATAAACTTCCGACTTGGATAAGAAATGGATGATCTGAACATTATGCCTTTAAATTTAGACATGAAAACCGTGTTCATTTTGCTTGCGCTTGGTCATTTATTTACGGTAGTGCTCATAACCGCATATAGGCACAGGCAGCCGAGAGATACGGCGGTGAACACCTTTTATGCGGCGAAATGGTTCCAAGCGGCCACATGGGGAATTCTCGCTATTCCGGTACTCGGCTCTCAAATGTTTTTTATTTCACTGGCCAATTCGATTTTTCTGCTCGGTACAGCTTTAGAGACGATGGCGCTGCTGAAAGTAACGGGCGGATTCGGCAAAAGGTCCGGACGGTATTATTTGATCCTTACTTTGATATCCATTCTGAGCTATAATTTCGTGGTTCTGTTTTACAATACGGAAGGTCTGCGGATTTCGATCGTTTCGGTGGCGTCAGCGGCGTTCCTCTACCCTCCCGTTTACCGAATGATCACTTCGCCGGAGCGATCGTCCCTAAGCATTCTCATCGGTTATATATATCTTCTCATGACCGTCGGACTGCTTGTCCGAACCGGCATGTCCTGGTTTTCCGTCGAAGCGGTGACGATGTTTGAACCGAACTTTTATCAAAGCTTGTCGTTTCTGTCCTTGTATCTCATTATGACCCTGGGAAATGCGGGGTTTGTTCTGCTGTCCAAAGAAAGATCCGACAGGGAATTGCTTAAGCTGGCCAGTTACGATGATTTAACGGGAGCGTTGAACCGTAGAACGTTTATTTTGGAAGCGAAGCGGAATTTATCCCTATATGAGAAAAAACAAATGCCCGTATCCTTCATCCTGCTGGATCTTGACGATTTCAAAACGATCAATGATACATACGGCCATGATATAGGCGACGAAGTGTTAAGGGATTTTTCGGATAAAATGCGAGGCCAACTAAAGGAAGCCGATTTATTCGGGAGATACGGTGGCGACGAGTTCGCCATTCTGCTGCCGGGAGCGGATGAGCTGAAATCCGATGAGGTGGCGGAATCGTTGAAGCTTTCGGTGGAACAGGCCTCTTGCGGGGGCCGGCCATTCGAATACTCCATCAGCATAGGAATCATTACTGTGATGCCAGGGCCGGAGGTGCCGCTGGAAAGGCTGTATCAATCAAGTGACAAGGCGTTATACAAGGCCAAACAGGCAGGAAGAAACCGCGTGGCTCGCACCCGGCTTGAAGCTGAAGAAGACCAGAAGGGTACGGAAGAGTGGGCAAGACGATAAACCATAAGCAGGGACCGGTCCAGTCATTGTGATGACTGGGGATCCGGTCCCTTTTTATAGTTATTTCAGATCCATTTCTATAGTTGATAGTCCGTTAAAGACCCGGTTGTTCATCCAGCCATAGAATGGCGGTTACGCCGCGGGGATAATACCGGCTGCCGCAGATAACTCCGGCGAGCATCTGGTCGCTCCAGCTCCAATAAGCGTTCGAATCGGATGTCAGCCATGCGGCATGAGCGGCATCGGCGGCTGCCCCTTGCTCATCCCAAGGGAGTCCCAGAATGTGGCGGGCGATGAACTGGCACAGATAGATTTTGCTGAGCCAGGAATTGTTGCTGGTCGAGGACAGCTTCCAACCGCCGTCTTCGAACAGACAGCTGCCGGGAACCAGCACAGTCTGAAGATGCTGTTTCAGTGCGGAGATATAAGTCCCGAACCGCCCGTTTGCGTCAAGTGCTTCTTTGCATCCTGTATATAGCGGAAATACCAGACCTTCGATCGCCGGGATAATCCGGGAGTCGTTATTCTCCCCAATCACCGCAGGAATGTAGCCGGCCGGCAGCAGATGCGCGGAGATCGTGCCGGCGCAGAGCTCGGCTTGTTCGCCGGCAAGCTTGGCGTGATCAAGACGCCCGGCTTCCAGAAACAGCTTCTCCATCGCAACATAAGCCGCCCAGCTTTTGCCCGCCAAATAAATGTTGTTACGGGCTTGGCCGAGCGAGACGTCCAGGCTGTCGTAGGTCGTAATTTCCGCGCCGCCCATCGTCCGGGAGCTGTCCAGCCCCATAATACCGCTGCGCTGCGCCGGGTCCGGATGGTCCCGGTTGACCATGCTGTCCAGACATTGCTCGAAAATACCCAAATTGCGGTCCAACCATTCTTTATCCCCGGTTTGTTCCACATAGACGGAGGCGCACAGCACCCAGTTGACGAGCTGCTCATGAGTCATATGGGAGAAGCAATCCTTAATTGCATGCAATTCATAGGAAGAGTAGCCTGGACGCGAAAAAGAATTCGCTACACCCATATCATGCGTAAAGCTGATGCCGCCGGGATAAACGGCGTCGTCGCCCGGAAGGGAGACGGTGTCCTCATAGCTGTAACGGTTCACGAAGAGATCGAGCTCGTTTTTTACCGTCCACGGATTCATTTTCAGTTCATAAAACAGCTGATCCACCGTCAAATCGAACGTGTTCATCATCCGGTATTCGCCCTCATTGACGATCCACAGCGCCTTGCCCTGATGGTCCAGGAGCTCCGTTGAACCGTAGTAGCTGCGGATGGCATGGGTCAGCATAAAACGCTGATCCTCATTCAGATGGGATGCTCCGGCGATTAGTTTATCGCTTCTGCGG
Organism: Paenibacillus sp. Marseille-P2973; assembly: GCF_018101095.1. Lineage (NCBI taxonomy): Bacteria > Bacillati > Bacillota > Bacilli > Caryophanales > Paenibacillaceae > Paenibacillus > Paenibacillus sp. Marseille-P2973. The sequence goes on from NZ_JAGQEH010000004.1 coordinate 63,591, forward strand.
GCCGACTCCACTTTTTCCTCAAAATGCTCTAACGCATAGGCTGCCACTTCTTCGATGTTGGCGAAATAACGGGTGTAATAATAGGAAGCATCCAGTCCTGTTGTCACGTAACCGGCTCTATAGAAGCAAAGCGCAAAGCGGTAGGTGGCTTTTTCGCCTGCCGGCGTATCCATCAGCAGAGCGCCGACGGGTCCCAGTCCGAAGCGCAGGTTCTCTTCCGTTTTAGGTTCGAGAATGGCCTCCATCGTGAAAAATCCGGCGCTCTTCACCCGTTCGTCGTTGGTCGCAATCGCGGTATGCCGGCCTTGACCTACGCCGACAATGTCTCCCCCGGTCGTATCTTCCAGTCGTCTGACGGAGGAATAAGGGCCGTTGCCCTGGAAACCGAAGAAGGCTTTGCGGTCAGACGTTCCGCGAGTGTTGTCGACCGTGATTTCCGCCAGTATGGCGGGCATCAGCGCGAAAGCCAATTCCTTATCGTCCGCGGAAGCCGGATCGGGAACGCTGCCGAAAGGCGAGTACAGCCGGAAGGTCAAATCACCGGCCTGCCATTCGTCCTTGGCCGCGCCGAACCGCCGTGAAATGGACTCGCGGGGAAAAGGGAGGATCAAAGCGTCGTCTTGATTGCTGCCGTTATCATCGGCATCGTCGTGTTCCGAGGTATAACGGTCACGTTCGTCCTGGCCTTCCCCATAAAAAGGCAGGGCCCGATACTGCTGCTGACCATCCTCCTGAAGCCCGATATATATATTCTGGTTTGGCGGGCTGCCAAGCTCCAGATCAAACCCTCCGCTCTTGCCCGGATAACCCAGCGTAAAGCTGGCAAAGGCTCCAACCGGGGAGTGGTGGGCGTTGAAAAATTTATTTTTACCCATCTTGATTACCTCCTGTTCTAAATGTAAGCGTTATGATAACTTGATTATATCAAGGGTAATTATGAAGTCCTATGTCCAAAGCGTTTATCAATTTATCCAAATCGTTCAGATTAATTAATTTATCGGATACAGGAGGGGCTGGATTATGAATATTTCGGAGGAACATCACATTGCTGAATTTATGCTGCCGGACATGGATTCCACCTTTCGGATTTTTGCGGCTCATTTGCGCACCGTGACACAGGATTGGTCTTATCCGCGTCATACCCATCCGCTGTTTGAAGTGAATTTACTTCTGTCGGGCAGACAGGAAATGATCGTAAACGGACAGCGTTTCGTACAGGAACCTGGCGATCTTATGCTTCTGCGGCCGGAGGATGTGCATGAGAGCCGTGCGGCGAGTTCCGAGAGGATGACCTATTATTGCCTGCATTTTAATGTGGATGATCGCGTGCTTCGCGAAATGCTCTGTCAGGGAGGAAGGTTTCACTTCGAGGAAAACAGTCCGCTGGTCAAAACGATTCGGCCCAGCCTGGATAAATTAATACAGCTTACCTCCGGCGAAGGCACGGTGAAGCTCTCCAATAGAATGCGAGCGCTGTCCGCCGTATTTGAATTGTTTGCGGGCCTTGGCGAAACGCTTGTTGAACAGAATCGGGTGGAAACTCCTAACGGCAGGATGGCGCGGATCGCTGCCGAGATAGCGGCGGGACTGGAGAAAAGCGTGGAAGCGCCGGAATCGGAGTGGCTTGCCGATGCCGATGCCGAAGGGGAAGAACCTTCCGACCTCTCGCGGGAAACCGTGGCGGCCGTGACCGAAGGCTTGGGATACAGCGCTTCCTCCTGCAACCGGATGTTTCATCGGGTGTACGGCATGTCCCCGCGCCAATATTTATCCGCGTTGAAGCTCAAAAAGGCCAAGCTGCTGCTGATGGAATCGGCGCTCTCGGTGGAGGCCGTCTCCGCGCGGCTAGGATACAAGGATATCGCGCATTTCAGCCGCCAATTCAAACGCTGGACCGGGGAGCCGCCGGGCAAGTTCCGTGCCAGATTCCATATTTGATAGTCGCGGAAAACGAAGTGAAGTAAAATGAAATTCAACTGATTTAATAATTTTGGAGGCGTTGACTATATGATGCATACACCCGATGACCAATTGAAGGTTCCGGAAAGAAAACGAATTGTATTTTTAGGCGACAGCATTACGGAAAACGGAGCTTACATCCGTTATCTTGACGCCTATTTTCTCCAGCATTTTCCCAATCACAGCCTGGAATTGATCAACCTGGGCGTCAGCAGTGAAACGGTGGCCGGCACGAATGAACCGAGTCACCCGTTTCCGCGTCCATGCTTGCATGAACGGCTGGAACGGGCCCTCGAGGAGAGTAAGCCGGATTGGGTGTTTCTGTGCTACGGGATGAACGACGGGATTTATCATTCGTTTTCGGAGGAGCGTTTCGCGCTATTCCGGAACGGAATGAAGAAGGCGGTCGAGCGGATCGGACAGACGGGGGCCAGGGTGATTTTGATGACTCCGCCGCCGTATGACGTGCTGTCGATCAACGGAGAGGCGCAGCCGGACGGATTGCAGGAGTATGCTTTTGAAACGCCTTACAGGGATTATAACGGTGTGCTTGGAAAGTATGCGAACTGGGTGACGGAATACGGAGCGGAGCAAGGCTATACCGTGGTGAATCTCCGGGAGCCGATGATGTCCTTTATCGCCGGACGGAGAGAAACGGATCCGGCATACAAGTACAACGACGGAGTCCATCCGGAAGATGACGGCCACTGGGTAATGGCCCGCGCGATTCTTAGCGACGTCTTCGGTATTGAGCCCGAGCGTACGCCGGAATGGGCCAAGAGTATGGACGGAGATTTTATCCGTGCCGTATCCCGCCGCAGGGATGTGCTGAATGCGGCATGGCGCGAGCATGTGGGCCACAGCAATCCGGATAAATTCGAGGCGTTGCCGTTGGCGGACGCCTTAAGGCTGGCGGATTCCATCCTTGAAGACATCCGTATGGCAGCGGAGCAAGCCTAAATACCGAGGATTGACTTGAATGTAATTTCAAGCAATCCTCTTTTTTTACATAAGTCCTTGATAAAAAGGAAGTTCCGATAACATTCCCCCGGTACACTCAAGGTTAAAATCATACGAATATGGGGGAATGGTTTTGAAATCGAAGACGGTTAGCTTGATTTCGCTGCTGCTGGCTGCGGAAATGATTCTGGGATCACTGGTACCGGGTACCGTTCGGGCCGAGGCGATACTGCCGGCAGCTTCAGAAGCGGGACCCGGAGTGATTTCCGGTGATATGGAGACTTCTGCGTTTGCTCTTGTAGATACCGATGCGGATGCGGCTGCCGAATCAGGCAATGAAGGACAGGCAACCCAGGATTTCGGGTTAACCGACGTTGAATTGCCTGCTGCTCAGACAGGCAAATTCTATAGCGTCACCCTGGACGTTTACGGAGGACAGGCTCCGTACAGTTATGAGGCGGAAGGGCTTCCGGCAGGCCTGATTTTGGGAGCGGCCGAAGGCAAGCTGGAAGGAACACCTGAGCCGGGAACGGAAGGAACTTATCCGGTGAGGGTTAAAGTTACGGACGCTTCCCTTCCCGCCCGCAGCTTCAGCAGTACGCTGGAGCTGGAAGTGAAGCCGGAGGAGACCGGAAGCGTCCTTCCGCCGGCTATCGATACTTTGCAAATCAGCAAGATCGCCGGATATGCTGTCGGAACTACGAACAAAGACGGCGGTGTAGCCGAAATTGTGAGATTCAACCGGGATAACGGAAAGTTCTATCTGGTCAACGGATCTACGAACCCGCCGTCTATCGATATCGTTCCGCTTATGGGAGACGGCACGCTCACAAAGGAAAAGAGCATTGATGTCAAAGCGCTCGCTGAATCCGGAGGTTTTCAATTCGGAGACCTGACCAGTCTGGACATCAATTCCGCGACAGGGACAATTGCTGCGGTGGTGCAGGAAGCCGCGTATGACAAGAACGGGAGAATTCTGCTGCTCGACTATGACGGGAATTTCTTGCAGTCCTATGAAGCCGGGGTTCAGCCCGATATGGTGAAATATACATCGGATGGCCGTTATATTCTGACGGCGGATGAAGGGGAACCGCGCGAAGAGGGTGTAGACCCCGAAGGCAGCGTGACGATCGTCGATACGCAAGAGGGTAAGGTTACCCGTGTTAAATTTGATGATCCAAGCGTGATTGATGATCTCGTACACATTCGCGGCACATCGGATGCGAAAGGGAAGATTACCGGAAGCGGAGATAAGGCCGACGCTGTGTATGATCTTGAGCCGGAATATATCGCTCTTTCCGCCGATGAGTTGACGGCTTATGTGTCGCTTCAGGAGAACAATGCAGTGGCGATTATCGACATCCCCTCCGGTAAAGTGGTCGGTGTTCACGGACTAGGGTACAAGGACCTGAATGATCCGCGAAATGCGCTCGATCTGGTGAACGACGGAGCGATCAAGCTTGAAAATGTGCCTTTCTATGGCATGTATATGCCTGACGGGATCGCTTCTTACACGGTGGATGGACAGACTTATCTGTTGACCGCCAATGAAGGAGACGTTACCGAATGGCCAGGCCGTGAGAACGGCAGCAAAATTTCGAAGCTGGTCGACTTGAATCCGAATTCGGAGGCGGCACTCTTTTTACAGGGAAAAGAGGCTGTTTATGGCAAGACCGAAGTCGCCGGGGATATGGGGAATGACGGGGTTTATCTCTACGGCGGACGTTCGTTCTCCGTTTGGAATGCGGGTGATCTGACCCAGGTATATGATAGCGGAAACGACTTTGAACGGATTACCGGGGAGCGCTTGCCGGACTATTTCAATGTCAGCAACAGCAAGGTGGAGAAGGACGACCGCAGTGCCAAAAAAGGGCCTGAACCGGAATACGTTGCCGTCGGGGAGGTCGGAAGCAAAGTGTTTGCGTTTATCGGACTGGAGCGGATCGGCGGGGTGATGACTTATGAAATTACCGATCCGGAACATCCGGTATTCGTGAATTATTCCAACACGCGCGATTTTGCCGCCGGCCTGAACACGGATTCGGGTCCTGAAGGACTGGAATTCATTCCGGCTTCCGACAGCCCGACGGGCCGTCCGCTTCTGCTTGTAGCCAATGAGGTTGGCGGAACGGTAGCCGTTCTGGAACTGAAAGTTACGAAGGTTACGCTCGATAAGACGGCTTTGTCGCTGACGGTCGGCGGTCCCGCAGGCAAGCTGAATGCGTCGGCGGAAACCGGTGACGGTGCCGGTGCGGAGGTTCGGTGGAACTCGGCGGACCCGCAAGTGGCTGAGGTGGATAACGAAGGAAACGTAATGCCAAAGGCGGCAGGGCAAACCGTGGTCACAGCGCGGAGCGAAGATGGTTATGGAATGGCGGAAGCCGTCGTTACGGTAAGCGAAGCTGACGCGGATACATGGAAGCTGACAGTGATGCATACCAACGATACGCATGCTCATTTGGCCGAGGTGGCGCGGCGGGCGACGCTGGTGAAGCAGATCCGCGGCGAAGGGGGCAACAGCCTGCTGCTGGATGCCGGGGATGTTTTCTCGGGGGATCTTTATTTTACGAAGTGGCAAGGGTCCGCAGATTTGGCCTTTATGAACTATTTGCAATATGACGCCATGACGTTCGGAAATCATGAGTTTGACAAAGGAACCGGGGTGCTGGCCGAATTTGTGAAAAATGCACATTTTCCGCTGGTCAGCTCAAACATTGATTTCAGCAAGGATAAGAATATAGCGCCGCTGCTTAAAGAACCTGTCTCGTTCGGCGCCGGTAAGGATGGATCGGGTGTCAAGTCCGGGGTGTATCCGTATGTTGTTCTGGAGGTTGACGGGCATCGTGTCGGTGTGTTCGGCATGACGACCGAGGATACCAAAGAAACGTCCAGTCCCGGAAAAGACGTAGTGTTCCGCAACGCCGAAATTGCGGCGGAAGAGACGGTTCGGGCTATGAAAAAGGAAGGAATCAACATCATCATCGGACTATCGCACTTGGGATATGCGCGGGACAAGGGATTGGCCAAAAACGTAGAAGGCATTGACCTGATCGTCGGCGGCCACACGCATACGAAGCTGGATACTCCGGACGTAGTCATCGATGAAGTTCATCAGACGCCTACACTGGTTGTTCAAGCGAACGAGTGGGGGAAATTCCTCGGTCGCGTCGACCTGGTATTCGATAGTCAAGGCAACGTATTGACGGGCCCGGGGCAAACGGGGGGCGGTTTGATTACCGTTGACAGTAAAGTGGAAGAAGATTCCATAGTCAAGGAAATGCTGGCCCCATACAATGCGGAGCTGGAGGAATTGAAGAAGCAGGTTGTGGGGGTCGCGGCTGCCGTTCTGGACGGGGAACGCGCTCAGGTTCGGTCGAAGGAAACGAACCTCGGCAACCTGATTGCTGACGGAATGCTGGCCAAGGCGAAAGCGTTGAAGGATGCGGATATCGCTCTGATGAACGGCGGAGGAATCCGCGCTTCGATCGATCAAGGGGATATTACGATGGGCGAGCTGCGGACCGTCATGCCGTTCGGTAATACGCTGTATGTGCTGGATGTGACCGGGCAACAGCTCAAAGACGGCCTGGAGAACGGGATCAGCGGCGCCAAGTCGGCCGATCTTCCGGGGAAATTCCCGCAAATCGCAGGCATGAAGTTTAAGTGGGATCCGGCTCAGCCTGCCGGGGCGAAGGTGTTCGATGTACAAATCAAACAGGGACAGGGATTCGTGCCGCTGGATTTGAAAGCAACCTACCGGCTGGCTACCAACAGTTTTGTAGCTAACGGGGGTGACGGATATACTTCCTTTGCACAGGCGATCGAGCAAGGTGCTTATCATGAGGATCTCGGGTACCCCGACTACGAAATATTTATGGAATATGTGGCAGCACTGGGCGGTACGGTCACGCCAAAAGTGGAAGGCAGGATCATCGAGCAGGCAAAGCCTGGAGAGGTCGGCGGGAACCCGGGCGGCTCCTCGCCAGGCAGTGGCAGCGGTACAGGCTCTGTGACATCCCCGGGAGCGGCGTCGCCTTCGGCGGGCCAGGAGCCATCCGGTTCCCAGGAGTCCGTGAGTGCGGCTGAGCTTGCCGGAGATTCGCTGAAACGTTGGGAGACGGTAAATGCGGCCGGACAAAGCATCACGCGGGTGAGCGTGATGTCGACGGAGATATTACAGTCTGCTCTTGATGCAGCTTCTTCAAATCCGCAGGGCGAGCTATTGATTTCACTTCCGGAGTTGAAGGGCGGAGTGGAACTCCAACTCCCGCTTCAAACCTTGGCGGCCGGAATCAAAAAGGGCAGCCAGGTCGCGCTCGTGATCGAAACTGCTCTGGGGACTTATCATCTTCCGCTGGGAACGCTTGGACAGAGCTTGAACCATGGAGGAAACCTGTCCGTATCGATCGTTCCGGTAACGGCCTCCTTACAGAAAGAGTTGAATCTTAAAACGACAGCTTTGGGAGGTTCCGTCATAGATGCTTCGGCCGTTGACTTCCGCGTATCCGTCGGTTCGGACGGACAGGAGCAGCAAGTTGTTGATTTAGGCATGAAATATATCAGCCGCGTCGTTTTCCTTGAGGGGGCGGGCGCTAATGTCATCGCGGTGAGATACGACGAGCGTGACGGGAAGCTGTATCCCGTACCGGCCGTAAGCAGAAGCGAGAACGGAAAGGCGCGTCTGGAAATAAAATCTCCGGAAAATGGAGTCTTTATGGTCATCGGGTTCCGGAAACAATTCAATGACGCCAACGGACATTGGGCGGAACGCGAAATTGAAGCTATGGCTTCGAAGCTCATTGTCCAAGGGATTAATGACAGTCATTTTGCGCCTGGTCGGGAGATTACGAGAGCTGAGTTCACGGCCCTGCTCGTAAGAAGCTTGGGACTGTCGCCCAAGGCTTCCGGCAGCGGATTCGGTGATGTCGCGACAGGCGGCCCTCTATCCGGAGAAATCGGCGCTGCGGTCGCCTCCGGCTTGGTGAACGGAAAAGGAACGAACGCATTCATGCCGGACGACCGTATCACCCGGGCCGAGATGGCGGTTATGGTTTCGCGGGCTATCCGGCTCCTTGAAACCGGCCGCACGGAAGTAGAAAACGAGCTGAATGCGGCACAAGCGTTGGCCCGTTACTCCGATAGCGCAGCCATCCCCGACTGGGCGGTTTCCAGTGCCGGATTGCTTACGCAACGCAGCATCGTGCAAGGGGATGCGGACGGGGAATTCACTCCTTCAGGATTTACGACCCGCGCCGAGGCCACGGTCATCCTGCTAAGAATGATGCAAGCTTTGGAGTTGGCGGATTAGGAACTCCGCGTATCAAAGAATTAGAGTAGTCACTAAGTTATAAGAAAACGCGCGAGCGTATGGGTGGTGACTTAACCCATACAACTCGCGCTATTTGATTTCTATTTGCTGCTGAAATATTTTATTTCACAAAATGGGAGACCACGAAGACGGCAGGGGAGTTCCAGTAAATCGTCACCTCATTGCCGGCATAGCTGAGCTCGTCGTCGATAAAGCATTCGGCGGGCGCTTTGCCTTGCAGGTGCTCCATCATGCAGTCATCGTTCAGCCCGCGGTTCGGACCGCCGGCTACGAGACCGGGCACAGGGGCGGCCACGCTGTCGCCGACAGAAGGACGATGGTGCGGATGCATCACCGGGCGATCGCCATAACCGGTCACATAGCTGATATCAAGCGGGTTGCGGCCCATTAAATAATGAATATGGTCCAGCGCCATAGCTTCATACTTGTCGTTGCCGCTAAGATGGTAGGCGATCAGCAGCAGCATGGCTCTATTCATAACGACCATATTGCTGCCCCAGATGTAATCCGCCGAGGTTAGCGAAATACCGTAGCCGTCAGCGGTGCTGATCGCCGCCAGCTTGTCGGCTTCCTCCAGCAGTCCGTCTTTAAGCCAGTTAAGCAAAGCGTTATCGCCCTTAGCGGAATCCTGGAGCAGATAAGCGAAGGTTCCATAACCGCCCATATCGGCCCAACCCAATTCGTATTTCGGGAACTGCTGCGCAGCCAGCGCTTTGAAATGCGTATGATAGGTTTCGTCTCCGGTCGTCCGGAACAATTCGGCAGCCGCCCAGTAACGCTCATCCAGATCCTGTTCATCCCCGTATTCCCCAGTACCGATATCCTGCGGGTTTTTAAAGCCCGGAACTTCAGGATGATCCAGCAACCACTGCCAAGCCCGCTTCGCGGCTTCCAGACAGCGGTCCGCAAAGACTTCGTCAAACGGGCGATAAACCCGCGAAGCCATCGCCATGACGCCGGCCAAGCACCCGGTAGCCGTTGCCGAAACAGGGAGGAAATACAAATCCGCCAGATCGTCTTCCGGCATGACATTCAAAGCCGGAAATTGCTTGGTCGTCAATTTGTGAAACGCGCCGCCGGTACGGTCATCCTGCATTTTGAACAGCCATTCCAGTTCATAACGGCATTCATGCAGCACATCCGGCGTGATGCCGTCCGTTTCCGGAATCGGAAGCGGGGACCTGAATGCCTGTGGGTTTAGTTCGAAGGCAAGCAGCAGGTCAGCAACCGCTTTGGCGCCAGGGCCGGTGTATTGGCCGTAGTCTCCGGCGTCATGCCAGCCCCCCGTGCTGTTCAGCTTCACTTCGGGATCATCGTATACGGTTCCGTCCGCCAGATGGCACGCTGCATGACTCCAGGGTCCGGCATATTCTTCACTCAAATCGCATCCGCAGCGGAAAAGATAAAAAGCTTTTAAAAGACCCTGATGGAGCTCCTTATACGGGTTATCCGCAATGACAAACGGAGCGGAAATCTCATCGCCCAGACTGACATAATAGCTGCCGGGTTCTGCAAGCGCCGAGAAGTCGCCTGAGCAAACCGCCGTTCCCGCGGCCTCGTCAGGTTGCAAGGGTCCGGTTTCTCCCTGAAAAACCGGCTTGCCGGTAACCGAATGGATAACTTCGAATGTTCCTGATTTGCCTGCGCTGATGACGGATTTTTTGGCATTTAGCGGGTATCCGATCTGGTCGACGGTTAAACAGCGTTGTTTTGCTTGAGTCATTGGGAATCCCTCTTTTCCAGGTATAAAGTGTATTATCCACTCTTCGGAAAACGTTTTCCGAGATACGCTCCATTATATCAAAAAAACAAAAACTTTATAGTGATAAATTGATGAATGCTATCAATAAAACATCTATTACAGGGCGAAAAATGAATTCTTCCGCTGATGTCGGCACTTATGCTACCATATAACTAATATTTGAAATGATGGAGCTACCTTGTAAATGAACTCACCGATTAGCATCTTTATTGTTTTGGCGGCATTGTCAGGTGTACTGAGTGTACTGCTTGCCATTTATGCGTTTGTGAACCGGAACAAGTATTCCGGAATCAACCTGTTTTTCTGGATCACCGGGCTGTCGGCCATTTATGCGTTCGGGTTTGCCTTCGAATTGACAGGGAACACATTGAAGGAAATTATGTTCTGGGCGAATGTGGAGTATGTAGGGATGCCCTTTATCGCTCCGCTTAGTTTGATGCTGGTCATGTACTATGTGGGGCTGGAGAAGTTTATAACTGGCCGTAAGCTTGTTCTGATGCTGATCATTCCGGCCATTACGCTGGTGATGATTACGACGAACGAGTGGCATCATCTGTTTTACCGAGACAGTTATTTGAATCCCAATGCCCCCAGACCCATGATGGATATCGTGATGGGGGAGTGGTATGTCGTCCACGGAAGCTATACTGTCGGCTGTCTGCTGGTAGGTACTTTCCTGCTGCTGCGTTATTGGAACCGGAGAAAAAAAGTGCTGAGACGCCAAATAGCGGCTCTGTTAATCGGATTCGTTTTGCCGGGATTTGCTTCTTTTCTGTATTTGATGAAGCTGACTCCCTACGAGATGGACCTTGTACCGATCATCATGTGCGTGACTTCCTTCTTTTATATATGGGCTATCCGAACCTCCGGCTTGATGATCGTTGCGCCCGTGGCCAGAGAATATATTTTTGACAGTATGCGTGACGGCGTCCTGGTCGTTGATCCGGCCGGCCTGCTGGCGGATTTCAATCCGGCAGCGGCGATGATGATTCCCGGACTAAGCTCCGCAAATATCGGCAAGCCCGTTAGCGAACTCCGTTTGTCCGAAAACTTCAATGAGCCTGTCTTCGATTTTCATTCCGATCACAATGTGACCGATGAAAAAGAATTCAGCTGGAGCATCGGCCAGGAAACCTGTTATTATCATATTCACTCCTCTCCGGTCATTAACCGCAGAGGACGGTTCGTGGGAAAGACGATAACGGTGATGGATGTCACCGAGCGTGCCCGCATGGAGGAGAAATTGACGTTGCTGGCCTCTTACGACGGGCTGACTGGGATTTTCAACCGGACTTTCTTTATGGAAACGGCGCGCGGCAAACTGGCGGAGGCCGAAAATGCTAAGGAATCCTTTTCGCTGATCGTTTTTGATATCGACTTTTTCAAACATATTAACGACCGGTTTGGGCACGGAGTTGGGGATCAGGCGCTTCGTCATATCGCGGCCCTCGGTGAACGGTATCTTATGACCGGCGGCCTCCTCGGCAGATACGGAGGAGAGGAATTTGTCATTGGCCTCCCGGGGATTCATCTTCCTGAAGCGGCGGCCGCTGCTGAGAAATTGCGCCGGGAAATCGAGAACACACCGCTGAACTCGGCGGAAGGTCCGATCAGGATTACAGCCAGTTTCGGAGTCGCTGAATTCGGGTTGTCCGGACAGTCGCTGGAGGAGCTCTTTATGGAGGCGGACAGGGCGTTGTACCGTTCCAAAGAGAACGGGAGAAACCGGGTGAGCACGGCGAAGGATGATTTGGTGCTCCAACGATAAAAAGGGGGGGATTCTATGAAGGAATCAGCATCCGTTTTTTCTTCCGGGCAAGCGCCGGAATTTTTGTTCTTTTCTCCATCCCATCTTATCTGGATCGGTCTGCTGATTGTGATGATTCTGGGACTTTATGCGGCCAGAAAAAGAATCCGATCCCGGAAAGCCTTGCGCCTTGGGGTGAGATTCGGATTACTGGGCTTCCTCCTGATTTCCGAGGCCACTTTAAATGTATGGTATTGGACGGAAGGAACCTGGAATGTTCGTCATACCCTTCCGCTTGAGCTGTGCAGCATAACGCTGCTGCTGTCGATCATTATGTTATGGAGCCGAAGCAGATGGTTGTATGAAGTCCTGTTTTTTGCCGGCATCGGCGGGGCGCTACAGGCTATACTCACGCCGAATCTGGCTTACGGGTATCCGCATTTCCGGTTCTTTCAGTTTTTCATAGCTCATTCGCTGATCATTTTAGCTCCGTTATATATGACCTGGATCGAACAATACAGGCCTACCTGGAAATCAATCGGGAAAACGATGCTGTTCTTGAACGGCTTGGCTCTGATCATTGGGCTTCTGAATTATGTCATCGGAGCAAATTATATGTTTCTGCTGCGTAAGCCGGATACGCCTTCCATTCTGGATATGCTTGGACCGTATCCTTACTATTTGCTGGCCGAGGAAGGGATTGCGCTTCTTATATTTATTGTAATGTACGGTGTTTTCTTTGCCCTCACGGATAGAATAAAAGGCCGGAGTCAGGAGGCGGCAAAGTTATGAATAATGAACTGAGCGAAGTGTCGGATCATCTCGATTTCGGCATGTCCATCGTCTTTATCGGATTCAATCCTAGCATCCGGTCCGGGGAAGCAGGACATCATTATGCTAATCCGCGCAACAACTTCTGGCGCATTTTGCATCAATCCGGGCTAACCCCGCGCTTGTACGAAGCATCGGAAGACCAGGACCTGCTCAAGCTGGGTTACGGATTTACGAACATCGTTGCTCGTCCTACCCGCGGCGCTGAAGATATAACGCGCGAAGAATATAAACAGGGTCGGCTTATACTGCGGGACAAGCTAAGAGAGTATCGGCCGCGAATCGCTTGTTTTGTCGGCAAGGGCGTTTATACCGAATACAGCGGCCGACCTCGGGCGGATTGGGGGTTCCAGAGTGAATCTATCGTGGATGGGGTAATCGATTTCGTCGCCCCGTCTTCCAGCGGCCTGGTGCGGATGAAAATGGAGGAAATCATTGGAATCTATCGGGAGCTTGCCTTATTTGTGACAGATTAAGATCAGTTTCTGGAAAACTTTCATTTCTCTCGACTCTTCTTTGGTAGTATGGTATCATGAGAATCTGATAACGTATTAACGAACTAAAGCGTATAGAGCTTTTGTCAACAAGATGGGGGAGAAATTCAGATGAAGAGAAGCGCAATTTTGATAGTGGTATTGGGTATGATGTTAATGGCTCTGGCCGGTTGCTCCGGCTCAGGCAAGGACGATAATAAGCTTGTGATCGGAATCGACGACAAGTTCGCTCCGATGGGCTTCCGGGACAGCGATAATGAGCTTGTCGGATTCGATATCGACTATGCGAAGGCAGCGGCAGAGAAGATGGGAATGGAAGCGACTTTCCAGCCGATCGACTGGTCGGCCAAGGAATCCGAGCTGAACAGCGGACGAATTGACTTGATTTGGAATGGCTACACAATTACCGATGAGCGCAAAGGGAAAGTTCTGTTTACTAAGCCATATTTGAAAAACAGCCAGGTGGTTGTGACTTTGGCGGATTCACCAATATCCGCAATCAGCGAACTGGCTGGTAAGGTCGTTGGCCTTCAATCGCTTTCCTCAGCGGCGGATGCTCTGGATTCGAACCCGATTAAATCCGAGGTCAAGGAAGTATCCGCGTTTCCGGACAATGTGCTCGCTTTGAGTGATTTGAAGACAAAACGTCTGGATGCGGTCGTGATAGATGAAGTAGTGGCCCGCTATTATATGTCCAAAGAAGAAGGAACCTTCAAATTGCTTGATGAATCGCTTGCTCCCGAGGAGTACGGCATCGGCGTGAAGAAGGGTAATGACGAGCTGCTGGACAAGCTGCAAAAGGCATTGGATGAGCTGAGCCAGGACGGGACAGCTGCACAAATCTCCGAGAAATGGTTCGGGGAAGACAAGGTGCTGAACTAGATTCCATTTCAGTGACACTAAGAAAAACCGGATTGAACTCTAAATCCGGTTTTTAGTTTTCATATGAGGAGAGTTACTTATGAGTCTGGATTATTTATGGGATATTACGGGACCGATGCTGGAAGGTGCGAGAACGACGATTCTGTTGTTCTTTATGGCGATTTTAACCTCCATTCCGCTCGGTTTTGTCTTTACGTTAATGGTCAAGAGCCGCGTAAAACCGCTGGCCTGGATCGCCAATGTTTATATTTATGTCATGCGCGGAACGCCTTTGCTGCTGCAGATGCTATTTTTCTGTTTTGGACTGCCGGTCATTCCGGTGATCGGGGAATATCTGGTTATGGACCGTTTTGCCGCCGCCTGTCTGGCGTTTACTTTAAACTACGCCGCCTATTTTGCTGAAATATTCCGGGGCGGACTTCTGGCGATAGACAAGGGCCAGTACGAAGCGGCACAAGTGCTTGGACTGGGTCGTTGGCATACGATGACCCGGATTATTCTTCCGCAAATGTTCCGGATCGCGCTTCCGGCGGTATCGAACGAAGCAATTACCTTGGTGAAGGATACGGCACTTTTATATGCGGTCGCGGTTCCCGAACTATTGCATTTTGCTCAAACTGCTGTCAACCGTGATTTTACGATTATGCCGTTTGTCGTTGCCGGTGTTATTTATTTAGCGATGACGTTGGTGCTGACGTTCTTCTTTAAGATGCTGGAGCGGAAATTTAAATTTGATTAAAGGAAGACTTGCGATGACGAACAATGCCATTATTGAAGTAACCAATATGCGAAAATCTTTTGGAAAGCTGGAAGTGTTGAAGGACGTGTCCTTTCGCATAGCTCCGAGCGAGGTGGTAGCGGTGATCGGTCCTTCGGGCTCCGGGAAAAGCACGATGCTTCGCAGTCTTGCACACCTGGAAGAGGTGAATGGAGGAAGCATCCGGATCGGAAATGAAGAACTCGTTCATAACGGTGTTTATCCTTCCGGGGGAAAGATCAAGGAAATTACATCCCGGATGGGGATGGTGTTCCAGCACTTTAATTTGTTCCCCCATTTGACGGTAAGAGCCAATCTGGAATTGGCTCCGAAGCTGATGAAGAAATATTCGGCCGAGGAAATCCGGAGCAAGGCTTCGAGCCTGCTGGAAAAAGTGGGATTGCAAGATAAGGGGGATGTCTACCCATCCAATTTGTCCGGAGGCCAGAAGCAGCGTGTAGCGATTGCCCGGGCGCTTATGATGAGCCCGGAAATTATGCTCTTTGACGAGCCGACCTCGGCGCTCGATCCGGAGTTGACCGGCGAGGTTCTGCAGGTCATGCGCCAATTGGCCGATGAGCAGATGACTATGATCGTCGTGACCCATGAAATGGGCTTTGCCCGTGAGGTGGCCGACCGGGTCATGTTCATGGCGGACGGCGAATTCATCGAATCGGGAACGCCGGAGCAGTTGTTTGGAAGTCCGCAGCATGAGCGGACTAAAGCGTTTTTAAACCGGGTGCTGTAGTCGCAGCCCCGGTTTTTTTGTACAATAGTTCGAGGAGATGAAAGATTAGGATGAGGAGTGGCAGTATGGAACAGAAAGAAATGCAGGACATGCCGGTTCAAGATCTGGCCTTGATGAAGGAGTATGGCTCTGCAACGGTCGTATCGACGGCTTCCAACTATATTATGGATCGCGAAGAGGCGTTTACGCATACATACCGGACCTATGTCCGGCTTCGGGAGCAGGGCAAACTGGAGCTTCGGTTCTGGTTCAGTAATGCAGTGGATTCCACCTGGGACCAGGGGGGCGTTGCCAAGGGAGGACAATCTGGCGGCAACTGGCTGATCGAGGCTGCGTTCGTAGCCGATGGAGGGACCGGAAGAAACGGCGAAGTTTCCGGTCAATCGCAGGTCCCCGTTACTTTTGGCGGTAGCCTGACCCGGCTGGTACGTCCGGGAGAGACGTTTTGGAGCGATACCGTGGAGATCGAATTGCCGCAAGGCCATGATTTGGCATTCAGTTGGACTATCGCCTCCGGCTCCGGCCGATCGGTCCCTTACAATACCGAGCAGATGCTGGTAACAGCTTATAATACCCCCGGCAAACATGCGGACGAAGCGGAAGGGGATTTATTCGCGCTTTCGGAGAATCTTCTGGTAATGCCCGCTTGGATCGGATACAAGAAACAAAGTCACCTGCGGATGGTTTTCTTTGGAGATTCGATTACCCAGGGCGTGAGAACCGCAAAGGACGGTTACGATTATTGGGTGGCTCGGATTGCCGATGGGCTTGGCGCGGATTATAACGTCTGGAATATCGGTTCGGGATGGGCGCGGGCCTATGACGCCGCAGCGGATGGCCCTTGGCTGCATAAAGCCAAACAAGGGGAGCAGGTCTTGATTGCGCTGGGCGTCAACGATATCGATATCGGCGAGCGAAGCGCGGAAGAGTTGCTGCAGGACCTGACCAGCATCGTATCGTCTCTCAAAGCAAACAATAGCGAGGCCGACATCATTCTGTTTACGGTGCCTCCGTTTAATTTCAGCGGGAACCGCGAGCAGGTATGGCGGAAGGTGAATGAAGTGCTGAGAACCGCGCCTCCTGCCGGAGTGAGCCGGGTGTTCGATATTGCGGCCGTACTGTCACAGCCGGCACCTAATGAACACCAGGTCCGGCCGGAATTTATGAGCCCGGGGAATGACCCTCATCCAAACGGTGTGGCGGGCAAAGCGGTGGCTGAAGCTTTCTTGCAATGGTATGAGCGTAAGTAGTAGAACTCCGGTAAACAGCAGGACAGACCAAGGTTAAGCCATGGGTATTCGCGTACATCTTGTGGACATGTCGAAAAAGGCCTGCTCACCGGATGAACGGAATAAGGAGCAGACCGGATGTGCGGAGAAACTCTTAATATTTGTGGGGTCCTCTCGTAATCTTGTAAGGAGTAACTAGGCAAGGGGCTTCTCCTGGGGCTTCTCCTGGGGCTTCTTCCGGAGCCTTTTCGGGGTCCTGCTTTTTGGAATCTCTTTGGAGTCCTACTTTCCCAGGCTAACGAACCTGAGGAAGCTTATTTGCACGAAATCAGCATGTTTTGGAACCTAACGAACTCCAGTAACGTTATTTGGGCGATAAGAGGTGAATTGCTGCCTTTTTGCTGTGAATAACGTGTCTGGAGTTCGTTATATTTTGAATTGGCCATTTTTAAGCCAAATAAGGGTTACTGGGTTCGTTAGCCATCCAGCATCGCCGTCCAGCGTCACCATTGGCCACAACCCCACCGTCCAAACTCCGATTCAGCGCCCTCACCCCGCACCCTCATCCAAGTACCCTCATCCAAGTACCCTCACTCAGCACAATTTCCCAAACTCCCGCCTAGTACCACGTCCACACTATATCATCAATCCAAAGACACATTCCCATCAGAGTTACTCCTACCACACTCCCGCAGAATACAATGCATCTCCACACTGACCTGCTTAATGAGAATTGGTTACTATAACCGACGAACCGCACCAAGCACCTATATTGATCGCACTCATCTGCTCCGGTACTCCCGCGGCGATTCACCTTCCTGCTTCTTGAATACTTTGCTGAAGTATTTCACGTCATTGAATCCGACCATCTCGGAAATTTGTTGGAGTTTCAGATCCGGGTTCAGCATCAGCTTTTTGGCTTTGTCGATCCGGTATTTAGTAAGATAATCCGAGAAGTTGATCCCGAATTCTTGCTTGAATTTGCGGGAAACGTATTCGCGGCTGACATAGAAATGACTGGCGATCTCCTGGAGAGACAGCTCGTTACGGTAATGCTGTTCGATATAGGTAATAATTTCGCCGGTCATCCGGTTCTCCCTGGAATGGCGAGCCGAGATTTCTCCGGCAAGGCGGGTCATAAAAGCCCTGGACCAATCGCGCCACGCGGAGGGAGAGAAGGTATAGCTGCTCGTCAGGGGAGGGGTCAGGCTCGATTCGTCGTGTTCGGATTCGGACACCAGGTTATCGGCTTCTTTACCCAGCGCTTCCCGCAGCAGTCTGACTCGAAAAGACAGGATGTCGCTTTCCCAAGCATCAAGCAGCTCGGATGATACGTAGCCCGAACGGCATAATTCGTCGATCCACTGTTGGGCGGCTGAAGAGATTTGACCAGCGTCTCCGCTCAGAACCGCAGTTTTCCACTCCTCCTGCACACTTTCAAAGGATAATGACGCAGCGCCTTCGATCGTATCCTGCTGAGCAGACTTAAGTAGATGGACATATTGATCCGGCTGCAGCAGATTCCTCCGGCGGATCGCAGTTTCCGCTTCGTCATACTGATGGGGAAGACTTTGCGGAAGTTCTCCCGCCATCCCCATACCGACATGAACTCTACGTTGCAGGGTATGGAACAGCCCGTCATTAATCCTTGCTATCAATTCCGGCGCGCGATCCGACGGACCCCATGTCAAAATTACGATTTCCATCGGCGCTCCCCAATACTTGAACGCAATCCCGTGCCGCCCCGGGAGTAGAAACTCATTGCAAATATTAATGAGCGAAAAATGCAGCAATTCGCTATCATACCCGAACCGTCGCAGTAAGGCCGTGTCCCCGGAATCGATCGGGATCAGCAGCAGCCGGCCCTTGTCCGCCTCTTCGGGAATCACGCCCTCCATCCGGAGCCGTCTCATTGCGGACTCCGAGGAGCCCGGATCGTCGATGAGCGAGGAGAGAAGCTTCTCACTGTACACCGGCCTGAATTCGTTTAACTGGATGCTCTTCTGCTGATGTTCCCGGCGTTCCTGTTCTTCTTGCCGCCACTGGCCGACAGCTTTGCCAACGGCAGCATTAATCGCCTCGGGATCGATCGGCTTCAAAATATAATCAATGCCCCCGTGCCTTACCGTGCTTCGGACAAATTCAAAATCGTCATGTCCGCTGATCACGATGAATTTGAGGCTCGGCGCATGCTCGCTCACCCAAACCATAAGCTCCATCCCGTGACCGGATTTCATCATCATATCCATAATAACGAGTGCCGGCTTGAATTCCTTAATCATCGCGATGGCTTCGGTGCCGCCGCCGGCTTCCGCGATTTCCTCAATTCCGTGACTTTGCCAATCAACCAGCAGGCGTACCGCCTTCCTCACTCTCGCTTCATCGTCAACGATCAGTGCTCTCATGATTTCTTCACTCTCCGCTTTCATCTTGGACCTTGAATTTCAAGGTAATCCGGACTCCGTCCGGTTTTAAATTAGCTACGATCAACTCGGCATTCTCTCCGTAAACCAAGCGCAGCCGGGTCAGGACATTGATCAGGCCGATGGAGGACGTCTTTCCATCCGGCTCATCCTCTCCGGGCTTGACCTGTTCCGCCCCCGATAGGGCAAGGCCGCTCTGCAGCCGGCGAAGCTTGTCATCCGGAATCAAAGCCCCGTTATTTTGCACAATAATCGCCATGTTTCCTTCCGTATCCTTCGTGGCGGTCAGTGAGATCCAGCCCCCGGATTCCGAAAGGTCGATGCCGTGCTTGAAGTAGTTTTCCATAATAGGTTGTAAGATCATTTTCGGCATCGGCACCTGCAGAAGTGAATCCTCGATTTCATAATGAAACGCAAACCTGTTCTCAAACCGTTCTTTTTGCAGTTCTATATAAGCCTTAGCATGCTCAAGCTCGTCCTTTAGGGTCACGGTTCGTTCATCATTGTTCATACTGTAACGCATCATCTTCCCGAGGGAAGAAATCAGGGTATATATTTGCGGTACCTTCAGTTCCAATGCCAACGTACCGATGATCTGCAGCGTGTTATTCAGAAAATGAGGGTTAATTTGCGCCTGCAGTGCCCGAAGCTGGTTGTCCTTGCTGCTAAGCTCCAGTTTGTACTCCCTCAGGATCAAGTTGTTTAACGTGTCCATCATATCGCGGAACCGCTCCGTCAAAACACCGACTTCATCATTTCCCGCAGGAGCTACGTCAACCTGAAGGTTTCCGATTTTCACCTGATTCATATAAGTCGAAAGACGCTTGATCGGGGAAGTGATCCGGATTGAAATCAGGACGATGGCCGTGATGATGACAAGCAAGGCAACTCCGAACAAAACGGCGTTGATCTTAGCGGCCTGATTCGCTTCGCCGAGCAGGTTCGATACAGGAATTTGCTTGACCAGTGTCCAGTCCGCCCCCGTGCTTTGAATGCGCTGATATATAAATACGGCCCCGTTCATTTCAAAAGAGCCCTGATCCCCTGTAAAACCGGCAGCCGGTTTGCCGTACCAATCGTCTTGGAGCGGCTTCCCAAGAAGCGTCTCGTCCTCGGTATACACTAAATTGCCCTCGGCATCAATAATGTACAGATTCTCTTTACTCTTGTCATAGAGCTGGTTGATGATGCCGAAGAGAGCCGACAGCTTCAAGTCGATAGATAAATACCCGATGGCTTGATTGGTCGGGATCTTTTCAATCCGCCGGTGCAGGGTAAAGACCTGCTCCTTGGTCGCCTGGGGAAAAGGAGACAGAAGACCGTAATGGTGACTTGGGTGCGTAGTCTGGATTTGCAGCAGCTCTTTTTCGGGCAATGCGGAGGCGGGGTAAGGGGCGGGATCCTGCCAACGCTTCGGAGTTTCCTGGGTGATCATCGTGGCTTTGTTGTCCTTGATGCCATATAGATAAACCTGATAAGCGCCAGGTATCGCTTTGTACATATAATTTAGCGACGAATAGATGCTGATATTGGCGGAAATATCGTCATAACCGGCGTCGAGCTGTCTGTAAAACTCGGCATCCGAATATACGCTGAGGGATACCCGATTGATCTCCTGCAGCATACTGTCGATATTAAGATAGCCTTGATAGAGAAGGTTCGTATTTTCTTCTACCGCCCGCGTTCTAAGCGAAGCTGTTGTATGAGAATAGCTAACGATCATAGCAGCTACGATACATATGACAATCGGCAATAACATAAAAACAATCATTTTGGTGCGAATGCTGTTCCATTTCATTTAATCCACTTCCGATCAATATTTTACACCTTAGTGATCACCTCTGTCGGTGTAAGGGGAATCAAAATAATTACATAATAGCATTATAAGACACATAACGACAAAGAGAGACATTGAAAGGGGGGCCAATATGCGTAGCAGAAAGTTATCGCATTATGGACAGCAATTCTTTTTCGTCGGCCCGGCCGTACTATTCTTCACTCTGGTCATGATTATTCCATTTTTAATGGGGATGTATTATTCCTTTACGGATTGGAATGGCGTATCGGGCGAGGTTACTTGGGTCGGCTTCGATAATTTCGCAAAAATATTTTCCGGTGACCCGGATTTCTGGAAGTCCTTCTGGTTTACGGTTCGCTTCACGGTTTTGGGTGTTGTGCTCACCAACCTGGTCGGCTTCTTCCTGGCTTATTTCCTTACAAAGCCTTTGAAATCACGGAACGTACTGCGTACCGTGTTTTTTATGCCTAACATCATCGGTGGCTTGCTGCTCGGATTTATTTGGCAGTTTATCTTTATTAAAGGCTTCTCGACCTTGGGCGATATGACGGGCTGGTCTTTCTTCCAGCTTCCTTGGCTCGGCGATGCTACCACCGGTTTCTGGGCGATCGTCATGGTGTTCGTATGGCAATACTCCGGTTATTTGATGGTTATTTATATCGCTTCGCTCAGCAATGTTTCCAAGGAAGTGCTGGAAGCCGCTGAAATCGACGGGGCCAGTCATTTCCAAGTGCTGCGCAGCATCATCGCTCCTCTTATTATGCCGGCGGTAACCGTCAGCTTGTTCCTGGCGATTTCCTGGTCCTTTAAAATGTTCGACCTCAACTTGTCCCTGACCAAGGGCGGTCCGTTTAAATCGACGGAATCGGTTGCTCTGAACATCTACAATGAAGCTTTCTTGAATAACCGGTATGGTCTCGGTACGGCGAAAGCATTGCTGTTCTTCGTTATCGTAGCGATCATTTCCCTGATTCAAGTTCGCATCACGAAGAGCAAGGAGGTTGAAGCCTGATGGAGACTAGATCGCGCGGAAGAAATGTCGTCATTGAGATTATCATGGCTTTGGTGGCGCTTGTGTTCCTGGCCCCGTTCTATTTCCTGTTTGCGAACTCGGTCAAATCGTTCGGTGAAATTTTGTCCAACGCGGCCTCCTGGCCGTCTAAATTCAACTGGGACAACTATTCGAAAGCATGGGAGCTGGCTCGCTTCTCTGAAGCTTTCCGCAACTCGGCGCTGATCACCATAGTCAGTGTGATTCTGATAACGCTGTTCAGTGCCATGGCCGCTTACAAAATGGTTCGCTCTAACACTAGATTCAACCGCATCTTGCTGATGCTGTTCGTTATGTCCATGGTCGTACCTTTTCAAACGATCATGATTCCGGTACTTAAAGTGGTAAACACACTTGGAGTCAACAACAGCATTTGGGGATTGCTCCTGACGAACCTGGGACTCAGTCTCCCGCTGGCGGTGTTCCTCTTCCACGGATTTGTCAAATCCGTTCCTTTGGAAATTGAAGAGGCTGCGACCGTCGACGGCTGCAATCCGATTACGGTATTCTTCCGGATCGTGCTGCCGCTGCTCAAGCCGATGATGATGACCATTATCGTGCTCAACGCGCTGGCAATTTGGAATGACTATTTGCTGCCGTCGTTGATATTGCAAAATCCTTCGCTGCGGACGATTCCGCTGGCGACCTATTCTTTCTTCGGACAGTACACGAAGCAGTGGGACATGGCGCTTCCGGCGCTGGCCATCGGCATTCTGCCGATCGTCATCTTCTACCTGCTGCTGCAGCGTTACATTGTTGAGGGAATTGCGGCAGGCTCGGTAAAAGGTTAATATCTGACAAGCCTGGCGTTCCAAATATAAAGAGGTTGGGAATCAAAAACTTCAAGAAAAATGACTAGGGGGAAATGAAGTTATGAACAAGAAACGTTCTATGGTTATCCTGTCCGTACTGCTCGTGATGAGCATGCTGCTCGCAGCTTGCGGCGGGAAGAACAACGCCAATAATGCTGCAAACGGTAATTCCGGTAACTCCGGTAAGAGCGGAGCAGTCAAGACGGTTAAAGTGTTCCAATTTAAAACAGAAATCGTTGAAGGCCTGAATGAATTGAAGGTCGAATTCGAAAAAGAATATCCGAACATCAAGCTGGACATTCAAACCGTTGGCGGCGGTGCGGACTACGCAGCAGCGCTGAAGACGAAATTCGCTTCCGGTGACGCGCCTGACATTTTCTCGAACGGCGGTTTTGCCGAGCTGGATATGTGGCAAGATAAGATCGAAGACTTGTCCGACCAAGCATGGGTTAAAGACCTCGTGCCTTTGGCAGCCGAGCCTATGACTAAAGACGGTAAAGTATACGGCATGCCGATGAACCTGGAAGGGATCGGTTATGTATACAACAAAGATCTGTTTGCCAAAGCCGGCATTACGGAAACTCCTAAAACAATTACCGAGCTGGAAGAAGCGGCTAAGAAGCTTCAAGCTGCCGGAATCACTCCTTTCGGTAACGCTTATCAAGAATGGTGGCTGCTTGGTAACCAAGGGATCAGCACCGCGTTTGCAAGACAGGACAACGTTGATGAATTCATCAAAGGTCTGAACGAGGGAACCCAAACGATCGTAGGCAACCAGCAGTTTAAAGACTGGAGCAATTTGCTTAACCTTACAGTGAAATATGGTCAAAAGAACCCGCTGACCACGGATGCCAACACTCACCTTGCCTTGTTCGCCAACAGCGAAATCGGTATGATGCAGGAAGGCAACTGGGCGCAAACTTTGATCGACAATATTACTCCGGGCATGAACATCGGGATGTTCCCAATGCCGATTGACGACAATGCCGAGAAGAACGACAAGCTGACTGTAGGGATTCCTGCAAACCTGGTAGTAAACAAAGATTCCGCTTCTAAAGAAGAAGCAAAAATCTTCTTGAACTGGCTCGTAACTTCCGATATGGGTAAAGAGTATATCGTTAAAAAATGGAAGTTCATCCCTGCTTTGACGACGATTCCTGCATCAGCCGAAGATATCGGCATGCTGGGTGCGGACGTGAAGAAATATGTAGACGAGAATAAAGTTTACGGTCTGCAATCTTCGAAATTCCCGGATGGGGTAACTCAAGAATTCGCCAGCGCCATTCAGGAGCTCATCGCGGGCAAAACCGATGTAAACGGCTGGATGACCAACATGCAGGCGGCATGGGATAAGTTGAAGAAGTAATTAACTGAATAATCAATCTACTTGTGTCAGGCAGACTGCTTCCGCGCTCTCTCGTTATAGAGGGCAGACGGGAGCAGTTTTGCCGTTTTTTGCAATAGGCGTTTCGGATAAGGAGGAGAGGTAATGGAAAAGAAGCGAAAATTCGCTAGTGGAGTAAAAATGGGAGTGGATTATTATCCCGAACATTGGGACAGCGAGCTCTGGGAACAAGATATCCAATTAATGAAAATAACGGGGATTCGTGTCGTGCGCATGGGCGAGTTTGCTTGGAGCCGGCTTGAACCTTCATCAGGCGTTTATGAATTTGACTGGCTGGATCAAGTATTGGATTTGTTTCACAAGTACGATATTGAAGTGGTGCTCGGGACGCCGACGAACACGCCGCCGCGCTGGCTAACGGATTTGAGACCGGATATTTTACCCGTGTTTGCCGACGGGAGCGTTTATCATCCCGGGGTACGGGGGCATCGGTGCTACAGCAGCGATTCGCTGAACATATACGGTTCAAGAATCGTGGAGCGAATGGCGGAGCATTTCGGAAAGCATCCGGCCGTCACAGGGTGGCAAATCGACAACGAGTTCGGTATGATCGATTGCCATTGTCCCCGGTGCAGCAGAGGGTTCCGCGAATGGGTAGAACGGAAATACGGGACCTTGGAAGCGGTCAACCGGGAATGGGGAACCGTGGTTTGGAGCGGGGAATATAGCGATTGGTGCCAGATCGGCCCTCCGCATGGAGGATCACCGCATCAGAATCCGTCCTATTTGCTGGACTACGCGAGATATCAATGGGATGAGGTCGTAAAGTTTCAGCATACCCAAATCGAAATCATCCGGAAACATGCTCGCGGTCAATTCATTACCCACAACTTTCACAGTTATCCTCAGCGCCTGGATCAGTACCAGATCGGCAAGGAGCTTGATTTCGCCGCTTTTGATTATTATCCGAACACTTCTCCGGACAAACAGGCAACAGGCCCTTACAGCGGCGCATTATCTCTGGACGTCACACGGGGCATTAAGCGGCGGAACTTCTGGATCATGGAACAGCTTAGCGGACCGCCCGGATGCTGGTTTCCGATGTGGAGAACTCCGTATCCCGGGTTTATTCGGGCCTTTGCCTGGCAGGCTATAGCGCGGGGAGCCGACACGGTCGTGCATTTCCGCTGGAGAAGCGCGGTCGCCGGAGCGGAGCAGTTCTGGCACGGACTGATCGATCACAGCAACATTCCCGGGCGTAAATTTGAAGAATTCGCCGCGCTTTGCGCTGAAGTGAATACGCTGTCAAGGAAGCTCCGGGGAACCGAGCTGCGGCATGATGCTGCCATCCTCTTTTCCCATGAACAGCTGGAATCCCTCCGAATTCAACCCCAGGTCGAGGGTATGGACTATTATGAGAATATCAAGGAGTACCACCGGGCCTTGACCAAGCTTGGAATCGGCTGTGACGTGATCGATTGGAACGAGCCGCTGGACCGATATAAGCTGATTGTGGCGCCCAGCTTGTATCTGATGAACGAAGAGATAGCGGGCAAATTGGAGCGATTCGCTGCGGAAGGGGGGACACTGATTCTCACCAGCCGTTCCGGAGTGAAGCATATGAGCAATCAATGCGTCATGATGCCGCTGCCCGGATTGCTTGCGAAATGCGCCGGAGCCGTTGTTCAGGAATATGACCCGATCGGTGGCGATGTCCATGAAATTGTGGATAATGAGGGCCGGACGTTTGCGTGCCGTCAATGGTGCGATATTCTTTCGCCGGATGGAGCGGATATTGTGATGAGGTACGGCGGGGATTTCTATGCCGGCATACCGGCGGTTACCGTCAATGCCTTCGGGCAAGGGCAGGTTTATTATCTGGGGACCCACCCGGAGGAGGCCTGGTTGATGAGTCTGTTCAGTGAAGTGGCTTCCAAATTAAAGATAACGATGTTCCCCGGCCTGCCCGAAGGGGTCCAGGTTACGGTTCGAACCGGTAGAGACAGATCGTTTTTGTTCGTACTGAATTTATGTCGTGAAGCGAGAAAAGTTACGCTGCCCGGCGCGTATCCAAGTTTGCTTTACGGCGAATCCAGAGGGCTTGAGCTGGAACTGGAGCCGTACGGCGTTGATATTTTGGAAATGAGATAGACGGGAAATCCGATGTTAGGTAATATGTTCTTGTGAAAATACGGCTTACTCAGGAGCAGACAACATGGACATAAACGTAACCAAACGGCTGAACGTCGGAATCTTTGCGCACGTCGATGCGGGAAAAACGACGACAACCGAGCATATATTGTTTGAGAGCGGACGGACACGGACGCTGGGAAGCGTGGATGAGGGGACAGCGTTGACCGATTCCATGGATATTGAACGTCAACGGGGGATTTCCGTCCGGGCCGCCATGACCTCATTTAGCTGGAAGGGAGTCCAGGTGAATCTGGTCGATACCCCGGGGCATGTCGATTTTCTCTCGGAGGTAGAGCGTTCGCTCCGGGTCATGGATTGTGCGGTGCTCATTCTTTCCGCTGTGGAGGGTGTTCAGGCACAGAGTGAAATGATCTGGAACGCTTTGCGAAAGCTTGCGATTCCTACTTTGGTTTTCGTAAATAAAATGGACCGGGTCGGGGCAGACCCGGAAACCTTACTGTCGGAGATCCATAAATTTCTGTCGCCCGATATCGTTCCTGTTCAACTGCCGCTAGGCAGAGAGCAGGAGTTTACGGGGGCTATAGAGTTGCTTGAGGATGCTCCAATGGATGTAGCGGGGAACAAAGCGCGGATTCGGCTGTTTGAACACTTGGCCGAACGGGATGAAACACTGCTGGAGTCTTATTTGAACGGCGATGCCATTTCTCTGGCCCAGTGGCGGAACTGTGCCGTCGAGCTGGCAAAATCGGCCAAGCTGTTCCCCCTGATCTATGGGGCGGCCGCGAAAGGCATCGGGATCGAATCGTTGCTGGACGCCATGATTCATTACCTGCCCTTGGCGGGAGGGGACGCCGAGGCTCCTTTATCAGGCATCGTGTTCAAAATCGAACGCGACAAGAGTATGGGCCGGATGGCTTATGTCCGTTTGTATCAAGGGAGTTTGCGCAACCGGGATAACGTACATAATTATACCCGGGACATTCAGGAGAAAGTGACGCAAATCCGGAAAGTCGAAGGAGCCCGCTCGGAGGATCTCGGATGGCTGGCCGCAGGGGATATCGCCGCAGTTTGCGGACTCTCGCATGTAAGGATTGGGGATATTCTCGGAGTGCCCGACGCGATCCCGCCGGAAGCGAAGCTGGCCGTTCCGCTTTTGACGGTCCGTGCTTACTGGAAGACTGAGGCGGACTATCCGCATGTCGTCCAAGCCCTTCAGGAGCTGTCCGATGAAGATCCGCTGCTTGATGTGCAATGGCTGCAGGATGAACGCGAACTGCACGTCAAAGTGATGGGTCCGATCCAATTGGAGATTTTGCACAGTATTCTTGAGAACCGTTATGGATTAACGGTGACGTTCGGGAATCCGTCTGTTATATATAAGGAAACCCCGAAGCAAGCCGGTGAAGGGTTTATCGCCTACACGGTGCCTAAGCCGTGCTGGGCTATACTCCGCTTCCGGATCGAGCCGGGTCCCCGAGGCAGCGGGCTTGTGTATGAAGCCAATGTGAGAACGGAGGATTTGCTTCCACAGTACCAGAACGAGGTCGAGCGGCGCTTACCGGAAGCTTTGCAGCAGGGGATGTTCGGCTGGGAGGTGACGGATCTGAAAGTCACCTTGACCTATGGACAGCATCACGTGTGGCATACGCACCCGCTGGATTTTGCCGTGGCTACGCCTATGGGAATTATGGATGGGCTAACTAATACCGGAACCGCCCTGCTCGAACCTTTGCTTCAGGTTCGAATCGTTGTTCCGGAGGAGAATGCAGGGCGAGTAATCAACGATTTCGCACTGATGCGCGGAACGATGGAACCGCCGGTGCTGCAGGGCGACCGGATGCTGATCGAAGGCCGGCTACCGGTTGCAACCTCGATGAATTATCCGGTTGAGCTGAGTTCCTATACGAAGGGCCGCAGCACCTTTTCCTCATTTTTCGCGGGATATGAGCTCTGTCCGGTCGAGGTTTCGGCCGAGCGTCAGCGCCGGGGAGTCAACCCGCTGGATCAGGCGAAATATATCCTTAGCGTGCGGAAAGCTTTGCAGGGATAAAATTTGCCAAAGCACCGACTCGCCGATGCGGGTCAGTGATAGTAGTTTCCGAAGTTTCTTATCTTGGACTTGGCGTGGACACGGATTTCCATCTTGGCGTACATTTCGTCCCAGGGGGAGTCCTTCCACGCTTTATAACTCATTTTATTGCGGACGTGCTGCCCGATCCCAATGCTGTCGGTGCGATGCTTCTGCAATTTTTTCACGACCTTCTCACATTGCTGAACTACATGCTCGTTCAATAAATTCTCCAGCTTAGATCTGTCCGCAGAGCTGGTCAAATTCATATCACCCACATATTCCAGTACCGATCCATTGAATTTAATGTAAATATCGGCGATATAATTTCCTTCCTCGTTTTTTCTGATTTTAACCTTCTTGCGGCTGTTAATTCCGTCCAGGGTGACAGACTTCATTTCCGGTTTATCCGAAGTGACGGTAAATTCGCCCTTTCCATGGTCATGGTACATGATTGAAAAATAGAAGACCTCGTCCGGCGTTAACTTGCCCATGTATTTGTCATCGTGAAAGAGAGCGACTCCGGCGTATTCGAGATCTTCTCCGCTTTTTCGGATCATGTTCGCAATTGGATCCTTGCCGTCGTCATAATAATCGCGGAAAAATTCGTGCAGCAAAATACGGGGAATCGTCTGCATATCGAATTCCTTTTTCAGAAGGCGGTCGATATACTGGCCTGTCCGGGGATGCCCCTTGTAAGTGCGCGACAGAATGTTATGGACCGATTCATCGACTATTACGAGCTCCGTCCGTTTGGAAATCGTGGGATCCCTCTGCAGGGTGTCCATAAAATCCCTCAATCCCTGTCTCGCTATATTCGTATTGTACATGATCGTCCGGATTTGTCCGCTGAGCAGCTTTCTGCTCGTTTTTCGAGAGAGCGTGATTCGAGCCTCTTTCCCGCTTTTGGCGGTCGCGGTCAAAATTTCATCCGTAAAACGCGTCTGATTGGCCTCCGTAAGAATCAGGGGAATGCTAAGCGTAACTCTGACCCGATTTTCGTTCTCCCGATCAAAGCCTACGGTACGGACATAACCGACCCGCTCAAGAATATGCTGGTCCTGACTGCATGAAGTGGTGAGCAGTAAGAGACAAATGAAGCTGATTAGTATTCCCGCTCTTTTAAGCATGACGTTTCCTGCCTTTCTGTATCAGCAGTGCCAATAAAGCCAATAGAGGAATCACGATAGCGACCCCAAGCTGGAGATAGATCAAAACATTAAACCAATCTTCTACCTCAATTAGAGATTTGGGGATAAAAGCTACGATGAAGGTGGATGCCATCACGAAAAAGAGAACCCATTTCCACGGAAGCCGGGGGATCAACTCGGTGAATACGGCCTGACTGGACCAGTAGTACATCCCGCCGGTAATAAGGATCGACACCAGAAAGAGGCTGTACAGAAAATTTTGCACCCGTTCGACAAAGGGGAAATACAAGTAACCAAACATGTCCAGTAACGGGAAAGACAGATGGACCAGTTCTTTGTAGTTGAAAAAACCGTAGCATATCACCGTTACTAGCAAATAGACAAGAACAGTCATACTATTGCCCAGATGGATGTATTTGAGCCACTTCTTTCCCTTTTCGGCATATGGAAACAGAAATAAGGATAACTCGTACCCCATAAAGGAGCCGTATACTTTTATGAACCCCTGTCCGAAATCCTTCCCTTCTTTGAAAAAGAACGAAGACATTCGTGTTATATCGAAATCTTTCATAAAGATAAAGCTGAGCGGAACCATAGTGATCAGCAAGGCGACGAAAAACACATTAGCCTTGGATATATTATAGATCCCTTTGGTCACCAGCAAAAAAACGATGATATCGACAACCAGTTTCAATACGATATCGGGGGTTTGCGGAAAGATGAGCAATTGATAGATCATGACGTACTGCTTGATTACCAGACATCCCACCATAGCCAACCCGCTGCCCATGACTAGATATATCGGAAATAGCAAGAAGCGGGGGATTCCGGATTTTAGAATCGCAAATATGGACGCGCCGCGGCCAAGCCGGTAAACCGATGTGATCAGCAAAATGTTCAATGTGATCGGCAGGAACATGAAGATTAACGCGATCCATCCGTTCGTGCCGAAATAGGTGGCTACTGTACGCGGAAGAATAAATAGGACCACACCAGTTTGCGTGTTGAAAATCAATAAGGCAATTTGAAACCGGTGTAGCTTTTCATGTGACAAAGGAAATCACCTATTTCTTCATCTTGTTTGGATTCTTGTTCGGAGAGGCCGATTGCGACGGGCGCTGGTGAAATGACCAAAACGGTCCCCGGATGAAAATGTCTTTCCAATCCATCGGCTTGATCGGTGCAGCCGGAATCGTATAGGGAGTTCCGAGGCTGGTCAGCTTGGACAAGTGAATGATCATGAGCGCAATCCCCGCGATGAATCCGAAATTACCCAGCATGCCGGATAAAATGATAAGTCCGAATCGAATCAATCGGATCGATCCGCTCATGACGTAACTGGGAATCACGAAGGAAGCAATCGCGGACATCGCTACCGAAATGATTAGGATGTTGCTGGTGAATCCGGCTTCCACGGCTGCGGTTCCGATGACGATACCGCCGACGATGCCGATCGTCTGTCCGATTTTTGTCGGCAGTCTGGCCCCGGCTTCCCGAAGCATCTCTATGGTCGTTTCCATTAGCAAGGCCTCTATGATGGGCGGAAAAGGCACCCGGCTCCGGGATTCGGTAAGGGAGACCAATAGATTCTCGGGAATCATTTCATAATGATAGGTGGTAATGGCAACATACAGGGAAGTTAAAGAAATCGTGATGATAAATGCCAAGTAACGCAGCAGTCTCAGCGCACTGCCGACAGCCCAGCGATTGTAATAATCGTCAGGCGTCGTGAAAAATTCAAAAAAGGAAGACGGCGCAATGATCACCGAGGGACTTTGGTCGGCGATGACGATGAGCTTTCCGTCATTCAGCTTGGACACCGCAATATCGGGTCGCTCCGATGTTTGAAACAAAGGGAATAGAGAGTTTGGAAAATCATCGATCAACTGTGTCAACATCGTACCGTCGTACAGACTGCTAAACTCGATAGCTTTGATCCGGCTCCCCATTTCTTTGACGTGTTCCATAGAAGCGATCCCGTCGATGTATAGAAGACAAACTTTAGTTTTGGTCAATTCGCCAACCTCGAATTGAGAAACTTTTAATCGATTGCTTTTGAATTTTTGGCGGATCAGCGAAAGATTGGTTTCCAGTGATTCGTTAAATGCGTCATGCGGCCCCGTAATGGCGCTTTCGGTTTGCGATTGCTCGATGCTCCGTTTCTCGGGGCCATAGGCATCGATAAGGTAAACGCCTTGCGGGACAAACAGGGCGACATTCCCAGTTAAAATCCCCGAAACCGCATCGATTGCTTCGGAAGCAGGCGAAAATTGGGATTGCTGCAACAGATCGTCGAGTTCTTCATTCCGTATATTTAACAGGGGCCTGAGAACGTCGCGCTCATAGGTCTTCATATTGATCTGATGTTCAAAGAAAAGCAAATCGGCCTGTAACAAAGGGATGCTGTATCGGGTCAGATCGCTGCATTCTTTGAACTCCTGAAGAACGGTATCCAGGGACAACGGGCCGGAAACCTGCTTTGTTCCTTGAGGGGATTGCTCTTGTTGGTTTTTGCCGGAATCAAAAATTTGAGCGATCTTGCTGAATATCGACAAGATGTCCTCCTCCTGCCCATGGATTTTTAAGTATTATGTGATATCGTTGGAAAAATATGCAGCTTCCTCATGAAACATCATGCTTTAGAAAAGGGGAAAAGGTCTCTTAGGGGGCATAGAAAAAGCCTGCTTCCCGGCAGATACAGGGAGCAGGCTTTGTTACTTCTTACAGGTTAACCGTGCAAAAGAGATTCGGCTCCGTCAATGTATACTTCGGTGCCCGTCAAATGAAACGACTCATCGGATGCGAGGAACAGGACGAGATTGGCCACCTGTTCGGGTTTGCCGGGACCCTTTTCCAGCGGTTGGTCACCTTCAGGAAATTCCACCGGAATTTTCACTTCCTTGATGTCATCCGTAGGGAAGGTATTGTCCCCGATATTCGTCTCGATGGCACCGGGGCAAATCGCATTCACCCGGATACCGTACTGGGCCAGCTCAAGAGCGGCCATTTTCATAAAGGCGACCTGAGCCGCCTTAGAAGAGGCATAGGCAGAGAAGCCGATATTGGAGAAGACCCGGTTCCCGTTAATGGAACTGGTAATGATGATGCTGCCTCCATTTTCCTTCATGTAGGGGATAGCGTATTTTACGGTAGCGAACGTACCCCGAAGATTAATGTCCATCGTCTGGTCCCAGTCGCTGATCTCCATAGTCTCGATCGGGGCCATAGTCCCGTTGATACCGGCATTCGCGAAGACGACCTGAATGTTTCCCGCTTCTTCTGCAATTTGGCGGAATCCCTGTTCGATCATTTCCGGCTTGGAAATATCGCACTGGATCACAGCAGCCTGCCCGCCGGCGGATTCGATGGTCCGTTTGGTTTTTTCGGCTTCTTCCGGCGTCCGGTCCAACATATATACTTTTGCGCCATGCTGCGCCATACGGATCGCGGCGGCTCTGCCGATGCCGGACCCGCCTCCGGTTACGACAGCTGTATAGTCCTTCAATCTGGATTGGTTCATGGGATAGCTCCTCTCTGAACAGTGCAGTATTGGGATATCAGTAGTTTTATACCCGTACGATACTTGGTGAATCAAAAGAACGAGCTTCAATGTCGGGGTTGATAATTACCGGGTTTATCCAACATAATTGGAGGTAGAGAGGAGGAGGCTCATGATTTGTCCGAATTGCCGTCACAGCCAATCGAATGAAAACGCGAAGTTTTGCGAGGATTGCGGAACGCCGCTGCTTAAGACCACCGGGGAGGGGCAGCAGGCCAACGCATATTTGGAAAATGCCAAACAGGCTTCCAGGCTGTATTTCAAATTTTTTGCGTCCGCATTAAAAAGCCCCGCAGCCTACGCTAAAGGCGTAGGCAGGGAGCAGTTTATCAATGGAATCATCACGATAGTCCTTTATTCCCTGGTCGTACCGCTAATTATCTATTTCGGCTTCCACCGCCTGGCTGGTTGGATAGACTATCCTTTTTTGGACCTCGTGCTGCGACCGGCACTGGCTTTCGCCATAATGTCGATCTTGACGGTAGCCTATTGTTTTTTAGCCATTAAGTACGGAAAAGGAAAAGGGAACTTTCAAGAGGTTGCTGCCCGTTTTGGCGTTTATCTTGTACCCTTTACGGCATTGCTGCTGCTTGCCCTGCTGATGGCGATCCTGCAAGTCAACATGCTCCAGTCACTGCTGCTCATGGTCGGCCTGTTCGGGGCGATGTTTGCAGTCCCGGCATTCGTTATTTCAAGCTTGATCCCTGAAGAGGGCGGGATGTTCGACAGGCTGCAAAGCACAATCCTGGTATACATCGCATCCTCGATTACCGTAGGATTGTTGGGTAACGTCCTGTTCGGCCGGATCGGCCGGCTATTGGGAGACGGGATGTCCCTGTTTTATTGATCGGCAGGGTAACTTATTTCTGCGCCTGCCCAGCGGCATCCAGAAGAATTTGAGCGATGTCCGCATAGCTGTCCACCTTGAAATGGGGGCTGTGTGATGATTCGGGCTCCGCGCCGCGGTGATTGAACCAAAGGACGTTCCAATCGGCCTCCAAAGCGCCGACGACGTCATTCCGCCAGGAATCGCCGACATAATAACAAGCAGCGGAGGTCAAATTCAGCGCGTCGGTCACATGATCAAACAACTTGCGGTCCGGCTTGGTGATTCCGACGGCCCCCGAAATAAAAATCCGCTCCGGAGGGATGAGTTCACTCAGTCCAAGGGCGCGGATTTTTTTCATTTGATGCTCCGGGGGACCGTTCGTAATCAAGCCGACAATAATTCCTCGGCCGATCAAATCGTCCATTAAAGGACGGGCTCCGTCGAACAGAGTAATATCAAATTGGCGGTTCAGGTATTCGGATTGGACTTCTTCAGCTTGAGAACCGGTCAGCAGAATGCCGAATTCGGCCAGCGAAAGCGAAAACCTGCGGGTACGCATCTCGCTGAGCTCGGAGCCATGCGTTGGAGTGCCCCCGGCTTCTGCGGAGAGTTTATCGCTATAATAACGCATGCGGTGATAGGCGGGGGCATAAGGGAAGTCTTCGCCGGTGCCGAGCACACGCTGCAGAGCCTCGCGGAACGGAATCAGGTGATCGTAGAGCGTATCGTCCACATCAAAAAATACGGCCTTTTGCGACAGTGAGGTAATGGGATCCATATTCAGTAGGTTTCTCTCCTTTGGCTAATATCCTATGGATATTATACCGGGAGTTGCCGCGTTGGGGTAGCCGGACTTGCCGTGAATCAGAATCTTCGGCTTGCGCCTCCGCCTCCCGAGGAGCCCCCGCCGCCTCCGCGGAAGCCGCCACCACCACCGCCGAAGCCTCCGCCTCCGCCGCTGCCGCCTCCCCGACCGAGTATCGAGATCAGGAACATCGTCATCATTCCGCGGAAGAAAATAAAATCTACCGCCAGAAAAGCGATGATGAGAATGATCCAGCCGGAGGATAAGCGGCCGTCTCCACCATTCCCGGCAGGCGCTTCGGGAACCGCAATTTCCTGCGGCGTTAAAGTTCCCTCCACACCATATTCTCTGGCAACTTCGTTGTATAGCGTTTTATAGGTTTCCACGATCGCTTCACCAGGATGGTTGTTCACCAGATAAGGGATGGTGACCTGATCGAGGATTCTGCCGACCTTGCCGTCAGGCAGAGCCCCTTCGAGGCCATAGCCGACTTCGATCCGCAGCGGTCGGTTGCCCGGCTCGCCATCCTCCATCGACAGCAGAAGCAGCACTCCGTTATTCAATTTCTGGTCCCCCAGTCCATATTTGCGGAGGGCCTGCAAAGCGTACTCTTCCACGGTGTAGCCGTCCAGAGTTGGCACAGTCAATACGGCAATTTGAGCCTTGGTCCGATCCTCCAGGGCCCTTCCCAAGCTGTTTAATTCCCGGGCCTGTTCAGCCGTGAGCAGGTTCTCGAAATCCTGAACATAAATATCGCCTTGCGGCTCCGGAATATTCGGTGCGGCAAAGAGGGGAGCAGGCCCTCCCAGCAGAACACAAGCCAGCAGGAGGAGGGACACAATTCTTAAGCAAGCGGACCCGGTGCCGGAACAAACACGGCCACCTGAAGGTTTCATGCTCCAGCCCCCGCCCGGGCTTCTTCACCCGGGAACTGAAGCAATGGATTTACCGGGTTCAAGGATGAAGTTGAATCCGTGCCGAAGTCCACCTCCGGATTGGTCCGCGATTCCGGCGTGGTCTCAAAATACTCCCGTTTATCAAAGCCCATGATGCCTGCGAGCAGATTGCCCGGGAAGCGTCTTCGCATATTGTTGTAGGTGGCGACGGCTGCATTATAATCGTTCCGGGCTACAGCGATCCGGTTCTCCGTGCCGGCAAGCTCGTCCATCAGCTGCGTGAACTGCGCGTCTGCTTTGAGCGTCGGATAATTCTCTACGACAACCAGAAGACGACTGAGCGCGCCGGACAATTGCTGGTCGGCCTGAGCCAGTTCATCCGGAGTTCTTGCTCCGCCGAGTGCGGCACGGGCGTCGGATACTGCTTTGATTACTTCCTTTTCATGGGAGGCGTATCCCTTTACCGTATTGACCAGATTCGGAATCAGATCATATCTCCGCTGGAGCTGAACGTCGATTTTACTCCATTCCTGGTTCGCGTTTTCGTCCGCCGCGACGAATTTGTTGTAATTTCCGGCAAACAGAGCAATGAGAATAACGACCACCGCAATGACGATGATCAGCGGGATCAAGCAGCCTTTTCCTTTGAGATTCATAGAATATGTACCCTCCTTGTAATATTGCGCAATGGTCCATCTTCTGTTATTACTTATCTCTTTACCCTTTGCCCTATACAAGGAAACTCCATCCAATCGATCCAATCGGTCGGGGCAGGGTACTCAGGCTTATGTTTCCGACAGATAGTTCGATCTGGACGGGCACCTCCGGGACCATCCCGAGGAAACCGGACCATCCGGGAGGATATGGGAGGAAGTTTGCGGCTGGATCGCATTACAGTAGGGTAGTGATAGAGCATCCTATCTCATCAAGGCTTAGGTAAAGACATCCGGTTTTCCCTCCCGAATTATAACGTCTATACTAATAGATGTGTGAAAATAACGTTATTACAACGGATTTAGGAGATGACTTTACTTGGCTTATGATGAAATGTTGGAACGCCGGAGTGAAATGTTGAAACGACGGATTGGCGAGATGATCGCCAGGGAGAACCAATATGGATTAGGAAAACAAGAGGGTCTATTTCTAAGACGAATGATTAAAGAATGGCATCAAATGACTCATGAGATGAACGGAAAGCCGGTAATCTAAAAGCGGCCTGATCTGTAAAGCAGGCGTGGAAACTCAGGATGAAAAAAGAAGAGGCCAGCGACGGAGGAAATATCCGTAGCTGGCCTCTTGGCATTTGAGCTTTACCCCACATATTTCGCAAGGGAGATTAATGCCGTGATGGTTACGATATTGAGCAATGTGGAAATCAGCACGGTTTGCGATGCGAAATCCGGTTCATTATCGTATTCTTCAGCGAGGATGGTGCTGTTCACACCCGTAGGCATCCCGGAAGCGATCAGAAGCGCCTGGGCGGGCACACCCTTGAGCCCCAGCAGGAAGACGAGTAATAAACCGATGGCAGGACCGATCAGCAAACGCAAAAGAACGCTGACATACACGTCGAGGCGGTCCAGCCGCAGCGGGTACTTTACAATTTGCGCTCCCAATGTAAGCAGAGCCACGCTGACCATGGAATCGGAAATGTAGCCCAGCGGTTTGGAGGCAAACTCCGGAAGAGGGAGCTTCAGGACATGGAAAACCAGCCCGAGTACGAGCGCATAGGGCACCGGCATCTTGAGAAAACCGATCAGGGCAGCCTTCAAGGTTCCGCCGGACTTGGCCCGTTGCACCGACATTACGCCGTAAGTAAAGGTAACCAGGCTCTGAAACGTCATAATGAGCGCCTGGAGGGAGGATGCCAGCGGATCTCCTTTGAAAGCGAGCTGATTGATCGGCAAGCCATAATTCCCGGAATTATCGAGAATCAGGCTGTTCGTAAAAGCGGCTTTCATTCCCCGGCTGAATTTCATGCGGCGGCTGACGATCATGCTCACGACATAGAGCAGTAGTACATATAACGCATAAAATAACGTAACATTGCCGAGAAGCGCAGGCGACATTTCGGAATGGTACATGCTGAGAAACACGACAGCCGGCGTAATATAGTAAAAATTAATTTTGGCGAGGGTGTACAAATCGAGTCGAAAGGCCCGCTGCATCAAGGCTCCGAGCCCGATCAGCACGAAAATGGGCAAAACGACATCCAGCAAAATTTGAGCTATCATCTTTGATGTTCATCTTCTTTCTTGCCGGCTTATTTGGCGCGGACTTTTTTGGGGCGGGGCATCCGGATTTTGCGGATAATTTGATTGAGCACCTCGGACAAGACAAGCCCGATGGCGATGGAACCGGAGATCAGAAATGCTTGCGCCGCAAGCTGAATCGCCGTGTTATATTCCTTTTCCACGAAATTCCGCATGGCGTCGTAGGCCATGCCTCCCGGCACCAGCGGAATGATTCCCGATACGCTGAAGATGATAACGGGCTTCTTGTAAGTACGGGCGAAGATTTGGCTGACCACACCGACGATGATCGTCGAGGCTACGGTCGCGTATATGGTATCCAGCCTGTAACCCAGCAAAATGTAAGCGGCCCAGCCCAGCATGCCGGAGAATCCGCATTGCAGCAAGGTCCGCTTGGGGGCGTTAAACAGGATGCCGAAAGCCGCAGAGGCGATAAAGCTGGTAATGAAATGCAGAACCAGGTTCATAGCAGGTTAAGTCCTCTTTTCCGGATTATAAAATGGTAAATACGAAGGCGATACCAGCCCCTATGGCAAAAGCGGTCAGGAACGCCTCGGCGCCCCTGGACAATCCGGAGACCAGATGGCCGGCCATCAAATCCCGGACCGCGTTGGTGATCAATAGTCCGGGAACAAGGGGCATGACGGACCCGATAATGATTTTATCGAGCTCCTTGCCGATTCCGGCCAACACCAGCAGCGAGGCGACGATGCCGATCAGAAAGGAAGCGCTGAATTCCGCGAAAAACTTCACTTTGACGAGACGATGGAGCAGGATGAACGCCAGGAAACCGAGTCCGCCGCATACGACGCCGGGAAAAAAATCAAACAGGCTGCCCCGGAACATCAAGGTGAAGCACCCGCTGGAGATGGCGGCCGCGGCAATTTGAAGCCCGACCGGGTAGGCATGCCGCGATGTGTCAATGTCCACGAGAAGGGCCCGGGCCTCTGCAGCCGTGACATCCCGGCTGGACAGCTTGCGTGAAACATCGTTCACGGCAGCAACCTTCTGCAAATCCGTAGTGCGTTCCACAATCCGGATCAGCTTGGCCCATCTCATGTCATCGGATTGAAACATGATGCCTGTGGGCGTGACGTAACTATGGGATCCGGCAAGGCCCAAGGCCGTGGCGATCCGGGTCATCGTATCCTCTACCCGGTAGGTTTCCGCTCCGCTTTGGAGCATGATTTTCCCGGCTAACAGGCACACTTCAATAGGCTCCTGTTCATCGACAGCCGCCGTGTCGTTCATCATCTTGCTCTCCCTTCCAACAACTTAAGCCCATTATATCATGTGCAGATTCGAAAGCGGAATCCATTGAAAGTCTCCGTGAAAGATGTAGAAATTTGTCGAACATTAGCGAAAAATAATCGAAAATTAAGCGAATATGTGAGTCCTTTACCTAAATTTTGTGATATGCTTACCTAGTCCGGCAATGGTCTCTTGTCGGATGATTACAGTTGAGAGGTAAAATAGGATATGCTGCAGAGTCTAATCAACAACTTTACTGTTTTGACTACCTTTTTATTTTTTGGGAACATGGCCTGGGGTAAGTGCCAAGCCTACAATCTTCACAAAAGAAATCAAACCAAGCTGATACTCGGATTGGTCCTTGGACTATTCGGGGTCGCTTTAATGTATTACACATTCCCGATTAACACCTACGTCTTTGCCGACTTCCGGCAGCTGCCGATATTAATTTCCGTCTCTCTCGGCGGATGGATAGCGGGCTTGGTCGCCACAGTCATTATTTTTGTATACAGGCTAGTATTCTTAAGCGGTGTGAGCATGGCTTCGGTTTGGGGAGCCGTCAATGCGCTGGGAACCTTTATCATTGCGATCCTGATTTTAAAAGACTACAAGCTGTCGCTACAGAGATGGGCCTGGACACTGGGGTTATCCGCCGGGCTATCCGTAGTGGTCTTCTCCATTATTCTGGTTGAGAACAAATGGGTTCCGATCGGAACGTTTTGTCTTGTCTTTATCGTGGGAGGAATGTTTACTCTCGCAATGCTCCTATATTTGAAAAGATCAGACGATTCATTAAGAATTATGCGCGAAGCGGCTCATCGCGACTTCCTGACAGGTTTGTTTAATGCGAGGGCTTTTGAAGTCATTATGGAGCAGCGCATCGCATCCTCGACCCGGTATCGCGTGCCCATTACCCTATTGCTGATTGATATCGACCATTTTAAACAGGTAAACGATACATTCGGCCACCCGGCCGGTGACGCGGTTTTATCCCAACTGGCTATGGTCTTGAGGGATACTTTTCATCCAGGAGATCATATTGCCCGTAAAGGAGGAGAAGAGTTTGCCGTGATCGTGGATGATTGCGATTCCGAACGCATTGAGATTATAGCTGAGCGGCTTCGGCGAAATGTCGAGAACCAGATCTTCATTCTGCCGGACGGAACCGAACATAAAATTACGATCTCCGCCGGGAGCGCCACCTATCCGGATATCGTCGAGGAACTATTGTTCGAGAGAGCGGATCAGGCGCTTTACCAGGCAAAGACGTCGGGCAGGAACCGCGTTTGCCGGGCATCTTCTATTTAAAGGACTTCACCGATAAGGTGAGGTCCTTTTCTTTTTTTCTCGCTCAGCCTCCCCTTGGCCGTCCGCAAAATGAATGAGAATCGGGAGTTATTGGCAAAATAGGCTCAGCTAAGGAGTTAATATCGGATGTGAGCTGGAGGGATCGGAATTGGGCAAGAAGCAAGGTGAACCGGGAGCTGCATGGCTATCTGAAAAAATGTCGGGACAGGTTGATTTTGAGCAGCGGTCTCTCGGCTCTTCCGATGAAATCGGGCTGCAATATCTTAGCAGCTTAACGAACTCGGATATGATTAACCGTTATATCGTCATTCCAAGCTATGAAATGGAAAGCCTGCAAGCTTTCGAGAATTATATCGCTTCTTTTCCGGGTACCGTTCAAGCTGGGGAACGGCAGCAGATTATTGAGTTTGTGCTTAAAGGATTCGTGTTGATATCGATCGGGAAAAGCGGTTATTTATTCAAT
The DNA here is from genome assembly GCF_018101095.1 of Paenibacillus sp. Marseille-P2973. NCBI lineage: Bacteria > Bacillati > Bacillota > Bacilli > Caryophanales > Paenibacillaceae > Paenibacillus > Paenibacillus sp. Marseille-P2973. The sequence goes on from NZ_JAGQEH010000004.1 coordinate 104,454, forward strand.
GCGGTCAAGGTGGAGTCGAGCGGAGTCGGTGAAGCGGTGAACGAGGCCATCGTTCAGGGACCGCGGGATGCGTTCAGCGAAAATATCGAGCTGAATATAAACCTGATCCGGCGAAGATATCAATCGGAAACTTTAAAGATCGATATGTTGACCGTAGGAAAGGTTTCCCGAACTTCGGTGGCTATTCTGTACGATGACGAGCGAGTGGACCGGCAAGTGCTCAAGGAAATGAAAAAGCGGATCGAAAATGTAAAAATCGATATATTGCAATCCGCAGGGGAGTTGGAGAAATATATCAGTCCCGAACGGGTACGGATTTTTCCGACAATGATCGTTACGGAAAGACCGGACCGGGTAGTGTTCAATATTGCGGAGGGCAAGGTCGCGGTGCTGATTAACTCCAACGGGTTTGCCATTCTTGCTCCTTCGATTTTCAGTGACTTTTTCACGGCGATGGATGATAAAATCCAGGTCCCTATGGTCGGCTGGTTTCTGAAAACCATCCGGTACATCGGTTTGCTCTTGACGTTGACGTTGCCGTCTCTCTATGTCACTTTTGCCTCTTACAATCCCGAGATATTAAAGATACAGATTTCGCTGCTGATCGCTGGAAGCCGGGCCGCGGTCCCCTATCCCTCCTTCATGGAAGTCTTTCTGATGCTGTTGATGATGGAATTTCTGACGGAGGCGAGCTTGCGTCTGCCTAAGGCAATTGGGCCTACCGCTACGACGGTCGGCGGTTTGATTCTTGGGCAGGCAGCGACCCAGGCCGGACTGGTCAGCAATATTATGATCATTTTAGTGTCGGCCGTCGCGATTTCCAATTTTATCATTCCGATAAGTATGATGGGGTACACCATACGTGTTATCAAATACATTATGACCTTGTTCGCGATTACCTTCGGTCTGTTGGGCGTTGTCGGATCGGTGGTGGGATTAATCATGTATTTATCGGGAATCCGCAGCTTTGGCCGGCCTTATATGAAAATGTATGCGCTGGAAATCAAATCAAAGGGTGGGCAATAATCATGGTAAGCAGCAAATATATATATTATTTATTTCTGGTGAACGCATTGATGAACATTATCAACTTTGTTCCCAGGGTTCTAATTTTCACAAGATTTCAAGGGACCTTGCCGTCGATCTTTATATCGACCGCCATCGGAGCTTTGCTGCTCTACGGATTTACGAAAGGTATCGCCGGTTTTAAGGGGCAGGGGTTGCCGGAAATCTATAATGCCAACTTGCCCAGATTCTTTTCATTTTTTCTATTAATTATGTACGCTTGCTTCTGGTTTTCTGCCGGCATCATTACGATGCTGTCGTTCGTAGACATCACTGTTCGTTATATCAGTCCGGATATTTCTCCGTATGCCGTTATTATAGGGTTTCTGCTGCTTTCGGCCATCTGCTGCCGCCTATCCTCCGAGTCGATCCTTTACGGATTGGAGACGATTCTGTTTCTTTCAACGCCGGTCATTATATACATGCTCGTTAAGGCCTTTTTGAACCCGAATTTTAGTTGGGACGCGGTCTTGCAAATCGTTACTTACATGTGGACCAAGCCCAAATATGTGACTGTGGCCGGCGCGACGTTCATCTTTTCCGGCTTTTTTAATCTCGCAATTTTCAACCGGAATTTCAAAGATCTGAAAACGAGATACTTATGGACCATTCCGTTGTTTGGTTTGGTTATTTTGTTAATTACTTTTGAGGTACCTATCGGATATCAGGGGACTGTCGGTGTGGAAAATCATGTATATAGCTGGTTTTCAACGGCTGATTCCATCCGAATGGAATTATTTATTATCGAGCGAGTGCTCTTTTTGTTTTATACGATCTATTTGATGATCTCCATGCTCAGCACGGTTGTTCATTGGCATGTCGGGCTGGAGCTGTTTAAAGGCGCATTTCAGTCTAAGTCCGGAAAACTCCCCGGAAAAAAGGCCGATTGGTGGGTGTTGATTCCTTTTTCCATAGCGACGATCGTAATTATGAACTTCCTTAACCAGGTCCGACTGGGTCAAATAGGACAGTGGTTTTTGAATATTCGCCTCATAAATGAGTTCGTTTTGCTGGCTATATTGTTTTATGCCAAGAAAAGGAGCGCGAAAAAGACATGAAAAAAATAATCTGTTGTCTGCTGGCGATCGCGATGCCCTGGACCATTTCCGGTTGTCAGTTCAAGGATATCGATAAGAGATCCTTCGTGCTGGCGATAGGAATCGACCGTCCGGAGGATAAGGATAAGAAGAACCAGTTTGAGGTGACGCTCAAGATGGCAATTCCAGAAGGCGATCCGACGAAACGAAGCCAGGAACCGGTCGTCATTACCGAGATTGCGGAGAGCGTTCCCGAAGCAGTGCGCCTGGCTAAATCGAAAACGGACAAAGAACTGGATTTCAGCCACTGCAAGGCGATGATCTATGGGGAATCATTAGCAAGGGACAATATTATCCCCCTGGTTGACTGGTCATCCCGTCGCCGGGATATCCAGTTGATTATGTTTGTTGCGGTAGGACAGCCGACTGCCAGGGAAGTCGTTAAAATGCAGACCAAATCCGAGAGATTGCCGGGAAATGCCCTGATTCTGGGGTTAGGCAAAGAGGGGACGGAATCCCCTTACATTAAGTCCGCATATTCTTTTGATTTAAGCAGGAGGACGACGGAACACGGGCTTGATCCGTTCATGCCGGTTGTGAGGACGAAGCACCCGGATATGCTGATCATAGACAGGGTCGCACTATTCAACAAGCAAAAGCTGGTCACCATACTTACGCCGGACGAAACCCGGATGCTGAATCTCTTAACCTCGAACCACCTGCGCTCCAGCTTCAAGGTGGATGCCGAGGGTAATTCCTACGATTACAATCTGGAGAACTCCAAATTCAAATACCGTATCAAGACAGGCAAAGAAAAGCAGGCTGTTGTGGAATACCGCCTGTCCGGTATTGCTTCGCTGGAGGATAATATGAAGGGGACGCCGGTCACCGGTCCTGTATTGCGGAGTATATCCAAAGCGGCGAGCGAAAAATGGGAAAAGGACAGCGTAAACTTGTTTAAGAAAATACAAGCTTCCGGAGTGGATCCGTTTGGCTGGGGGCTTCGATATTATTCAAGGAATTGGAATAATGCGACCGAGCGGGAGGAGTGGGAGCGTCTTTATCCCGGCTTGGAATTCCAGGTTAAAGCCAATGTAAGTGTTAAATATACGGGGATGATCCGGTAAACGCATTAGAATTTTTATATAAACCCCATTAATTGTCAATAAATCGTCAATGTTTTGCTGCCGATATATAGATTACGATGTAAATCCATATATCTGCAGAGAGAAGGCGGCGTCATGAGAAAAAAATCTTTATCGATCCGGAAGCGTATGATCGTTTCCTACACGATTGTATTGCTTGTCCCGAGCATCATTATCGGCTCGATTACCTATTCGGCTGCGAGCCATCGTGTAGAGCAGGACTTAATGATGAGTGCGCTGCAAAGCGTCAGCTCGGCGGACGCGATTATCACGAATGAGATCAGTCAGAAAATGGTGGATCTCAACTATTACGGCGAACAGATTCCGGGGACGGGGGTAGATCAGGAAGTTGCGGCCGGGAGCAGCGCAATCAAGAATAAACTGCAGGAATACCAGGCCATCCACAAGGATGTCCTGAACTTGTATGTGGGGACAAACAAGGGAAGCATTTTGCTGTCTTCCGATCTGAAGCTTGACGATGACTTCGACCCGCGTACCAGAGATTGGTATGTACATGCGCTGAAGTCCAAAAAGGCGGTTGTGTCGCCTTCATATTTGTCGGTTGACGGCAAGCCGGTCGTGTCCATCTCGCAAGTGTTGGCCGATGGGAGCGGCGTGATTTCTCTAGATCTGGATTTGAGCGCGGTTGCTTCCATGACGAATATGAAGGTAGGGAACGATGGCTATATCTTTATCGTCGACAGCACCAAGAAGCTGCTGGTTCATCCAACGGCCCAAATCGGTTCGGAGTATAAGGAAGAGTTCGTTAACCGGATGTTCCAGAGCGACAGCGGAAAGCTCGGCTATTCCCAGCAGGACAACCGTTATAAAATGGCATTCATGAAAAATGAGGCCACGGGCTGGAGAATCGGGGGAACCATTAGTCAGAACGAAGTTGCGGAAGGGACGGCAGGAATTCGCAATACCACGATTCTCGTCGTCGTTCTGTCCATACTTGGCGCAGCCGTCATCGTCTTTATGAATGTCCGCTCGGTTATATCTCCATTAAAGAAATTAAATGAAGCGACCAGCATATTGGGAAAAGGCGATTTGACGAAACGTCTCGATTCATTCAGGCAAGACGAAATCGGAGAATTGGCCGGGAATTTCCAGCTTATGGTGGATAATCTTAGAGGAATGGTAGAAGGCGTCCAGGACATGACGAACAGTGTGTCCGCTTCTGCGGAACAGCTATCCGCCGGGGCCGAGCAAACGACGAAGGCGATCGAGCACGTGACAGTCGCGATCCATGATGTGGCTGCAGGAAGCGAGCAGCAGCTCCGGAGTGTCGAGGGCGGAACCAGCAGCGTCATGGAAATGGCGCGAAAGGTAGAGGATGTCTCGGTTCAGATGCAGGAAGTTACCAGAACCATGTCGGAAACCACTGATTCCGCCAATTTAGGGGCACAAGCGGCGGCGGGTACAGAGAGTACCATGCAGGGAATCCATCACACGGTCGAGGGATTGGCCGAAGTGGTCATTTCTTTGAACCGTCGTGCCGAACATATCGGTGAGATCATCAATGTAATCGCAGGCATTTCACAGCAAACGAATTTGCTAGCCCTAAATGCTTCCATCGAAGCGGCAAGAGCGGGGGAACAAGGCCGCGGGTTTGCCGTCGTTGCTTCGGAAGTCCGGAAGCTTGCAGAAGGTTCGCAGCATTCGGCTGATCAAATCAAGGAGCTGGTCGGTCATATTCAACAAGAAATGGAGCAGGCCGCCACAACGATGGAAGAGGTTAAGGAAAGGGTGAATGAAGGATTGGATGCCGTGGAGAAATCCGGCAAATCCTTCAGCCAGATACGGGATTCCGTTGTAGGAGCGGCGGCTACGATATCCCAGGCTTCGGTCACCATGGACGGAGTGGCCTCGGAAGCCGCAGAGGTCGAGCTTGTGATCGGTCAGATCCGCAATTTATCGGAGGAAACGGCGGGGAACACGGAAACGATTTCCGCAGCGGCGGAAGAACAGCTAGCGTCGTTGGAGGAGATGGCTTCTTCTTCCGCTGATCTCAGTAGTATGGCCGAGCAACTTCAGCAATTGGTCGGACAGTTCAAAATATGAGGCAGCAAGACAAAGGGGGACTAACCGATATCGGTTAATCCCCCTGTTTCTAAATAGAGCAGAATCGTTTATTCCGTTTCGTCTCCGTCAAAGCCGTTCAGCAAGTCGGTGCCATGCATGGCATCCGGGTCGGGAGCAACCTGGTCAACCGGGCTTCCGGGTTGTATCTCATCCGCATCGGGAACGTCCGGCAGGGAATCTTCCGCCAGGAGCTCGTCGGTATCGGCTGCTTCTCCGGAAGGTTCGCTCAAGCTTTGAGTAATTCGCGTATCGTGAGGCAGCAAATCGTCGCCCGGAATGTCATTTTCGTCACGATAATCTCCTAACAGCTGATAACGCTCATAGGCTTGGTCCCCTTCAGTCTTCGGGTACTCCGGCATTAAGCTTCGCCTCCTTGATCTTAGTCTACTTACATGGAGTTTACCCTATTTCCTGCATTTCAAACGGAAAACAAAGAACCGCCCGGAGAAAGGGCGGTTCTTTGTTTTCCGGACGGTATAAAGGGCCTTAAAATTTAGGGAACACGTATTTGACAAGGAAGTAGAGAAACCCGAAGAATAAAACAATGTATGCCGCATACTTAATGAAGGTTGCCGCAACCATGCTCGGTTCCGATTTATGCTGGACATCTCTCCGTTCCACATCCACATTGCTAACTTCATTTCTATCGCGTGGCTCGTACATGGAATTCCCTCCTTAGTATCATCCTGCTCAGGAATGCTTTACCAGTGCTGACTTGGACGGCAGGTCCGTTTGACTACTTTTTAAACGGTTCTGCGTATGGTGAAACAAAGAGGGGAAGGCCGGTGCGATGGTGACATCTGAGGTTGACTTCATTCTTGCGGACGGCTAAAATTCTCATGAGCCCCTAAGGGTGGTCTGAACAAGGGCAGGAGATGAATAGGCAAGTGATCACGATTTATGATATTGCGAAATCAACGGGCTTTTCACCGACCACCGTTTCCAAGGTGTTCAATGACTATGCCGATGTCAGTCCGAAAACCCGGCGCAAAATTTTGGAGACGGCCGAGCAACTGGGATATTTGCCGAATGCTCATGCCCGCTCCTTGACGACCAAGCGCTCCTGGACGATCGGAGTGCTGTTTAACGAGCCTTCCGGAGCCGGGATTCTGCATCCTTACTTTGCCGGGGTTATTGAGGGGTTCAAGAAAGTATCCACCTCCCGGGGGTATGACCTGATGTTTATTTCTAAAGATATCGGGGGAAAGAAGAGCAGTTACCTGGAGCATTGCAAGATCCGCGGCGTGGACGGCGTGGTCGTCATCTTGCCTGATTTTACGGATCCTTATTTCCTGGAGCTGCTGGAATCAAACATTCCGTGCGTTCTGCTGGATCAGGAATCGGATACCAAGAGCACGATCTACTCGGACAATATTGCCGGAGGCATCCTGGCCGTGAATTATTTGCATGAGCTCGGACACCGGCTGATCGCCCACATAGGCGGCGGGAATACCTTTGCGGGGGAGAAACGGCTTCAGGGATATTTGCATGCGATGGAAGGGCTCGGATTGTCTGTAAATCCGGAGCATGTGATTCAGGGAAGCTATGATTACACGGTTGAAAGCGGACGGATCGCCATGGAAGAGCTGCTCAAATCAAGCGTGCTGCCTTCGGCAGTCTTTGCTGCCGGGGACAACCTGGCCGTAGGGGCGATGATGGCGATTAAAAATCAGGGTCTTCGCGTGCCGGAGGACATTTCCATTATCGGGTTTGATGATATTGAAATGGTCAAATTTTTGACACCTGCTTTAACGACGATTCGTCAGGATACATATGCACTTGGCAATCGGGCAGCCGACATGTTAATCTATACGATAGAAGGCGGGGAAGAAGTTCAATCGGATATGCTTCCGGTCGAGCTGGTTATCAGGGAGTCTTGTCGATCGCTATAATGATCCCTGTTTTTTTTTTAGGCAAATCGAAACCGGTTTCGAAAGGTTTTACTATGAAACTAATATTTGTTTAAAGGAGCGGATCAAATTGGCAAAATGGTCTAAAGTGCTGACATCCCGTGATACCGGAGAACGCTTGCAGCCGCAAGGGGAATTGACGGTTCAGGCAGGATCGGCGGAAGGAAAGGATAAAGTTAAGGTAACGATCGAGCAAACTTATCAAACCATTCTTGGTTTTGGAGGCGCTTTTACGGAAGCAGCGGCCTATACTTTGTCCCGTATTAGTCCCGAAAAGAGAGCGGAAGTGATCCGCAGTTATTTTGATCCGGAGGAAGGACTTGGATATACAATCGGCCGGGTACACATTCACAGCTGCGATTTTGCGCTGGGCAATTATACTTATGTGGAAGAAAACGATGCCGAACTGAAGACGTTCGATATTTCGCGCGATCGAAAATGGATACTGCCGCTGGTTCATGACGCGGCTAGAGCGGTCGGCAAGGATATTACGATGCTGGCCTCCCCTTGGAGTCCTCCGGCCTGGATGAAGACGAACGGGGAAATGAATCATGGCGGCCAACTGAAGCCGGAATTCCGTGAAGCCTGGGCGTTGTACTATACCAAATTCATTAAGGCATACGGGGAAGAAGGCGTGCCGATTTGGGGCATCACCGTCCAAAATGAGCCGGCAGCCGTGCAAACCTGGGATTCCTGCATTTTCAGCGGTGAGGAAGAGCGTGATTTTGTCCGCGATCACCTCGGGCCAACGATGCATCGTGAAGGGCTGGAGGATGTAAATATCCTGGTTTGGGACCACAATCGCGACCTGATTGTAGAACGGGCTTCGGCGGTTCTATCCGATCCCGAAGCGGCCAAGTACGTCTGGGGAACAGGTTTCCACTGGTACGTGAGCGAGGCGTTTGAAGAAGTCGGCAAGGTTCATGACCTGTTCCCGGATAAGCATTTGCTCTTTACGGAAGGCTGTCAGGAAGGCGGAGTCAAGCTGGGCGAATGGTTTACCGGAGAACGGTACGGCCGCAACATCATCGGCGACTTGAATAACTGGACGGAGGGGTATCTCGACTGGAATCTCGTTCTTGATGAAACCGGAGGCCCCAACCATGTCAACAATCTTTGCGACGCTCCGATTATAGCGGATACGGTAACCGGAACCGTCCATTACAACAGCTCGTATTATTACATCGGCCATTTCAGTAAATACATTCGTCCGGGTGCGGTTCGGATAGGACTGACCTCGGATGCGCCCGGGCTGCAAACGACGGCATTCAAGAATACGGATGCCAGCGTGGTCGTGATCATTCAGAATGAAACCGACGAGAAGCGGGAATTTGCGGTTCAATTAGGTGAAGAGACCGTCACCGATACGCTGCCCGCCCATTCGATCGCAACTTATATTATTCAATAAAGCAATTTCAAGATATTTCAGTATGTGGAGGATATGACATTATGCCGAATTACAGTTTTGAAAAAGAGGAATTCATTATTGACCAATTTGATCAGGCCAAGCCCTTCTCCAGCTTTTTGCCCGGTTTGGCAGGCTTGAAGGGGATTCCGATGTGGACGTTCTATGCCAACCGGGGTCAGGCGGTCTGCAGCTTCGGGATTCGCGACAAGAACAGTCCGATCATGGAGTTCTCCCCGGCTAACATTATGTATCAATCCGTATCGATGAAGGGTTTCAGAACCTTCGTTAAGCTGGAAGGCGCTGATACGATTTATGAGCCGTTCCAAAATGCTTACCCAGACCCGGCGGCACGACGGACGATGCGGATATTGGCTAACGAAATCGGAATTGAAGAGATCAACGAAGCCAAAGGGTTGCGCACGAAAGTTACTTATTTTCATATTCCGAACGAAGATTATGCGGCACTGGTCCGCAAAGTGGAGATTACGAACATTTCCGGGGAAGCGCTGCGCATGGAGGTGCTGGACGGACTTCCGGAAATTTTGCCGTACGGGGTAGAGAACGCCGGATATAAAGAGATCGGAAACCTGCTCCGCAGCTGGATGGAAGTGGATAACCTGGAGAACGGAATTCCCTATTACCGGAATCGCTCCAGCACCCATGACGAGGCGGAGATCAGCGAGGTTCGCAGCGGGCATTTCTATTTGTCGTTTGATGAACAAGGCAGCCGGATCAAACCTTTTGCCGATTTTGAGCTGGTCTTTGGCAGCAATACTTCGCTCGGGTATCCGGAAGGGTTCGCCGGTACGCCGCTTGCGGAACTGACGGATCGGCCGCAATACTGCACGAACAAGGTGCCTTGCGGGTTCACGGGAGTCACCGCCGAACTGGCGCCGGGGGAAAGTAAGCCGATTTACACTCTGATCGGGCACTTTGATAGTGTTGAACGCCTGAACGAGAAGGCTGACTCGATCTCATCGCCGGCCTATATAGAGCAAAAACAAATAGAAGCACGTGAGTTGACGGAAAACTTGACCGCGGACATCGCCACCAAGACGTCGATGCCACTGTTCGATGCTTATAGCAGACAGAGTTATCTGGACAATTTCCTGCGCGGCGGATATCCGTTTATTTTCGAGAATGGCAAGGAAGGCTTTGTAATTCATCTGTATTCCCGTAAACACGGCGATCCGGAGCGGGATTACAACTTCTTCTCGCTGGCCCCGGAATATTATTCGCAAGGGAACGGGAATTTCCGCGATGCGAACCAGAACCGCCGCAGTGACATTTACTTTAATCCGCGGGTCGGAACCTTCAATATCAAAACCTTCTTCAGCCTGATGCAAGCCGATGGATACAATCCGCTCGGCGTTGAAGGTACCAGCTTCCGGGTTCCCGAAAGCCGGGCAGGCGAGCTTATGGATTGGCTGAAGGGTGCAGTGGCCGATCACAGGGAAGAGCTTCAAAGACTTTGTCTCGGCAAATTTACGCCAGGCAAGCTGATCTCCTATATCGCCGCCAATAATGTAACGTTGAACCTTGGCGAAGAACAGTTTCTGACCGGCGTTTTCTCCCTTGCCGAGCAGGGGATCGAGGCGGCCTTTGGAGAGGGATATTGGTCGGATCACTGGACTTACAACATGGATTTGGTCGACAGTTATCTCGACATTTTCCCGGATCGTAAAGACGGGCTGCTCTACGGAGAAACGGACTATACTTACTTTGACAGTCCGGCGAGAGTTCTGCCAAGAAGTGAGAAATACGTTCTGAACGGCGAGCATGTGCGTCAATACGGATCGCTGGTGCATGATGAAGAGAAGATGCAGCGGTTTGGGGTCACCGCCAAATCCACCAATTGGCTGAAAACCGGACATGGTAACGGTGAAGTATACCGCACCAATTTGTTCGTCAAGCTGCTCTCCCTGTCCCTCGTTAAATTCGCCACGCTGGATCCATACGGAATGGGCGTTGAAATGGAAGGAAACAAGCCGGGCTGGAACGATGCGATGAACGGATTACCGGGATTGTTCGGCTCAGGGATGAGCGAAACGTTCGAATTGAAGCGAATTGTGAAGTTCGTGTTGGAAGAGGCGCTTGACTCCGGGACAAGAGAGGTTCTGGTGCCTGAAGAAATTGCCGATTTGCTTCATGAGGTTAACGGATTGCTGTCCCGGCACTTGGCAGGGGAGCTTGATTCTTTTGAATATTGGGATCAATCGGCTTCCGCGCGCGAAGGGTATCGGGAACGAATTCGCTTTGGAATCAGCGGAGCGGAGCAAAAAGTTCAGTTGTCCACACTGGTTTCAATTTACAAAAATATGCTTCGCAAGATCGATGCCGGTATAACTGAAGCCATTTCACTTGGCGGTGGGTTGACGCCGACGTACTTTGCTTTCGAAGCGGTGGAATACGAGCCTGTTCTTGATGAACAAGGGAATGCGATTATTAGCGGCTACGGCTTGCCCAAGGCGAAGGTCAAGAAATTTGCGGCACGTCCGCTGCCTCATTTCCTGGAGGGTCCGGCACGCTGGATGAAGACGCTGGAGAACCCGGAGGAAGCAAAAGAAGCTTACGAGAACATTCGCCGCAGCGATCTTTTCGACCAAAAATTGCAGATGTACAAGACTTCGGTCAGCTTGAACGAGGAATCCCATGAAATCGGCCGGATCCGCGCGTTCACACCGGGTTGGCTGGAGCGGGAATCCGTATTTCTTCATATGAGCTATAAATACTTGCTGGCGCTATTAAAGACCGGCTTGAAGGAACAGTTCTTTGCGGAGATCCAAACCTCGTTGATTCCATTCCTGGATCCGGCGGTTTATGGCCGCAGCACGCTGGAAAACTCGTCCTTCATCGCTTCCAGCGTAAATCCGGATCCTGAGGTGCACGGCCGGGGCTTTGTGGCCAGACTCAGCGGTTCCACCGCCGAGTTCATCGGGATGTGGATTACAATGATGGCAGGCAAACACGTATTCCGGGTTCAGGAAGGAGAACTTCAGCTTCATTTGAATCCTTCTCTTCCGGGCTGGCTGTTTGATGCTCAAGGGCAAGTATCGTTCAAATTCCTGGGTAGCACGGAAGTGACTTATCATAATCCGGAGAAACGGGATACCTTTGGACCGCAGGCAGCGACGATCTCCAGCATCACCGTTCATAAAAATGACGGTACGACCTTGCGTGTGGACGGTTCCGTTATTGCCGGCAGGCTTGCGGAAGACATCCGCAGCGGGAATGTAAAAAAACTAGAAATAGAGCTCGCTTAGTTCTTAGCCCTGAACTCATAAGAGGTCAGGGCTTTTTTTATTTAAATTTCTATTTCGTACAAGATTGGAAAGTAATTTTCAAGATTTGACAAAACTATTCATAGATTAAACTTGTTAATAACGGTAAAATGTTTCTGGTACGTGTCCTTATTTAAATCGTTCTTTATTTTCCATATTATTGAAGGTTTATCGGTTTATTGTATCGAATTAGATAGATTAGCTCTTAAATTATTGGCAGGGGTGCTGGAATGAAGGCTTTTTTTAAAGCGTTTGCCATCTTGATTGTACTTAGTGTTGTAGCGACTTGTGCATTTTTAATGGAAAGTCCCGAGCGAAAAAGCGCGGACGAGCAATCGATTAACGATTGGCAAGTTGTATGGACCGATGAATTTAATCCTGAAATAAACATAAATCAACTGGAAGCGATGCAAAGTTGGGAGAACGTTAAAGCGAATGATCCTGCTCCTAAGCGCCCGGAAGGGGCGGAGGGACAATGGGTGAAGATCGATATACCAACTATTCCATCCGGTTCTCCAGCGCTCTTATTTGAAAAAATATACGGGCTTCACGTAGTGATTAAATCCCAGAATGGGATGATATATGAGTCTGACCGAATGTACAATTACGGAATAAATACAATTTTGCTGCCTATGGACCACTCCTCAGAAGGGGAGTCCATTTATATCGGGATCAAGTCGGGGACCCGGATCGGATTGCAGAGCAATGTACTGGCAGGGGACTTTAAAGAACTGCAAAATACTTTTATCAAGAACAACATGACGGATTTTATTATCGGCAGCGCCCTGATTTTCATCGCCGTCGTGATGCTGATTTGTTCCCTGTTCCTGAAAAATGAAAACATGTCCAGTTGGTTTTCGTTATGTATGGTGATCTTGTCCAGCGGAACCATAGTTATTACATACTCTTCGTTCCTGTATTCGCTTTTTGGTAAATATGGAAACGTGTATGTTCTATTGTTCGATTTGTCGCTCTTCGTACTGCTTCCTTCATTTACGAGCTTTTTTGAAAGCATATTCGGCAGGGGCTACAAATCTATCATTACTAAATTCCGGAAATTTCAGGTCGGCTATTCCCTGTTCTGCATACTTTTAATGGCGATCAATTTGTTGAGCAATAATCAATTTTATGAATACTACAGACTTGCTTCCGGTACGCTGATCGGTTTGTTTATGATCATTCAGTTTATTTTATTGGTTTCTATCGCGACGATTTATACAATTCGGGGAAATCAAGAAGCGATCATCTTTACGATCGGTTTTGCTGTTTTTGCCGTTTTGGGGTTAGGGGAATTGCTCTGGTTCTATTTAAAATCGGAATACTATGATCTATTTCTTTGGAAATGGGGCGTAGTATGTTTTCTGATTGCCTTAATAATTATTCTCGGCAAGAGATTTGCCCGTAATCATGAGCAGGTAGTGGAGTACTCCAAGCAATTGGAGTTGTTTAACAATGAGCTCCAGCGTTCCGAGAAAATGGAGATCATCAGCGAACTGGCGGCATCCGTAGCGCATGAAGTGCGCAATCCGCTTCAAGTAACCCGGGGCTTCCTGCAATTGCTTGTGGCCAAGCAAAATTCCACGGACAAGGTTTACCTCAGCATGGCGCTGGAAGAGCTGGATCGGGCGTCTGCGATTATTACGGATTTCCTCACGTTTGCCAAGCCGGAAGTCGGTAAAGTGACCACGCTGAACGTACTGAACGAGTTCATTCATATCGAAGGCATTCTGATTCCAATGGCCAATCTTCAGGGCGGCAAAATTTCTGTGCACATCCCTCAGGATCTGCATATTAAAGGGAATTCCTCGAAGTTCAAGCAGGCTTTTATCAATATCATTAAAAACAGCATCGAATCCCTGCACGGCGAAGGGGAGATTCATGTGTGGGCGTATGAAGAGAACGGGGAAGTATGCATTCATATTAAGGATACCGGCGAAGGGATGGATGAAGAGGTGCTGGCCCGGCTGGGAGAGCCTTACTTCTCGAATAAGACCAAGGGGACCGGATTGGGGCTCATGGTGACGTTCCGGATTATCGAAGTCATGAACGGCAAAATTCATTTTAAAAGTGAAAAAGGAGTAGGGACGGAGGTTGTGGTCCGGTTTCCCGCAGTGAAAAATGCGTAAGAAACCGGAGCCTTGCCCTTCGCCGCTACTCCTGGTTATGAATTAACTAGGGTAGTTTAAGATCCCCAAACTGCGTTTGGTTTAACTTCGGACTTAATTACATTAGCTGGACTAGGAGGCAGTACGAGGTAGAATTCATCGGAATTCTCTTCTACTGTCTTTACTTTAATGTGATCCGGGAGAATTACACCTAGTGCCTCCTGGATTGCTGCTTTTGGATCGGCGAGTAATTTAGCCTTAAAACTTGGATCTTGCCATGCTTTTTCAATAACTTGTGTTTGAAGGAGAGCCCCTGATGTCATAAAATCACCCTTTCTCAATAAAATGGTTATATTTTCCTTTCTAGTATACCATGAATCTTGTAGGAAATCTAGGAATACTAGATATTCTTGGATAGCCAGTACCCAAGACCGCCACCTTGCAATAAAATTACTTTCGCTTCGATCTCCCGGGCTCCTTCTTCAAGGTTATTCCGCAGAAAATCATGAAATTCATAAAGATCGGGTGCAAGGTCCCGAATAGCGGCCAACTCCTCGTGATTGCGCCGGGCATGTTCCGACAGTTGATTAAGCGTGCCATGAATCGTAATGGCCTGCCTGATTTCCTCCGGTTCGGGCCTGCGCTCCCCCGGGATCTGCAAGTCAGTCTGGACGATCGAAACCAGAGAGTTGTAGCTTCCCTCGGCGAGGTCCTTCTCCCAGTCCTGCCAATCGTCCAACAGTTGCAGCGTCACCAGAACGGTATCTACAGCCTGCTCCAAGCGGGGAATCTCTGCTTCCCGGCCCGCAATAGACATGATTCCGGCAATCGACAGCTTTACCTGGGCTGCCTTATGGCCCATTCTAACGGGATTCTCATGATAGAAATCCGAACCCGTCTCACTGGATACGGCCTCGGCCCATTGGTTTACGTACTTTTTATAATAGGACCAAAAGAGAGGATTTTCCGAAAAACAGCTGCTGTACAGTTTTACGAATTCCAGATGAATCAATTCGGCCAGCGGGAGTTGACCGGGCATAAGCTTGTCCGGTTCATCCATGCAGGCATCGATCAGATGGTAGTACATCATTCCGAAAATGTTGGCGACCGCAAAGCGGCGGGTGATTTCCGTTTCTATGCCGGCCAGCGGCTGGAGCCAGAATGGCAGCAGATAACATATGTAGTTTTTGGAACGGTTGTCCTTCAGGGCATGGAATTTATCGAGATAATCCAGTGCCGGTTTCCGGAACGGTTCGGGAAGCTCTCTCAGAATGGATTCCGCTTCGGCAAAAGCGAGACTAAGTTCCTGTTCGTAGGGTGTCAGCCACTTCAAAGACATGCCTCCTTTCATACTATCTTTGAACTACGTCATGATTATATAGATTCCATTATAGAATAACATGGAACCCGATAAAACCTAAAGCCCGGGTCTCAAGAGGGATTATACTGAATTCATAGAAATGTATAGTATAGCCGACTGACCGGCAGATAACTGTACAAGGGGGTAACGGGATGCAAGGAAAGACGGTAATCATCACAGGGGCAAATTCGGGGATGGGGCTGGCCTCCACCATAGAATTGGCACGGAGGGGTGCGCATGTTGTGATGGCTTGCAGAAGTCCGGAACGGGGCCGAAAGGCGTGGGAAGCAGCCGTCCGGGAAAGCGGATCAGACCGGCTGGAGTTGATGCTGTGCGATTTGGGCTCCCTGGATAGCATAGCGAAGTTTGCCGGGGAAGTGACGGAACGATACGGCGCGATTGATGTACTGTTGAATAATGCGGGTGTAGTATCCTTGAAACGGGAACTGACGAAGGACGGCTTTGAGTCCATGTTGGGAGTCAATCATCTGGGTCATTTTCTTCTCACCAATCTGCTGCTGGATTCGCTAAAGCGCGCCGAAGAAGGACGAATCGTCAATGTGTCCTCAGGCGCTTACAAAATCGGCAAAATTCATGAGGATCCGTCGCTGGCACGGGGCTTTAATGTCGCGAAGGGCTATGCGCAATCGAAGCTGGCCAATATTCTGTTTACGAAGGAGTTGGCCCGAAGACTGGAAGGAACCCGGGTAACGGCGAATTGTCTGCATCCCGGAGCGGTCGCCACCAATATCGGAGTTGACCGGAATACCGGGTTCGGCAAATCGCTGGTCGGCTTATTGCGCCCGTTTTTCCTGACGGCGGAGCAGGGGGCGGAAACGGCGATATATCTGGCGAGTTCTCCTGAAGTAAAGGGAGTCACGGGACAATATTTCTATAAGAAGCAAGCCAGGCCGCTTACCGCAAGGGGTGAGAACCCGGATTCCGCCCGCAGGCTGTGGGAATGGAGCGAGGAACAAGTCGGATTGAAACGATGATCATCCGCATTTGTAGATATGAAGTCCTTAGGGAGATTCAGCAATAGATTGAAATGAAAATGACGGTGACGTGGAGATTGATCATCTCCACGTCACCGTCATTTTGTAATTTCTTATATGCGAGATGACTAGGGATCCCGATTATAAAACAACCAGATCCCGGGTCAGTTTGTTCAGCCGTTCGTTCCCGTTCTCAGTGATCAGCAGCATGTCCTCGACCATGACTGCACCGACGCCGTAGCCATAATAAGGCGTTTCGATGCAGACAACCATGCCTGGCTCGAGCACGGTGGTTTCGGCGGCGCTGAAGAACGGCGCCTCCTCGGTGGCGAGAGCCAGGCCGATGCTATGGCCGAGGTGGCCCCGGTTGTAGTCCGGCAAGCCGGAGCGGCGGATGATCTCCATGCCCTCGGCGAACACCGCGGCCATCGGCACCCCGGGGCCGGCGAGCTCCAGCATGCGGTCGTGGCCCGGCCGCAGCGCCGCATAGGCGCGCTTCGCAGCATCGCCCGGCTCGCCTAGCGAGAACGTGCGGGCGATGTCCGCGCCGTAGCCCTGCACGTCGGCGCCGACATCAAACTTGATGATGTCGCCGGGAGCCGCACGGTGCGGCGCGTAGACCGACGCCGGCGCGAATTGCGGGCCGACGGAGATCGTGGTGAAGCGCTCGCTGAAGCCGAAGCGGCGGCGCGTCACCGCGATCCGGAACGCGGCCGCGAGCTCGGCCGCGGTAACGCCTGCGGCGACGGCCTGCACGGCAGCGCCGATCGCTTCTTCCGAAATCGCGCAGCTTTCCCGCAGCTGCGCGATTTCGAAGCCGGTTTTACGCGCGCGAAGCCGCGTAAACAGCGGGGCGGCTTCCGCCCAGCGCAGCTGCGGAAGCCGATCGGCGAGCAGCGCGCGCGTCCCGCCGCGCATGCCGCCCAGCTCGGCGGCGACGGCTGCGCCGGCCGCAAGGCCGCTGGCGCCGAGTGCCTCGGCCAGCGCCGAAAGCGCGGCGTCCGGCCCAGGAGCAGCCGGACGCTCGCCGCGGAACAGATCCCTTCTCATGCCGAAGGGATCATCCAGGTCAATCCATTGCGGGTAGGTAAGAATGTCAAAGCCCGGGATGCGGTCCGGCAGTCCCGAGGCTTCGAATTCGCTCATGAGCAATATGGATTTTCGGCCCGGATCACGGAACACGATGGCAAAAGCCGCCTCGGTCATCCGGAAGGTATACATAAACATGCTGGGCTGGCCGGACAGATAGTAGACATTTTCGGCGCTGGAGGCGACAAGAGCGTCCAATCCTTCCTGTTCCAGCATTTCTTTGGCTCTTGAGGCCACGTCCAGCAAATGTTCTTCTTTAAGGTTCATACGGTTTCAGCTCCTTGGTAGGGTCGCCAATACAATCATTCAATTATTAAATCTCGTAGGCTTTGGACAATCGTTTTTCGATGCGGTTCAAGATGATCGACAGGCCCGTGCTCATGATCCAGTACATCAAGCCGATGGCCAGAAAGAAAGGCATTGCCACGTAATACCTGGACACCAGGATTTGGGCCGCGCGGAACAACTCAACGACAGTAACGACAGATACCAGGGAAGTTTCTTTGAGCATCCCGATAAATGAGTTCCCAAGCGGAGGAATCGCGATCCGTGCCGCTTGAGGCAACACTACAAAACGCATCGTCTGCCAAGGGGTCATTCCTAGAGATTGAGCGGCTTCAGTCTGTCCGTGATCGACGGACATGATAGTGGCTCTAAACGTCTCGGAGAGGTAGGCGCCGATATTGATGCTCATCGAAAGGTAAGCCGACATCATAGGACTAAGATGTATGCCCCAGTCGGGGAGACCGAAATAGACAATGAAAATTTGCACCATTAACGGCGTGCCGCGGATAATCGACACGTACACCCGGGCGATGTTCCGGATCACGGCATTCCCTTTTAATCGGGCGACGGCTACCACTAATCCGATGATCAGTCCGAAGAACATGGACACCAAGGTAATCTGCAGCGTGTAATAGGCGCCGGTCAGCAAATATTCAAGATTATCGAGCACGAGTTTCATCGGGTTACCTCCCCAGAGCAGGATGAACTATTTATATAGTTTAAAAGTTAGGATCTACGTCAAACCATTTGTTGTACAACGTTTTAAGCGTACCGTCATCTTTAATTTCCTGAAGCGCCTTGTTGACGGCTTCTTGCAGATCAGGGTTATTCTTCGGCATAGCAACGCCGGCAAAATCGGATTTCAAAGGCTCGCCTACGGTTTTCAATTTCAGGTTATTGCTCTCAATGAGCGGCTTCAGAGCGAACACGTTATTGATCGTTGCGTCGATCCGGCCGTTGTTGAGGTCCATCAGCGCATTCAAATTGTCGTTGTAAGTCACGATTTCAAAATCGCCGACCTTAGGGAGCACTTCGTCGCGCAGATAAGCTTCGTCATTCGTTCCGAGCGCCACGCCGACCTTTTTCCCTTTAAAATCTTCAACCGATTGAATGCTGTCGTTATTGTCTTTTACGATGATGCTTACATCATTTTTTACATAAGGCTCGGAGAAATCAATCGATTTCTTGCGATCCTCGGTGATTGTGACTTGGCTGATGAGAGCGTCGTATTTTCCTTTTTGCAGACCTTCGATCAATCCGGAAAATTCACCGGTCACAAAGTTCGCCTCGACACCGATCCGTTTGGCAATTTCCTTGGACAAGTCGGCATCGTATCCGTCGACCTCATTGTTTTCATTGACGAAATTATAAGGCGCGTACGTGCCCATCAAACCGATGGTAATTTTGCCTTTGCTTTTAATCTGCTCCAGCAGCTTGCCGCCGGATGCGTTACTTTCGTTTTGTGCTTGATCGTTGCCGGCCGGAGGTGTTTGGGAGGCGTTATTCCCGGCGTTGTTGCCGCAAGCGGACAAAACAAGGGTTAGCGCAGCAATCAGAGTCATGAAAAATAGGGATTTTCTCTTTCTGGATTTCATAGTGTGGTTCTCTCCTTATTTATTAAAATGTTGTTTGTGAGTGAGGTTTCTTATCAGCCAGGTTCGCCGATCAAACCGTAAAATTCAAAACGCGCGGCCGCATGGGCCATTTGCTCCGCCGTATAGACCGGGACGTAATCGACGTCATGCTCCGGCCCGAACAACCATTTGGAGATCGTACCTTCAATCAGGGAAGAGAGAAGCAGGGTTCGAAGCTCCACTCCCGGAGAATCGGGAAGCATTCCAAGCTCGGACGCTCTTTCGATATTGGTTCGAAAGGCTTGTCCAAAAGCCTGCCAGGTTTGCGAGACGGCTTCCTGGACGGCAGGATCGGCGCCTTGGCCCTTAATGAGCAGTAGTACCATCAAATGCCGTTCGCTCTCCGCGAACCTGAACAGCTCCGTCAGCAGCTTGCGCGTGGACACGTCCATGTCTTCGACCGTGCCAGGCTCTTTGCGATAACCCGTCGCAATCGTTTCGACTAATTTGTCCTTACCGCTGCGGATCAATTCAAGCGTCATCTTTTCCTTACTCTCAAAATACCAGTAGAAGGTTCCCTGCGAGACGCCGGCAGTTTTTACGATATCCGAAATTTTGGTGTTGTGGTAACCTTTGCGGGCAAACCATTCCAGCGCGATGTCTTTCAATTGTTGCTTTCGCTCCGGATCAGGGGTGTTCGCTGATTTCAACCATGGCACCTACTTTCCTAATTGACTCGTCAGTCAGTTAATTCCGATAAGTCTAATAGTATTAATTAGTTTTAATTTTGTCAATTGGTCGTTGAAGTTTTTTTAGAATAAATTTTCTTCGATAAACCCAACATAGCCCCTTTCACAAATGGAAGGGGCATTAAGGAAGACGGTTGACGTTTATAAAATTTGATGCAGACCGATGATGATAAGCAGCAGGCCGGAAATGACGGTAGCCCGGTTGCCTAGCTTTTCGGCGGCGTATTTTTCACCGAAACCTGCGCACAGGGCCAGAAGCAGAAAGCTGAACACACCGACCGACAGAGAGGTGTAAAATACATTTAAATGGGTAATGCCCGCATTAAATCCGCCCGCCAGCGCGTTCATCGCAAGTGCGATGCCGAGCAGCAGTGATTCTCCGAGGCTGAGACTCTTGGAGCTGTCTTTGTCCGCTTCCTCCGGATTGCGGAGCAGGCGGGTCAGAATCGGTGGATCGTCCTCCGTAGCAACGACCGGTTTCTTTTCCACAAAGGGTTGAAGAAGCACCCACACTCCGACAGCCACAATCACAATCGTACCGATCCATTGACCGACCCAAGGATGAACCCACAAGGCGATCATGTTACCGAACAATCCCGACAATAGCGTAGCGATAAATGAAATGAGCGCGATCGCAAGGTTGGAATACCACGGAATATGGATTTTTCGGACACCGTAGGCGATGCCGACCCCTGCATTATCCAGGTTGGAGGCCAAACCGATGGCAACGACAGCCCAAAGGCTGATCATGTTCATGATGCTCGCTCCTTTGCAACATTGATGCCACAGCATATGCCCAGAAGTCGGTTTTGGTTTCTTCCAGTCCGAAGACAATTCAGGAATGTGGAGAAATTTAGCGAATCCTTATAAATAGTTTTCCTTTCTTCCGAATAAAGTAGTATAATTTTAAAAAAGATAGCCTAAAGAGGTGATATAAGTGCTTGAAAATTTGTTGCGGCCCACACATCTGCTGTTATTGGTTATCGCCGCACTGTTATTGTTCGGTCCGAGCAAACTGCCTGAATTGGGACGCAGCTTCGGGACGATGCTGAAGGAGTTTAAGAAAGGCGCTCGCGGGGACTTTGACGATGAGAAACCGAAGGAGATCCAAACCGCCGTACAAGAGACCAATAAATCCTAACATAAATAATCCCTGTTAATGCGGGGAGAAGCTGTTTGCACAAAAATGAAGGGCGCCCGGTGGGCGCCCTTTTTGTGTGTCTAATGTATCTTTATTATAGAATTTGCAAGTTTACTATAAGAGAGCCCGAGATCACCCTTGTATAAGCAGCAGGATGATTGAGGACAGTCCGAGACAGGTGCTGATGAGGTACAGGAACATTACGGCCTGCTTATGGTTTAAGCCGGCGCGCAGCAGCCGGTAGTGAACCTGGCTGGCATCGGCCTGATAAATGGCTTTGCCCTGCAGGAAACGTTTGATGACAACGAACAGGTTGTCAAAAATCGGAACCCCCAACGCCAGCACGGGAATAAACAGGGAGAGTACGGTCGCCTGTTTGAAAGCTCCGTCCAGTGCGATCACGGCAAGCATGAATCCGAGGAACGTCGCTCCTGCATCGCCCATAAATACTTTTGCCGGCGGTTTATTATACCTGAGATAGGCAAGCGTCACACCGATAAGCGTAATGGATAGCATCGCGGATGTGGTCTGACCCTTAGTCAAAGCGACCACAAACAAGGTTACGGCCGAAATCGCGGACAAGCCGCCAGCCAATCCATCCAGTCCGTCCGAAAAATTAATAACGGTCGTTACGCCGAAAATCCAGAGAATCGTCAATATAAACTGCAGCCATACCGGCAAAAGTACATAGTCCCCGCTGAACGGATTGACGAAGCCGCTGAAAGAAATTCCAGAGGCGAACACCAGCACGGCAGCTGATACTTGTACGATCAGCTTCGGTAGGGCAGGGAAGTCTTTGCCTTTGGTTTTGAACCAGTCATCGACGGTTCCGATCACAAGCAGCAGAATACCGCCCAGGAACAGAGCGCCTGTCTGCATCGAGAAATCCCGTGTAAACAGGAGGTACGAGATAAAAAATCCTGCAAAGATCGCATAGCTGGCTGTCAGCGGGATCGGATTGCGATGGATTTTTCGTTCGACATCCTCTCTGGGCTTATCCACGAAATCAAGCCGGAACGCCAGTCTTCCCAACGGGGGAATCAGAAAATAGACAATGAGAAACGAGAGCAAAAAAGAATAGATATATAAGATTGTAGTCACCACCAAGGCCATTTTTACTTTACTTGCTAAGTCTTATTATAAAAAGAAACATGAATTCTGTCGAACAATTAAATCACGAATGGCCCGGTTTCGCTTGCCGGGGCTTAACCCGCATCCGTTGAACGGAAACGAGCAGGGCCAGCAGACAAATGCCCATCGCCGTCCAAAAAACAGTATGCAGCGCATGCAGCGCGGCTTCGGGCTCTCCGGATGACAAAGGCCTCAAATAGCTGAGACGTGAAGAGTAAATCGATATGGACAGGGAAGTGCCGAGCACCATGCCAATATTTCGCACCAACGCATTCAATCCTCCGGCGGTTCCCAGCTTGTCCCGGGACACCGAACCCATAATGCTGGAGTTGTTCGGGGATTGGAACAAGCCGCCGCCCAGTCCGAATAGTCCAAGATGCAGCCCTACCATCCATGCGCTCTCATTCGTCGACAGCGTGTTCAGCAGTCCGAAGGCGAGTGCGTTGACAATGAGCCCGGCGGTAGTCAGGGAGTACGAGCCGATCTTGTCGGACAGCCAACCGGAGATGGGAGCGACAACGGCCATGACTAGCGGGTAGACCATCATCGTGTATCCGGTTTTGGCCGGAGAGAACCCGAGAACGTCATGCATATAGAACGGCATCAACACATTAGTAAAGAACAGAGCGACGAAGGAAAGGAGCGCCGTAATATTCCCGATCGCAAAGGCCGGAATCCGGTAAAGACTGAAATCGAGCATCGGGTAGCGGGTTCTTTTTTCCCATAAGTAGAACAAGATCAGCACCACAAGGGATAACCCTCCGCCAATCCAAACGGTAGGGGAGAGCCAGCCCCAGTCTTGTCCGCCCGAAATGACGTATAGAAACGCCACCATGCCGATCATGAAGAGCGTGGAGCCCGTGTAATCGAACGGCTGCTGTTCCTTGCGGTTGCGGTCCTTGGGCAGAATAAACCAGCCCGCGATAAATCCGAAGATCCCGATAGGGACGTTAATCCAGAAAATCGACGTCCAGCCCAGATGCTCGACCAGAATGCCGCCGATCCCCGGTCCGGTCAACGAGCCAAGCGATACCATGGTTCCGGTGATCCCCATAGCTCGCCCGCGTCCTTTGCTGGAGAACACCTCGGCGATAATCGCCTGGCTGTTGGACATGAGGCACGCGGCTCCCAGCGCTTGGAGTATCCGGGAGCCGATCAAAAGGCCGAGTGAGCCGGATATTCCGCAAAGGGCCGAACCGATGGCGAAGATCAGAAAGCCGTAATTGTAAATTCTGCTGCGGCCAAACATATCCGAAATTTTGCCCATGATCGGTAAAGTTGCGCATATCGTTAGCAAATACGCGGTAAGTACCCACTGGACGACATGAATGGGGGCGCTGAGTTCCCCGGCGATCGTGGGCAACGCCACATTGGCGATGCTTCCGTCCAAGGTCGACATAAAGGTGCCGAGAGAAACATTGGCGAGTATCACCCACGGGCTGGTTAGCCAGGTGGATTTTGCAGGTTTGTTATGTTCTTGTGCCAAGATGATAACCTCTTTTCAACTGCCGCTTTGGTATAATTTCGCTTTTTGTATTATATCATGGGGAATGTAGGTTTACTCTGCGCAGTCATTGCGTCGAAAATCCGATTTAATTATGATACATTATATAGGGTATTAATAATGAAAAAATGTAAGCTTTAGGGTATGGAGGGATACTCATGCAAGATGAATACTCGCGCAAGCTGGAGGACCAGAAAGGACTGTTCCGGCAGTTGGGCATCAAGCTGGATGCGCTCGCTATTCACGAAAAGGATTTCGACGTTAAGATGCGGGGCTACGAAAAAGAAGAAGTCGACCGTTTCCTTGATGACGTGATTATGGATTACGAACGTTTTTACGATATTATTACGGACCTGCTGGACAAATATAAAGAAATCCAGCGCCGCCAGGCTTACTGGGAGGAAGAGAAAAAGTCTCTGGCCGCCCGCAAGCCGCAGATCGATACGGAAAACTCGGTCGACCGCCGGATTGTGGAGGATGGCATCCGCCAACTGGAACGCAATCTGGAGCAGTTGAAATTGCATATTCGTGGATAAATCATAATAAGGAACCGGCGATTTTTGCCAGGTTCCTTATTTTTTAGATATCAGAAAGTATAAACTTCGGAGCATTAGCTGCCTGATATCGCAAGAAAAACTTCCGCCAAACGCGGTCTGGCTTCCATGAAAGTGCGTCGATAGACGTTTTTCTTATGTTTCTTAATGAATTTGAGGATGTAATTCTTGCGCAGGTAAGTGCAGGCGAATAAACAGCTATCTTTTTACGCAAACTTCTAAAAAGAAATCGGAACGAAAAGACCGGAAGGCGATCTTCACGGGATGTTCATGTTTTAAACGTTGCACTATGTACGGTATGGTGGTATGATTATAACAGGATTTAGAATTAGTCTAAATTTAAAGTATCTTTCTAGTGCTGCTATCTCTACTTTAACATTATATTTTAATTGGAGGGAATTGAAATGACAAATCAAAACTTGACCCAAAACGAACTGGCTCTGGAAAAGCAACTGAACCTGCAAATTGCGAACTGGACTGTCCTGTATACGAAGCTGCACAATTTCCACTGGTTTGTGAAAGGTCCAAACTTCTTTACTCTGCATGAAAAATTTGAAGAGCTGTACAATGAAGCTGCCGCCAATATTGACGAGCTTGCGGAACGTTTGCTGGCCATCGGCGGAAAACCGGTAGCAACCCTTCGCGATTCCCTGTCCGTCGCTTCCTTGTCCGAAGCTGCCGGCGGTGAAGCACCAGAAGCTATGGTCGCTGCAATCGTTGCGGACTTTACGACACTGCAAGGCGAATTGAAGCAAGGCATGGAAGCTGCCGAAGAAGCACAAGACGAAGCTACTAGCGACCTCTTGTTGGGGATCTTGTCTTCGCTTGAGAAGCATAACTGGATGTTGAACGCCTATTTGGGCAAATAATTATCCACTGTTGGTTTAGCTATAATCGAGCAGGCCCCGCCATTGGTGGGGCTTGTTTTTTTTGTGTTTTAGATTATTTATAGGAGATTTGAGTTAAATGGAAAATGTGATTCCAGTGATCATTTGCGCAAAAACCTCCTTGCCAGTCGCACTTGCATCCGTGTACACTATGGTTAGGAATTGACGGAGTGAAGAACACGCCGTTTCATTGCATTTGCCTATTGCGGGCGATGTCATGGAACGGCTTTTTTTATTTTCGAGAGGCGGTGGAATCATGTTCGATCAAAAGTATGAAGAATGGATCTCTTTGAATCTGAAGGAGGAGGAGAATCCTAGGCGACGCGAACTGCTTGAGAAAGGATTGGGGCATGGGACGGTCGAGTTTTTACGCTCAGTTTGGTATCCTGCGGTGGGTAATTTTAATTACTTGTATCCTGAATGGGAAGTACGCGATTTCAACAATGGTTACCGGTATCTGGACCTTGCTTATATGCCGGGCGGTGCAAAAGGCGGGATTGAAATCCAAGGGTACGGACCCCACGCGAGAGACCTTGATGTCAGACGGTTTAAGGATCTATGCATGCGACACAGCATGCTGGCCCTCGATGGATGGGTGTTTCTGCCTATCGCCTACCTATCCATCAAAGAGGAACCGAAACAATGCCAGCAGCTCATCCTCTCCTTCGTCGGTAAATTTCTTTCGACCGATGTGTCGGTATCGGCCGAGATGGGGTGGGCGGAAGCGGAAACGATGCGTTTTGCGCGCCGCTTGCTGCGTCCTTTTTCCCCGTCCGAACTCGCACTCCACCTTCGACTTTCACCTCGCCAAGCTCGCCGGATTTTGCACCGTATGGTTGAGTTGCAAATTTTGCGCGTCGCAGGAGAGGGCAGCCAGCGCTATCGCAAATATCAACTGCGGTAGCAGATGGGCAAGAGGCGGAAACCAAGGTGGGCGTAAAGGCGTCGCGGACTACAGGTTGACGTGAAAGAAACTCGTTGTGAACTCACCAGAACTACCTAAAAGGACTCGCAAAGAACTCGAACTCGAAATAACTTGCAAAGTGCTCGCAAAGAACTCGCAAAAGAGCTCGTCCAACTTTTAACGGACATAGTAGCCCTTAAACCGAACAAAAAAGTAACTTTGAAATTCTAACGGACACAGAAGACGCTAACTCACGAAAATCGCCCAAAATCTGATGGCGAAGCCCCATATAAGGGCACTGGTGTCCGTTAGATTTAGAAAGGAGCCAAATTTGAGGGAATAACGTTCCTGGTGTCCGTTAGAGAACCTACAAGTGTTGAGCCGACTTTTAACGGACATAGGAGCCGTTAAACCTTGCAAAAAGGTAAGTTTGAAATTCTAACGGACACAGAAGACGCTAACTCACGAAAATCGCCCAAAATCTGATGGCGAAGCCGTATTTAAGAGCTCTGGTGTCCGTTAGATTTAGAAAGGACCAAATTTGAGGGAATAACGTCCCTGGTGTCCGTTAGAGAACCTACAAGTGTTGAGCCGACTTTTAACGGACATAGAAGACCTTAAACCGAACAAAAAAGTAACTTTGAGATTCTAACGGACACAGAAGACGCTAACTCACGAAAATCGCCCGAAATCTGATGGCGAAGCCCCATTTAAGGGCTCTGGTGTCCGTTAGATTGTGAAAGGAGCCAAATTTGAGGGAATAACGTCCCTGGTGTCCGTTAGAGAACCTACTAGGTGTTGAGCCGACTTTTAACGGACATAGGAGCCGTTAAACCGTGCAAAAAGGTAAGTTTGAAATTCTAACGGACACAGAAGACGCTAACTCACGAAAATCGCCCGAAATCTGACGGCGAAGCCCCATTTAAGGGCTCTGGTGTCCGTTAGATTGTGAAAGGAGCCAAATTTGAGGGAATAACGTCCCTGGTGTCCGTTAGAGTAACAACACTGGAGATGGATCTGGCTTCACATTGCATGGAATCATACTATTGTCCCTATATGCCGCAAATTTCTAATTTACTTGTTCTACGAGCCGCATTTGCCAGACTACTTCACTCACAGCCATACGACGAGCGAGAAACATACTACGGTTGGTTAATTGCATCATTAGTAAAATGCCGGAAAAAGTTTACGCAAATTGAAGCTCTCAATTGGTTGGATACGTTTGGTTAGAAATGTGCTTGCTTGCCTGGTATGTCGATAGGAATAGTTGTTTTGTTTTCTGAAGGGGGGGTAATACAATAGCGTACCGATGAACGGTACCATCCAAACAAACGATAAGGAGAGATTTCAAATGGCAAACAACAACCGAGATGGGAAAATGAGCCGTGAGGAAGCTGGTCGTATGGGCGGAGAGGCAACGGCCAAAAACCACGATAAGGATTTTTATCAGGAGATCGGTAAAAAGGGTGGGGAAGCCACTTCCCGCAATCATGATAAAGACTTCTATCAAGAGATTGGCCAAAAGGGCGGGGAGGCTACTTCACGCTCGCACGATAAGGATTTTTATCAGGAGATCGGACAAAAAGGCGGCGAAGCGCGCAGCGATTCAGATGGCAATAACGGCAAGATGAGCCGTGAAGAGGCTGGTCGCAAGGGCGGCGAAGCAAGAGCACGTCAGCGGAAATAATCTAGCGGAAAAGCGTTCGGTAGAGAATGCGGCGCTGAGGCTGCAGCGTTAAATTATAATTGAAACGCCCCTCATCCTTAGGATGAGGGGCGTTTTGCGATCAGTGCCGCGTATTAGACTTTAAAGCGGTCGATCAAAGTGTGCAGCCTTTCCGATAGATCGGAGAGGAAGGTAGCGGAAGCATCGACTTCCTGCATGGCGGCAAGTTGTTCCTCGGAAGCCGCGGACATGGTCTGGGTTCCGTCGACAGTTCCGTTAGCCACGTTTACAAGCTGCTCCATTGCTTCCACCAGCACTTTGGAGTTCACGGACAATTGACGAACCGTTTCGCTGACATTTTCAACGGCTTCGGCGGAATTCTTGGTCGATTGTTGAATTTCAAGGAAGGAGTTCCCTGCGTTTACGACAAGCTCGGTCCCAAGCTTCACTTCAAGAGTTGCCTCTTCCATGGTATCCGCGGTCGCTTCCATTTGTTTAATAATAAAGTTAATGAGTGAGGCGATCTGTTTGGCCGAGTCCGCGGACCGCTCGGCGAGCTTCCGGACGGAGGAAGCGACGACCGCAAAGCCGCTGCCATGCTCGCCGGCCCGGGCGGCCTCGATGGCGGCATTGATCGCAAGCAGGTTTGTTTCTGCGGCAATCTCTGTTATGATGTCGAGAATATTCTGAATTTCCCTCGAATGACTGCTTAGTTGTCCTATGTTGGAGGAGAGACTTACGATCTTGTCTTCAATTGTATTCATTTGCTTAACGCCAAGCTGAATGGAGGTTCCACCATCCTTGGCGGCTTCAGCGGAAATTCGGGCTTCCTCGGATACATGGTCGGCCGTATTTACGATCTGGCTGATAAAAGCGGACATTTCCTGAAGGGCTGCAGAGCTTTGCTCCAGATTTTGCAGCTGTTTCTCCGCGCCTTCAGCCAGCTCTTGAATTATGTATACCGTTTGCTCGCTGGCCTTTCCGGTTTCCTCGGCACTGGCCGACAGTTCCTGGGAAGAGGAGGCGACCTGCATGGATGTTTCATTAACCTCGGTAATCAACTGGCGTAACTGTACCGTCATGTTGCCAAAATCCCGAGATAAGGTTCCCACTTCATCTTTGCTGGAGATAGACAGGGGCTCTACGGTCAAGTTGCCTTGGGCGACCAGGTTGACCTGTTTCGATAATTGCTCGATCGGACGTATCATCCGGTGAATAAACAGATAGACGGCGACGATAGCCAGCAGGAACACTGCTCCTCCAATGATAAAAGGCAGGGCAATGATATCCCAGACCCGCTCATGGATGATGGAGGCATCGAAGTTAATCGCCATCAGGCCGATGATTTCTTTGGTCGGGTCATGGTCTTTATAAATCGGACCGTAGCCTGTGAGAAGCCCAACGCCATCATAGGTGTAGATTTTTGTATAAACGGAATGCTTGCTGTGCATAATCATATCGCGATCATCTTCGCTGAAGTAAAAATCGTCTCCGGCTTTATATCCGCGCTGTTTCAAATTTTGATCCGCGGCCAGGATTTTACCGTCCAAAGAAAGAATAAACACTTCCTTGAAGAGCGATTTGTGGTTTACGGTCCAGTTTAAACGTTCCTCCAGGGCTCCAAGATCGGAAGTATCCCCTTTAGCGAGTCGTTCGATGATTCCAGGATCCACAAGGCCAGTCGTGATGTTGGCACAGCCTACCGTTTCGATTCCGACAGACTCTTCCACTTGTCTGTAGGCCGTCTGGTAGCTGAAGAAGCCGATGAGTGCGCTCACAAGCAGGAGCACCCCGATAATGCCGGCAGTTATTTTTCTAGCGAATCCCATACTCATTCCCCAATCATAATAGGTTGCTGTTGTACAAGGTGTGAAGTCTAAATCACATTATATAGTAGTAATGTTTTGAGAATTTATTAGCTTAATCATTCAAAGTGTGACAAAATAGTGAATTTTCATATAAATTGTGACAAGTGAGGCGATGTTTGTGTCAAAAATTATCGATTCCTGGAGGGTTTTCATTGCGGTACCTCTTCCTAAATCAATAAAGGAGGCAATATCTGCTTGGACCGAACCGCGCAAAAGCGATCTGGCCTTCTCGAAATGGGTTCATCCTTCGGACTATCATATTACCGTCCAATTTCTCGGAGATATATCGCCGACCCGGATCAATGACCTTCAAGCAAACCTGGAAAGCATTACGGAGGGCCAAAAAGCATTTGAATTAAATGCCAGGGAAGTAGGTTTTTTTGGACGTGCTTCGAACCCCCGAGTCCTTTGGGCAGGGGTGGAAGGGGACATGGAACATCTTAAGGCGCTGCAGAGCGCCGTGGCGGAGGGCAACCGGAAACTGGGCTTTATCCCGGAGGACCGTCCTTATAGCCCGCATATCACTCTGGCGCGAAAATATGCTGAAGATCGCCGCCTCTCGCCGGAGCAATTATCCGGAACCGGATCTCCTCCCGAATTCGGAAGCTGGACCGCAGACGCCATCGTCGTTTACCGAACTCGGATGAATAAATCGCCTATGTATGAAGAAGTGGGTAGAATTTCACTTTTATCATAGTAATAATCTTGAGTCTTCCGTCCTTCGGAAGGCTTATTTTGTTGAAAAAAACATTTTTTTGTTATTCAAACGTCTTTTTTTCGGTTACATAGATGAAAGAATATATCATCATGCGTAAAGTTCTTCGGAAAGAAGAGCCATTTACTAGAGAGAAATGTCGGGTAGGAGGTCTATTATGTATATTTTTCGGCAAAGCCGTTACGTCGCGCTCCTAATAGGAGCCATTTTGGTTAGTCTTGGTGCGATTTGTCTGCTTCAGCAAAACTTGGGGAAGGAGAGAACAGGGAACCGCAATCTTTCTGCAATGCCTGTGAATCCAGAAACAAAACTTATCATCTCCGCACCTCCGTTGCAGCAGCATCATGCGATATCGATCCAGGGAGAGAGGCTTGGCAAGCCGATCCTCCCGAATTTAACGACTCTTGAAATAAAAATCCAGCAAACTGATTTCGGCATAAGCCGCTCGGAGCATAATGAACTGCTGGCAGAGCAGATTTGGCTGCGCAAACAGGCGCTTGAGCCAAAAATAACGGAGCCTGCTCCCCCGGACAAGAACCATCCCCCCGACCAATTATTCTTCACGCGCACAAAGCTGCTAAACCATGAAGATAAGGAAGACGCTACATGGAGCTACGCTTTGGGCGAGGAAGAACTGCTTCTCCTCCAAAAAATCGTTATGGCGGAAGCAGAGGGCGAACCGTACGAAGGCAAGGTGGCAGTCGCCAACGTTGTCTTAAACCGGCTGCGGTCCGCTAATTATCCCGATACCATAAAGGAAGTTATATATCAAAAATCTCAATTCAGCCCTGTTCGGAACGGAAGATTAAAGAGAGTTAGCCCGAATGAGGACACGATTCATGCCGTGAATGAAGCATTGAACGGACGAAGAGAGGTATCGGACGATACCTATTATTTCTTGTCGCTGAAACTGGCTAAAGATCTCACGATTGCCCGGACAAAGGATAAAGCGAAAGTAATCGGAAATCATACTTTTTATAAATAGTCATGATAATTTACCGCTTGGCCTACCGCCTGTCTGCTCAGTTCCAGAGCAAGCGAGGATTCCGCGGGGTCTTCCAGCAGATCGGCGATATTTCTGGCGCAAAGGTCAGGCCGGTAAAAGGAAGTGTCCGGACTTCGACGGAGCTCGGTATAACTGCCGGTGTAAGCTGTGCGGTCACTGCTTATTTTGGCGAACCAGAAATCCAAAATTTCTGTGGAGGTCAGTTCATTTCCGCAACCTATTTTTATAAAATAATCGCGGTTCTTATCCTCCTGGCCGGGAATGCATTCATAGAACAGCATAGGTATACCCTTGGCCAACCCTTCCGTACAAGTCATACCACCGGGTTTGGTAATTAGCAGATCAGAGGCGTCCATCCATTTGCTGATTTCACGGGTGTAGGCAAGCACCCTGATATTGGAGTGCTGAAGCCCGGGATGATTACGCAGTTTAGCTACCAGCTTCTCGTTGCTGCCCATGCAGCAGACAATTTGGACATTCTTTTTCCATTGAGATAATCTTTCGATTAACTCATCTTTCAGAATGCCCCAACCGCCGCCCATAATGAGTACGGTCGGGATATTTTTGAGTCCAAGCTCGCGCCTTACGGAAGCTTTGTCCTGCCGGATCCAGAATTCGGGATGAACGGGAATGCCGGAAACCTGAATGGCGGCCGGTTTTACACCGCGTTGGATCAGCAGGCTCCGGACTTCGGGAGTTGAGACAAAATAGCGGTCAACTTCCGGACTGATCCATGATCCATGGGCATCATAATCCGTAATCAGCGTATACAGAGGAACATCCAGCCCTGAAGCCTTCAGCCTCGATATTATGGCGCCGGGAATCGGGTGCGTACAAATAATCAAGTCCGGCTCCATCTGTCCGATCACCCCGGCGGCATGATTATAAAACAATTTATGGAGCGCCAGCCGGGTAAGCCGTCCGACCGGCTTTTCGTATTTTTTGCGATAAAACAGGCCAACAAGCGCAGGGCTAGTCGTTACTGTGATCCGGTAAGCGGATAGAATCCAGGGGGCAAGCGTAGGATTCAGTACCGAACCGAGCTCCAGCACCTTGGCCTGTATATGCGGATCCACTTTCTGCAATCCGGCCGCAAGCGCATGAGCCGCCTGGGTATGGCCGCTGCCAAACCCTTCCGATAAGATCAGCACTCTTTTGAACGGCATAAGATCACCCTTTTCATAATCTGAAATTGCGAAGAGATTATTTCACTCGTAACTTCAGTTTATTTTTTTTACGGCTTGGAAAAAAGAGCCTGCGGACTGGTCTGAAGCTGGACTTTAGTCGGGGCGTCCTTCTATTGAAGTATGATGTAAGTCACTTTGAAATTTCCTGAAAAAACATCTTGCAAAGTGGAATTAGACGTGATAAAGTGTTGATTGACCAAATGACCGAAATTGAATTTTAGTCATTTTCTTGAGAGCAAGGCATTTGACGTAAAAGGAGGTGCTCGAAATGGCTGTGGTAGATCGCCGCAAACAAGTCATCGAGGCAGCGGAGAAATCCTTCGCGTTGTTCGGATATAAGGCAACGACGATGGACCACGTGGCGAAGATCGCTAATGTTGCCAAGGGGACGATCTACACATTTTTCACTAACAAGGAGGAGCTCTTTGACGAGATTCTCCGCTCGGTCATCCTGGATATGAAGCGGATTGCGGAACGGGAAGTCCGGGAAGACAGACCTTTTTTCGAAAACCTGTATCAAAGTATGGATTCGCTGCTTGAATACAGAGCCGAGCATGAGCTGTTGATCAAACTGTTTCAGGAAGTCCGTGATTTTGGGACACCGCAGGCCCGGGAGGGGCTGGAGAAGATTGAACATGCGATTCTGGGCTATTTGGAAAAGCAAGTGGATCGCGCGGCGGGGCGAGGGGAGATTAACGGTCTTGATCCGAAGGTTGTCTCATTTGTCCTCTTAAAGCTTTACATCGCGTTGACGTCGGATTGGAACAAGATTCACGATCCTTTGAGCAAAGAGCAGATCAAGGAATTTACTCGCCGATTTTTGTCGGGTGGTCTTTCACTGGCATAGGACCCGGGCCTTGAAGGAGCCTGGACTTCAAAAAAATAGAAATTAGACATCAGAGGATACAAGGAGAGAAAACGAATATGAAATCAATGTCGGTGTTTTTCAAGGACTTGGCTGCATCCTTCAAAA
Organism: Paenibacillus sp. Marseille-P2973; assembly: GCF_018101095.1. Lineage (NCBI taxonomy): Bacteria > Bacillati > Bacillota > Bacilli > Caryophanales > Paenibacillaceae > Paenibacillus > Paenibacillus sp. Marseille-P2973. The sequence goes on from NZ_JAGQEH010000004.1 coordinate 138,078, forward strand.
AGCCAAAAGTAATTATCCCGATTATCGTCGTACTGTTTATTCCCGTGCTGTATAGCGGAATGTTCCTGGCGGCGTTTTGGGATCCTTACGGCAAAATGGATGAGATTCCCGTAGCGGTAGTTAATCAGGACACGGGCGCTGAATATGAAGGGAAATCGCTTCAGGTCGGTAAGGAACTGGTGGAAGAGTTGAAGAAGGGAAATGACTTTTCGTGGCGGTTCGTTACCCGTGAAGAAGCGGAAAAAGGGATGGACTCCAATGAGTATTACATGACGATTGTAATTCCGGATAACTTCTCTTCGCAGGCAACGACGCTGATGGATGAAAATCCTCAGCCGGCACAAATCATTTATGAACCAAACGAAGGCTATAACTTCCTGGCTGCCCAAATCGGCGGTACGGCGGTAAAAGAAATCAAGGCTAAAGTTTCCGCTAAAGTAACGGAAGCCTATACGGAAACCCTGTTCGATCAGGTTGAGAAAATTTCCGGCGGCTTGAACGATGCAGGCGACGGTGCAAGCACCATTAATGATGGAGCTGTTCAACTCGATACAGGCGCTAAAACATTGAAAGAGAACCTTGCCAAGCTGGCGGCCGGTACAATCGAACTCAGTAACGGCATCGCTCCGCTTCAAGAAGGAGCCAGCTCGCTTAGTAAGGGAGCTGCGGATCTGAAGACCGGGGCATCTACATTGGCAAGTGGTCTAAATCAATTGTCCGCAGCGGAAAAACAACTGGAAAGCGGAGCTATAAAAGCCCATGAGGGCGGCGTGCAGTTGAAAAATGGATTGGATGCTTCCGTTCAAGGAGCCGATAAGCTTCAAGCGGGTCTCACCGCTTCTGAAGAAGGCAGCTCCAAACTGGTAACGGGCCTCGAGTCATCGCTTCAAGGCAGCACTAAAGTGGCTGAAGGAGCGAAAGGGGTGGCCCAAGGCTTGGAGCAGCTTACTAAAGCAAGCCCTGAGCTGGCGGAAAATCCGACTGTTCAGCAACTGCTCGCAGCCAGCAAAGCTGTGGCTCAAGGCAGCGAACAAGTGCAGCAAGGCCAGCAGCAGCTGCTGCAAGGCAGTAAGGACTTACACAGCGCTCAACAGCAATTGCTGCAAGGCAGCCAGCAGTTGGCGCAAGGGCAGAAGCAACTCGCCCAAGGTGCTACCCAGTTGACCGCAGGCCAAGAGCAATTGGCTGGCGGGCTGAAGCAATTCGGCGGTAAATTGGCCGAAGCGGCAACAGGCGGCGAACAGCTGGCAGCCGGTGCAGGCAAGCTGAGCACGGGTGCCAAGCAAATCGAAGGCGGCATGGGCCAAGTGTCCGGCGGAGTGCAAACTCTGGCCGACGGTTCCAAGCAATTGGATGCAGGCGCAGGCGAGCTCAAGAACGGAATGGATAAACTGACTGAAGGCTCCGGAGAGCTGGCAAGCAAGCTGAATGAAGCTGCCGATCAAACCTCCGGTGTTAAGAAGACCGATAAGCTTGTAAATATGTATGCCCAACCTGTTGAAGTAAACGAGCAAAAAGTGAACGAAGTGCCGAACTATGGTACAGGTTTCGCTCCTTACTTCCTGTCCCTCGGTCTGTTCGTCGGAGCGTTGATCTCGACGCTGGTCGTTCCGCTTCGCGGAACTTCGGTAGAGGACGCCACCGGTTGGAACCGGTTTGTCAGCCGGGCCCTTGCGTTTACCGGCATGAGCTTGGTGCAATCGCTGCTCGCATCGGGACTGACTCTGTATGGCTTGGGACTTAAAGTTCAAAGCGTTCCAATGTTCTATCTGTTCAGCTTCATTACTAGCTTGTGCTTTATGTTTATCATTCAGGCTTTGGTCACATGGCTTGAGAATCCGGGCCGCTTCCTGGCGATCCTGATTCTGATCTTCCAATTGACCACAAGTGCAGGAACATTCCCGCTGGAATTGATCCCTAACTGGATGAAAGCCTTCAACCCGATTCTTCCAATGACGTACAGCGTCAGCGGCTACAAAGCGGTTGTTTCTACGGGCGATTTCAGTCACGCTTGGCAGCAGCTTGGCGTACTGGCGGGCTTCGGCGTCGTCTTCCTGGCGATTACGCTTCTCTACTTCGCCACGCATAAACACAGTGAGGATGTAAGCGCGGAAGCGAGTCTGAACGCTTAAGCTTAAGCTTAAGAAATTCATAGTTTAATCTAAGAACCTGCAGTACCTCTTAATGAGGTTTTGCAGGTTCTTTTTTTTTGAAGTCTATTTCTTTGTAAAAACTTTTTAAGCATTTGTGCAAAAGAAAGAGAAAATAGTGCAAAAACAGCGGACGCGTTTTCCGGTAGAATAAAAATACTAAATAAAACCCGTTGTTTATAAGGTGACTCACTTTATTTATAGAAAGGTTGCGCTGAATATGAAGCACACAATGATACCACAAAAGCAGGGACTATACGATCCTGCCTTAGAAAAAGACGCCTGCGGGATGGGGTTTGTAGCCCATATTAAAGGCAAGGCTTCGCATGAGATCGTCAGCCAGGCGCTTACGATGTTGAGCAATATGGAGCATCGCGGAGGGCAGGGAAGTGAACCGAATTCCGGTGACGGCGCAGGTATATTACTGCAAATCCCGCACCGCTTTTTGGCCGCGGAAACAGAGAAACTCGGGTACATTCTTCCGGAAGCCGGGCAGTACGGAGTAGGGATGCTGTTTATGGCGCATGACGATGCGCTTCGTAGCGAACAAGAGGCCGAATTGACGCGGATCGTGGAAGAAGAGGGGCAGACCGTGCTCGGATTTCGGACCGTTCCGACACGGGACGATATGCTAGGGAAATCGGCTAGAGAGGCCAAACCTTTCGTAAGGCAAGTATTTATTAGCCGCAGCAATAATCTGGTGAATGACCTGGATTTTGAACGGAAGCTATACGTCATCCGGCGCCGGGCGGAGCTGGCTATCCGTTATGGCGGTGCGGAAGGAGGGGATGCTTTTTACGTGTCCAGCATGTCCTGCCGTAAAGTCGTATATAAAGGAATGCTTACGACGGAGCAGGTCGGCCAGTTCTATGTCGATCTGAAAGCGGAGAGTCTGGAATCAGCCATCGCCCTGGTTCACTCGCGCTTCAGTACGAATACGTTCCCAAGCTGGGAACGGGCGCATCCGTATCGCTTCATGATTCATAATGGTGAAATCAATACGTTGCGCGGCAACGTGAACTGGATGCATGCCCGGCAGGCGCTGTTCGAAACGGAAGCCTTCGGCAGCGATCTTGAAAAGGTGAAGCCGGTCATTAATCCGGACGGTTCCGATACCGCTATGTTCGACAATACATTTGAGTTTCTGTATCTGAGCGGCCGTTCTCTCCCGCATGTCGCCATGATGATGGTGCCGGAGCCATGGAACAACCATGCCGAAATGGATGAGGACAAAAAGGCATTCTATGAATATCATAGCTCATTGATGGAGCCATGGGACGGGCCGGCGGCGATGGGCTTCACCGACGGGATTCAGATCGGAGCAATGCTTGACCGGAACGGACTCCGACCTGCCCGTTATTACGTGACTAAGGACGATCTCATCATACTTTCCTCCGAGGTAGGCGTATTGGACATTCCTGTGGAAGATGTTCTGTATAAGGATCGGCTGCGACCTGGACGCATGCTCCTCGTCGATACGAAAGAAGGACGGATCGTTTCGGACGAGGAGGTTAAAGCGTCGATCGCCAAGGAAAATCCGTACCGCGAGTGGCTGGAAGAGCACCGGATCTTGCTTAAAGATCTTCCGGAAGCTCCGGAGCTTCCGGAGGAGCAGCTTGAGAATATTGTGCATCGACAGATGGCATTCGGATACAGTTTTGAGGATTTGCGCAAAGTGCTTGAGCCGATGGCACTGACGGGCGAGGAAGGTCTCGTCTCCATGGGATACGATGCTCCGCTCGCCGTACTGTCGGACCGGCCGCAACGGCTTTACAACTACTTCAAGCAAATGTTCGCCCAGGTGACGAACCCGCCGATGGATGCGATCCGTGAGGAACTCGTAACCTCCACGGCGACCATGATCGGACCGGAACGGAATCTTCTGTTGCCGGAGCCGGAGAGCTGCCGTCAAATTCGGCTAGAATCTCCGATTCTCTCGAATGAGGATTTGGCCAAACTTCGCCATATCCGCCGTCCGGGATTCAAGGCGACGACCCTTCCGATTCTGTTTCCGGCTGGGCAAGGTGCTGAAGGGCTCCGTCAGGCTCTGGATTCGCTATGCGAAGCGGCCGACCGCGTGATCACCAAAGGCCATAACCTTCTGATCTTGTCGGACCGCGGTGTCGATACCGAGAACGCTGCAATCCCTGCGCTGCTCGCTGTCTCTTCATTGCACCATCACTTGATCCGGGAAAAGACGCGCACGAAGGTCAGCATTTTGCTGGAGTCCGGCGAACCGCGGGAAGTGCATCATTTCGCGCTGCTGCTCGGATACGGCGTGAGCGCCGTAAATCCGTATCTTGCCTTCGAAACGCTGGCGGATATGATCGATCAGGGCATGCTGCAAGGGATTTCGCCTCAAAAGGCAGTAAGTAACTTCATTAAGGCGGCTATGAAGGGCGTTGTGAAGACTTTGTCCAAAATGGGCATCTCCACGATCCAATCGTATCGGGGAGCGCAGATTTTTGAAGCTGTCGGCCTGCGGGAAGATTTTGTGGACCGCTACTTCACCTGGACGCCGTCCCGGATCGGAGGAATCGGTCTCGAGGGCGTAGCCAAGGAAACGCTGAGCGACCACTTCCGGGCTTTCTCTCAACAGGACGGCAACGACAAAGTGCTGGATTCGATCGGGGAATATCAGTGGCGCAGCGACGGAGAGGAGCATCTGTTCAATCCGCAAACCGTTCACTTGCTGCAGCAGTCGGTACGAACCGGAGATTATGGACTATACAAAAAATTCTCATCCCTCGCTCAAGGGGAAAATGAAAAACACTTGACACTGCGTTCGCTGCTTGATCTGAAGCCGATCGGACCAAAGGTGCCGCTGGAAGAAGTGGAATCGGCCGCATCGATCATGCGCCGTTTCAAAACCGGGGCTATGTCCTTCGGATCTATTAGCAAAGAAGCGCATGAGACGATTGCCATTGCGATGAACCGAATCGGCGGCAAGAGCAATACCGGTGAGGGGGGAGAGGATCCATCCCGTTATGTTCCTGACGCGAACGGCGATTTGCGTCGCAGCGCTATCAAACAGGTTGCTTCGGGCCGGTTCGGGGTTACTTCCCACTATCTGGTTAATGCCGATGAAATCCAGATCAAAATGGCGCAGGGGGCTAAACCGGGTGAAGGCGGTCAGCTTCCGGGGAAGAAGGTTTACCCATGGATCGCCGAGGTTCGCGGTTCTACGCCGGGCGTGGGCCTGATTTCCCCGCCGCCGCATCATGACATCTACTCAATTGAGGATTTGGCTGAATTAATCTTCGATCTTAAAAATGCAAACCCGAGGGCCCGCATCAACGTGAAGCTGGTATCCGAAGCGGGCGTCGGTACGATCGCAGCCGGCGTGGCCAAAGGGCGCGCAGACGTGATTCTTATCAGCGGCTACGACGGGGGAACCGGGGCATCGCCGCAAAGCTCGATCCGCCATGCAGGTTTACCTTGGGAGCTTGGCCTTGCTGAGACGCATCAAACGCTGATGCTTAATAACCTGCGCGACCGGGTCGTGTTGGAGACGGACGGCAAAATGCTCACCGGCCGGGATCTAGCGGTCGCGGCTCTGCTGGGCGCCGAGGAATACGGCTTCTCCACCGCACCGCTCGTCGCCGTCGGATGCATCATGATGCGGGTCTGCCAGCTGGATACCTGTCCGGTCGGCGTGGCGACGCAAAATCCGGAGCTGCGCAAAAATTTCATGGGCGATCCTCAGCATGTCGTCAATTTCATGACCTTTGTCGCCGAAGATCTTCGCGAGTGGATGTCCGAGCTCGGCTTCCGCAGCCTGGAGGAAATGATCGGCCGTACCGATTGCCTGGATACGTTGAAAGCGATCGACCATTGGAAGAAACAAGGTGTCGATCTGGCTCCGTTGCTGCACATGCCGGAGGTACCGGAAGGAACCAGCCGGTACTGCACGCGGCAGCAAAACCACGGCCTGGAAGAGACGCTGGATCTCACGCATCTTCTTGGCCTGGCGGCTCCGGCGCTGGAGCGCGGCGAAGCCGTCGGCGCAGTGCTGCCGATCTGCAACGTGAACCGGGCAACGGGTACGATCCTCGGCAGCGAAGTGACGCGCCTTTACGGAGCGGCCGGCTTGCCGGAGGATACGATCACGTTCCGGTTCGAGGGATCGGCCGGGCAAAGCTTCGGCGCCTTCGTGCCAAGGGGCATGACGCTGACGGTGGAGGGCGATGCCAATGACTACACCGGCAAAGGCTTGTCGGGCGGCAAGGTCATCGTGAAGCCGTCGCCGCAGGCTACGTTTGCTGCCGAGGAGAACGTCATCGTCGGAAACACTTCGTTCTACGGTGCGACCGGCGGAGAAGCCTACATTCGCGGCATCGCCGGCGAACGATTCGCGGTCCGGAACTCCGGCGCGAGCATCGTGGTCGAAGGGGTAGGCGACCACGGCTGCGAGTACATGACCGGCGGACGCGTCGTCGTCCTTGGCGGCACAGGCCGCAATTTCGCGGCCGGGATGTCCGGCGGCATCGCATATGTGCTCGATATGCAGGGGAACTTCGTGGGCCGCTGCAACCAAGGGATGGTGCTGCTGGAGCGGGTCGAAGACCCGGCCGAGGCCGACGAACTTCGGACGCTGATCAGCCGCCATGTCCTGTACACGGATAGCGCTGCCGGACGCCGCGTGCTGGACCACTGGAATGAGCTGCTGCCGAAATTCGTCCGCGTCATTCCAAAGGACTACAAGCGGATGCTGGAGCAAATCCGCAAGGTGGAGAATGATGGCCTGCAGGGCGAGGCCGCCCTTCTCGCCGCGTTCGAAGCCAACACGCGCGAGCTGGCACGCTCGGGCAACTAAAGCCAGCGCCTGCCATCGCTCCTGGTGGGCCCGCGCCCAGTGATGGCGGGCGCTCAGCGGCGGCAGATGGCTTTGGGCGCGGGAGCGAGGGTGCGGCAAGTTGCATGCGACGCAAACATAACAGCCGCTTTCTATACAGCGTTATAGGAGTCTAAGAGTCTAACTAGCCGAGGCCACGATTTTCCGTGGCCTCGGTTAGTTGTCCATTGGATATTTCCAATAGACACGGGTAGAAACTTGGCTTTTCGGCACTTTCATTGGAAATATCCAATAGGAAATTCAAAATTCACACCCAAATCAGAATAATTGACCCATTTTCATTGGAAATATCCAATTGACCCCATGCTTTAAACTGTTTTCGAAAACACTCATTGGAAATATCCAATAGGCGAGTTGGCGATGACAAACTTGTAGGCTAGGACTATATAAAATGAGAATATAGAGCATAAATAGAATAAGTGCAGTGAGTAGAGTAAGTGTAGTGAGTAGAGTAAGTGTAGTGAGTAGAGTAAGTGTAGTGAGTAGAGTAAGTGTAGTGAGTAGAGTAAGTGCAGTGAGTAGAGTAAGTTTAGTGAAGTGGAGTGAGTGTAGTAAGTGTAGTAAGTGGAGTAGGTGTAGTTAGGTGTAGTGGGTGTGCGTGCGAGTACAATAAAGGTTTGGGGAAAAGTAAAGCGAAATTGTTCCAAATAAAAATTTGAATATATTGGAATCACAAGATTTTACGTGATATACTTTCGTTAGACGAAGAACGTCCTTTCCCTTTGGGGAGAGGGCGTTATTTTTTTGGAAAGGGTGAGTGGCGTGACAGAAGCTTTTGAGATGGCACATGCCTCCTTCATCAATGAACATTTAAGCCGGAGAACGGGAGAACGCAAGGGGAGGCTGCTTCGGGGACATAATTATGCGGAGAAGCTGCTGTTAGAAAATGTATGGTGGCCGGTTTTTGGCTCTTTCGAAAATCTGCACCCGGAGTACGAAATAAGAGATTGGAACCGGAAGTCGCAGTTTTTGGATTTTGCGTTTCTGCCTCCGTTCGGTAAATTCGGCATAGAATGTGACGGTTTTCAAAGTCATGTCCGGGAAATGGATCGCGAACGATTTAGTTACTCTTTGAATCGGGATACGTTTCTAACGGGGATAGGGTGGAAAATGATTCATTTTTCATTCGATGATGTGCAGCAGCGCCCCGAGGTATGTCGCATGCTGCTTCAATTGGTTATTGGTCCGCATTTCATAAAAAAAGTCGAGACGATTTCTTTACATGTTATTGAAAAAGAGATACTCCGATTAGCCTGGCGTTTAGAAGGGCGTGTCCGTCCCAAAGATGTGACCGATTTGCTGAAAATCGATTTTAGAACTTCCCGAAGCTGGCTTCGATCCCTGGTAGATAAAGGGATGCTTGAACCTAAGGGTAAAGGAGGAAAAATCCGAAGTTATGAGCTGCTTGATAACTCGGAGATTTTTCTAGCTCAATAACTCCGCTCTTGGTCCTCACTTGAAGACTATCTAGCTCAATAGCTCAGTTCCCGACCCTACCTAACAGGTCTATCTGAACTAGCAGTTTCGTCCCCGCCACCCACCTATGGTAAAATAGGGAAAACGCCGAAACAGGCGGGCGTATGGTTAGGAGAGTGGAGGTATGGTACAGGAACCTGTGGTTCGGATACAGGGCGTCAGCAAAAAGATCGGCTCCAAGACGCTGATCGATAACTTGACGCTCGATATTCCGCCGGGTCAGGTGTACGGATTTTTGGGACCGAACGGGTCCGGAAAAACGACAACGATCCGGATGATGGTCGGATTGATGTCGATAACGCAAGGCGATATCCTGATTCAGGGCTCGAGCATAAAGAGTGATTTCGAACGGGCGGTTTCCCATATCGGGGCTATCGTTGAGAATCCGGAAATGTACAAATTTTTAACCGGGTATCAAAATATGGTGCATTATGCCCGGATGTCGCCGGGGATTACCCGCGAGAGAATTATGGAAGCGGTAGAACGTGTGGGGATGCAGCATCGCATTCACGACAAGGTGAAGACGTATTCTCTCGGGATGCGGCAGCGCCTGGGCGTGGCCCAAGCGATCCTGCACCGGCCCAAGCTGCTTGTGCTGGACGAGCCCACGAACGGGCTGGATCCGCAAGGTATCCGCGAACTGCGAGATTACCTGAGGATTTTGGCGAAGGAGGAGGGGACGACGGTATTCGTGTCCAGTCATCTTTTGTCCGAGATGGAGCTCATGTGCGATACAGTCGCGGTCATTCAGCAAGGCCGGCTGATCGACGTGAGGGAGTTGAACCACGGAGACGCTCCTGCGGACGGTCAGCGTGAAACGGCGTTCGATGTGGATCATCCGGCCCAAGCGCTGGATTTAATCGGAGCGGGGCGGATCGAAGGCAGCAGCCTGATCGTCGCCGTCGACCGGAGTGCGGCAGCGGCGATTAACGCCAAGCTGGTCATGGCGGGTATATCGGTATACGGCATTCGTGTGGTAACCCGTTCGCTGGAGGATCAATTTTTGGAAATGACGGGAGGCGGGCATATTGGGTGATTTTCTGAAGCTGGTTCAAAATGAAAACATGAAAATATACCGCCGATTGCGGACCTGGATCATGTTCGCCATCCTGGTGCTGTTGATGATGCTGTTCGGAGTGCTGTTTTACATGGGTAGCTCCTCTTCCCCGATAGGAGCCTGGGACGCGGTGGATCAATTGTCGTTCCTTTATTTTCTGGTCTCGATTTTCTCGGTAGTCGTTGCTGCCGATATCGTGGCCGCGGAATTTACTTGGGGCACAATTAAATTGCTGCTTGTCCGGCCATGGACACGGACCAAAATATTGGTATCCAAGCTGTTGGCCGTATTGCTGTTTACGCTGGCGATGTCGGCGGTCTATCTCCTGGCAAATATGGCTGTTTCGTTTCTGTTGTTTCCGGATATTCAGTCCGGCGTGTTCCCCAAAAGCTCGGGAGGGCCATTCGGCTATATCATGGAGGATTTGCTCTACAATTATATCGATCTGCTCGTAATTACGATCTTTGCATTTATGGTGTCGACAGTATTTCGTACGAGCGGCCTTGCGATCGGCTTGTCGATGTTCATCTTGTTTGCGGGCAATATCTTTACGATGCTGTTTCATCCAACAAGATATGCTTGGGCTAAATATATGCTATTCGTCAACATGGACCTGGGCCAATACCGGGGCGGGCAGGTCGGACCTGCAGGGATGACGCTGGGCTTCTCGGCCGCCGTGCTTACCGGGTATGTGCTGGCGTTCCTCCTCATTGCCTGGTTTGTTTTCAAAAAGAGAGATGTTGCAGCCTAGTCTATCCTAATCTAATCGTCATCCGAAACAAAAAGTTCCCGTTCGCTCCAAAGAGCAGGCGGGAACTTATTTTATCAGGTTCACAGTGATTACCCCGCTTCAGGACGCGCCGACTTTTTGGAGGACTTCACTTTGCCTTCCTTAACGGGAAGCACGGCGGGAGAGGTCTTCTCCATTTGGCTGGAGCCGTTCAGCAGTCCGCCTTCCACAATAACCAGCTTGGCGACGTTGACATTCCCGTCAACCTGACCGCTTCCGGTAATCGTCAGACGTCCGTGGCTGATAATATCACCGATAACTTTCCCGGCTACCACGATGTCGGCGCCTATGATGTTGGACCTGGCTTCACCGGTTTCCCCGACAATGACCTGACCTACACATTCGATTTCTCCGTTGAATTTTCCCTCGATCCGGAGATTGGCTTCGCATTCGAGCCGTCCTTCGGCAGAGCTGCCCTGGCCGATAAGCGTGTCCGTGCCTACCGGCGATTTATTATCCTTGAACATAAGCGATTTCATCCTCCATCAACATGGTAATATTAATTGGTCTACTCTACTCCAAATAAGGTAACGGATCTACGGCCTTTTCCTGCTTGACGATCTCGAAATGCAGGTGCGGCCCGGTGCTGCGGCCCGTGTTGCCCAAACTGCCTATTCGTTGTCCCTTGGTCACGGTATCCCCTTCGGAAATGCTGATTTTGCTGAGATGAAGATACCAGCTCTGAAGACCTCCGGGATGTTCAACGACGATGTATTTGCCGTGGGAACTGTCTTTGGCGGCGGTGATCACCTTGCCGGCTCCGGCCGCGTAGACGGGGTCTCCGATTTTTCCGGCAATATCGACCCCGGCATGAAAAGAGGCCCGTCCCGTGAACGGATCGGTGCGATAGCCGAAGTTGGAAGTCAAGCGCTTGGACAATGTCGGCCATTCCGTAGGGGTGCCCGAGAGCGTATATTGGGTTTGCCTGGCTTTTTTTAGGGTGACCGGCACGTTCTTCTCCATTTCATCAAGCAAAGCGCTCATTTCCGTAAATTGATCCTTCGTATCCAAGGCCAATTGTTCGATTTCGTTCTCGTGAACCGCGATAAATTCGCCGCCGACTCCAAGCGAATCCTCGTCCAATGACATGGAGGACAACCTTCCGAGTTCCTCGCCGCCCCCGTATTTGTCGATGAACTTTTGCAGCTCGGTTTCAAGCTCGGTTACCCGTTCCATCCGGTTCATCATCTCCTGGGACTGCCCGGATAGAGCGATGACTTCGTTCTGCAGCCGTTCGATCGCAGCGTCTTTGTCGGTTACGACGGCTTCAAAACGAAGGTCCTGGCTCTGAATCTGCTTCTCCAGCTTGCTGATCGTTTGACTGGACTGAATTTGCAGGCTGATAATAAGGCCGGAGATAGATAACAGGGCGATCAGCGGAACGGCTATAACCAGCGGCTTGGATACATGGAGCTGTTTGACGGGCTGGTTCGCATCCCGGAGGACAAGCAAGGTCATCCGATGGGGGTTGGGTAAGCCTATGCTGGCGGTTTTCATGGCGTCTCCTTTCCTCTCAATATGAGATCGCAAATGCAAGCTTTCTATAATTTATCTATTCCTATGACTCTTAAATCATGTCAAAAAAAGTGTCTTGTCTGATATATCTGTCTGTGCCCCTGATGAATAATTTCTTAGCAGGATGGTTAATGCTGATTGAAGGGAAGGGTGAGGGTAATGGCTTGGCTGGTTATAGTTTTGTTTGCTTTTATTTTTCAGATCGCTACGATTCTTGTGCTGGAATTCCGCAGTCCCAGCAAGGCGATTGCCTGGATGTTCATCCTCTTCGCGGTTCCGCTGGTCGGGTTTATTCTCTATTATTTCGTGGCCCAGGACTACAAGAAGCGGAGAAAGCTGCGCCGCCGAGGATCTCGTTTGTTTCAGGAGATGAAGGCCCGGCTTTGGCAGCAGTCGGAGATCGTAAATGATATCGGAGAGATGCACAACCGGGAATTTGAGGGCCATGAACGATTGTTCAGCCTGTTGACCCATCTTTCCGAAAGCCCGATTACGGGTTGTAATGAGACGCAGGTATTTAATAATGGCGAAAAAGCCTTTCATGCCATGCTGTCGGAGATGGAAAAAGCCAAGGATCATATACATATCGAATTTTATATTTTCCGAAACGACGGTATCGGCACGCAGTTCCAGGAAATGATGATTCGGAAAGCGCGGGAAGGAGTACAAGTCCGGCTGATTTGCGACGGTCTCGGAAGCTATAAACTGCCGCGTTCATTCGTACGGAAGCTCGAAGAGGCTGGGGTAGAGGTGTTTTTCTTTTTACCGCCGTTGATCGCGACCTTGGACCGGCGCGTGAACTACAGAAATCACCGGAAGATTATCGTAATCGACGGAACCGTCGGATTTGTGGGCGGACTGAATGTAGGAGACGACTATCTTGGTCTGTATGAAAAAATGGGCTATTGGCGCGATACGCATCTGCAGATCAAAGGGGATGCCGTTTATTTCCTGCAAAATACGTTCCTCGGAGACTGGAGGCTTGCCTCGGGACAACGTGTTAGCGATCCGGAGCTGTTCCCGGAGCACAGCTGCCGGGGAAATGAGCAGGTCCAAATTTTGACCAGCGGCCCGGACCAGCATTGGAATGCGCTTCAGGAAATGTGCTTTGGCGCCATTTCCGTTGCCAAGCGGCGGATCTGGATTACATCGCCGTACTTTATTCCCGATCCCAGCATTTATGCCGGGCTAAAGACTGCGGCGGTCAGCGGGGTTGAGGTCAAGGTGATTATTCCTTATCAATCCGACAGCCGGCTGGTAAAGCTGGCCTCGCTCTCTTACGTGGAGGAACTGATGCAGGCGGGCGTCCAATTTTATGAATACACCAAAGGTTTTGTACATGCCAAAGTGCTGATCGTGGACGATCTGCTCGCTTCGGTCGGTACGGCCAACATGGATATGCGCAGCTTTTTCTACAATTTCGAGATGACGGCATTGCTGTTTGACCGGAATTCCATTTCCCGGCTGTCGCGGGATTTTGAAGAGGATTTGACGGATAGCCGCATGATCGTGCCGCGGGAATTTGCCCGGCGTTCCCGCCGGCAAAAAGGGGCGGAAATGCTGGCCAGACTGCTTTCCCCTTTGCTGTAAGGGTGGCGTGCAGGATTGCGCGCCGCGGCGGGCTACTTCTTCCCGCCCGGCTGCCGCAAATGCTGCAGGATCATCTCAACGGATTGCGGAGCAACCGTCTCAAGCAAATCGCCTTTTTCTTTTAAGCGGTCGCCGATATTGAGGAGATGATAGTCGGACGGAGCCGGACTGCGCTGCACTTCTTCCCAAGTTAGCGGAGTGGAGACGCTGGCAGCCTGACGAGCTCGGGGAGTATAAGGCGCGGCAAGCGTCTTTCCCGCATAATGCTGAAGATAATCGAAATAAATTTTGTCGCCCCGGTCCTTTTTAAGCCGCTCTATCGTAAAGAGGCCGGGGTGTTTTTCCGTCACGTAGCGGGCTACGAAATGGCCGATCAGACGGAGGTCATCGAACGTAACGCCGTATTGGATCGGAACAATGATCTGTACGCCCGTCGCCCCCGACGTCTTCGGAACGGAAGACAGGCCCAGGGAGCCGAGGATTTCCCCTACATAGAATGCGGCCTCCATGATCCGGGGCTCCTCCTCCAAGGAAGGATCCAGGTCGATCATCCATTCGCAAGGCAGTTGTTCGCCGACATAATGGAGCGACGGGTGAAATTCGATCGCCGCCAGATTTCCGAGCCAAAGCAGCGCGGGCAGACTATCCAGCACTACATACCGGATGCCGTCATGGACGGAGGTCTGAACGAATGGAGGCAGGGGATCCGGGGCGTTTTTTTGATAGAAAAACTTGCTATGAATTCCCCCGGGGTAGCGGATCGTCGTCAACAGCCGGTTCCGGCAATAACGCAGCAAAAAAGGCGAAAGCTCCGCGAGTTTTTGCAAATACATCATTTTGGTGATCCCGGCCTCCGGCCAAAGCAGCTTGTCGGGGTTGCTCACGGGTACCTCTTCGCCTTCAATAACAATACTTCCTTTGATACTGCGGGGCATTAAGAACCCCCTCCCTTCAATATTATCCTTGCCCGATTCGATAAAACTATAAGTCTTGCCCGGAATGACGATCCATTGCTAGGGGTAGACTTGGAAAAGATACATCCGGCAAAGGAGGGGCAGCACATGGAATTGGAGCCGGTAATTCCGTTTGAACCGGTCCGGGCCCATGACATTCCAACGGGCGACCAGTGGATTGCACAGGTAAAATGGGACGGGGTCCGGATGCTTACCTATTATGATGGACGAGAGGTTCGTCTGATTAACCGGAAAGGAAATGAGCGGACCAAGCAGTACCCGGAATTTACCGATGTTCCGGCTTATTGCAGCGCGAACTCGGTGATCCTGGATGGAGAAATGATTGCAATCGCCGGCGGGAAGCCTTCGTTCCATGAAGTGATGCGGCGCGACAGCTTGCGGCGGGACCAGGAAATCCGCTTTGCGGTTTCGCGGGTTCCGGCAATATATATGATATTCGATATTTTATATTGCGATGGAGAGTGGGTTACCGATCGTCCGCTGAACGAAAGGCAGCAGCTTTTGCAGGAGATCATCACCCCGCATGAGAGACTTCAACTCGTCCCTAATGTAGCGGAGGCCGAAAGTCTGTTCGCGGTGATGAAACAGCAGGGCTGGGAAGGGATCGTTTGCAAGCAACTGGACAGTACATACCGGATCGGCGGAAAGGACGGGCGCTGGTGCAAGCTCAAGCTGGCTCATGACCTACATGCGGCAATAGGGGGAGTAACCTACCGGGATGGCAGGGTGAATGCGCTGCTGCTGGGCGTGTATGATGCTGAAGGAAGGTTTATATATATTGGCCATGCGGGCACGGGTAAATGGAAGATCGGAGAATGGACCCGGTTGACGGAAATGGTGCCGCAGTTGCGGATATCCGGACGTCCGTTTATCAATACTCCCGAGCGGATCAAGGGGGCGGAGTGGGTTAAACCGCAGCTTACCGTAAAGGTGCAGTTTTTGGAGTGGACCCCCGGGGGCACGATGCGGCATCCCGTCATTCAGGGATGGAGCAATATGCCGCCGGAGGCTTGTGTATTGGCGCAAAGCATTTAACGGGTCAATGGCGAGGTCAGGAAATCGTCTTCTTGGCAGTCTTAGTGCTCTTGCGCTTGGGCTTCGGAACGGTGACAGTTTCCGCTGCACTTGTACCGGCATCATTTGCCTCGGATCCAGATTTGGCACCGGCTCTCCCGGTTTCGGTGTCCGCACCGGTCCCCGCTGCTGCACCCGCAGCGGCTTTTCCTTTTTTGCCGCCGCTTCCCGAAGCCGCCGAGGCGCCCCGGGTCCGTTTGGCTTTGCTTGGGCCGGGATCGGTCGTAATGGCCGCCACGGGCTTGACCGCCTCGATACTGGCCTGGAGCGCGGCCATCAGATCGATCACATTGTTCTCCGGCTTGGCCGGTGCCAGGCTGATTTCTTCCCCGGCAACCTTTTGCTCGATCAACTGCAGGAGATTGTCCCTATAATCATCATTGTATTTCTCCGGCTCAAACGGGGTGGACAGCTGTTCGATAAGCAGCTTAGCCATCGTCAGTTCCTTGTCGTTGATCGTGATGTTCTCGGGGAGATTCGGCACCTGGCTGATCGGACGGATTTCATCCGGATAGAATATCGTTTCAACCGCGAGGCACCCCTCCATGACGCGAATCGCCGCCAGACTGCTTTTGGAACGGATGGCGATTTTCGCGATACCGATCTTCCCCGATTGCTTCATTGCCTCCAGCAGGAGCTGGTAGGCGTTTGATCCGGCCTGGTCGGGCGATAAATAGTACGTTTTTTGAAAATAGATCGGGTCGATGTCTTCCAGGTCCACAAAATCAAGAATGGTGATCGTTCTTTCGGATCTGGCGGACAACTGCTCCAGCTCCTCTTTTTCAAACAGGACGTATTTTCCCTTTTCGTATTCGTAGCCGCGGGAAATTTCCTCCCAATTCACATCCACGTCGCAGGACGGACAGCGCCGGACATAAGAGATCGGGCTGCCGCATTCCTTATGGATATATTTCATGGAAATATCTTTGTCCTCGGTAGCGGAGAACATTTTGACCGGAACATGGACAAGCCCGAAGCTGATTGCCCCTTTCCAAACCGTATGCATCTGTCGGTGGACTCCTTTCGCCGGACAGCGGATGCTGCCGGTTGCCTTTTCTCATTAGTATGGATAAAAAACTATTTTAATAAACTATAGAGCCGCCTGGGTTCATAGGTGCGGGATAGCAGACGGAGGAACGGTTCCGTGTTGCGGGTGCCGGGACGGACCGATATAATGGGGACATACGTTTGTTGGACATGAAGGAAGGGTACCCATGGAATGGATTTTTGATAAAGCATCTTCAGGTTATGCATTTAAGGCGGCCGATCTGGACGATACGGACAAGCTAGCCGCTTATTTGGCCGGAAATTCCTCTCCCGGAACGGTGATCGCATTGGATGGTGACCTTGGGGCGGGGAAGACGGCCTTTTCGCAGCGGTTCGCCAAACATTTGGAAGTGAAGGATACGGTCAACAGTCCGACGTTCACGCTGATTAAGGAATATGAGGGCAGGCTGCCTTTTTATCATATGGATGTGTACCGGTTGTCGCTGGAGGAAGCCGAGGAGCTTGGGCTGGATGAATATTTTTACGGCCGTGGCGTTACCTTGGTGGAATGGGCGAGCATTATTGAAGACCTTTTGCCCCAGGAAGTGCTGTACATTTACATAGAATCGGGCGAGGGGACGGAGCGTACCTTTTATTTAAAAGGCTGCGGACAGCCTTATGAGGCCTGGATCAACACCTTGAGAGAGAATGGAGTCCTTTGAATATGAACCAAGAACATGAACGGAATGGAGACCGGGCGCAGGGGCGGATTTTGGCGTTTGATACATCAACCTCTTCCCTGGCGGTAGCGGTTATGGAGAACGGCAAAGTGCTGGCTGAGCGCAATATTCACGCCGAGCGGAACCATTCGGCTTATCTGGTTGAAGCGATCGGGGAAGCTTTGGCCGCTGCGGGAGTCGCTAAGGCGGAGCTGGACGGGATCGCCGTCGGGGTAGGTCCGGGCTCTTATACCGGCGCCCGGATCGCCGTTACAACGGCGAAAACGCTGGCTTGGGCGCTGAGCCTGCCGGTATATGGCGTCTCGAGCCTGGAGGCGATCGCCTTGGGCGGATGGGCACGGGGAACGGCGCAGGATGCGGCCTTGCTTGGCCGTACACTTAGCGTCGAGCCAAGCGGAACTCTGCGGGAAGATGCTCCAGGCCAGGCGGCTGACAGCACACTTGAGCCTCAAGCGAAGAAAGGCTCAAGCGGCGGCAGCGGGCACTGGATTGTCCCGCTGGTAGACGCGCGGCGCGGGCAAGCGTATACCGCGCTGTTCGGCGCGGAGGCCGGCATGATGCCGGAGCGTCTCGAGCCGGATGGAATCCGGCTCATGTCGGTCTGGACGGAGCAGCTGTCCGGCCTGCTGGAAGCGCTCGCGCCGGAGGATCGTCCCTCCGGCGTATGGTTTGTGGGCGAAACGGCGCTGCATGAGCCTGCGGCGGAGGCGCTTCGCCCCTTGCTCGGCGATGCGCTGCATCTGATCCCCTATGAGCTTGAGGGGACCTGGATCGGATTGACCGGCACCCGCCGGGCCGGTCTGCGCGGCGGAGACGATGTGCATGCGCTGGAGCCGAACTATACCCAGCTGGCCGAGGCCGAAGCCAAGCGGCTGCGCGAGCGATAGGGGGAACGGCGATGGACATGTGGAGAGAGGCAGATGCCGGGCGCGTGCAGTTTCGGACGATGAAGCTGGAAGATATTCCGGATATTATGGTCATCGAGCATGAATCTTTTACGCTGCCGTGGAGTGAAGAAGCTTTTCGCAATGAGTTGACGTTAAACCATTTCGCCCGTTATATGATCCTGGATGTCGACGGCCAACCGGTCGGTTATGCCGGGATGTGGACGATTGTGGATGAAGCGCATATTACGAATATCGCCGTCCGGACCGCTTACCGCGGACGGCATTTGGGAGAACTGCTGCTTCGGCGGATTATGGAATGGGCCATGGAACTGGGTATGGAGCGCATGACCCTCGAGGTACGGGCCACCAACCGGGTGGCTCAATCGCTGTATGCCAAACTGGGGTTTGTTCCTGCCGGTGTACGCAAGGGCTATTATTCGGATAATAATGAGGATGCTATCATCATGTGGTGCGAGCTGCCGGAATTAGAAAACGGGAGCGGAGAAGAGGAAGGAAGCGAACAAAATTGCTGAATCAGGATTGCTATATACTTGCGGTGGAGACCAGCTGTGACGAGACTTCGGCCGCCGTTGTCAAGAACGGAACCGAGGTGCTGTCCAATCTGATCGCCAGCCAGATCGAAACCCATAAAGCGTTTGGGGGCGTCGTTCCGGAGGTGGCTTCCCGCAAACACGTTGAGAGTATTACGTTGATGCTGGAGGAGGCGGTGAAACAGGCCGGGATATCTCCAGGTCAGTTGTCCGCTGTAGCGGTAACCGAAGGCCCAGGTCTGGTCGGAGCGCTGCTCGTCGGCATCATGGCCGCCAAGAGTCTTGCTTTTGCGTTGGACAAGCCGCTGATCGGCACCCATCATATCGCCGGACATATTTACGCGAACCGCCTAGTGGGCGAGATTCATTATCCTTGCCTGGCTCTGGTCGTGTCCGGCGGACATACGGAGCTGGTGCATATGGAGCGTGAGGGGCGTTTCGAACTGATCGGCCGCACCCGGGACGACGCCGTAGGCGAAGCTTATGACAAAGTCGCCCGGGCGCTGGGATTCCCTTATCCCGGAGGACCGCATGTCGATAAACTTGCGATGGAGTCGGATGAGGCGGAGGAGCTTCCGCGCGCCTGGCTGGAGCCGGATTCCTATGATTTCAGCTTCAGCGGGCTGAAGTCCGCCGTGCTGAATGCGGTGAACCGGCACCGGATGCGCGGCGAGGAAGGCTTCGAAGCCGCGATTGCTCGCGGATTCCAGGAATCCGTCATCGATGTGGTCGTTGAAAAGGCGATCCGTGCGGTTAAATCAACCGGAGCCGTCCAGCTACTGCTCTGCGGCGGGGTGGCCGCCAACCGCGGTCTGCGCGCGGCTTTGAGCCAGCGCTGCGACAAGGAAGGGATTCCGCTGTCGATTCCGCCGCTGAACTATTGCACCGATAATGCGGCGATGATTGGTGCGGCCGCTTATCTGAAATGGAAGAACGGCGAGTTTTCGAATCTGGAACTCAAAGCGGAACCGTCCCTCTCTTTGGAGTCCTGGTCGGTCAAAGAAGGTTAATAGATAAAGTTGGATAAACTACAACAAGGCCGCATCCCGGGAAGGGTCATGAGACATATGCTGTCCATGATATTCCGGGATGCGGCCTTTATTGTTTAACCAGTATCAGTCCTATTTCTCTGCCGCTGCGGCGGATTGCTTGTCCGCAAGCTTTATCGTCTGAACCGATGCAGAGGAGGGATTTTGGGCGCCTTCCATTCGGCTCGTCCCTTCAAAGACGCTTCCTTCCTCAATCGAGAGAGAGGCGGCGGAAAGGTTGCCGTAGAGCTTGCCTTTAGCAGTGATGGTCAGCTTCTGCTTGGCCTGAACGTTGCCGTTGACGGTACCTGCAATAATGATGTTTCTGGCGATAATCGTATCGGAACGGATCATTCCCTTTTCCCCGACGGTTACGTCCCCTTCGCAGTCGATATCTCCGATAACCTGTCCTTCAATTCGGATGCTGGCGCCCGAGATAATCTTCCCCTCGAATGTACTGCCCTCCCCAACCAAGGTATCGGTGGTATTCGGATCGAGCTTTACGGCGGTTTTATTCTTGAACATTACTGATTTTCATCCTCTCCGGGAATAGTTAGATAGATTAAGGGATCGACGGTAACTCCACCCTTAATGACCTCGATATGGAGATGCGGACCTGTGCTTCTTCCCGTTGAGCCGAGCAGCCCGATTTTATCCCCCTGTTTAACAACATCGCCTTTGGTCGCGATCGTTTTTTTCATATGCATATAGATGGTTTGCAGGCCTGATGGGTGCTTGATCGTAGCATAATTACCTCGCGCGGAGCTGTATCCGGTATCCGTGACCGTACCGTCGGCAGCGGCGTAAATCGGATCCCCGGTTTGCCCGCCGATATCCAGACCGCTGTGAACCGTAAGTCTGCCGCTAAAGGGATCGCTGCGTTTCCCGAATTGGGAAGTGACCCGTGCGGAATCCGTAGGCCAATAGGTCGGCAAAATCCTCATCATTTCCTTGTACTTTTCCACGTTGATCTTGGTCTGCTCCAGCCTTGATTGCAAATCGGGCATTTCATTTAAGGAAGCCGCGATGCTGTCCTTCGTCTCGTTTATTAAGGCAAGCACATCTTCTTCGCTCAAAGGAATAGATTCGCCGCCAACCCCGCCTTTCTGTTCATAAGCTTCTCCGGGACTATCCGCAGCTACGGCCACGGTAGGAGCAAGTCCTCCGGTTTGCCGATTGCCATTTGTAATAGCTTTCAATTCCGCCTCCAGCTGTTCCAGCTCGAGCATTCTCGACTCAATGGTTTTGGATTTCTCCGATAGATCGAGCAGCTCTGTAAGCAATGTATCAATGGCTTGTTCCTTGTCATCGACTGTACTTTCATAATAATCCTTTGACGAGGATAGCTCCGTCTCCAAAGCTACTATCCGGCTGGAATGGCTCTGGTTCGCCACGATAAGGACCAGTACCAGCCCGATTACGACTATTGCCGAGACCAATAGGGACAATAGCAGAGCCAAACGCGTTCTAAACCGGAATACGGGGCTTGCGCCCTCAGGTACGACAAGTATTGTAAATTTCCTGTTTGCAGGCTTGAATCCGAATTTCATGCGATCCTCCCGAGTATGACAAAATCTTTGAAAAATAGGCCAAAAGACATTTGTTTTCAGCACCAAAGCTACTAATTCGGCAAAACATTCCAAAACCCTCCCGCAAGTCACAATTTACTGTATAAGATGATAGGAAACTCTCAAGCTTCAATGTCGGATACGCAACTGGATGCACTATGTGATCAAAAGATTGCTTATGAACAACCTGTCTCAGGTTAAATGTGCAGGATTGCGAAAACTGAGTATAATATTGGTAACTGCGACGTCAATTTGGCAAGAAATTGTATTTGGGGGGATCCCTTTGAAGCCAATCCCGAGATCCAAGACAAGAGTATGGCTGGGAACTAAATATTATCGCTTGAGACGTTACTGGACATGGTGGGTGGATGGTCAAAAGATCTCCAGAATCCGGGAGAAGGAGTCTCTTCCCCACAAGTTGGCGGGTCACCAAACGATTTTGCTGCGTCAGCTCAAGGATGTGGATATGCAGCTTCAGCATAACAAGATTGTTAATTTGAAGCTTGCCGTCCAGCGGATTAACGGAGTAATCATCCAGCCCGGTGAAACCTTTTCCTTTTGGAGATTAGTTGGCAAGCCCACGCGCAGGAAAGGATACGTGCCGGGAATGGTGCTGCATTACGGAAAATACAAGCAGGGTGTTGGAGGCGGGCTATGCCAGCTAACCAATCTGCTTTATTGGATGGCGCTTCATTCTTCTCTGGAAGTCAGGGAGAGACATCGCCATAGCTACGACGTGTTTCCGGATTCGGGCCGAACCCAGCCTTTCGGAAGCGGAGCAACCTGCTCTTATAATTATTTGGATCTTCAGCTGTATAACCCGACGGATGCTCCGATTCAGATTCTTGTACATGTTTCGGAACATGATCTGATAGGCGAGCTAAGATCGGTCAATCGACCGCTGCACCGCTATGAGGTATATGAGCAAGCGCACAGGATTACCCGGGAGTATTGGGGCGGGCATATCCGGCATAATCTGATATTTCGGCGCGTCTTTAACTTAGAGGGTGAACTGGTCAGGGATGAGTATGTGACGGAGAATCATGCTCTGATGATGTATGAGCCTTTGCTTGAATCCGGAATACGAGAGGGAGTTGGCGAATGAGTTATACAAATACGTTTATCCGGGTTTCCCCGGACTGTCCTGCTGAAACAGGCATCGTCCCAGTATCGGCAAAAGAGAGCAAGCCGGTTCATGTAATTCAATATGAACTGCTGACCGAACATCCTTATAAATTTGACTATCCTGCGTTATTATTTGAGACGCATATCCGGCACAAACGGATTTCAGCGGAAGTAATTCAGGAGCGCGAGCAGGAAATCAGGGACGATTTGTTCTCCAAAAAACACGCCTGCCTTCGTGCATCCGCGCTGCCCAAGAAGTACGGTTGGGGTGTCCATTACGACGAGAATGGGAAAATTGCCATCTACGGCATGGATTCTCACGAATACAAGCGCTTTACGGAATCGGCCGATGGGAGCATCCAAGTATTGAACGGAATGCGAAGCCGGAGGGACTAAGAGATATTTGGGAGGGAACCTGATGGGAAAAAGATTTGCGGCCATGCTGCCTCAGCATATAGAGTTCATCTCCAAGCAGCATATATTTTTTGTGGGTTCCGCACCTCTCAGCGGGGAGGGGCATGTGAACCTGTCGCCGAAGGGATACGATTCGCTGCGAATTCTTTCGGAATCGGAGGCGGTGTATCTGGATTTGACCGGGAGCGGCAACGAAACGGCGGCGCATTTGGCGGAGAATGGAAGAATAACGCTGATGTTCGCTGCGTTTGAAGGCCAGCCGCTCATATTACGGTTGTACGGGAAAGGACGGGTTATTCTTCCCAGCAATGAGGAATGGGAGAAGCTTGAGGGATATTTCCCCCCGCTCCAGGGTGCGCGTCAAATGATCCATATTTCCGTTTACGAGGTTCAAACCTCCTGCGGCTTCGGTGTTCCGCTGTTCCAATACGAGGGAGACCGGAACACCTTGATCCAATGGGCGGAGAACAAGGGAGAGGCGGGACTGGATGAATACCGGCAGCAGAAAAATGCCGTAAGTCTGGACGGTTTGCCATCTTCATACGGGGAACAGGCTTAAGTTAGAAGAAGTAGATAGAGAAAAGGGGAAGCTGTACATGGAACTTATGCAAGGAAAACTTATTACTGTGGAAACGCTGCGGTCCGATCTTACCGCCCTTGGCGTAAGGGAAGGGATGACGCTGCTCGTCCATTCTTCCTTTAAGTCGCTCGGACAATGGGTGGCCGGGGGACCGGTCGCAATGATTCTGGCATTGGAACAAGCCATAGGCGATACTGGAACGCTCGTTGTTCCGACGCATTCGAACGATCTGAGCGATCCGAGCGGATGGGAGAACCCTCCCGTCCCGACCGAGTGGTGGGACACGATCCGGGAGCAGATGCCGCCCTATGATCCGGACTTAACGCCACTGTGGCATATGGGCGTCATTCCGGAATTGTTCCGCAAGCAGAGCGGCGTGAAACGGAGCGGACATCCGCATGTCTCTTTTGCCGCAAGAGGAATTCATGCCGATTTCATTACCGATCACCACGGCTTGGATTACGGGCTTGGGGAGCAGTCTCCGCTGGCCAGGATCTATGAAACGGAAGGCTGGGTCCTGCTGCTTGGCGTAGGCCATGCCAACAATACCTCGCTTCATTTGGCTGAATACCGTGCTGATTTTCCCGGAAAAAAAGAAATCAGCAGCAGTGCGCCAATGATCCTCCAGGGTGAGCGGCAATGGGTCAAGTTCCGTGACATTGAAATCGACTCCGAAGATTTTGAGAAGATCGGTGCCGACTTTGAACGGGATACGGGCAAAGTGCTGCGAGGCTGCATCGCAGGCGCACCCGCCATGTTAATGCCGCAAAAGGCACTGGTTGATTACGCCGCAGAATGGATGACGCATACGAGAAAATAAAGTCCTGAAGCGCCAGGTTATCGGTTAATCGAATAGACCCATGCTCAGGTATCTTTCGCCGGTGTCCGGAGCGATGCATAATATCCGCTTTCCTTTGCCGAGCCTCCGGGCCAACTGCAGTGCCGTCCAGACCGACGCACCGGATGAAGGGCCGACGAGGATGCCCTCCAAGGCGGCAAGCCGACGCGCGGTATCGAGAGCGTCTTTATCCTCGACCTGCACGATTTCGTCGTAAACTCCCGTATTCAGAATGGGAGGAATAAAACCGGGACTGGTGCCTACCAGCTTGTGTGGACCGGGTTGTCCCCCCGACAGGACAGGGGAGCCTTTCGGTTCGACAACGACGATTTGGATCTCCGGCAAATGTTCACGCAAATATTCACCGGTGCCGGTTATCGTGCCGCCGGTTCCGGAGGTGGCGACAAATGCATCCAGTCTGCCATCCATTTGCGAGATAATTTCCGGACCCGTGGTCAGCCGGTGGACATCCGGATTCGCCGGGTTTTGAAACTGCTGGGGGATGAAGCTGCCCGGAATTTGCGATTGAAGCTCCAGCGCTTTCTCGATCGAGCCGGGCATACGCAGAGCTGCAGGAGTTAATACGACCTCCGCGCCGTAGGCTTTAAGGAGGTTGATCCGCTCCAGGGTCATGTTGTCGGGCATGACCAGGATCGCTTTATATCCCTTCGCCGCAGCATTCATCGCAAGCCCGATACCAGTATTGCCGCTGGTCGGCTCAATTATTGTGGCCCCCGGCTGGAGAAGGCCCGCTTTCTCCGCCTCGGCGATCATATGAGAAGCGGCGCGGTCCTTCACGCTGCCGCTAGGATTGAAATACTCCAGTTTGACATAAACATCGGCGTCTTGTTCTCCGGTCATACGTCCCAACTTGACCGCCGGAGTATTGCCGACGAGTTCGGTGATGCTATTAAATGCTTTGCAGGTCATAGCAGGTAAAGCCCCACTTTCAGTACGGCTGATAAGAGCCGGGTTTTCTGTATATTCTACCCGTGTTGCCGATCACGTTCAAGCTAAGCAATAAATCAGTATCATGCGGGATTATCCTATGGTAAAGTAGGAATAACAACGAAGATGAGGCCACCAGCGGGTTTCATCTTTTTTTATTTTGATTAGTGATGAATTTCACAACTTGAAACGAGGGGATGTTGCAGATGGTTGAAGCAAGGAAAATGCCGCTCTCCGTGAAGCTGCTGATTGCATTGCAGGGCTTTTTAGGAATAGGGGCAGTGTTTGGAGGGGGGGCTTTAATTATAGATCCCAGCGGGCAGTTGCTCGGAATGCCGACGGAAATGATGAAGATCCCGCTCTTTTCCGATTTTTTGTTCCCTGGAATGATTCTGCTGCTCGTACTGGGGATCGGCCCGCTGGGAATTATGGTGTCACTGCTTCGCCGGCAAGCGTGGTCGCTCGGAGAGAGGCTCAATTTATTCAGGCCCATGCACTGGTCCTGGACGTTCTCCCTATATACGGCATTTGCTTTGATTATTTGGATTATGGTGCAGCTCTATATTATCAAAGAGACAGCTGTGATTCACCTTGTTTACATGATGCTTGGTCTGGCGATTCAAATCGTAACGCTGCTCCCGTCCGCAAGGAATTTCTATGAGCTTGAGGACGGTAGCGGGGATGGCATTACCATGACTTAAGCTCGGTCCGCTTCCAGGTGTCTTTCGCTACGCAGATGTACATATAGTTCTCGTCCCAGGCGATATCCCCCTGGTTGCCCGGAGAATTGGCCGATTCGGGAGTCTTCGATTCCCGGATGCGTATGCTGTCGCCGGCGACGTCAAGTTTGCTCTCGGGGGCATTGGTTCCAATGCCGACGTTGCCGTCGCTGCGACTTACGGTCACTGCACTCTCAATGGCTTCACCTTTATCGTCATAACGGATAATGTTGAAATCAGCGCCGCTATTCCCGCCTTTTTCCCCGCTGTTTGTACGCAGGCTCCAAAGCGGAGTGGTCGCATTGTCCTTGCCCGTTTTGGCAAATTGGATATCCCGATTGCCTTCAGCGGCTACTCTGAGAATGCCGTCCATGACGTTGAAGTTGGAAGAGTGGGTGCGTATCTCCGCTACATCGGTGTCGTAAGGAATTTCAAAGCGCGTAAACAACTGGTCTTTGTTCTCCCCGTCGGGAGACATCGTAGTTTCGAATGATATATGCTTGTGGTCATGTTGTTCCGGATTGTTTGCTTTGTCATGTGAGACGATAGCCGTTTTGTCGTTTCCTTTTTCATCGGCCCATGAGATAGCCGGCTTGGCCCGTTCCGCGGTCCATTGCAGCCGGATGAGATCGGACAGATGACCTTCGGAAGCGACCCACTTTTGATCCGTCGACAGATGAATCCGTTCATTTTGCGGGAACGCTAAACCACCGCCCGGCAAAGAGGATTCTTGAAAAGAGGGCGCGGAAGAGGATGATGAACTTTCAGCGACGCCAAACAACTGGCATCCTCCTACAAAAGATAAACTAGCCCCTAACGCCGTCAGGGAGACAATTTTTATCAGCTTCATTTCATACTCTCCTTTTTTTTACAGGATTTGATTGAATTCCTATAGAGATAATTGTATTTTTTTGTTGAAATGACAATAGGTAATTTGAATGGAATCCTTGGGGAAATTCATCAGCTAATGGGTTTGATCCGCCTTGTGGGAAATTAGTACGAGAAACGAGGGACGTGAAATCGATGGAGAATTCAACGGAAAATCAATCTTTTGTGAAGTATGTGATTTTACTTTCGATGAATCCGGGAAGGAGCTTCAATGAGGAGTTAATCCGCAGTCATGTCGCCTATTTAAGGGAATTACAATCGATGGGAAAACTGGTAATGTGCGGACCCTTTGTCGATGTTCCCGGAGGGATGCTCATTATTCAGGCCGCCGATTTGGAAGAAGCCAAAGCTTTGGCGGAGCGTGACCCGTTCGTGAAATCAGGAACTGAGAACTATGAACTAAGGGCCTGGGAAATTTCCTGCGAAGCGAACAATCATTTGGGAATGGGGTAAAATAGGGGGCCTGTCAAGATGTGGACAATATTAACCGCAATTTGAAAGGCTATTGTATGAAAAATGCTTGAAAGCTTGCCTGACAACGGATGAAGACGGATTCCGAAAATCGAGTCATTATTTTCTGAAAAATGTGGATAATGTGCATAACCTAGTGGATAAATTCTACAATTTCAAAAAAAGCCCGAAAAAAACGACCTCAAGGGTCGCCTTTTTTGGAAATGCATCTTCAACACTGTGGATAACGATGTGTATAAAGAGATTATAAAGAATTTGAATTTTTTTTGAGAATTATTCTGCGGCAAGGGATTCCCATTCCTCATAAGCCGAGGACAATTCTAATTTGTTACTGTCAATTACCGATTGGCGCTCCTGAAGGGCAGTATAGTCCTGATATATTTCCGGGAGCATTAATTCCGCTTCTAGATTGGCGATTTCGCCCTCCAGCCGGGCGATGGTCTCTTCCAGCTGTTCCAGTCTCCGGAGACGAGCCCGTTCCTGACGCTTAGCTTGTTTATCCGCTTCATAATTGGCGGCCCCCGTCTTTCCGGTTGAAGCCTCCTCAACGGAACTTCGATCCTGGGGACCCGGTTTCGAGGCTTCACTGTTTGCCTGTTCCGCGGCCAGCTCCTGCAGTTCCTGTTTTTTCGCCAAGTAATCGTCATAATTACCCAGGAAATGTTCGGCACCGCCGGGATGAAGCTCCTCAATGCGTTCCGCCATCTTGTTCAGGAAATAACGGTCATGAGATATGAAGAGCAAGGTTCCGTCATAATCAATCAGCGCCGATTCCAGCACTTCCTTGCTGAACAGATCCAGATGGTTGGTCGGTTCGTCTAGGATCAGGACGTTAGCTTTTTGCAGCATCAGCTTGGAAAGGGCGATTCGGGCTTTTTCCCCGCCGCTTAAGGCAGAGATTTTCTTGAGCACATCCTCACCGCTGAACAAAAAGTTGCCCAGCACGCTGCGGATTCGGGCCTCTTCCATATGGGGAAAGGCGTTCCAGACTTCCTCAAGCACGGTGTTTTGCGGGTTTAAATGACTTTGTTCCTGGTCATAATAACCAACCTTGACCTTGGTTCCCCAGGTGATCGAGCCGGCGGTCGGCTTCAGATCTCCGGTCAATATTTTCAACAGCGTGGATTTTCCGATTCCGTTCGGTCCGATCAGGGCAACCGTTTCTCCGCGCCGCAGGCTGAAAGACACGTTCTTGAATAAAGGAGATGACCCGGGCTCAAAGGCATAACTCAACCCATCGACTTGAAGTACATCTTTACCGCTTGTGATTTCTGCTTCGAAGGAAAAGCTGGCCTTCTTCAGATCTCCTAACGGACGGTCCATGACGTCCATCTTCTCTAGGGCTTTCCGGCGGCTCTGCGCACGTTTCGTGGTTGAGGCCCGGACGATATTTTTCTGAATAAAAGTCTCCATTCGGGCGATTTCATCCTGCTGTTTCTCGTATAGCTTCATTTGGCTCTCGTACTCCGCAGCCTTCAGTTCGATATAACGGCTATAGTTACCGGTGTATCTGCGGGATTGATGCCGCTCGATTTCGACAATTGCCGTAACGAGCCGGTCCAGGAAGTAGCGGTCATGAGAGACGACAAGCAAGGCGCCGGAATAGTTGCGCAGATAATCCTCCAGCCAGGTCAGCGTCTGAATGTCCAGGTGGTTGGTCGGTTCGTCGAGCATGAGCAGATCCGGAGCCTGAAGCAGGATCCGTGCCAGGGCCAGCCGGGTTTTCTGCCCGCCGCTCAGCGTGGAAATCACGGTGTCCGGCGAAAAAGAGCCGAACCCCATACCATGAAGTACGCTGCGGATGCGGGTTTCGATTTCATAGCCGCCTTGATCCTTGAACCAATCTGATTTTATTGCATAGCGTGTCAGTAAATCCTGGTAAGCTTTATCGTCATGGGCCAAGCCCGGATCGGCGATCTGAATTTCCATCCGCCGGAGCTCCTGTTCCGTTTCCGTCAGATCGGAGAAAACATCGAGCATTTCCTCCCAAATGGTACGGTCCGATTGCAAGCCGCTATTTTGCGCCAGATAACCGACCCGCGTTTCTTTAGCTTTGAATATTTGTCCGCCGTCCGGAGTCAGCTCACCCGCCAATATTTGCAGCAGGGTCGACTTCCCGGCGCCGTTCACGCCGACGAGACCGATCCGGTCCCGTTCAAGAACCTGAAGTCCGATTCCTCCGAGTATAGTGGTTACGCCGTATAATTTAGTAATATCAGTAGCTTGAAGCAGCATATCAATTTCGATCCTCCTATATAACTCCCTCTCTATGAACAGTGTACATGAAATAACGTTCAAATGCACCGCTCATTCCTGTAGGGCAAGGGTTTGAAGTGTCCGGTTCAGTTTTCATTTTGCCTCAACAATGATACACTAAGGAAAGGTATAGCATGTCCCGTCCCTAAGGCGGAAAAGGAGTTATCGCATGAGCATCGGGGAAAGCAAAAGAGAGCTTAGAGCGGAGATGTCCCGAGTTCGTTCCGAGATCTCCGGGGAGTCCCGGAGTGCGCAATCGCTTGCTGCCTGTATGCATGCGGAACATGAAGTGATCGGACCGCTTCGGAATAAGCGAGACTCCGGGCTGACGGTGTTTACATATTTGTCGTTCCGCGATGAACCGGATACTCGCCCGCTTCTGAGGAGTTGCCTGGAACGAGGCGATACAGTCCTGGTTCCGAGAGTGACCGGAGACGGTATCATGACGCTGCATCGTATCGGTGGAGAAGAGGATCTTGCACCCGGAACCTGGGGTATTCTTGAGCCGGGAGAGGAAGTCCCTATATGGCCTGCCAGCCGCTACGGTGAGATTGATCTGGCCATAGTCCCAGGCTTGGCTTATGATCGGTGGGGAGGCAGGATCGGCTTTGGCGGAGGTTATTACGACCGCTTTATGGCCGAGTGGGCGACTTGGAGCGAAAGGGAAGCCAAGCGAACGGGTTTTGCGCTAAAAGCTGCGCTTGCCTTCCGGGAGCAAATTGTTTCGGGCCTCATTCCCATGGAAGAACATGATTTTAGACTGGATATGCTGTTTACGGCAACCGGTACCATATATATAGAAGGAAAGTAGTGAAGAACATAATGGATTCGGCAGAAGTCCAAGGCAAGATGACTCATTTTAACGAACAGGGAAGAGCCCGTATGGTAGATGTCTCCGGCAAGGAGTCCACGGTGCGTATCGCAGTTGCGGAAACGACGATCACCATGCTGCCTTCAACCCTGCTGGCCATCAAGGAAGGCAAGGTTGGGAAGGGCGACGTGCTCGCCGTGGCTCAAATTGCCGGAATACAGGGCGCCAAACGAACTTCGGACTGGATTCCGATGTGCCACCCATTGGCGCTGACCGGGGTGAATCTTGCATTCACAGACAATGGAGTCGACGAGCTTCATATTGAGGCTACCGTAAAAACGGAAGGAAAGACCGGAGTGGAGATGGAGGCGCTCACCGCGGTATCCGCCGCCGCGCTTACCGTCTATGATATGTGCAAGGCGCTGCAAAAGGATATGGTGATCGGACCAACGCAGCTTCGTTCGAAGAGCGGCGGAAAGAGCGGGGATTACATTCGGGAGAGTTAGGTACGACCGGACACAGGCGAATGATTAATCCCTGATTCATATATAAGAGGTGGATAAGGAGGGTGACTCATGGTTTGGAAGACTGCGATCCTAACGGCAAGCGACAAAGGAGCCAGAGGCGAACGTGAAGACACGAGTGCCCAGGTAATCCGGGAGCTTGTGGAGGAAGAACTTGGGGGCGAAATTGTGGAATATCGGATTGTTCCCGATGAGCCCGATGAAATTATTGCCGCCCTGATCGAGATGACGGATTATTTCCAAGCCGATCTGGTGTTGACCACAGGCGGTACGGAACTCGCGATTCGCGATGTAACCCCGGAGGCGACGCGGCGAGTCATTGAACGGGAAGTGCCGGGAATGGCCGAAGCGATGCGCTTTACGTCGATGCAAAAGAACCGGGGTGCGATGCTGTTCCGCGGCATTGTCGGAATTCGCGGACGTACTCTGATCGTTAATTTGCCGGGAACGCCGAAAGGCGTGCACGAGAACCTGGCAGCCATTATGGATCAGCTTCCCGAAGCGCTGCTGATGGTCACGGGTCAATTCCGGCTTTAATCCGTACGGACTCCGGACCGGAAATGGATGCAAGATTGTCAGGCGGATGGACTAATTTTGTGATATAGGTTATGGTATTGTTAGGTATGTGAAAGGAGAGTCGGGGATGACAGCCGGATTTCTGTTAATCGTTATTGCAGCATTGCTTCTGTTTGGACCGAATAAATTGCCTGAACTGGGACGGGCGGTCGGACGTACGTTCCGGGAGTTTAAGAACGCTACCCAGGATATCGTGGATGATCATGATCAATCCGAAGCAAAGAAACCGGAGGCAGCCGCGGCTTCGACTCCGACTCCGCAGCCTGATAAAGCCGATCATCGTAGGCTTCCGGAATAGTAGTTGTCTTTTTTAGCTTAACTATGTGAAATAATTGAACTGCTGTCCCTTCCTTGCCGGGAGGGATTTTGTGTGTGATATTCGTACCTGGATGGCGGGGAGGCAGGCCTATGGCTGAACAAAAAGATACTCAAAGCGTGGTCGATCATTTATCGGAACTGAGACGCAGATTGGTTTATGTCCTGTCCGTCTTTGTAATCGTTCTGGTCGCCGCCTTCTTTGTGGTGGACCCTATTTATCATTATGTAACTGTGAACGCCCTCTCCGGCGTCCGAATTGATCTAAACGCCTTTTCCTTCTGGGACGGGGTCGGCGTATATATGAAAATTTCTATGGTAGTAGCGCTGGGAATTACTCTGCCGTTTACGCTGTATCAGCTTTGGGCTTTTGTGAGCCCGGGATTGAAGCCGGCGGAACAGAAGGCAACGCTCAGATATATTCCGTTTGTGTTTATTTGTTTTTTGGCGGGACTGGCCTTCGGTTATTTCGTCGTATTTCCGCTTGCTATGTCCTTCACGGGTTCGCTCAACAAGCAGCTTGGACTGATTGAGACGTACGGAATGGCGGACTATTTCAAGTTTCTGATGAATATTGTCCTGCCGATTTCCCTGTTATTTGAGCTTCCGCTCGTCATTTTGTTCCTGACCCAAATTCGGCTTCTAAACCCGGTACGGCTCAAGAAGATGCGCCGGGTCGCTTACTTCATTCTTGTGGTGATCTCGGTTATGATTACCCCGGCCGACTTCTTTTCGGCGTTTTTGGTACTGATTCCGCTTATTTTACTTTATGAGCTTAGCGTGTTGTTGTCCAAACGTGTATATCGCAAGCAATTGGCTGCGGATGCAGAACGGGAACTGAAATATAAATAGGTTGGATTAAGAGGGACATGTCCGCACTTTGCGGCGTGTCCCTCTTGCCGGTTCAAGATTTGTCCGCTCGGTTCGGGCGAATAGAATGGAATATTTTTACGTGGCGGAGGATAAAATGGTGAGGGTGTGTTCGTCCGTATTTTTTTCGGAAAAGGAACAAAAATTGGATCAGGGACTTGAAATCTGACCTTAAGTTGAGTATCATAAAAGTGGTTATTAGCACTTGAGGATGTCGAGTGCTAATACATAGTTTACTTCAATCCATTAACACAAACATATTTAAAGGAGGCTATTTTTTCATGATCAAACCTTTAGGTGAACGCGTATTGGTAGAACCGATCGAACAAGAGGAAACAACAGCTTTTGGCATCGTGCTCCCGGACACGGCTAAAGAAAAGCCGCAGGAAGGTAAAGTAGTCGCTGTGGGCAGCGGCGCGCTGAAAGACGGAGTACGTGTACCTCTGGAAGTGAAGGAAGGCGACCGCGTGTTGTTCTCCAAATATGCCGGTACGGAAGTTAAATATGAAGGCAAAGAGTATTTGATTATGAAAGAAAGCGACATTCACGCGATCGTCGGCTAAGTCGGGTAGTCTTTTATAATGACCGAAACTTATAAGCAGTAAGCATAGCATCAAACCTATTCTTTACCATTCATCATTAACCAGGGAGGTAATTCAACAATGGCAAAAGAAATCAAATTCAGTGAAGAAGCCCGCCGCTCGATGCTTCGCGGGGTCGACACTTTGGCTAACGCAGTTAAAGTAACGCTCGGTCCTAAAGGCCGTAACGTGGTATTGGAAAAGAAATTCGGCAGCCCGCTCATCACAAATGACGGCGTGACGATCGCTAAAGAAATCGAACTGGAAGACGCTTTTGAAAACATGGGCGCTCAACTGGTTAAAGAAGTAGCTACCAAAACTAACGATGTTGCCGGTGACGGTACGACTACGGCAACGGTTCTGGCTCAAGCGCTGATCCGCGAAGGCCTGAAGAACGTAACTGCAGGCGCTAGCCCGATCGGACTCCGTAAAGGGATCGATAAAGCGGTTCGCACGGCAGTAGAAGAATTGAAGAAGATCTCCAAAACAATCGAAGGTAAACAATCGATCGCTCAAGTTGCCGCAATTTCCGCAGCTGACGAAGAGGTTGGCGAATTGATCGCTGAAGCGATGGAAAAAGTGGGCAAAGACGGCGTAATTACCGTTGAAGAATCCCGCGGCTTTGCTACGGAGTTGGAAGTTGTTGAAGGGATGCAATTCGACCGCGGTTATGTATCTCCTTACATGATTACGGATACCGACAAAATGGAAGCCGTTCTCGACAACCCTTATATCTTGATCACAGACAAGAAGATCAGCAGCACGCAAGAAATTCTGCCGATCCTCGAGAAGATCGTTCAACAATCCAGACCGCTTTTGATCATTGCTGAAGATCTCGAAGGCGAAGCGCAAGCGATGCTGATCGTGAATAAACTGCGCGGTACGTTCAGCGCGGTAGCTGTTAAAGCTCCTGGCTTTGGCGACCGTCGCGAAGCTATGCTGCAAGATATTGCTGCTCTTACTGGCGGCCAAGTCATCACCGAGAAATTGGGTCTTGATCTGAAGAGCACTTCCGTGGAGCAACTGGGTAACGCTCGTCAAGTTATCGTTACTAAAGAAAACACCACAATCGTTGACGGCAGCGGCGACAAGAGCGACATCAGCGCTCGCGTCAACCAAATCCGTGCCCAACTGGAAGAAACTACTTCCGAGTTCGACAAAGAGAAGCTGCAAGAGCGTCTGGCTAAATTGGCCGGCGGCGTAGCGGTTATCAAAGTCGGCGCAGCTACCGAAACCGAACTGAAAGAGCGCAAACTGCGCATTGAAGATGCCCTGAACGCTACGCGTGCAGCGGTTGAAGAAGGTATCGTTTCCGGCGGCGGCGTAGCCCTCGTGAACGTATACAGCGCTGTAGCTGGCTTGAGCCTGGTAGGCGACGAGAAAACAGGCGCAGAAATCGTACTGCGTGCTCTGGAAGAGCCGGTTCGTACGATCGCTGCCAACGCTGGCGAAGAAGGCTCCGTCATCGTTGACCGTTTGAAGAAAGAACAAGTAGGCATCGGCTACAACGCCGCTACCGGCGAATGGGTCAACATGTTTGACGCAGGTATCGTCGATCCGGCGAAAGTAACCCGTTCCGCATTGCAATATGCTGCTTCCGTTGCAGGCTTGTTCCTGACTACTGAAGCTGTAATTGCCGACAAACCGGAACCAGAAAAACCGGCTATGCCTGACATGGGCGGCATGGGCGGCATGATGTAATAAAGGGTTCTACAACCCCGTATTACCGCAAGATGAAAGGCTCCCGAAAGGGAGCCTTTTTTTGCATAAAATCATGTTCCCCACACGCGCTAGATGAAAAACGGAAGCAAAAACAAGCTGGTGATAAAAGGAAATGGGATGCGTCTCGAAAAAAAGCGGCGGCGCGGGAAAAAACCTGGATGGAATCCGAATTGTCTGTACGTAGATGCATTGGCCGGCATCCCCGCCATTTCTGATGAAGGAATGGCAAGAGTAATGTAGTCATCGCCAACATGTGCAATGAATCCGTCATAAGACTGTCCGTCAGAAGTTGTTATACCCACATATTTATTCATGCAGCTCAATGCGATTTGTTGATAATTGGTATCCATGAATAACCTCCTCGAAATTTTTACTCGACTACAGTCTATGGACTTTTACCTATAACGCTCGCGGCAAATGCCCATTGCTCTAAAATATAATGGGTCCCTGGCCTGTTATTTTTCTTTAAAAATTACCAGCTTTACCGGAGGAGATATTGGATACCATACCTTCTGGGAAGGATATGAAGATCGACTAGTCGTCTTCACTAAAATGGATGGTGTGGTGACAAATGATTAGAATCCTAAAGTTGATTGTATGTTTTTCAATTTCTATTACCGGTTGTTTTTGGTGCGGGGAAGTTCATGCAAACGACAGTAAAGCAGAAGAGGATATTAAGGTTTTTTTGAATCAGGTATATGGAAAAAGAGCAGAGGCAATGATTCACCAGAACGATCACGTTTTGGAGGATAATTACTTATCGGATAAAGCAAGTATAAACGCTCTTCATAATGAAAAAAGACGGATAAAATACATCAATTCATGGGCCGGCAAAAGATCGATCAAATTAGTTGACGCCAACAGTGAAATAAAAATTGTTCGCTTAAAGGCTATGAACGAAACAGCTACAGTATCTGTAGTACAGTCACTAAAGGTAAGTTACGATTACTTGAATACAATCGTCCCGGTCCAATCTTTTGGAATAGGGACCCGGCATTTTATGACATTGAAAAAAGCAAATGGCGAGTGGATGATTTCGCGTGAATGGTATTTAGATCCACTGGATGAGAATCCCGATAAAATTGCGGAAACCGAAGATGGAGCAGCGCCGTCCGTTCCTAAAACCGGGAATATAGTCAACGGCAAAAGGTATAAAAGGCAGCAGGCAATAGCGTACGCAGACAAATATGCGGGAACGGCTTGGGGAGCCGGAAATAATCGCAGATATAACCCGGATTATAAGGATTATACAGGCCGGGGAGGGGACTGTACCAATTTTGCTTCTCAAGTGGTTGGGGACAAAAGGGGAGGCAGCCTTCCCATGACGAGCCAATGGCGGTACAACAAACAATCGGGTGGAACCCAATACTGGGTTAGAACGGATTCCTTCAAACATTTCCTTCTCAACAGCGGGTACGGAAAACAAGTTTTTAAAGGCGGGTATGAGCAAGTTGTAAAGCCGACAAAGGAAGATCCTAATGGTGCGCTTGCGCGGTTACAGCCTGGGGATCTGATCGGTTATATCATTCATGGGAACGATATAGACCACTTTTCGGTGCTTGTTGGATATGATGAATATGGATACCCGCTCGTTAATTCGCATACCACAGATCGGTATAGAGTCCCGTTTGATCTAGGTTGGGACAGAAATACAAAATATGTTCTGGTCCATATTAAAGATTAATACAATGCTTGTCAGCATAACTGAATTTGAAATGTAATAAAAATGAGGTATGCACATTGAGTCCCTGGGGGCGAATATGAACAAACCTCATTTATTATTACAATCTGCAATTAGAGCCAGTGCAATGGCATTGGTAAAGTTGCTTGGCTTAGTGGGCCGAATCATTCTTGCCAGACTGGTTGGTGCAGAAGGAATTGGCTTGTACCAAATGGGTTATTCGTTATACGGTTTCGTTATTATGCTTTTTGGAGGGTTGCCTACTGCTTTGGCGATTATTACTGCAAAAAAGCCAGCGCAAGGGTGGCAACTCCTAAAAATACTATCATTCGGCATAATCATTTCGGGCGGTATTCTTAGTCTAACTGTATTCTGGAAGTCTCCCCGGATCGCGGTGTTGCTTGGCAATCCGGATTTAAACGGCGCACTGAAAAGTATTGCACCGGCCATCTTTGCTGCTCCTTTACTGGGGCTGTTGCGGGGCTATCTACAGGGACTCGAACGGTTTAGTATGATTGCCGTTTCGGAAGTGGTTGAGCAGGCTTCTCGAGTGTTTCTGATGCTGTTGATTATTTACTATTGTCTGCCTTCCGGATTAGGGGCTGTTATTGGAAAAGGGTTATATGCCACTTTTTTGAGTGTGGTTATTACCTTCATATTGCTGACGATTTATATTTCTTATCACGGTTTATATTCTTCCGGTTCACAGCAAACTAAATCATCACTCCCTATCAACTGGTTACTTCGGGCGTCAATCATGATTTCGGTTACCCGATTGTTGGTTCCTGCCTCTGAATTTGTAGATTCGATTCTTATACCTAACCGGTTAATGGCTTCGGGATACAGTCCTTCGGAAGCTATTTCGATTTACGGCATTATCACGGGGATGGCGGTTACTATGGTGTATACGCCCACGCTAATAACAGGAGCCCTTAGCCATACTTTAACCATGAGAATCGCCTCGCAGTGGCAGCAAAAGGAAAGAGTGAAATTTCATGAGCTTCTAAGGATCGCCATAAAATTAAGCTGGTTATGGGGATTGATTTCCGCTTCATTTTTATTTGTTTATGCCAAAGAACTTTCATTTTACATATTTCATACCGACAAGGCCGGTGAGTTAATCAAGTATTTATCGGTCATTCCAATTATTGTAGGGCTGCGAGAGATGACGACCAGCATACTTTGGGCTCAGGATGTTAAGAAGGTTCCCTTCCTAGGGCTTGCGATCGGGATAGGCTCTTCGACGATCATTCAGTTTTTTACATTGGCGATCCCTGGTTATGCTTACGTTGGAGCAGCAGCAGGTGTGTTATCCATGGAAATAGCTCCATTTATATTGAATATAGCGGTTTTTAAAAGAAACCTGAATATGATCAAAGTTTTACCTTCAGCATTGCTGGACGTTCTGGTAATCGGAGGAAGTATTATGGTGTTGGCACAAATAAAACCTAAATCAATCATAAGCTTCTCCGACTTTTTAATGAGCATTGTTTTCTTTTTTTCTTTAACAGGGATTTATATGATTTTGCGGTGTAGAGACTTGAGAAATATGAGTTCAAAATAATCCAAAACGTCTTTTTCCGTCGTTTGTTCGGGCTATGGCGAGTGGACTTTTTTAATCATAGGCATATTACCGGGTTCGTCGTAAAATAAAGGAACGATCAGAGATGGTTATGAGCTAAATTACGATAGAGGGGAACCCAATGATTCGAAATTTTAGAAATAGTATAAAGATGAAGCTGATGATCTCTTTTCTCGTTGTATTAATTATTCCAACGGCCAGTATCAGTGTAAGTACGAATTTGATTTCTAAATCTTTATTGATGGAACGGGTAAGTGAATCTTTTATGGACAACCTGTCCTATCTCGGCCAATCGTTAGAGTTTGATATGAAGGAATGGGAACGAATTATCGATTCTTTGCAAGTAAACCATACGATGGAGTCGATTTTTACGTCCAAATATGACAGCGACGTGGATTATTTTTTCGATGTAAAGAAGGCGGGCCAAGTATTTGATGATTGGGCCTACGCGTCCAATATGTACAAGTATATCTCTTCATTAGTCCTCATAGGCAGTAACGGGAAGATTATTCGCTATGGCGACGATGTAGGACATTTGGATGTGGATAAGCTCATCCGGAAAGATTGGCTGCAGGAGTTGAAGACATCCGACGGTAAGCTCGTATGGCTCGGTATTCACGAAAACTATGCGGATGTTCATTACCGGACACCTTATGTCATTTCTTTAGCCAAGCGTTTGGATTACGGAAAACATGATGTGATTGTGTATATGTCCTTTAAATCGCAGTTTTTTGTCGATAAGCTAAATACAAAGCATGATCCCAATAACAATCTGTATTTGCTCGACGGACACAACAAAATCGTTTACAATCGTGAAGCAAAGATTATAAACGAGCGATATGAGAATCCGATAAATACTCGTGTTAAAGGTGATACGGTGCGTCGAAGCTCAAACGGGGAGAAAATTCTGGTGGCTAGTCTTCCTCTCTCCAATACAGGATGGAGTATTGTGGAGACCATCCCTTTATCGACATTGACGGAAGGATATTCCTTAATTTTCAAGGTCACGGTCATCGTATTCCTGCTGTCCGTTTGTTTCTCCGGAATCATATGGTTCGTCATTGCCTCCAAAATTGTCAACCCGATCCAGAGACTTGCGAGAGTGATGAACCGGGTTCAGGGGAATGAACCTTCCGTGATCACGATGTCGAATCGTAAAGATGAAATCGGCCAGCTGACTCAAAACTTCAACTATATGATGAAGCGAATCGATCGCTTGCATCAAGAGCATTTGCAGGATCAAGCGAAGAAAAATGAAGCCGAGTACCGCGCGTTACAAGCACAGATTAATCCCCACTTTCTGTATAATACTCTGAATTCGATACGCTGGATGGCAACGATTCAGCATGCGGACAATATTCGGGAAACGGTGGAAGTGCTGGGGCGGTTGTTAAGGAATACCATTAAGACGAAAGAAACGATGATCCCGATCCATATGGAACTGGAATTGTTGAATGATTATATATATATTCAAAAAGTCAGATATAACGATAAATTTGAAGTATTATTTGAACTAGAACCATCCATTAAGGGTTACCGATGTCTAAAATTTATTTTGCAGCCTATTGTTGAAAATGCAATCTTCCATGGGATAGAACCTAAAGACGAGAGAGGAACGATTACCGTCCGGGTCTTTCAGGAACAGGAACGGATTGTTTTTGAGGTTCATGATAATGGCGTCGGGATGCCGGAGGAAGTATCGGAGAAGCTATTATCATGCCAAGAAGGCAAAGATGGTATAGGACTGAGAAATGTTCATGAACGGCTACAAAGGACATTCGGCAAAGATTACGGTCTGGAAATTGAAAGCCGTTGCGGAGAGTACACGCTCATTCGTATCAATCATCCCGTTATTCTGCAACAGGAGGATCAATAGTGATTAAAATACTCATTGTAGATGATGAATTGTTGGCACGTATAGGCATCAAGTCTTTAATATCCTGGAATGAAAGCGGATACTCGGTTGCGGGTGAAGCCGATAACGGCAAGAAAGCTTTCGAGATGATCAAGGAATTGCATCCTGACATTGTAATAACCGATATGAAAATGCCCGTCATGAACGGGATTGAGTTAATCCGAAAGGCGAAGGAGCTGCCGAATCCGCCGGATTTTATCGCTTTGAGCTCTTATGATGATTTCGATTATGTGAAACAAGCACTAGTACTGGGGGCAAAAGATTATTTTCTGAAGTTGGAACTAAAATCCGAACAGCTCGTATCCGCTTTGGAGCGAGTGAGCCAGGAGAGAAGCAGAACAAAAGCAGTGAAACGACATTCGAAGCAGCCCTATGCCGAAAATTTATCATCGAAAGATTATGAAATTGTTAAAAATAACTTTTTGAAAGAAATGATTCAAGGTAGTTACTACAAGGAGAATGAGATTGAAGATAAGCTTCGGAACTTGGGGATTTCATTTTCTCCGGATCGTATTCAATGCGGGGTAATCGTATTGAGTGGGATTGAAGTCTATCAAAAATACAAAAAAGACGACATACCTTTATTTCGGTTCACCGTCCAGAATATTATTTCGGAAATCGTATCCAACTATCGGCATG
This sequence comes from Paenibacillus sp. Marseille-P2973, assembly GCF_018101095.1. Taxonomy (NCBI): domain Bacteria; kingdom Bacillati; phylum Bacillota; class Bacilli; order Caryophanales; family Paenibacillaceae; genus Paenibacillus; species Paenibacillus sp. Marseille-P2973. The sequence continues at coordinate 178,775 of NZ_JAGQEH010000004.1, forward strand.
CGCATGCCATGTTCACGCAGTCTAAGGAAATCACGGTTCTTTATGCTCCTGTGCGGCAGGAGGAAATGGATGAGAAAATGGAAGAGCTGATGTCCTCCATGCTTAAATCGCTTAAAACGTATCTAAATATCACGGGATTCATCGGAATTTCCGAAGTTCGTTCAGGTTACGGTTCCATCAAGATGAGTTACGGGGAAGCGTTGGACAATGCCAAAAAGGATCATTTTCCTGAGGGTTTTTCAAAGCCATTCGTGAAACAAGACAATCCTATCCTGAATGTCAATAATTATATAAAGCAGTTTGACACAATTTTACAAGTTGCCGATAAAAATAAACTGGAGCAATGCCTGGGCTCCATAGCGGGAATGATTCAAGCTACATTTGCCGAGGACAAACACAAAGTGAAAAGCCTTTGTTCAGCCCTGCTGCTTTCCTTAAGCTCTTATATCGCGGAGCAGCCGACGCTTCAACTGGACCAGCTTTGGGGATCGGACCCTTATCAATCACTGGAACATTTGTATACCGACTATGATTATCTTGTCTGGATTAAGCATCTGGAGACGACCATTCACCTGGTTTTCAATACTTTAGGAGAATCCCGCAAATTAATTCAACAGGCGAAGCAATTCATTCATTCGCATTATGCACAAAATATGACTCTTGAAGTGATTGCGGAGGAGCTGAATCTTTCACCCAATTATTTAAGTTATTTGTTCCGTAAGGAAACCAAGGAAAGCGTCGTTGAATATTTAACCGGATATCGCATCGAACAAGCTAAAAAATTGTTAAGAACAACCCACTATAAAGTATACGAAGTCGGACAAATGGTTGGTTACGATAGCGAACAATACTTTAGCCGGGTATTTAAGAAGGTCGTAGGCATACCACCGGCCAAATATAAAATGTAATGAAGAAACTAAGTCCGTATTGATCCTTCGTGGCAATGCGGACTTTTCGCTTGAATATTCGAATTGTCTAATTTTTCTTACAAAAAGATAAGAGCTACGGAGTGCCTTGTTGATTACTTAGGATCGGGTTCATAAAAGAATTGGAAAAGATAAGTTTCCGAAATATTCTCCATTAACTTGAAGGTGCGAATTTTCTATACTTTCTTTATAAGCAAGAAATTAAGTATTTGGGGGAATTTAGTCTATGAAAAAGAGAAGTAAAATTGTCGCTTTGTTGCTTGCGGCAGTAATGTTGGCAAGCCTGGTGGCAGGATGCGGTTCAAATAATTCGAATAAGGATGCTTCGAACGGGCCATCTTCGGATACGGCGGATGCTGGCGGAAAGAAGACCGTTAAGATATACGTGGACGGGAACCGTGCCAAAGACGTTAATTTTTTGAATGTCGTTGATGGATTTAAAAAAGATACGGGGATTAACGTAGAGTTTAACGTGATTCCTGGGGACGGCGTAGATATTTACAAAAAAATTGATATTGATATGGGAGCTAAGGACAGTTCTACCGATATTATTTTGCTGGGGACCCCTATTTTGTTAGATAAGTATATCAAAAGCGGATCTCTACTTCCGCTCAACGAATTGATTCAGGAAGATAACTATGACGCGAAGGGCAAGTTTGGAAAATACCTTCAGGAAGTTGACGGCAATGTTTACAGTCTTCCTTTTGGTGCAGGAAATTGGGCGGTTTACTTTAACAAAAAGATATTTGACGATGCGAACGTTCCTTATCCATCCGGGGCTTGGACTTGGGATCAATATATTGAGACCGCTAAAAAGTTAACGGATAAATCCAAAGGAATCTATGGTTCGTATATGCTCGATTATGACTGCTACATGTATTTCACGGCACGGCAAAAAAATGTACCCGGTCATAAAGCGGACGGCACCTCGAACTATGATGATCCGGCATTCAAGGAGGCACTTCAGTTCTTTGGCGATCTCGGAAATGTGCACAAGGTTCAACCAAGCTGGATGGAATTTAAAACAAAAAAATTGGCTTGGGATGGATTTATGTCGGGCAAATATGGGATGCACGTCATCGGAACCTGGTATACAAATATGTTCCTGGACAAGGAGAATTATCCGAGGGATTGGAACTTTGGCATAGTGGAACTCCCGACCCCTGAGGATGGAGCCGGAAACAACAATCTTGGCGTAATTAGCAGCCTAGGGATTAATGCCAACACCAAGCAACCGAAGGAAGCTTTTGAATTTGTTAAATATTTCGCCGAAAACAATTATAAATTTACAGGAGATCAGCCGGCTCGCGTAGATTTAACGGATAAAGACATAAACGACATGTTCCAAACCCTCGTTGACCGGCTTGACGGCGAAGTTTCGGTAGATGATTTGAACAAAGCGATTTATCAAAATGATTTAGGCTTTGCCGATGAGAAAATCGTAGGCCCGGCTTCCGCGGAATATAGCAATATTATTTTGCAGGAAAGCGAGCTGTACTTAATCGGTCAAAAATCTTTGGACGATACCGTAAAATCCATTAAGGAACGTGCAGATCAAGCCATCAAATCCGAACAGTAAAATCCAAATCAGAATATCAAATTTGTTGGGTTGGGCTGCCATAGGTAGCCCACCTACTATTTAGTGGGGTGAAGCAGCATGGTATCCATTAGAGAATCGATGAAATCAAGCGAAGCAAAAGCGGGGATCGGGTTCATCCTTCCATTTTTGGCGGGTTTTCTGATTTTTAATTTATTCCCGCTTCTCTATGCCTTTTATATTAGCCTTGTCGATTACAATACCTTGAAGCCGAGTTTTAACTTCATCGGCTTTGATAACTTTACTAGAATTTTTCACGACCCAATCGCGTTGCAAGCCTACTGGAGCAGCTTTCTTTACACATTAATATATGTCCCGGCTTTGATCGTGCTCTCTTTCTTTCTCGCAGTATTGTTGAATCGTAAGTTTTTCCTGCGGCCTGTCAGCCGAACGATGATTCTGATTCCGTATGTGGCCAACGTAATTGCGATTGCGATGGTTTGGTCCATGATACTCGATCCTTATGACGGTCCCGTCAATGCCTTCCTCCATCTAATCGGGGTCCAAAACCCGCCGATGTGGCTGGGCGGAACGAAAACGGCACTCCCAACCATAGCGCTCGTTAACGTTTGGCAAAGTCTATCCTTCCAAACCATTGTCTTCTTGGCCGCGCTGCAAGGCGTGCCGAAGGAGTTGTATGAGGCCTCGGAGCTTGATGGGGCTGGACGATGGAAAAAGGTACGCAATGTGACCATTCCGTTGGTTTCTCCAACCACCTTTTTCCTGGTAATCACAAGCGTAATCGGTTCTTTCCAAAACTATGCTTCCGTACGCGCATTAACGAATGGAGGACCCGGGGTAGCTTCGAGAGTCATCTCACTCAACATCTATGAAGAAGCATTCACCTATAACCGCTACAGTTATGCGGCGGCACAGGCCATCTTGTTGTTTGGGGTTATTCTTGTAATTACGATCATCCAGTGGAGGGGGCAGAAGAAATGGGTTCACTATTAATGAAAAGAAAGAAATCCTACGCTGAATTTTCAATCTCGACGGTCATCGTTTCAATTATAATTTTCCTGCTCGGCCTGATGATGGTAGTTCCCTTTTTATTCATGATTTCAGCGGCGCTTAAGCCAAATGCGCTTATATTCTCGGAACCTCTCAAGTTCCTGCCCGATCAAATCTTTTGGGACAATTTCAAAACGATTTTCCATCACGAATATTTCTTCAAATGGTACGGAAACTCAATCTATATCGTAGTTTTGACGATGATTACGAGATTTATCGTCGTGACCATGGCTGCTTATGCCTTTGCTAGATTGACTTTTCCTCTTAAAAATACAATCTTCTTCCTCTTGATTTCAACCATGATGATCCCGGCCGATACCACGGTAATCGCCAGATATATGCTGTATAGATCATTGCATATTTACAATTCGGAATGGGCTCTGATTATTCCGGCCACGTTCGATGTATTCTTTATCTTCTTGCTGCGCCAATTTTTTGCGGGTTTGCCTAAAGAGATTTCCGAAGCGGCAGTAGTTGACGGCTGTTCCCAATTCAAAATTTATTACCGGATCGTCTTGCCGCTCGCGGTTCCCGCGCTTGTGACCATGCTGTTGTTTACTTTTATTTGGACCTGGAATGATTTCGTAAATCCTTTTATCTTTATTTCCAGCATCGATAAGCAGGTCGTCACCGTAGGGTTGGAATATTTCCAGGAACAAGCGGGGACGGACTATGGGCTGCAAATGGCAGGAGCATGTATTATTGTCATTATCCCGATCCTATTGTTTGCATTCTCCCAAAAATATTTTGTCGAGGGGATTGCAAGCTCCAGTGTAAAAGGATAGACTCGACGATAGAGTGTTGCAAGCCCCTTGAATAAAGGTTTCCTTTTCATATGTTGTATATTTAGGCAGCTTCTTGCAGGCAAAATTCTGCAAGAAGCTTTTTTATACAAACAGGGTCCTAAGGGGTGTACTAATATAGGTATTTATACCTAACAAATTCAACTGAATTAGCCGATATACCTACTATAGTCTCAAAAATATATTACATCATAGGAGAGTCACACATTATGAAGGTCTCGGTAAGGAAAAAGATTTTGTTAGGCTTTTTAAGCGTCGTAATGTTGTTAGGATTAACAGGCGGTATTTTTTATTTCGAGGTCAAGAAGATGGATGAATCTTATTCCGATTTGGTTGATCGGAGGGCGGAAATTCTTTCCCATGCTAAAGATGTGCAGAATTACGCTTCGAGAGAAATCAGCAGCCTCAGAGCCATTTTGTTGAGGGAAGAAGGGGCTTACGATTCATTGAAAGAAGTCATCTCCGGGTTGGAGTTCTCCGTTCAACAAATGGAAGGCTTGGTGCAGCTTCAAAACACTAAGGATGAGATACAGAAAATCACCAGCCTGAACATGGAATTCGTAAATAAGGTCGAGCAGGTTGTAGAGATGCTCAGAACTCGTCCCGAAGAGGCGTCAAGAATAGCTATAGAAGAAGCCATGCCCTTGGCCCGGAGTATTAGAGATGACGTAGATGCATTGGTGTCCGATCAGGCTCAACGCATGAAAGAAGGCAGCAAGGCAAATACGGAGCTGGTGGATTCCATTAATTTCACTATTATCGTATTAAACTTGTCGGCGCTTCTATTAGCCCTCGCGATTAGCGCGCTTGTCGCGCGCATGATCTCCAAGCCGATATCGGCAATGGCGTCAGCCGCGAAATCGATCGCGGATGGGAATTTGAATATAGCGGATATTTCCGTTAAAAATAGAGATGAGATTGGCAGTTTGGCGGACTCTTTTAATCTAATGAAGAGAAACCTGCACGATCTGATCAGCCAAATCGGCTGGAACAGCACCCAGGTTGCCGCTACCTCCGAACAGCTTTCCGCCAGTGCGGAGGAGAGCACCAAGGCAACGGAACAAATTTCAAATGAAGTTCAGGAAGTTGCAGCCGGTGCGGAGAAACAAATGACATTGTCGGATGAATCCGCCCAAGCTGTTGTTCAGATTCATGATCAGATGAATCAGGCTGCTTCTACCATCCATGCGATGGCTAGCTATATGGAGTCGACCAATAACAAAGCGATATCCGGCAACCAAGTTGTGTTGAACACCGTTGATCAGATGAATGCCGCTCAAGCATCGGTAGGCGTGACAGTGGAAGTGGTCCATGATCTGAACCGGAAGCTGCAGGAAATCGGCCAAATTGTCAATCTGATGACCGATATCGCAAGACAGACGAACCTGTTGGCGTTGAACGCGGGAATCGAGGCTGCCCGGGCGGGAGAACACGGCGGAGGCTTCGGGGTTGTGGCAAAAGAGGTACGGGGCTTGGCGGCCCATTCCAACGATGCCGCAGAACAAATAAAGTCGCTGATTCAGGAAGTGCAAACGAAATCGGAACATGCGGTTCGAGCGATGAACGAAGGAGCGGCCACCTTGGATAACGGCATCCAATTGGTACATAGAACGGGAGATACATTCCAAGAGATAGCGAATTCGGTAGAACGGTTGACCGAAGGATCCCGGAACATATCAGAGATGTTCGAACAAGTTACGCAAAGAGCGGTAACGATGACGGAATCGATAGAGCATATGGCACGGATTTCCCGGCAATCCGCAGCCAATACGCAAAACGTTGCGGCTTCAGCTGAAGAACAAAATGCTTCAATGGAAGAAGTGTCTGCCGCTGCAGAATCTCTGAGCAGCATGGCCTTAGAGCTTCAGGCAACTATCAAGAAATTCGCAGTATGATCTATTTGCTAGATATATAGTAACTTAAAAAGGACTCAAGTAAGGGCAAAGTGACCTTGCTTGAGTCCTTTTTTTATTAGTTTCTTTCGACTCTGTCGAATAATTTGAAAAAAAAGGTGAATTTCGTCATTTTAATACTATTCATATGGGACAGGTTATAATATAGTTTTTTTAATAGGCATTTAAAATTTGTGCATTTAAAAATTCAGGAGGTGAGGTATGTTACAACGGAGACAACTATTTATTCCAGTCCTTTTGTTTTTTGTGTTATTTTCTTGGCTATCACCGCAAGCATCCGCGGCAACAATCGATTTTGGAACTGCCCGAGTAGATGTGGAGACTAATGATGTCCAAGATGGGTATGCGCCTCTAAAGCCGGTGCCATTGGGGGACGATCTTCTGTTGTATTGGCAGGACTATACGACTACGAAGGATTATCTAGAATTGATTCATCCTGACGGTTCATTCAGTTCGCTGCCCGCTCCGACGATTAGCCCGAGAACGAATGATCAGAGCGATACGATTATTTACGAGGGGCTTTCGAATGGCAATATTCTTGTGTATTGGTACAGCGGCAGTTCGGGTACAGGGCTTACGGATACTTATTTTAAAATCATCAATCAGAATGGAACCGAAGTTGTTGGAGCTACAAAGATAAATTCGAGTCCGGGCAGCTTGAATCGGTTCACGAAAGTCGCTGAATTGTCCAATGGCAATTTGGCGTTTGTCTGGGCGACAGACGGCAGCAATTACGCTCTGAGAAGATTCCAGCCGAATGGTACCCCTGTAGATGCTGCACAATTGTCGGTAACTTCTCTGGCGGGGATTTCGGGGTCGCAATACACTCATGATATTGCAGCCCAGAAGAACGGCAAGTTTATGATAATGATTTCATATTATAACCCCAACTATGTTGGAATGATTTTTAATAATGATTCACCGACGCCGATTCAGATCAATGGGCAGAATTCTTTCGTCATTTCAAACCGGGGCGAAAACGGGAATGAAGTTCAATGGTTGAAAGCTATGCCGGACGGAAGATTCTTAGCAATTTATCGAAAGAAGACGGGGGCCGATACCAGCTCCAGGAGCGCGGTATACCAAATTTTTAATTCCGATGGCACCGTATCCAAAGCGGAGACTCTGATTCGGAATCTGAATTCATGGGGAGGCATATCCGAACCAATCCTGCTTCCTGAAGGCGGATATTTACTCGAAACTTCATATTTGGACTACAATACCGAACCCGATACATATCATTCCTATTTCGAAATTTACGACGATTCAGGAGTGTATCAAGGCGATGTAACGGCCAGCTTTCCAACGTTAAATGATCAATACGGCACAAGTATTCTTTTTTTGGATGTGGACGGGAAGCTTTCTCTTCTGATTAATGATAAGGAACCGAATCGAGCTACTTATGACGTTTGGCTTTTAAGGCACAGTCAAGCTGCGAGCTACGAGGTGACTTTTGAAGATTGGGACGGGACCGTGTTGAAGACGGAGACGGTGAACCGCGGAGAGGATGCCACCGCACCAGCGGCCCCTTCGAGAACCGGCTACACATTTACGGGCTGGGATGTCGGGTTTACGAACGTAACTTCAGCTTTGACGGTAAAAGCGCAATACAAAGTAAACCAATATACGGTGAGCTTTGATAGCAATGAAGGCAGCTTGGTAACGGAAATAACGGCGGATTTCGGTTCGAAGATCGTTGCTCCGGCAGAACCGACGTTAGAAGGCTTCACCTTTGCTGGCTGGTATAAGAACGAGGCATTAACGCAAGCCTGGAACTTCGCCATAGACACGGTTCCGCTGAACGGAATTACACTGTATGCGAAGTGGAACATCAATGTTTATCAGGTCACATTTGAAGACTGGGACGGAACCGTGTTGAAGACGGAGACGGTGAACCACGGAGCAAATGCTACGGCACCAGCGTCACCTTCGAGAACCGGCTACACGTTTACGGGCTGGGACAAGGGCTTCTCTAACGTGACTGGAGCCTTGACGGTGAAGGCACAATACGAAGCGAACCAATATACGGTGAGCTTCGATAGCAATGGAGGCAGCCCGGTAGCATCGGTTACGGCGGATTTCGATTCATTGATTGTTGCGCCGACTGAGCCAACGCTGGAAGGCTTTACATTTGCTGGCTGGTACAAGGACGAGGCGTTGACGCAAGCGTGGAACTTCACCACGGATACGGTTCCACTGGACGGGATTACACTGTACGCGAAGTGGAACATCAATGTTTACCAGGTCACATTTGAAGACTGGGACGGAACCGTATTGAAGACGGAACCGGTGAACCACGGAGCGGATGCTACCGCACCTGCGCCACCTTCGAGACCTGGCTACACGTTTACGGGCTGGGACAAGGGTTTCACCAACGTGACAGGAGCCTTGACGGTGAGGGCGCAGTACGAAGCGAACCAATATACGGTGAGCTTTGATAGCAACGGAGGCAGCTTGGTAACGGCAATAACGGCGGATTTTGGTTCGAAGATCGTCGCTCCCGCGGTACCGACGTTAGAAGGCTTCACCTTTGCTGGCTGGTATAAGGACGAGGCATTGACGCAAGCGTGGAACTTCACCACGGACACGGTTCCACTGGACGGGATTACACTGTACGCGAAGTGGAACATCAATGTTTATCAGGTCACATTTGAAGACTGGGACGGAGACGTCTTGAAGACGGAACCGGTGAACCACGGAGCAAATGCTACGGCACCTGCGTCTCCTTCGAGACCCGGCTACACGTTTACAGGCTGGGACAAGGGTTTCACCAACGTGACCGGAGCCTTGACGGTGAAGGCACAATACGATGCGAACCAATATACGGTGAGCTTTGATAGCAACGGAGGCAGCCTGGTAACGGCAATAACGGCGGATTTCGGTTCGAAGATCGTCGCTCCCGCGGTACCGACGTTAGAAGGCTTTACCTTTGCTGATTGGTATAAGGACGAGGCATTGACGCAAGCGTGGAACTTCACCACGGACACGGTTCCACTGGACGGGATTACACTGTACGCGAAGTGGAACATCAATGTTTACCAGGTCACATTTGAAGACTGGGACGGAACCGTGTTGAAGACGGAACCGGTGAACCACGGAGCGGATGCTACGGCACCTGCGCCACCTTCGAGACCTGGCTACACGTTTACAGGCTGGGACAAGGGTTTTACCAACGTGACCGGAGCCTTGACGGTGAAGGCGCAATATGAAGCGAACCAATATACGGTGAGCTTCGAAAGCAACGGAGGCAGCTTGGTAACGCCTATTACAGCGGAATTCGATTCATTGATCGTTGCGCCGACTGAACCTACGCTGGAAGGCTACACCTTTGCTGGCTGGTATAAGGACGAGGCATTGACGCAAGCGTGGAACTTCACCACGGATACTGTTCCGTTGGACGGAATTACTCTGTATGCGAAGTGGACGATCCAATTGCCATCGGTACCCTCAAATCTAAGGGTAACGACAGGAGATGGCCAGGTCACATTAAACTGGGACTCCGCATCTGGTGCAACCTATTATGACGTATACATGTCTACGACGCCGGGACTGGCCGGCAAAACCTCGATTGCAACCGTAACGGAGGCAACCTATCAAGTATCGGAACTGAGTAACGGTACCACTTATTATTTTGTAGTTAAAGCCGGAAATGCCGGCGGTTTGAGTACCGAATCCAATGAGGTGAACGCTACTCCGCAGATTCCTGCACCGGGAGCGCCCGTATTGCAGCAAGCAATTGGGGGGAATGCCAAGGTACAACTGTCATGGAGTCCGGTTCTTGGATCTACGGGATACCAGATTTACCAAAGTACTGAATCCGGCATTTATGGTTCAGAGACCGCTACGGTTACTGAGTCGGTATACAGTTACGAAGTGGACGGATTAACCAATGGTAAGGTTTACTACTTCGTGGTCAAAGCAATTAACGAAGGCGGCTTAAGCGCAGAATCTAATGAAATGAGCGCAAAACCGGCAACCGTTCCATCTGCTCCAAGAGATGTTACTGCGGTGGCTGGAAACGGTCAGGCAACGATCACCTTTACTTCTCCTGCCGACAATGGCGGCAGTTCTATTACAAAATATGAGGTGACATCATCGCCAGGTAATATTGTAGCGACAGGAGTAGGAAGTCCGATCGTCATTACCGGTCTATCCAACGGGACAAGTTATTTCTTTACCGTAAAAGCAATAAACGAACAGGGCGGCAGCGAGTCGTCCGCGTCATCCAATACCGTGACGCCGTTTGTTTCTTCAGGGAATAATGATCCTGGTTCTTACAGTCCGCCGGCCCAAACGACACCTTCGAATCCGGCAGTAACGACGGAGAACAAGAACGTAAATATTCTCGTAAACGGCAAAGTTGAGAATATCGGGACGCAATCGTTGGACGTAGTGAACGGGCAACAAGTTACTACCATTCAAGTTGACGAAGCGGAATTCCAAAAACGTCTTGAAACGGCGGGTAACGGGGCAGTCATTACTATTCCGTTTGACGGGGAGAGCGACATCGTGATCGCCGAACTTAACGGCCGCATGTTGAAGAACATGGAGGATAAGAAGGCGACAGTGGAAGTTCGTACAAACGGGGCAGTATACACGTTGCCTGTGCAACGCATCGACATCCAGTCCCTGGCCAAGCAGTTCGGGAGCAACTTGGAAATTCAAGATATTATGCTCCGAGTTGAAATTGGAATCCCGTCTAAAGAAAGTATCCAAACAGCAGAAAAGGCTGCTTCTGCCCAAGGGCTGCAAATGATAGTTTCTCCGTGGAATTTTAGTGTTAAGGCAGTCTACGGTGGCCGCACGTTGGAAGTGACGAAATTCGATTTCTTCGTTGAACGCTCCATTGCGATTCCGAATAGTGTGGATCCGAACAAAGTCACTACGGGGGTAGTAGTGGATCCGGATGGGTCTATACGCCATGTGCCAACAAAAGTTATAAATCAAGAGGGGACCTATTATGCGCAGATTAACAGTCTAACGAATAGTATGTACTCTGTTGTATGGCATCCTGTAGAATTTGCTGACGTGGAGAATCACTGGGCAAAAGATGCGGTAAACGACATGGGATCAAGAATGGTCATCAACGGAACAGGAAACGGGATGTTCGATCCGGATCGTGATATTACCCGTGCCGAGTTTGCATCCATCATAGTACGCAGCCTGGGGCTTAAGCAGGAAAATGCTCCAGAGTCGGCGACATTCTCTGATGTATTCACGTCGGATTGGTTCAACGGTGCAATCAATACGGCATCCGCGTACCAGCTGATCAACGGCTTCGATGACAGCTCATTCCGTCCGAACGACAAAATAACCCGGGAACAGGCGATGGAGATCATCTCCAAAGCGATGAAGATCACGGGCTTGGAAACAAAAGGTTCGACCTTGGACTCGGATTCGACGCTTCGTCCATTTGCGGACAGCGAAGACGTATCCCATTGGGCAATGAATGGCGTAACATCTAGTGTTCAAGCGGGCATCGTATCCGGAAGAAGTGTAAACGAACTTGCACCAAAATCATTTATTACTCGTGCCGAAGTATCGATGATTGTGCAGCGTTTGCTTCAAAAATCCGATTTAATTTAAGCGTAACGGTTAGTTATAGTTATAATAAAATTTGGCCGCTCCAAAAGCAGATATTTGCTTGGGAGCGGCCATTTCATTTATAGAGATTTACTATTCAGATCAACGCGATTGCGAGCAGGGTAAACAGGCTCAGGGTCAAAATGTCATTACCGTACCAGCCTGCACCGCCGTATGGGCCAGGGTAAAATGCGGACGTTTGGACAATTCCACCGCGTTCCGGACGCAAATATACGTTGTTACGATCAACATCGACAATAGTACCCGTATATTGCTGTCTATCAAACGTCATGATGCGAACCTTCCGATTTTTCAGGCGCAAACAATTGTAATAGGCATCCACTTGGGCATTCCTCCTCCTTTTCTATAAATTATGAGGAATAGGGCTAGGGAGTCACGGCGAAGGGCTATATGCCAAACTTTATATAAATGATTCAGATCGGTTAATAGTCGGTTTAATAATACTTATTGGCTTTACAACGGATTTCGGTCGGGAGGAGATGATGCTGTCATGGCGAAATTACTAATTGCAATCACGAAGTCTAGACAAGACGCAGCCTTGGTCATTGAGGATTTAAAGCAGGCGGGGGTTAAAAAAGGAAGTATTTCGGTCGTAGCCAGAACCGAGCAGGAGTTGGGACTAATTAGCCGGGATACCGGGCTTTCGAAGCCGAAGCGAGGCGACGGGAACCATGCGTTGTTCCATCCGCTTATCGAGGTCGCCGCCATCCTCGAGGATGAGCCGGCAAATGTGGCCGTGATCGGTCCAGCAGCAAAATTGTTGGCGGGTGCGGAGATCGGGAAGGGCAGCGACGACTTCGTCGTCGGTCTAGTGGGAGTGGGCATTCCGGAGAAGGATGCGAAAGAAATTGAACGGGTTCTGGTAAAAGGGGATTTCGTGATTTTTATCGAATCCGAGGAAGAGGAGGCCGGAAAACTGGGAGAAATAATAGCTTCGCGGGAAGATGTCAGACCTTTTCCGTCTCCTTTGAAACCATAAATAAATTAATCTGTTTTTCAGGTTTCCGTAAGGTTGTATTAAGGAACTGTTGGTACATTATATATACTCCCTCTTCATTAATATAGATGCAGTAAAGAAACCATCCCAGCCAGAGGGATGGTTTCTTCGTTTTAATCGTGAATTATTTCAAATCTTCGATCGAATTAACATCGACATAGGCAGGAACGACCAGCCCGGTTTTTACGCCGGTCATGTTTGGACCGAGGTCCTCCAGCTTATCGCCGTACTCTGTCCAATAATCGGCATGTGTCAATGGCAGCCATGCGGCAGGAGAGGCATCGACATCCCCGCTGGCAACGCCGGTCCACATTGGGCCCGCTTCAACCTGAAGCGCGGTAACGTCATACCCCAGCTTACTTTCCAGCACGTATTCCAGCAGGTTGGTGCTGGCGATTTCCGAATCCCACGCTACATAACTAAGCTTGAGTTTATCGCCGCTGACAGGCTTCAAATCCTTCGTCCAAGTGTCCACACGGTCGCCATGACTGTCAGCCCATTCTTTGGCTGCATCCGCCGGATCTTTCCCTTCCTGGATGGCGGTCATAATTTCACCCATCTCATCGGAACTCCATTCGAAGCGGTCAAGAAACTCATAAGCTACAGGATGATCTTCTTTTAAGCCTTTCCGTGCGACGGTATGGATTTCTTCGGCTTCCCCGAATACTTTTTTCGGATCTTCAAGATACTTCAGATCGTATTTCGAGAACATCCAGTGTGGGGTCCAGCCGGTAATGATGATCGGCTTTTCAGCCTTTACCGCTTTGTCGAGCATGGCGGTCATAGCCGCTCCCGAACCTTCGATCAGCTTCCAGTCGGTGAGACCGTACTGGTCTATCGCAGCGGCGGTAGCTTTCATAATGCCGGCCCCAGGGTCGATCCCGATGATTTCATGTTTAACCTGATTCCCGAACGATTCAGCTGTACCGGTTTCCCCTTTGTTCCCGGTATTGGCGCCTTTACCTGAATTAGAGCCGCAAGCGGACAGGGCCAGAACCCCGGCTAAACCTGCAAGTACTAGTAGTTTCTTCGATATCTTCATTCTTTAACCTCTCCCTTTGTTCGATTTGAAAAGATTTTGCGTAAACCGGTCAAGTACGATAGCCAGCACGACCACAGCAAGGCCGGCTTCGAAACCTTGTCCGATTTTAAGCTGGGTAACGGCGCGGTAGACGGTGGCGCCGATCCCCTGGGCCCCGATCATCGAAGCGATGACGACCATGGACAAGGATAGCATGATCGTTTGGTTGATTCCGGCCATCATGGTCGGCATGGCGAGCGGAAGCTCAACCTTGATCAGCTTCTGCCAGGAAGTCGAGCCAAAGGCGTCGGCCGCTTCGGCCAATTCGCCGGATACCTGCTTGATACCGAGGTAGGTCAAGCGAATGGTTGGCGGAATCGCGAATATGACGGACGCAATAACGCCGGGCACAACGCCGAGACTGAAGAACGTAACCGCAGGCAGTAAATACACGAATGCCGGCATCGTCTGCATGAAATCAAGCAGAGGCGATATGATCCGGTGCGCCGTTTTGCTGTAGGCACTCCAGATTCCGATCGGAATGCCGAATACGATGGATATGAGCCCTGAAGTAATGACCAATCCAAGCGTGTTCATCGTTTCTTGCCAGTAGCCGAGATTATCGATGAGCAGGAAGCCGATCACCGTAAACAGGGTCAATCTCCATTTTCCGACCAGATAGGCGAGAATTCCGATAATAACGATGAAAAGCAGCGGATGCGGAAGCAGGAACAGTCCTGAGAAGAAGCCTACGACGGCTTCGATTACGTCAGAAATTCCATCAAACAATCCTTCGAGATTGGATGCCATCCAGTCGACGATCGCTTCTATCCAGTCTGCGAGCGGAAGCTTAGGAATGAAGTCCATGTTCGCTCACCTCCTTGTTATCCACTTCTCCAGCAAGAGCGCCGAGCACGGCTCCTCTAACAATGACGCCGAGCAACCGCTCCTGTTCGTCAACGACCGCCAGCGGTACCTTCGCGGAACTGGTCACTTCAAATAGCTCATTCAGCAAAGTTTCAGGTGGCACCTTCGGGCCGTCTTCGATCAGAATATCGCGTAGGGAAGCCCCTGTTTTAAGCGCTTGAGAGGCGTCCTCGGCCGTAATGACCCCAAGCAGCCGCTTGGCCCGGTCGATTACGAACAGATTGGAAATACCTCTTTCCCGCATGAGCTGCAGAGCGACCCGCGGTCCGCGGTCCAATGTTACTGTTTCTGGCCGGCGCATTACCCGCGATGCCGTCAGGACTTTGGACAAGTCGACATCTTCGATAAAGCGTTCGACGTAACGGTCCGCAGGCTGGGTCAACATTTCTTCCGGCGTACCGATTTGCACGAGCTCCCCGTCCTTCATCAGGGCGATCCGGTCGCCGATGCGCAGCGCTTCATCCAGGTCATGGGTAATAAAGACGATCGTTTTCTTCATTTTCTCTTGCAATTCGAGCAGTTCATCCTGCATGTCGCGGCGAATGAGCGGATCGAGTGCGCTGAATGCTTCGTCCATCAGCAAAATTTCCGGGTCGTTGGCCAGCGCCCGCGCTAAGCCGACCCGCTGCTGCATGCCGCCGCTCAACTGATCCGGCATAACATGCTCCCAGCTCTTCAGCCCAACCAGTTCCAGCGATTTCTGGGCTTTTTCGCGGCGCTCCGCTTTATTTACTTTCTGCACTTCCAAACCGTATTCCACATTCTCGAGAACGGTCCGGTGAGGAAAGAGAGCAAATTTTTGAAACACCATGCTTATGGTTTTGCGGCGAACTTCTCGAAGCTGAGACTTATTCATCTTTCTCAAGTCCTGTCCATGGATCAGCACTTCGCCTGAAGTAGGTTCGATCAGACGGTTAAGCATGCGTACCAAGGTGGATTTACCGCTGCCGGACAGTCCCATGATCACGAAGATTTCACCTTCATTAATACTGAGGCTTACCCGGTTTACGCCGACCATGATGTTTTTTTCCTTAGCGAGCCGTTCCTTTGTATACCCTTGCTCCAGGAGTTGGATGCCTTGCTCGGCACCGGGTCCGAATAGTTTACTTAGTCGATTGACTTTTAAGATTTCACTTCCCATACATTCACCCCTTTTGAATTCAGCAAATTTCATTTCTCTATATGGACACAGTTAATTTTCGCCGTACCGTGCCAATCCATGCTCCTAGTGTAGCAAATAACCAAGCTTTTAATCAATTCTTAAAACCGTACGTATAGAACGTACAGAAAAAACTGTACGTAAGGAATCTTCGTATACCTGCCGAATGCTCCAAAATGCTACCCGGTTCACTTCTTTACTTTTGGGCATCCTTTTCTTAAGATAGAAGAAGTATCCGTCCGCCTGCGGAAATGCCGATAACTGCGGAAATGAGGATGCCTTGATTGCGCAATGATAGGAGGTCGCACGCATGAGCTTGGACCAGCTCACTACGGAACAACATGCCGAGTTATTAAAAGTGCGTAAGCGTGTTATAGAAGCGATAGGCAGAAACATGGACTTATATGGAATATCATTGTCGACGGGCCATTTGTACGGGCTGCTTTTTTTTGCCGACAAGCCGATGACCTTGGATGAAATGGGACTGGAAATGAAAATGAGCAAGACTAGCATGAGTACGGGAGTGCGTACCCTGCTTGACTTGAAGATGGTAAATAAAGTGTGGGAGAAGGGCTCCCGCAAAGATTTGTATGAAGTAGAGTATGATTGGTATCAGACGTTTACCGATTACTTTGCGATTAAATGGAGAAAAGCGGTCGAAACCAACATCTTGGTGCTTCGCCGCGCGATACAGGAAATCAATAAGTCGTTGGCGGGAGAGAACAGTCCGCAGGAGCCGTTCCGTTCCATACTTGAGGAAGACCGCCGCAAGATGGGCGAAGCCGTCAAATATTACGAATGGATGGACCGGTTAATCGATGTGATGGAGAGCGGCGAGATCTACGATCTGGTGCCAAAGGAGTAACAACAGAAAAAGGCGAGTTCCGGTAGGGAACCTCGCCTTTTTTATTTTCAGGATCTGCCGCTCAGAAAATGTAACGGACATGAGGGCCGTTATCCGGCGCAAAATGAAGCGTTTTGAAATCTAACGGACACCAGAGACCTTAATGAGGTGAGAAAGCCAGGTTTGACGGGGAATGGAGGCAAATAACGTCCTGTATGTCCGTTAGAATTTAAAAACCGGGGATTTTCCAGGAATAACGTCCCCTGTGTCCGTTAGAGCTACGCTTATCGTCTGTCGAGCCACAAATCACCGCTCAGCACCCAATGTACAGCGTCAAATACCTAACACACAGCGCCAAACGCCATATACAGCGCCTGCGATCCGCAATCTACCATCCATCACCACGGACCACAATCGACCCAGGCATCTCGTCAAACGTCCACCGACCAGCACCTACAGATCAACGTCCGCCGACCGCCGCCAACAGATCACCGCACACCGCACACCGCACACCGCACACCGCACACCGCACACCGCACACCGCACACCGCACACCGCACACCGCACACCGCACACCGCACACCGCACACCGCGAACACCTTGCAGACCAGCATCCGCCGACCACCCACCTCTAAAGCTGAGCACTTAGAACCGAGCACTTAGAACCGAGCTCTAAGAACTGAGCTCGGAACCTCGCCGCTCAATACACCCCGATATCATCCAGCATGACCCGTCCGGGGCCGTCGGTCAGGCGGAAGGTGAGCCGCGAGATGCCGGAAGCTGCGTTAAAGTCCGGGTCTTCGTCGCTGAAGGCGGATAGCGGCAGCAAATAAGTTTGGAAAACCGCCTCTGTCGGATTTTTGTATTTGCCGTCGGACAAATGCAGGTCCAGCCAAGGGTGGAGGGTGTAGTTGGTTTCGGGTAACGGCAAAATCGGCATGAACTTCGAAAGAGGTAGTCGTACGATGACCCCATCCAAACTCTCCAGCTCCACTTCAATATCTATTTTTTTCACCTGGCTTATTTCATAGCTCCGATCCGACAAGGAAAAGGATAGAAATTGTGCCGATGCCTTGCTAGGCGACGGTGCTGCTTTATCCCAGCTCAAACTGTAGGTGGACACCGTCTCGGATTGATCATCTCTCTCCAGCACCGCACCCCGCGTGCCTTTGCCGGACTGGCGGCGGTTTTTGGCCTCTTCTTCCTTCCAAAGAATATCCTGGCCTTCGGCTACGCCTCCGCCCGGAACGGTCATCCGGTTCATATCCTCGTCGAACTTGGCCCAAGAGGTCATTTGTCCGCTTTCGAACCGGTTAAAATAGGTGGTCTCGGGCAGCCAATCCAAGCCGGTCCTGTAGTCGCGGAACAATGGAAGGTACTGATCCTGCCGGTGGAGCGTGGCCTCCAGAAATGCGGAAATATAAACCTTTGCTATCGTTCGTTGTTCTGCGGCGGGCAGCAAGCCTTTTCGGCTCAGCAGAATACCTTTCGGGTAACTGATATCCCGGCCGCCCCAACCGGTATTAAACTGGCTATGGTTGGCGTCCGCAATATAGAGGGAAGCTTTGAAAGAAGCCTCTCCCTTCGAAAACGAGGTCCGAGCGTACTGGCGCTCTCCGTCGAAATCATTGACGTCGCCGTCCCGCGCGCCTTGCAGCGTCAAATAATTGACATCCTTCAGCTTGGCATAATTGCCGTCGACTTTTTTGTCGGTCGGGGCAATGGCTGCGATCGCCCGGATCTGATACTGATCGATGCCTTCCAACGTTTCGTCGGCGGCGAACCACCGTTTATAATCGGAAGCCATCGATACGGCCTGACCGCCCCGGGAGTGCCCGATCAGAGCGATTTGCTCAAAGTTGACCCGCCCGTAGAACGGCGTCTCAGGATCCGCGGCGAACTTGCCGATTTCCTGCAGATGTTTGAGCAGAATCCACGCCCGAACCTTCATATCATTATCCGGGATACCGGTCCACACGGAATAATTAAGGAAATTCTCGTCCACAGACACGGCAACGAATCCCCGGCTTGCTAGCAAATTCCCCAGATAAGAATAGCCGTCATCCGAATAGTCTTCCATTAAATGATTCCCATGAACGATCAGGACGAGCGGAAAAGGACCGGAACCTTCCGGCATCCATACCCGTCCGTTTATAGGAAGTGCCTTTTCATTGAATCCCCAATAGAACGTTCTGAAATCAGACCATTTTTTAATGTAAGCGGAGGCATCCGCCGAGCTTGAAATCAGATCGGCGCCTACGCCGTATTCCGGCTGCCAAATATCCTTGCCGCTTCCGTAATAGAAGGATTCGACTTGGTAATTGCCCGGTTCGCCGGGATTCAAGGCGTTGATTTCAGGAAGGTCAGAAACATCCACGGAGACCGCGGATTCCGTTGGATCAGGCCATACGGCAGAGGACAAGCAAGCCAGCACCAATACGGCGGCCACACTGGCTTTAATCCGCAGCGTAATTTTACGGGAAGCAAATAACCCCACCAACAGACCGATAAGCACCCCGGTAAGCGTTACAGCCGAAGATACGATGGCCGAGATCGCGAACGCTTCATCTTCCTGATAGAAAATGAGGAAAATGGCAACCAGATCAAAAATGACAGTGCCTATAAACAGGCGGGGAGCGGGTAGGCCGGTTAAAGCCAGAATGATTGCGATGAGATGGGCTATCAGAAACAGTGCCGCTGTTCCGGCAAAGGCGAAGGTCATGGTGTCAAAGGCGGTACCCAGCCCTGTCGGCATTCCCAGCGCGGCAAGGATAAACGCGAAGATGCCGGCCCCCCAGGGACCGGCTATGCTGATCCGCCAGAACGCGGTATCGTAGCGATACGTCTCTCGGATGCGCTCGCGCAGCTTTGAACGAAGCGGTATTTTCGGTTGCTTGATGACATACTCTGTCCGGATTTCAAGTTCCATGGCTTCCCCCAGCTATTCTCTATATATAATGTCTGAAGATTGTGCGTCGTAACAACCTTCATTGTAACATGCACAAAGGAGGGAGAGGTAATGGAGAATACCGGGTCTTCAATTTCAGGTTCATAAATACCGACTTTTGATTACCGGCCTCGATTCGGTTTGAAGCGGATGAAGGACCAGATGAACAGGACGAGCATAATTGCGAGACAGACGCCGATGCTAATCCGGTTTTGCTCGTCAAAGAGGAAGAGAACCGCGATGACGGATAAGCAAATGACGGTCAGAATCGTGATGTAAGGATATCCCCAAACCGTAAATCCCGGCTTGGTAGGGTAAGTTTTACGAAGTTTCCATTCCGACAACAGAATGCTGATCCAGACCAGCAGCACCACAAAACCGGGCACAGCCATCAGCAGTCGGAATACGTTGTCCTGAGCGATATAAGCAATCATGGATCCCAGAATAAGCACGACGGCACACAGCTTAAGGCTGTTCACCGGTATGCCCTTGGAGGACAGACGTGCCAATCCGGATGGGGCTTCTCCGTCTGTAGCCATCGAATGCAGCATCCGGGTTGCACCGTATATTCCGGAATTTGCCGCGGACAGCACGGCAGTGATCAAGATGAAATTCATTAGATGTGCGGAGCCTTGCAGCCCTGCGGAAGTAAGCACCTGCACAAACGGGCTTGTATGCTCGTTCAACGAATTCCACGGTATCAGGCCGCAAATAATCAGTATCGGTAAAGTGTAGAACAGGACTACGCGCAATATAAAGCTTTTTACTACTTTAGGAAGTACTTTTTCGGCGTCTTGCGCTTCCGATAGAGTCAGGCCGATCAGCTCGGAGCCCCCGTAAGAGAACATGACGATCAACAATGCGGGGAAGATGGCGGTCCAGCCGTTCGGAAAAAATCCGCCGTAAGCGGTAAAATTATGACTCCATGAGGCGCTTGCCCCCGGAAGAATTCCGAACAGGATACAGGCGCCCAGCACAATGAACACGATGATCATGGCGATCTTGATTCCTGCCAGCCAAAACTCGAATTCCCCATAGCCTCCGACGCTCATCATATTGATCGCCAGGATAAATCCGGCGCTGGCCAAGCTGAGTACCCATAGCGGAACATCCGGGAGCCAGAACTGCAGGAAGCTTCCCGCGGCGATCACTTCAATTACGCAGACGGCGAGCCACATGAAGCAGTACAGCCAGCCGACGACAAAAGACAGCCGTTCGCCAAACGCTTTGCGAATAAAGTCTTTCATATTGAGACCCGGGTACACGGTAGCCATTTCGGCAATGGCCCCCATTACGACCAGGAGCAGCAAGCCGGCGAGGATATAGGACAAGACGACACCGGGTCCGGCCACGCTGACCGTTTCGGCGCTTCCTTTAAATATGCCGGTGCCGATTACCCCGCCCATCGCCATGAAGCTGATGTGCCTCGGGAGCAATTTTTTTTGCAAAGTATTCTTGTTGGAATTCAACGATCGTAGCCTCCTGACCTAAGGTCAATTTTAAGTGTATTGCACTATATTACAATAAAAACCGGATTTATTGTAATGCAATAGATTATAATTCCCCATTGTTGATTAGTATCATATTTCGTTGATTGCTCTGATAGTAAGCGGTTTCCTGTTCTATTAGAATGTAAATAGACGGAGAAAGCAGTTTGGGGAGGAAAGACAGATGACACAGCTATCCGTATCAAAACCGGTGGAGACGCCGGGGAAAAAGCCAAACGGGGTGCAGCGATTTTTTAAACAAATCGATTTGCAACTGATGGTTATTCCGGCGCTCATCCTCATTTTTATTTTTAGTTACATACCGATGTACGGCATCCTGATGGCTTTTCAGGATTACAAAATCGGAAGAAGTTTTTCCAGCAGTCCGTGGGTAGGGCTCAAGCACTTCACTTATTTCTTCCATGCACCGGAATTTAAAACCGTGATGAGAAATACGATTGTTATCAGTTTTCTGAAATTTCTCATCGGATTCCCGGCCCCGATTGTTCTGGCTCTCATGCTAAATGAAGTTAGAAAAATGGCCTTCAAACGGGTTGTTCAGACGATTACTTATTTGCCTCACTTTATGTCCTGGGTTATCCTGGGCGGTCTGGTCAGCGCATTGCTTGCGGTGGATAACGGCAGCATCAACATGCTTCTGGAGAAGCTGAGCTTCATAGACAAGCCGATTAACTTTTTGTCACTACCTCAATATTTCTGGGGGATTCTCGTAACGACGAACGTCTGGAAGGAAATCGGATTTGGCTCTATCGTCTACCTTGCGGCAATCGCCGGTGTGGATCCAAATACATATGAGGCTGCATCGATCGATGGTGCGAGCCGATTCAAGCAAATCTATCTGATTACGCTTCCATCCATTATGCCTGTTGTCAGCATCTTCATGATCTTGGCTATCGGCAACCTGTTAAGCGCGGGTTTTGAGGACATTTTGATTCTCGCAGCCAACCCGGCCATCCGGGATGTATCCGATGTATTGGATACGTATGTGGTGCGTGTCGGGATCGACAATTACCGATACTCCTATGCAACTGCCGTTGGGGTCTTCAAAGCCGTAGTCAGCGTGGGTCTGCTAAGCTTGGCCAATTTCATAGCACGGCGGTCGGGCAACAGTTTGTGGTAATCCGGATATAATCAGAGGAGGTTGCTTGATATGAAGGACACCTTGGGTGATCGCATTATGATGCTTTTTATCTATTCATTTCTTATTTTGCTCGCGGTATCTACGCTGTATCCATTCTTGAACGCTTTAGCGGTATCTTTTAACCAGGGGCTTGATACTTCCAAAGGCGGAGTTACGCTATGGCCGAGAGTATTCACCTTGGAAAACTATAAAGTAGTGTTTAAGGATGACCGTTTGATGAGCGGATTTTTCATCTCGGTTCTACGTACCATCATTGGTACGGCATCCGCGATTCTGTGCACAGCGATCTTTTCTTACGGCATGTCCAAAAAGGAACTGATGGGCCGTAAATACTATATGGTTATGTGCATTATCACAATGTATTTTGGCGGCGGGTTGATTCCTACCTTCATGCTGATTCGCAACCTGGGTTTGATGAACTCGTTCTGGGTCTTCATTATTCCTTCGCTGATCGGCGTGTGGAACATGATCATTTTCCGAACCTTCTTCCAAGGGCTTCCGAATGGATTGGAGGAGTCGGCAAAAATCGACGGCTGCGGCAACTGGGGGACCCTATTCAGAATCGTTCTCCCTTTGTCGGGACCGGTTATCGCCACCCTGGCGCTGTTTACCGCCGTGTATCACTGGAATGAATGGTTCCTCGCCGGGATTTATATCTCCGATCAGAATAAATACCCGATCCAGACGATTTTGCGGCAGATTCTGTTATCCAATATCGTCTCCGAACAAGGGGGAGGGGGGCTGGATGCTTCATCGCTGGCCCACATGCAGCGGGCCAAAACGATAACAAGTAAATCGCTTTCGATGGCGACGATGATCGTTGCTACGCTTCCAATTATTTGCGTCTATCCTTTTGTACAAAAGTACTTTGTCAAAGGCGTACTGGTCGGTTCACTGAAGGAGTAGGTAAAGTGGATAAACGATATTTCAAGCGGGTTTAGAGCACAAGCTTTAACCATAGATCATATCATTTGTATTTCAGAAAGGGGAAAGCAACGCTATGATGAAGAGGAGAAATTGGCTGGTTACCGTTTTATCGGTCCTGACGATTATTGCACTGGTTGCCGGTTGCTCCGGCAAAAACAGCAATAGCGCTAAACCGGCTGAACAGAACGGCAACACTGCGGAGACGCCAACGACAGAGGCGAACTCAGAGGGGCCGAAACTCTACGAACTTGGGAAAGAGCCGCTCAACATTACATTGTTCGGAAATTATGACTGGTATACGATGCCTAAGTGGGGCGATGATCCAACCACGAAATGGGTTCAAGAGAACAAGAAAATTACGGTGACGGAAGTACCAAACGGCGGCAACGCAGCTCAGAAGCTGAATACGATGATTGCATCCGGCGAATTGCCTGACATCGTATGGGGCGAACGGGGAACTGACGTAGAACGGCTGCGTGAAGCAGGATTGCTTGTTCCGCTTGATGATTATATCGATAAATACCCGAATTTGAAAAAATGGCTCGACCCGAAAGCTCTGAACATGCTTCGTTCACCTGACGGTAAGCTGTATCAGTTCCCGAACTGGTATACGAACCGGCCGAACGGGAACGCCGGCTGGGTTGTAAACAAGGAGTACTATACGGCGCTTGGTTCGCCTAAGCTTGAAACTACGGATGACTTATACGCCTATTTGAAACAGGTTAAGGAAAAGTATCCGAACGTAATTCCGTTTGAAACGGACCTTGCCACTGAAGGACATGGTCTGGACCAAATTTACTCCGCGTTTAAGGAAGATAACATGGGCTTCGGCAGATTCTTTGCCGTACCTGACGGTGACGACAAGATGAAATCAATCTATAAGGATGAACCTTACCGTGAGTCCGTTGTATATGCTGCAAAATTGTTCCGGGAAGGCTTGATGACGCAGGATGCATTTACACAAACTCGTGACCAGGTCGATGAGAAGTTGATGAATGGCCGGGTAGCGGTATATGCGACAGCGAACCCGACGGTTTACGCGATGGCTGCGGATACCGAGCTTAGAAAAAAAGATCCGTCCAATCCTGATCTTGGCTACTTCATGATATGGCCGATTCACAAAGAAGGGCTGGATAAGAACAAAATCTATCCGGGTACCTACAACAAATTGGGTTGGAATGCGGCAGTAATTACTACAAGCGCTAAAGATCCGGAAGCCGTCTTTGCATTCCTGGATTGGTGGACCGGTCCGGAAGGAACGACGCTGCAATTCTGGGGCGTGGAAGGCGAGTACTGGCAAGGACTTGAAGCGGATGGCTACACACCGAAATTTACGGAGAAATACGGTACGGAGAAAGACAAACTGGCTGAGTATCAGAAGTTCATGGATCCGTTGATGTGGGTCGGCAACACCGTATTTGCCGATGATACAAAAGGTAAATACGAGTCAACATTGGCTGAAAACGAGCGTAACTGGGCGACTTACTGGCAGTATCAAATTACCTGGAAAACGCAAGGGGACGCTACGGAGTTCGTTAATATGCCGCCAAGCCCGGACAGCGAAGCAGGCATTGCGTTCCAACGCGCTAAGGACATTTGGGATCAAGTGAGAGCGCAAACGCTGTTCACGAAGAATGACGCAGAAGTGTTGGCTCTCCTAGACAAGGCTTATGATGATACGATGGCTGCGGGATTCCAAGCAACATTGGACCACTTCGCTAAGAAGTGGGGCGAGAACAAAGCAATGATTAACGGGAATTAATTTTTCATGAAAGGGCCTGGTTTGTTCGGGCCCTTTTTTTCTATCACTGCCGGATGAATATGTGCCTGTTCAAGGAACATATTGGAACGGTATACTGGATTAAAGAGCCTATCCTAGGAGGATTCTCATCATGTATAAAGTGTTGTTGGCCGATGACGAATTGCTTGATTTGGAAGGAATGAAGCGTTTTATTCCGTGGACAGAGCTGGGATTGGAAGTGGTCGATGCAGTAAACAACGGATTTATGGCATGTGAAGTCATGGACCGCCATTCGATCGACATTCTCGTTACGGATGTCAATATGCCGAATATGTCAGGACTTGAATTGGCCAAAATCGCCATTGAGAAGAAGCCGAACGTCAGGATTATTTTTGTTAGCGGTTACCAGGACTTTCACTATGTGAAAGAAGCCTTGTCATTAAAGGCCTGCAGCTATGTGCTGAAACCGATGGACGATAATGAGCTGATTGCATCGCTGCGGGGGATTTCCGAGGAATTAAAGCTGGAAGAAAGACAGCGGGAAGCGGAAGAGAACTATCAACGCATGAAACCGATGGCGAAAAATGATCTGCTCGTGCGGTTGCTGGAAGGGGAAATTATCTGGAATCAATCCGACAGTATGATGAAATTGACCGCTTCCTACGGGCTGAATCATCTGGAGGGACCGCTTCGAGCAGCGGTGTTGGAAATCGACGACTTGAATTGGCCAAAATCAAGGGACTCGGATCCTGATGCCGGGACCAAACTTGAGAGCTGTCTGAATCAACTTTTTGAAGTGGTTTTTAGCCAGGACCTTCACTACTGCAAATTGGCCAGAAACCGGATTGCAATTGTATTGCATGGACCCGAAATGAGGCAAGCTCTTGAGGAAATCCGCGGGGCAGTCGACGCGTCTATCTCAATGTCATTAACGGTGGGGCTTGGCGGAGAGGTGCAGCATATCTCCATGCTTCCCCTTTCTTATAAGCATGCTTTGGAAGCGCTGGACGGAAAAATGTTTTTCGGGCGGGGACAGGTCATTAATTTCGAGGACGTCAGGAAGGCGCCCGAATTAAACGATGCCAAAACCTTGGACATCCGCCTGGATGCCCTGTTTAAAGCGATGTCTGACTATGAGTTGGTCCATATCCATGACGAGATCGATAATTTGTTCAAGTCGGTGTCCACGCTGCGCTCCAAATTTACAGTCTACAATCTGGCCATGTATATTGTGTTCAAGCTGGAGCACTATCTGCAAGAATTGGACGAAGATTTGTTTGACATGCTAGGGATGGAACTACATAGTCTGGATG
Organism: Paenibacillus sp. Marseille-P2973; assembly: GCF_018101095.1. Lineage (NCBI taxonomy): Bacteria > Bacillati > Bacillota > Bacilli > Caryophanales > Paenibacillaceae > Paenibacillus > Paenibacillus sp. Marseille-P2973. Next base: position 205,154 of record NZ_JAGQEH010000004.1, read on the forward strand.
TTGTCCTGAAATTTGAGCGGATCGGGGATATCCGTTCCTGGCTGGTTCGCCGGGTATTCGAGATCTCTGAATTGATCCGAAGGAAGAGAACATCCAAGAACAGCCGGCTGATTCGGGAAATAATAAGAACGATGGAAGAGCGGATGAACGAGAACATCACACTGAAGGACATCGCGGAACAATTCTCGTTTTCTCCGAATTATCTGGGACATTTATTTAAAGAAGAAATGGGCAAGAACTTCAGCGAAATGTTGATCGGCATGCGAATGGAGCAGGCCCGTGAATTGCTCAAAAATCCTACGCTGAAAATCTATGAAGTTGCCGACCAGGTCGGTTATCGTTATATTCCTTACTTTAGCCGGCAGTTCAAGGAAACATACGGGATAACCCCGATGGAATTCCGTAAGGGAGACCAGTGACGGAGGAAATGAATATGCCTACTTTAGGGGAGAAGCAAAAGCATAAATATATCCCGTTCGGTTATAAACTGATGATTACGTATATGGTGTTTATTATTCTGCCGGTCATCGCGATCGGTTACTTTTCCCATTCGATGTACCAGGATTCTATCCGTCAACAAACGAAGAACAATATCCAGGGGACGCTGGTGCAAATGAAAGATAATATCGAGTACAAAATGGGGGAAGTGGACCGGATATCCACGATGCTGTATGGCGACTACTCGTTGATCACGCAGCTTAGAGTTTATGGAAAAGGGTGGGATAGCTTCGAGCGGACCACTAAAATTATTATGCCTAAGTTTTCCATCGCCCTGAATTCCACCGGACTGAACATCGCGATGTTTTTGTTTTTGGAGAACGACACGTTTCCCGAGATTTATTACGGCTCTATCGATAACGAACGGCCGGAGGATTTCGAAGGAAGCTATAATATATACCATTTGTCCCGGATTCAGGACAAGGCGTGGCATATGGATTTTCCTCCGGAACAATTCGGAAAGACGAAGCTGTGGCAGCGGGTGGAAAAGGATAGGGAATTCAAACGCATCTCCTTTTTGCGGCGGTTAGTGGATTATGAGAAACCGCTCGAATTGAAAGAGATCGGGTTTATGCGGATCAGCGCCAGGACGGAGGAACTGTTTCAGGCGGTGGATTATCAGAAAATTGGAGTCGGCAGCGCACTGCTGATCAAGGATGAACTAGGCAGGGTTCTATACCAGTCCGGAACCGTTCCTAAAGAAACCAGCGGCAAGCTGAGTCAGAATGCGGAGTATTTGACCATTCGGGAATCTGTCGGAGAGCAGTCGTGGCAGCTCGAGGCCTATGTCCCCCTGACGGTTATGGAGCAGGATTCGGCTAAAGTACGTATGTTCATCATCTTGATTTGTTTTTTGTGTTTGGTAGTCTTTACCTTTGCGGGGGTATTCATTTCGAGATACTTCTCGGTTCGGATGAATAAAATTGTCTTCGTACTGAACGCATTCCGGGAAGGGGACCTGAGGAAACGGATGGGCTACCGGGGTAAAGATGAGTTCTCGCAGATCGCTTCGGCTTTAAATGAAATGGGCCGCAATATCGATAATTTGATCGAGCAGGTGTACGTGACCCAAATCGAGAAAAAGGAAGCTGAGCTGGAATCGCTTCAAGCCCAAATCAACCCCCATTTTCTATATAATACTCTCTCCTCGATCAGCCGCTTGGCTCAGTTTGGGGAGGTGGACAAGCTGCAGCGGATGGTGCTGGACTTGGCGAAGTTTTACCGGCTTTCCTTGAATGAAGGACGGACGGTAATTCCGATCCGCAGCGAATTGGAGCAGGTTCAGGCCTATATGAATATCCAGACGACCAAATTCGGCGACTCGGTGTCGGTGTTCTACGATATTGATCCGGAGATTATTAAATACGTGACCGTGAAGCTGATTCTACAGCCATTTATTGAGAATGCCCTAGAGCACGGCTGGTTCGGAAGCCCGATTCATATCCGCGTCTCCGGCAAAATGGAAGAGGACAACATTGTATTTAAAATTATCGATGACGGTATCGGTATGTCCGAGGATTTAATCCGGCAAATATTCGATCCGGTGGAGGGATTGAACACCGGGTTCGGCATCCGGAACGTCAACAGCCGCATCCAGCTCCATTTCGGAGCAAAGTACGGAGTTACGATCGGAAGCAGGCCGGGCATTGGCACAACGGTGCAGATCGTCATTCCCGCCGAGCGGGCCGAATGTCCTAATCACGGGACAAAAGGGAAGCAAGATCCCGGTTAAATCCATGCAATATGGAACTTAATCCCTGTTTTGATGCGAAGGTGTTTGCGGGGAGCGCAATGAGGGTAAGAGATCAAAGGTACAACGTGCCGGATACCTTTTTGCAAAGGAGTCTATGACATGAATCTCAGCGTACATAGCCCCGTGCCTTACCACTCCCAATACCCGAAGTCATCAGCGGCTAATAGGGAAAAAAGAAATGAAAGTCAAAATACGTCTCTCAGCTTCCATGATATATTACTTGAGAAAATGAAATCGAGCCGGGACCGGCACACTTCGGGACCGAATCGAATTCCTGCGCCTAGACAAGTCTAGAGCCATTACAATTGTCCCCCCTAGTCCAAACTCATCGACTGTTAGTATAACAGCGACGGGTTTTGGACTTTTTTTCTGTCCCTGCAAATTTCTTGACAGATTTCGGCATCTCGGTTTTAATAATCCAATAGTTTTTATATTCGGATCAGGAAAGGCAAATTTTATGAACTCACACTTGAGACAGATTCATCCGTTATCATGGACCATTATCATCGGGACGATCTTCGGCCGGATGGCCACTTCCATGAGTATTCCCTTTCTCTCGATCTACCTGATCAACCGGCTGGGCTCTTCGCCTACGCAGGCTGGTACCGTGGTTGCCGTAAGCTCGCTGATCGGCGTGTTTGCAAGCTTTTATGGCGGGTACATCTCCGATGTTATCGGACGCAAGAAGGTGCTCTTTATTTCGATATTCGGTTGGGCGGTCGTGTTTGTCGGCTTCGCCCTGGCGAATCAAATCTGGATGTTCTTCGTTATTAACGCGCTTAACGGACTTTGCCGGGCGATGTTCGAACCGACGTCCCGCGCGCTGCTGGCGGATATCACTCCGCAAGAGAGCAAACTTCTCGTATTCAACCTCCGCTATGCGGCCATTAATCTGGGGGTCGTGGTCGGTCCGATTCTTGGATTGCAGATGGGCAATTCCAATTCGGGATTTGCGTTTTATATTGCGGGCCTTGTTTATTTTTGCTACGGGATGGTCTTAGTCTTCCAGTTTCTTTTGCATAAAGGGATGGGCGGAGCGACAGGGCAAAGCACCGACAGGATTTCGCTCAAGGGAGCGCTGCGGATCACCGGAAGGGACCGTACATTTGTATATGTTTTGATCGGAATGATCTTCTGCGTGCTTGGTTATGGGCATTTCAGTTCGACGCTGGCACAGTATCTGGAGTTAAGTCCAAGCTTTACGGACGGGGCAAAATGGTTCGGTTACATGCTGTCGCTGAATGCGATTGTGGTGTTGGCGGTTCAATTCCCGCTGGTCCGGTTCTCCAGCCGCTTTTCTCCCATCGTTCCGCTGATCGCCGGCAATCTGTGCGTAGCCTGCAGTCTGCTTATATTCGGACTTTTTCCGTATATATGGACGATGGTGCTTGGTGTTGTTCTCTTCACGATCGGTGAGGTGCTGATGTTCACCATGACGGATGTGCTCGTGGACCGGATCGCTCCGAACGAACTGCGCGGGACCTATTTCGGCATGTTCGGATTCAACAACTTGGGGAATGTCATGGCCCCTTTGCTGGGAGGCTTTCTACTTGATGCGCTCGGAGTGAACCGGCCCCTGCTCATTTTCGGGATCATCGCGTTGACGACGGCGTTCGGTCTGCCATTCTTGCTGTTGGCGCGGCGGCATTTGCCTGAGGAACAGGCTCGTGTAGAGTAACCGGAAAAATTGTGAACGATGTTATATCCTTTTTTTGGAATATGGGAGATACTATTGTAGAGATTCAGATGGAAAGGAGGATCCTGAAAATGGTTTGGGTTATCGATTTCGTACTCGCTGAGCTCCATGCAAAGTCTGCAGAATCGACTGGGGCGATAACTTGCATGGAGCGTTAAGGAATATCGCCTTCTAACGGAACGACAATATCCGAAGTGGATTACCGCAGGCTTTGCTACCTTAAATTCAATTGAATTAAGGAGCGGGCTAAAATGAAATATATGAAAGCGGAAGTCATATTGCCGGAAGATCTATTGAGAGAACTTCAGAAATATGTTCAGGGAGCTACCCTATACATTCCAAAGTGTGAAGGAGTACGCAAAAAGTGGGGCGAAAACTCCGGAAGCCGGGATTTTCTGAGTCATCGAAATCAGGAAATCTGCAATAAATTCCGGGAAGGTCACTCCATAGATGATCTCGCCGAAACTTTCTGTCTCTCGTATGACAGCATTAAGCGCATCGTCTATTCGAAAAAAAGATAAATCTTAGCCCGTTCGCCGTTTCCTGGCGGCGGGCTTCTTTGTCTCTCCGTCTTTTGTGTCATAAACAAATAGAAACAGAACTTGATCTATCAGCCGCGTATTTGATCATTTATGGTTATTTATATACCTGATACACAAAAGGAAAGATGGATATGATTTCTCCGGAAATAACATTATTACTCGATAAGTATCTCCATAAAATCAAAGCGGTCGGTATACATCATGAGAAAATAGCGGAGCTAAGGCGTTTATTGAATCATGGGACTAATGGACAGCCCGGGTTGCGTTTTGCTGCCGAAGGGATGTGGTCGCAGCAAAAACTGCTGTCGGCGGGGCTGACAATCCACTCGTTCTTTTTCTGTCCGGATTGCGCCTATAGCCTAGAGGCGGTACAGTTGGCCGAGAAAATGATCCACGCAGCCGGTGAAGTATACCTGATTTCTAAAAAGGTGCTGGAAAAGTTGGGTGACCGGGATAAACCTGATGGCTTCCTCTCGATTTCCGAAATGCCAATAATTACGGCACAGGAGCTAATTTTGCCCGATAATGCGATGGTTATGGTACTGGACGGACTGGAATCGCCAGGGAATATCGGAACCATTCTGCGAAGCTGCGACGGCGCAGGGGTAGATGCCGTATTGATCTGCAACTCCAAAGTAAGACTGACCCACCCGAAACTGATCAAAGCTAGCATGGGGGCGGCATTTGTGGTCCCGTTGGTTTGTTTTGCAGCCGCAGAGCACTGTGTTGAATGGTTGGTGTCCCGGGGTTACGAAATCTATTTGGCGGATTCATCAGCGGAGGACAGCTATACAACAGTGATCTATCGTCGCTGTAATAAAGCCCTCGTTGCTGGCAGTGAGCGGTATGGACTTTCCGAAGCATGGAACAGGACCCGAGCGGGAATCCGTAAAGTTTCGATACCAATGCATGGAATATGCGATTCCTTGAATGTCGGGATCGCGGCCTCGATCCTCATTTATGAGATAAGTACAAAATGCAGTAAAGGGTGACAGAGATATGAAACCAAGATTAAGGAAATATGAACCCGACGATATGATGAAGGTGCGGAATTTTATAATCAGAACGCACAGCTTGCTGGGACAACCGAATAGTTGGGGGATAGACAGGTGGGAATTCGTTCCTTACTGTCAGGAGAAGAAGAATGGAACCTTGGAGCAATGGCTGAGCAGAATCGGAATATGGGAGCTTGAGAACGGGGAGATCGCCGCGGTCGCTTGCGATGACGGGGATGCTTATTTTTTGCTGGATACCTGGGAACCCGGCGATGCGCTAATGCATGAGATGTTCGAATATGCGGAAAGTCATCTTTTATTTAGTGAACCGGGGCGGCGTATTACGCGAAATGCACTGGCAATCACGGCGGGGATGAAGGGGATGGAGCATATTGCGGCAAGCAGAGGGTATGTACGGGAGCCGCAGGCAGATATCATGTTGTCGATGGAGCTCGACCGTCACTATGATGTAATCTTGGCTCCAGGGTTTGTCATAAAAGACGGCAATGAAGTGAACGATCAAAAAAAAGCGTTGGGGCACATTCGAGCCTTTGACTATGAGGGAACGGATGAAGCGGTAGATACGATGATTCATTTTGGAAATATCCGGAATGCTCCTGATTACAGGGCCGAACTGGATTTGTTCGTTATGAATCCTTCAGGCGAAGTCGTTTCGTTCTGCGGTCTCTGGCACGATGGAATTAATCATATAGCGATTTTGGAACCGGTGGGGACCCACAAAGATTACAGACGCAAAGGTCTAGGGAAAGCTGTCATCTACGAAGGCTTGAATCGTTTAAAACGCCTTGGCGTCCGCGAGGTTTACGTGGGATCCGACCAACCATTTTACCGTAGTATAGGGCTGCAAAAGGAACACCTGTTACACCGCTGGGTTAGGCACTTTTAGAGGGCTGGAGTCCTTAGGTCATTCTCCAGCAGAAAAATAGTGTGACGTCCCGATGAGGCGAGGCATCTGCCCAATCTTTCTCTGGGTTTGACACGTATACTGTGTCATGACCTAGAGGAGGTGGGGGATTTTGACGATGAAAGCACGGGGGAATCTGGCCCGGAAGTATCTGGGGAAGAAGGTTCGGATCAAGACCAAAACCGGTGCAATCTTCTACGGTAAAATCGTGAAAGTAGGAAACGGCAAGGTGTATCTCAAGACCGACGCGGTTCATAGCAAGGGCAGCAAGGCACATGCGACCTTTGCTCCGTTTATTTTACCTCTGGTACTGTTCGATTTGCTGGCGATTGTGCTGCTGGAAACGAGACCGAGACGGAGAAGAAGAAAAAGAAGATGGTAATCATAAAAAACGGTTGGGGCAATGAAGATCATGCCTAACCGTTTTTTATGATTACATATAACTGTATTATCTACAGTTAATTAGGGACTTGAAGCTCTTGATTGCGTATTAACTGGAAAACCTGCAGTTAAATAATAGATTTATTCAAGTGTCGGCCTGATATGGAAGAAATAACTGTAGGTTATACAGTTATTATCTACCATGAGCCGTAATATGAAAAATTAGCTGTATAAAATCCAGTTAATCTTCTTCAGATGGTCTTCACATGGTCCGAAAATAGTCCAGTCCCATCGCTTCACGCACCTCGGACAACGTCTCGCGGGCAACCTCCCGGGCCCGTCTTGTCCCCTCTATGAGGATTTCGTCGACGGTCCGGGGAATGCCCGTATAACGGGAGCGCCGTTCGCGCATCGGCTCCAGCAGGGTGTTGAGCGAGGATTCGAGCCGGTGTTTGCATTCGCTGCAACCGATCGAGCCGCGTTCACAGGCTTCGTGGATTTCCGCGACGCCGGAAGGCTCGAATACTTTGTGGTAAGCATAAATTGGACATACCTCCGGATGGCCGGGGTCATGTTTTCGGACCCGGGCCGGGTCGGTAACTGCCCGGCGGATTTTGTGGGCCAATTGTTCCTGAGAAATGTCCAGCTCGATGGCATTACCGAGGCTTTTGCTCATCTTCGCGTTGCCGTCGGTGCCGATCAGCCTTGGTGTTTCGCTGATCAGCGCCTGCGGCTCGGGAAATACGGGGCGATACAGCTCATTGAACCGGCGTACGACCTTCCGGGCAAGCTCCAGATGAGGGAGCTGATCGTCGCCTACTGGTACAATAGAAGCTTTGCAGAAAGTAATATCGGCCGCCTGGCTTACGGGATAGCCCAGGAATCCGTAGTACAGATCGTCAAGGCTGCTGCCCTTCGATTCGGATTTGATCGTAGGATTGTGGCGCAATGCATTTACCGTGACGAACATGGAGAAGAAAACGGTGAGCTCGGCGATTTCCGGAACCATGGATTGAACGAAGATCGTAGCCCGGTTAGGATCGATTCCAACCGCCAAATAGTCGAGGGTCACCTCGCGCAAATGCTCCCGGATGGAGTCCGGTTTGTCAAAATGGGTTGTCAGCGCCTGAACATCGGCGAGCAGAATATAGGAGTCATGCTTGTCTTGCAGCATTACGCGATTTTGGAGACTGCCGACGTAATGGCCGAGATGAAGTTTTCCGGTTACGCGGTCGCCCGTAAGCATCCGTTCTTTGTTTTTGGGGTTCATTTGATTTCCTCCTTAAATTGGGGACCTGGTTCCCCGATGAGAACAGGTCTGTGTAATCTAGAACTGCACAACATAGCAAAACGTGCCACCACCAGCCATCATCCACGGCCATCACCTCCTTAAAAAATAAAAAAACCTCGTCCGTATAAGGACGAGGTTATCGTGGTACCACCTTAATTAACCATCCGCCTCCGCATAATGGGGGGAATGGCCTTCTCGACCGGTACGGAGAATGCATCTGAATCTTAAAATTCAATTTCGATATTCTCGATACCTGTCCCTTGATAACGGCGGGAACCCCGGCTTTTCCTACTATGCCCTCCGCGGACAGTTCGGCCAAGCAACTCCAAAGGCCATTCGATCAAACGCGGGATACCGGTTCACAGCGGCCACCGGCTCTCTGAGAATCCCTGCATGTCTGTCTACTTACCCTTCATCACAGTTGTTCACAAATATAGATACAATATTACAACCGCTGAGATGCACGGTCAACATGAAATGTACACGGTTGCCAGCCTCTTTCGTCCAAGCCGGAACTCGTCTGCATAATCGGCCAAGTTCCCTCATAAACATGTATCAGTTTAGGAAATCAAACTGCAGAGGGGATGATCTCATGCGTCGGATCGCAAAGATGCTGACTATTTTGATTGTGTTAAGCATCGTACTTGCCGCATGCGGGAAAAAGGATGCCGCTGGCGTCGTCAAGGATTTGGACAAAGTGGTTACCAAAATGGAAAGTTATCAGGGCACCGGCACCATGACGCTGTTTACCGGCGAGAAGCCCCAGGAGTACAAGGTAGAGGTGTGGTATCAAAATCCTTCCTTTTACCGGATTGCGCTTACCAATGCCGAGAAGGACGTGACTCAGATCGTTCTCCGCAATGAACAGGGTGTATATGTTTTAACGCCGAGCTTGAACAAGAGCTTCCGCTTCCAGAGCGACTGGCCTGAGAACCAGGGCCAAGTGTATCTTTACCAAACCCTGGTACGGAGCATTCTGAGCGACGGCTCCCGTCAATTCGTGAGCGACAAAGACAGCTATGTATTTGAAGTAGCGGCCAATTACAACACGCATGCGCTCGTACGCCAGAAAATTTGGCTGGCTAAGGACAATTATGCGCCAAAACAGGTACAAGTCTCTGACGCACAAGCAAAAGTGGTCGTAGAGGTCAAATTCGACAAATTCGATTTCGATGCCAAGTTTGAGAATAACTCCTTCGATATGCAGCATAATTTGGATGCCGCGGCCAAGGATGCCAAAGGCACGCTGCTGGAAGTCGATGAGAACGGCATGCTGGTCGAGAAGGCGCCGGAGGCGAGCCAGAATGATCCTGCAGCTGAGGACACTGCCTCGGCCGTAGATAAAGGAGATGCCGCACTTCCTGCGTTGTCCGATCCGTTCGGCGTAATTATTCCGACCTATCTGCCTGATGGGGTTGTTTATCAGGATGATAAAATCGTTGATGACAGCGACCGGAGCCTAGTGCTGCAGCGCTATGGAGGTACATATCAATTTACGCTTACGGAATCCAGGTCTCCGGACCGGACGGCCTCGCTGGTTCCCGGCGAATTGATCGACCTTGGCTTTACTTGGGGCTTATTAACCGGAGATAAGCTCCAGACTCTGACCTGGACTACGGATGGTTTGGAGTTCCGGATCACAAGCGACAATCTTCCGCTTAATGAAATGGTGAAAGTCGCCGCTTCTATGCAGGACCAAACGGGTAAATAATTTAGGACAATAGGCGGATTACGGTTATTCCGGAGTCATTTGCACTCCGGAACCCGTCTATTCGCCTCTTTCTTTATTTCTCAGCTCCCGGATTTGACAGCCGCTCCCCGGGACATTACCATTAGTGTATTGTTTGAGAAATGTATTATTTGAGCATGGACTTTCAATCATTAGAGAAGGTGACCTAGAAGTGCAAGTGAAGTATCGACCAACCCAGGCAGTCATTGATTTGGACGCGTTGTATTCCAATTATACGGAGCTGCGGCAGGGACTGCCGTCTGACATGAAACTGCTCGCATGTGTAAAGGCTAATGCCTATGGGCACGGCGCAGCGACTGTGGCAAAGGAGCTTGAACGGTACGGAGCGGATTATCTCAGCGTAGCTTTTTTGGATGAAGCGCTGGAACTGCGCCGTGCCGGAGTGAAGATCCCCGTATTGATTCTTGGATACACGCCGCCGCATGGCGTAAGAACTGCATGGGAGCACGACATCACGCTGACCGTGTTCAGCTGGGAAGTGCTGGAGACGATCAGAGATCTGGATCCTTCGGAATTTCCGCATAAGCTTAAGGTCCATATCAAAATTGACTCAGGAATGGGTCGTCTTGGCCTACTTCCCGGAGAAGAGGCGGTTGCGTTCATTCGCAATGCGCTGCAAATTCCGCATGTGGAAGTGGAGGGGATGTATACCCACTATGCCACGGCGGACGAAGAAGACAAAAGCTATACATTGGAGCAGTACCGGCGTTTTCAGGAAGTGGTGGACGCGCTGCGGGAACATGAAATTCATATCCCGATTATACATACGGGTAACAGCGCCGTAGCTATTGATATACCGGAGCTTTCTTGCCGTATGGTGAGAATTGGCATCGCTTTATACGGTCTTTATCCTTCGGATGAAGTACATAGGGACCGTATCAAGTTAAGACCGATATTATCGCTGACAACGGAGCTGGTAAGGGTTAAAACAATGCCACCGCACTCCGCCATTAGTTACGGGGCGAAATACGTAACCGACCGGGACGAAAGAATCGGAACGATTCCGATCGGCTATGCCGACGGTTATTCTCGGTTGCTTGGCGGCAAGGCGCAAGTATTGATACGCGGACGCCGCGTTCCTGTAGTCGGAACCATCTGCATGGACCAATGTATGGTGTCGCTTCAACCTTTGGCTGAGGAAGCCGAAGAAATCCAAGCCGGCGAGGAGGTTGTACTCATCGGCCAGCAGTCCGGCGGCGAAATTACCGCAGACGAACTGGCCTCCATGCTTGGAACTATCCACTACGAAGTGATTTGCATGCTTGCGCATCGGGTCCCCCGTTTATACGTTAGTACCGGGAAACCCGACATTCTGGTGAATCCCCTGTTATAAAAGCAAGGGACGACAAAAACCTACAAAACTTTTTTCCTGTATGAAGGAATTTATGACCGGGTAGCGAATGAATAACACATGGAAATCTTCTGGTATGTACGGCATAGTCATTTTTGTTTATAATGATATGCAGCATACTTGATATACTCTCGGCATATATTTCTTTTGTATATATTTCCTTGAATAATGCTATACTGAATCACAAGGTCAGGGGAACAGGGTCGACAAGGTTTTGGGGGTGGAAGTTAGGGATGGCCAACATGCATAACACCAAAAGAATCATGATTAGTTTACCGGATCATCTTTTGCAGGAAGTGGATGGAATCGTCGCGATGGAGAACTCCAATCGCAGCGAGCTGATCAGGCAAGCCATGAAGCTGTATTTAAATGAGCGGAAGAAGAGATTCATCCGTGAGTCGATGCAGCGCGGCTATATGGAAATGGCTAAAATTAATTTATCCATGGCCTCTGAAGCATTCCATGCGGAGGAAGATGCAGACATCACTCTGGACCGCCTAGTAAGCGGGGTGTAACCATTGATCGTAAAGCGCGGCGACGTTTTTTTTGCAGACCTCTCCCCTGTAGTCGGTTCTGAGCAGGGCGGGGTAAGACCGGTGCTTATTATCCAGAACGATATCGGCAACCGATTCAGCCCGACGGCGATCGTTGCCGCTATCACGGCACAAATCCAGAAAGCGAAGCTGCCGACTCATGTGGAGATTGAGGCGGCTACGCATGGTTTTGACCGTGATTCCGTTATTTTGCTGGAACAAATCCGCACGATCGACAAACAGAGACTAACCGATAAGATTACGCATTTAGACGAAGAGACGATGAAAAAAGTGAATGACGCTTTGTTGATCAGTCTTGGTTTAATTGACTTTTAAGCATACAGCCAGACGGGATCTTCGATCCTTGTTGGCCGGGCGCTCCGAACAGGTTGTTCGGGGCGCTTTTCTTTTTTGAAGGATAAGAAAAACAGTGATTTGCCTCAAAATGCTGGAAGCGAATCACTGCCGATATTCAGAGAAAACCCGGGTACTAAGAGTCAATCTGTGCGTAAAGCGTAGATCGGCCGGAGTTTGGCCGCCTTATTGGCAGGAATCATTCCGAACACGATGCCGATGAATAAGGAAAAGCCGAAGGCGATCAGGACGATCGGGACGGAAACCGAGGTGGAGAGGGAAGAGTAATGGCCGATCAACGCGCTGGCGCCGTATCCGAGTCCAACTCCGATTAAACCGCCAAACCCGCTTAAAGCGGTAGACTCGACCATGAATTGTAGCAGGATGTTCCTCTTTTTTGCTCCGATCGCTTTACGTATCCCGATTTCTCGTGTTCTTTCGCTGACGGAGACCAGCATAATATTCATGATGCCTATGCCGCCTACAAGCAGTGAAATGCCGGCAATGCCCCCGAGTGCGAGCGACAACATTTGCGTGGTGGAATTCAAGGTGTCCAGCATTTCCTGCGAATTAAACACAGTATAAGCATTGTCCGCGTTCATGAATTTTTTATCAAGAGCGGCTTCCAGCGATGACTTGACTTGTTCGATTTGTTTCGTGTCTTCCACCTGTACGGTGATGGAACGAACTCCCCGGCTTCGCAGAAAGCGTTCGGCCGTGCTGATCGGAATCAGGATTTTGTTATCGTTTGAACCGGTCAGACTGGACCCCTTTGACTCCAGCAGGCCGACAATTTTGAAGCTGGTGCCGTCCAACTGGATCGTTTTCCCAACGGGATCGGCCGTGCCCAGAAACGTGCTGGCCGTTTCGGTCCCGATTAACGCCACCTTCATTCTGAATTCATTGTCCAGATCCAGGATATAGCGGCCCGACTGGACGTGAAAGTCCTGCACCTCTTCATATGACGGAGCAATGCCCTCGATGGATACGGAATCATTGACGGTATCTTTTTTGGCTGTAGCTGACCCGCTTACGACAGGAGAGACCGCCTTGATCCCCTCAATGTCGGCAAGCTGCATTGCTTCTTCATAAGACAAAGAAGTCGTATTTCCCCGCCCCGTAATGTTTACGGTCAATAAGTCCGTGCCCAAGCCTTCGAGCTGCTCCGTAATCTGCGAAGTAGTCCCCTGGCCTACCGATACGAGCGTGATAACCGAGGATACCCCGATAATAATTCCGAGCATCGTGAGCAGGGAACGAATCTTCGCCCCGATGATGCTTTTCCAGGCCATTTTTACGCTTTGCAGCAGATTCATACCGCAAGCCTCCGATCCTCGACGATCATGCCGTCCTGAATGCTGATGACCCGTTTGGCCTGCTCCGCGATGGAGAGATCATGGGTGATGATAATAATGGTATGACCGAGACGGTTAAGCTCCTTCATCTTCTCCATAACCTCTATGCCAGTCTTGCTGTCCAGTGCGCCGGTGGGCTCGTCGGCCAGAAGCAGGGGAGGATTTCCCGCAATCGCTCTTGCTATGGCCACCCGCTGCTGTTGTCCGCCGGACAGCTCGGAAGGTTTATGATGCATCCGGTCCGCCAGACCGACTAGTCTCAAGGACTCTTCGATCGCCTTTTTTCGCTCCTTGTACGGGACATTCCGGTAAATGAGGGGAAGCTCTACATTTTCGAATGCCGTTAGCTTGGGCAAGAGATTGAACTGCTGAAATATGAACCCGATCTTTTCATTACGAATTACGGCCAGTTTATTATCCGACAATTTCTTCACATCCTGGCCATCAAGCAGGTAGATTCCTTCATTGGCTACGTCCAGGCAGCCTAGCATGTTCATCAAAGTGGATTTACCGGAGCCGGATGGGCCGATAATCGCCACAAATTCTCCCTGGTGGATCTGAAAGCTGACGTCTTTGAGGACTGGCATGAGTTCTCCAGCCATTTTGTATCCGTGCCCCAACCCGGAAACGTTGATCAGAGGCTGCTGTAAATCAGACACTATCTGCCACCTCCTGTCCGACTAGCTCCGCCGCCAGGTGTGCCACCGCCCGAGAAGCCTCCACCGGACATGCCTCCGCCAGGCATGGCGCCGTTCGGATTGACACCGCCTCCGCCGAAGCCTCCAAAGCCCCCAAAGCCCCCGGCTTGGCCCATTTGCTCCTGCTGCCGGGTTGAATTAGAGGAGGAGGAACCCATCACTGTAGGAATGACGACTTCGTCGCCTTCTTTTAAACCGCTGACGATTTCAATGGAAGTTTCGTTATGAACGCCGATTTCAACCTCTTGCATGTTCGTTCTGCCGGTAGTTTTAGTTCTTTGCCTGTCTTGTCCTGAATCGCTTGAGGGCTGCCTGTTATCTTCCGATATTTGGGAAGGTCTCGACGGTGGTTCGCCGGAGGTTCCGATTGGCTGCTGCAGATCGCCTTCCGGAACGATTCTTCCGCCATTCCGGCTGCCGGCCGCGGAGGCGTCGGTAGTCGGAAGAATCACGAAGTAAGACTCGCCTCTTTTTTGCACGGCTTCAACGGGGAGGGTCAAAATATCTGTCTTGTCGGAGAGAACAATGGATGCTTCAGCCTACATGCCGACGCGGATCCCGTCCGATTGCTTCAATTTAATCGTGACATCGAATAGGGATACTCCGCCCGAAGCGGTGCCTTCATTCGCAATTTCGGATACTTCGCCGTCGATCGTTTGATCCGGCAGCGCATCCAGTTGAACGGAAGACTTCATCCCGGTTTTCACCTGCGGGATATCCAATTCATCCACTTGAATTTGTACGCTCAAATTCTGATAATCCTGGATGACGAACAATTCGCTTCCATTGTTGGCCTTTTCGCCGGCAGTGATATTTACCGAAGTAATCGTCCCGTCCATAGGTGATGTTAATGAGTCGGGTGGAATCATATCTTCTTTTATTGAGGCGATTTCATTCTCCGTGCTTTTAATATTCAGTTCTTGCTTGGTGATGGATTTCCGGGTGTTATTCAAATCTTCCTCGGAGGCGCCATCATAAACCTGACGCTTGTACTGGGCCTGAAGGTCAATCAAATCCATTTTCTGCGATTCCAGAGAAGTTTCCTTTGTCTCCAGACTGTCCGATAAGTCGTCGGCCTCGAAGGTAAGCAGGGTTTGCCCCTTTTTCACAATATCTCCGGCTTTGACCATTACCTCTTTGACTTTGCCTTCATCCTTGGTACGTACGCTTTGGCTATCCGTCGATATTACCGATCCTGATCCCGACACACTGACGAGGATATTGCCTTTGACAACCTGGGTTGTCCGTTGGACAGGCGCGGCTTCTCCGGTTTTTTTATCCGGCAGGATCAACATCGTAGCCGCCAAGGCAATCAAAATGGCGCCGACAATTCCGACTCCGATCCATAACCATTTCTTTTTTTTCATTCGCTCACTCCAACTTCCCACGGGTATTTTAAAGATAAAGGTATGTATCAGGTCATATACTAAGGGGCCAATATTAAAGGGGTCTGAAACGAAACTTAAAGTTGTCTGAAACGTAACTTAAAGTTAGCTGAACGTTTTCCGGTACGAAAGCAAGCCCAAAAGCCAAAAATGGTTGGCGCCCGACCCGGAGATGAAGTACAATAATCATAGTTTATGGAGGAGGTACTTTTTTAATGGATCAGAATCCGTCAGATCAGTATCAATATACGACATTCAATAATTATCCGCAGGGTTATCAGCCTGCGCCGCCAGGACCGCCGACACCGGCCAAGACGAACGGCAAATCGATCACATCGCTCGTACTGGGCGTTTTGTCCATCGTAGTCCCGTACATAGGTTTCCTTTTGGGAATTGTCGCAATCGTGTTTGCCAGCCTGTCCTTCAAAGAGTTGAAGCGCACCGGGGAGCAGGGCAAAGGCTTATCGATAGCCGGATTAGTTTGCGGAATCGTCGGAACGGCGATTTACGGAATAATTCTATTTATTCTTGTTTTGGCAATTATTATGTTTGCATCGGCAGGGGTGGAGAATTACTCCACATTTTAATGCACAAACAGAAAGCACCGCAGCCTGGAAGATAATTCGGGCCCGGTGTTTTTCTTCTTTAATCCGCGATGCCTGAAAACTACCATTCGTCCTGCGGTGGAAAAGACGCGGGAAGTTTGTGATAATAAAGGAATCATGGAATTTTTGAATGAAAGAGGGATTTCTTTGTCGCAATCGGAAGCTAACGCAACGCATGAGAAGAATGAGAGCGGAGACCGGGAACGGATTGTTCAGCAGGTAGCAAAGGAACTGAGCTTGTCCCTGAAACAGGTGCGGACTACGATTTCGCTGCTGGATGAAGGCAATACGATTCCGTTTATCGCCCGTTACCGGAAAGAAATGACCGGAGAACTGGACGAGAACCAGCTTCGCGATATCGAAGAGCGCACGAATTATCTCCGGAATTTGGAGGAGCGTAAATCCGAGGTAATCCGGATCATCGCGGAGCAGGACAAATTGACAGGCGAACTGGAGGCGGCGATCCGAAAGGCGGTCAAGCTCCAGGAAGTGGAGGACTTGTACCGCCCTTACCGCCAGAAGCGGAAGACACGGGCCAGCTTGGCGAAGGAAAAAGGACTCGCCCCATTGGCCGATTGGTTGCTCTCCCAGCCTAAACAGGGCGCTCCGTTGACGGAAGCCGCCAAGTACATTCAGCCGGACAAGGGCGTGGAGACGGCGGAGGAAGCGCTACAGGGCGCTATGGATATCGTGGCTGAAGGCATGGCCGACGAAGCGGCGACCCGAGCTTGGGTCCGCAAGTATACGATGGATCATGGCATGATGACGTCCGAAGCGAAGTCGCCTGAGGCCGAGTCTGTATATGAGATGTATTATAACTACCGGGAAGCGGCCAAGAAAATGCCGTCCCATCGGATTCTCGCCATGAACCGCGGGGAGCGGGAAGAGATACTTAAAGTCTCTCTTGAAGTGGAGCCAGAGCCGATCCACCGTTTTATTGCCGGCCGATGGATCAAGGGCAGTTCCGTTGCGGATAGCTTGCTGCATGCCGTTGTGGAGGACGCCTACAAACGGTTGATCGCGCCTTCCATCGAGCGGGAAGTGCGCGGCGAGCTCACGGAAAGAGCCGAACAGCAGGCGATTTCCATCTTTGCCGGAAATCTGCGCAGCCTGCTGCTGCAGCCGCCGGTGCGGGGCAAGCGGGTGCTGGGCGTCGATCCGGCATTCCGGACCGGCTGCAAGCTCGCCGTTGTGGACGATACGGGCAAACTTTTGGAAGTTGCGGTAACATATCCGACGCCGCCGAACAACAAGAAACGGGAAGCGGCCGCCAAGTTTAATGAGCTGATCGATCGCTATGATATAACCCTGATCGTTATCGGCAACGGTACGGCATCGCGCGAAACGGAACAGTTTGTGGCGGAAGTAATCGCGGAACGCAAGTCTCAGGAACTGGCCTACTTGATCGTCAACGAGGCTGGAGCAAGCGTGTACTCCGCATCCAAGCTGGCTGCGGAGGAGTTCCCCGATCTGGATGTCGCCGAGCGAAGCGCGGTATCCATTGCCCGCCGGCTGCAGGATCCGCTGGCGGAGCTGGTTAAGATCGAGCCGAAGGCGATCGGGGTTGGCCAATACCAGCACGACGTCTCGCAGAAGCACCTCGACGAGAGCCTGACCACCGTAGTGGAATCGGCGGTAAACCACGTCGGTGTCGACGTCAATACGGCTTCGCCTTCACTGTTATCGTACGTGTCCGGCGTGAATGCCACCACGGCGAAGAACATCGTCAAATTCCGCGAAGAGAATGGACGCTTCCGCAACCGGAAACAGCTGCAGAAGGTTCCGCGCCTCGGCGCGAAGACCTATGAGCAATGTATCGGTTTTATGCGGATCGCCGAAGGCGAGCATCCGCTGGATCGTACACCGATTCATCCCGAGTCGTATGAGGTGGTAAACCGGTTGTTCGCCGAGCTGGGCGTAGGCTTGGATCAGCTTGGCTCTAAAGAGCTGGCGGACAAGCTTGCAGCGTTAAACGCCGAGGCACTGGCGGAACGGCTGGAGGTCGGCGTGCCGACCCTGCGCGATATTCTGGACAGTCTCCAACGGCCGGGGCGCGATCCCCGCGAAGAGCTGCCGCTTCCGATTTTCCGCACCGATGTGTTGAAGATCGAGGATCTGGTGCCGGGGATGGAGCTGCAGGGCACCGTCCGGAACGTGATCGATTTTGGCGCCTTCGTGGATATCGGGATCAAGAACGATGGCCTCGTCCATATTTCCCAGCTAAGCGAGGGCTATGTCAAACATCCGATGGACGTCGTATCGGTTGGAGATAATGTTACCGTTTGGGTGCTGAATGTAGATCTGAAAAAAGGACGCGTCGGATTAACGATGCGGAAGCAGTAACGAACATAAGGACATTAACTACAGATAAGCCCGCCGATTTCGGCGGGCTTTTACATTGTGATAGAATTCAGCTTGTTTGAGTTGGAGAAGCGCGTGAAGGGTTTGGACAACGCGATTAATTGTTAGCGCTTACAAATATGGTGAATTTGACCTATTCATCTGTGATAATAGTCTGATGTTAGATGACCGTGGAGTCATATATTATGAAAATAAATTCATTGACTAGAATATGTATTCAAAATATAATTCAAATTGAAGTTATTGGGTTGGCTTACAATTAAAAGTTGAACCTTTCTCTAAATTGCAAACGTTTGCCCAACTTCATAGTATCTCCTAAAGGAAATGTGGCGGTATTGTTGTCGCTTTTACCCGACTCTATGTTTTTTATTATTTATTGTTAGGAGGTTCTTATGGAAAATATTTTGCAAATGGGCAAATCCGATTCAATGTCGCTTTTTGTCACGCTTTTGTCCTCTTTTCAAGGCATGCATCACAAATACAACGATCAAGAAGATATCGTTCTTTCCCTTCCTATCCTTCCATCCGTACCCGATTAATTCAACGATTCTATATTTTAGACCGAGTTTCGATTCAACAGGAATGACATTTCAAGATGAAGTAACCCCCGGCTATCTTGCATCAAGACCACTCTTAAGTCATTGTTCTGAATGATTTCACCTCACACTAAGCAATTCATTCAATACCGATCCAAGTGACCATACCCACAAACAAGACCCTGCGAAATGTTTTTAACTACTTATCAAATTCATTTGAAGAATGATATACCTGTTCCATATGAAGACACCTCCAATGACGATTTTGTGCAAACGATTGAACAATCGGGAAAAGTCAAGCCATTCAGGTGGACCGATGTTAGTGAACATGATGATTCAAGCATTTCTGTATAAGGGGGTGTGTCCGTGAATTCAGAAGCTTTAGTTGCAGCCAAGCCGCAGGAGGCCGTTCCGGAATCCCAGTCAAAGCGTCTGATGAATAACCGAACCTTTCTGTGGATCTATTTAGGAAGCACACTATCCATTATGGGGGAAGGTTTTCATTCCATTGTAGTCGGCTTCTGGGTACTATCGACGACAGGCAGCGCGAAAGCCATGATGACCATCATGGTGGTTCAGATGATAACAAGCTTTTTACTAGGAAGTGTTGCCGGGACTATAGCGGACCGTTATAACCGACGGATGATTATGCTGGGCATGGATATCGTGCGGGGGATTCTGATGGTAGGAGTTGCCGCTGTTGTTTCTTTTGGGGAAGGTCAAGGCTGGTGGATGCTGATTGTTTTACTGGCATTGGTCGGTGCTGCTTCACAATTCCATAATCCTGCCTTCTCCTCCTCGCTCATTAACATTGTGGGCAAAGAACAGATCCAGAGAGCAACGAGTCTGATGCAAATTACGGATACACTGGCCCGTCTTGCCGGGTTGTCTCTTGGGGGAGCTGCTGTCGCCATCTTTGGCGGACCGACATCGGTTATCGTCGTAAGTATTGCTTTTTTTATCTCAGCAGGCTGTGTGCTTCTGTCCGGCTCGTTTCCAAACCCTATACAGCAAGACAGGGAAAAAAAGGGGTTTTGGGCCGACTTAAAGCACGGATTGTCTTATATTCGCGGTCATTCCATTGCCCGTTCCGTCTCCATTCTACTGCCGTCGATCATGGTCTTCTTCGTCGCTTCGATGATGGTTTTTCAAGTGCTTGCCGTAACGATATGGAAGGCGACTCCGTGGCAATTCGGCATGCTGGAGGCCATTATCCCGATTGGGTATGCGACGGGTGCTGGACTTATCGCATTCATGGGAAGCAGAATCACCAAACGAGGCATCTGGGTGAGTATTGCCATGCTTTTGGCCGGGCCCAATTTAATGCTTCTTTCATCCATAAACGATGTCTATTTTGCCATTCCCTTTGTCTTTCTTGTTGGCTTTATCCTGTCTGTCGGAACGATCATCGTAATGGTAATGCTGCGCACCGAAGTGGATGGAGAATACCAGGGGCGCGTGTTTGGAACAATCGGATCCCTTTCCAGTCTCGCCACGCCTTTCGGGATCATTTTGTCCGGAGTGTTCTCTGACCTATATGGTGCTGACCTTGTCCTGATGATGAATGGGGCAGGATTAACACTGATTGCGGCGGTTTGTATTTATTTCCTGAAAACTCTGCGCAAATACAATTAATAAAGGGGATGGGGAGTTTTGAAAAGACTCAACATGTTTTTCTTTCCGTATGCTGGAGCTTCCGTATCGGTTTATGAAAGGTGGAAAAACTTGCTGTCTCCTTCCATTACACTAGTCACTGTCGAGCTTCCGGGGCGAGGAAGACGTTTCGGTGAGCCGCTGCTGACTTCTGTAGATGAGATAGTGGAAAATGTTCAGCATACGCTGATTCCACATCTCGACGGCAGTCCATATGCGATGTTTGGACATAGCCTGGGCAGTATTATCGCCTTTGAAATGAGCCGTAAACTGAGCAGTCTCGGATACCCGGAGCCTGAACACCTTTTCGTTTCGGGCCGTGCTGCACCGCATGTCATCGAGAATGAGAATATGCACTTGATGCCGGATGATCTGTTTCTGGCTAAGATTCAGGAATTAGGAGGAACACCGCGGGAATTTTTTGAGAATCAAGATTTGTTATCTTTGTTCTTGCCGATTTTGAAATGTGATTACCAAGCATCCGAAACCTACCGATTCCATAATGATGATCGCAGCCCATTGTCATGCGACTTGACCGTATTCTCGGGTTTGCAAGACGGGGATTATGATCCGATGGAGTGGAGCGAACATACGACTGGCCGATGCGAAGCTTTTGCCTATGAGGGAGGGCATTTTTTTCTTCATGATCATGCGGAGCAATTGGCGGAAAAAATTCAATCACGACTGTTACAGCCGGGGAGGTGCTGTGATGAATAGTTTAGTCGAGCTCATTCGGATGCGGGGTGATAGTGTCAAAGGCATCACCTTCATCCGCAACGGCAAAGAGGAAGCTGCGATAACCTATGGGGATTTGTTGCAACGTTCATCTGCACTGCTCAAACGTATGCAGGATAAAGGGCTGCAGCAGGGCAGGGAAATTGTGTTCCTTCTGGAGGATCAGGAATTGTTCCTGACTTGGTTCTGGGCCTGTCAGCTAGGAGGGATGATTCCGGTTCCCTTATCCGCCGGTGCGAGCGAGGAGAACAAAAGAAAGCTCATCAAGGTGTTTCAAAAACTTCATGCCCCTCTTCTGGTAATTGAGGACAAGCGGGTTCTCGAACGATGGGAAGGGGAAGCGGAGTCGGAATCGGAAGATCAGATTACATTCTTTAGAAAGTTAAGGGATACGACCTGGCAGACAGGAAAAGAGGATTTGTTCGAAGGTCCGACGGGAGAAATACATCATCCAGACCCTAATGATCTTGCTTTCATACAGTTTTCTTCCGGATCCACCGGTGATCCCAAAGGCGTCATGCTGACGCACGCTAATCTGCTTGCGAATATGCAGGCAATTGTGGCTTGCTCCGAAGCAACGGATCAAGACTCCTCCCTCAGCTGGATGCCGCTTACTCATGATATGGGGCTGATCGGTTTCCACCTGACTCCGTTGCTGGCTGATATGCAGCAATATATGATGCCGACTGCTCTATTTATCCAACATCCGACGATGTGGTTTCAGAAGGCAAGCGATCACCGTATTACGACGCTGGCGTCCCCAAATTTCGGGTATAGTCATTTTTTGAATTTTTACAAGAAGGATCGGGCAACGGGGTGGGATCTGTCCCGCATCCGTTTGATATTCAACGGTGCAGAACCGATATCGGCCAAACTGAGCAGACAATTTACAGAAGAGATGAGCGCATACGGACTCCGTTCTCATACTGCATTTCCCGTGTACGGTATGGCGGAAGCCAGTCTAGCGGTGACGTTCCCGCCGGTTGATGAGCCGCTCCTCGACATTCGGATTGAACGTGATACCGCCGTAGGAGAACCTGTCAGGGAAATTGCCGGGGACGATGTGGGAGAACTTTCGGAGTTGTCGTTTGTCGATCTCGGGATGCCGGTGAAGTATTGTCAAGTTCGTATTTGTGATGATGACGGGAATCCATTATCTGAACGAACGATAGGTGAAGTTCAAATCACGGGACCGAATGTGACCAGCGGGTATTATAACGACCCGGTGGCTACAGGCAAAGCGATCGGGGAAGATGGGTGGCTGAGAACCGGGGATTTAGGTTTCATGCGTAACGGTCGCTTAGTCGTTACAGGCAGAAAGAAGGATATTCTGTTTGTGAACGGTCAGAATGTGTACCCGCATGATTTAGAGCGAATCATCGAAGAAATGGATGCAGGCAAATTACGAAGAGTCGCCGTATGCGGCGCATTTAACGAACAGTTGCAAAGTGATGAAATCATCGTATTCGCCGTATATCGGGGCAGCATCGAGTCGTTTGCTCCCCTTGCGGATAATGTAGCCAAATTTATTCGTGAAAGAGCGGGCTACGAAATTGGCTGGGTACTGCCTGTAAAGCAATTGCCGAAGACAACGAGCGGCAAACTGCAGCGATATATTCTCGCAGACCAGTACAAAAACGGTCACTTCGATCAAGATAAAGAAGCACTCCAGCAAATCAGGAAGAGTTCGGAGCAATTGCGTGAGGCCAAGTGGTCCGAGGATGAGACGGAGCGAGCATTACAGCGGTTATGTTCAGAAGTATTGCAAACGGGACCGCTGGATGTGAATGATTCTTTACTTGATATCGGTATCAATTCCTTAAAGGTGATGATGCTGGTTTCCGCCGTGTCCGAGAGGTTTGGCGTAGACCTGTCCATTCGGGAGGTGTATTCGGTTCCTACAATCCGAGAGCTGGCCAAGGTGGTGAAAATGTCCAGAATTGAGGAACGAGGACCAATCGAAAAGGCAGCGCCACGTCCGTACTATCCATTAACAAGTGCGCAGAATCGGATCTATATGCAAGAGCAGCTTGGGGGAATCGGTGCTACATACAATATTCCGGCCTCTTTAAGCATGAATGGTTCCGTTGACTTGAACCGTGTAGAACAAGCGCTGCAAGAGCTGGTCGACAGGCATGAGTCGCTTCGGACCTCGTTTCATTTTGTGAACGGGAAAGCAGTGCAGCAAATTAAAAACAAATCAAAATTCAGCCTGGGTAGGGTACAGGCGGAAGAACAGGAACTTTCCCGTATAATGGAACGTTTTGTTCAACCATTTGAAATATCGGAGGCGCCATTGTTCCGAGCCCAAGCGGTTCGGTTGGGGGAATCCAGCTACGTCTTGCTTCTGGATACGCATCATTTAGTCTGTGACGGGATTTCTTTAAACGTGCTGATTGATGAATTCAGAATGCTCTATCAAGGGAACACGCTTGAAGCGGTCCCGATTCAATATAAAGATTATGCATTATGGTCGCTCACTGAACGAAGCGGAAAGAGGATGGAGCGCCATCGGACTTACTGGATGCAGCGTCTTGAGGGACCGCTTCCGATACTGGAGATGATCACGGACCACGCTCGTCCAACCGAGCGGACTTTCGACGGAAATCAGATTAAGCTCCCTATCCCTGCTCGAACCGTCCAAAAGTTGAATAAGCTTGCAGCTGCGCGCGGCGCCACCGGTTATGGGATATTATTGTCCATTTATACTGTCTTGCTGCATAGGTACACATCGCAGAACGACTTTGTCATCGGCGCCTTAACGGGAGGACGGATTCGGCCGGAAAGTAACCGGGTGATCGGGATGTTCAACAATTTCTTACCGATTCGCCAAGAGGTGCATGCGGAGCAATCATTCATCGATTTGCTGCACCAACTGAATGATACCTTGCTGGATGCATACGATCATCAGGAAATGCCGTTTGACGAGATTGTGGCGAATTGCGGAATCGTACAGGATCGATCCCGTAATCCTTTATTCGATACGATGTTGATTTACCATAACCAAATGGATGGAAAAGTGGGCTTTGAAGCAAACGGAGTCCGTTTCATCCAAAGGGATATACCGGGGAGAACTTCAAAGCTCGACCTGAAGTGGGATATATTCCCCGGCGCTGACGGACAATTGGATTGCGTGCTGGAGTATAACTGTAACTTATTCGATCGAGATACGATGAATCGGTTTGCCGAGCGGTTCATCCAACTGACGGAAGAGGCGGCCGAGCACCCGGAGCGGCCTGTGGGCGAATTGGAAATGATGACGCCCGGGGAGAAGGGGGAGCTTGTTCAATGCAGTGCCGGAGAAACGGTGGAATACCGCCGCGAGGCGACGCTGCATGGACTGTTCGAGGAACAGGTGCGAAAGGATCCGGATCAAGTGGCTTGGAACCTGGATTCCTCAGCTCTAACCTATGGGGAATTGAACGAACGGTCGAACCGGCTGGCCCGGCATCTACGGGATTGCGGTATCGGTCCGGATGTAATCGCCGCCGTGGTAATGGAGCGCTCAGCGGAGATGATGGTCGCCCTGCTCGCCATACTCAAAGCTGGCGGCGCTTATCTGCCGATATCGCCGGATTTCCCGGCCGAGCGGATGTCGTACATGCTGGAAGACAGCGAAGCAAGAGTGGTGTTGACGCAAGGGAAGCTGCTTAGTGAATTGCGCGGGGAGCTCGCTGCATGGAACGGAGTGTGGGTGGATGTGTCCGCGAAGATTGGTCCTGAAGAGAGTGATTCGGCAGACAGGCAGGCGGATAACGATAATTTGGAACCGCTCGGAAACTCACAGAATTTGGCCTATGTGATCTATACTTCCGGCTCAACCGGCCGCCCGAAAGGGGTCATGGTGGAGCATCGCTCCGTCGTGAACCGGTTGAACTGGATGCAGAGAGCCTATCCGCTGTGTGACCAGGACGTTATTTTGCAGAAGACGCCGTTCACATTCGACGTCTCGGTATGGGAGCTGTTCTGGTGGGGACAAGTTGGAGCTAAAGTGTGCTTCCTGGCCCCGGGGGGCGAGAAATACCCGGCAGAGATTATCGAAGCGGTATTCAGGCATGGCGTAACTACGATGCATTTCGTGCCATCGATGCTGAATGCGTTTCTCGACGAATTGGAGACGAGACCGGAAGGCATTGGCAAACTGGGAAGTTTGCGATATGTGTTCGCCAGTGGAGAGGCCTTGACAGCACGACAGGTGAACCGGTTCCGGGCGCTGCTTGGAGGCAGCGAAGGCGAAGAAGCCGGCGGAGTACGGCTGATCAACCTGTACGGACCGACCGAGGCCACGGTGGATGTCAGTCACTATGATTGCTCGGGTATGATGGAGGTCGTTGACCCGGTGCCGATTGGGAAGCCGATTGACAATACGAGACTTTACATTGTGGATAGCGGTAACCGACTGCAACCGGTGGGCGTAGCAGGGGAGTTGTGTATTGCCGGCGACGGGCTGGCAAGAGGGTATTTGAACCGGAATGACTTGACGGTCGAGAAGTTCATTCCGTGTCCGTTTGAAGCGGAATCGGGCGGAGTGATGTACCGGACGGGTGATCTGGCCCGCTGGCTTCCCGACGGCAACATTGAATATTTGGGACGGATCGACAACCAAGTGAAAATCCGGGGTTATCGCATTGAGCCGGGTGAGATCGAGGAAGCGATTTTGAGGTTTGAAGCGGTGAAGGAAGCGGTGGTCACAGCCCGGAAGGATACGCACGGCAACGCCTACTTATGTGCGTATTACGTAACGGAGCGTGATGGGTTGCTTGAGCCGTCCGAACTGCGCAGCGAACTGAAGACTCACTTGCCGGGTTATATGGTTCCGGCGTTTGCGGTTCGGCTGGAGAATCTTCCTTTGACGGTTAGCGGCAAGATTGACCGGAAGGCGCTGCCGGAGCCGCAATCGCAGCATACGGCAGAGGAAGGGGATTATACCGCTCCAACCGGGGAGACGGAAGAAAAGCTTGCGGAGATTTGGCAAGAGGTGCTCGGGGTGGAGAAGGTTTCCGTGCACGATCATTTTTTCGATCTGGGAGGGAACTCCTTAACTGCGGCGCAATTGACGATGAGGATTCATCGATCCTTCGGTCGGAGCTTACCGCTTCGCGATTTGTTCCGTACGCCGACTATAGCGGGTCTGGCTAGCCAATTGGAGTTGCTGGAATCAACCGGGGACTACTCGGAAGTTGTACCGGCAGAGTTAAGGGATGCATATCCGCTAACCCCTGCCCAGAAGCGTCTATTCTTCCTAAGCAGAATGGAAGATCAAAGCCGGGCTTACAATTTGCCTGTTGTCATTGAGATCACAGGAAGCGTGGATGCGGGCCGGTTGGAGGAAGCATTCATGAAACTCATCGAGCGGCACAGTTCTCTTCGAACCGCATTCGTGCTAAAGGATGGAGTTCCGGTTCAAATGATACGTGAGAACGTCGGCTTCGAGCTTTTCACTGCCGATATCGGGAATAAATCACTCCAGGAGTGGTACCAGAGATTTGTAACTCCGTTCGATCTTGCAAACCCTCCGTTGTTAAGGGCAGCCCTGATCAATGAGACGGATGAAAAGCGATATTTGCTGTTTGATATGCACCACATTGCCGGAGACGGCTTGTCGATGGTTGTGCTGCAAAATGAAGTGATTGCCTTATACGAAGGGAAGCCGCTTGCCGAGCAGACGGTGCAGTACAAAGATTTCGCATTGTGGCAGCTTGGGGAAGCAAATCAGCGCATGCTGGAGAAGCAGCGGCTTTACTGGCTGGATGCGATGGCGGGAGAACGGCCCGTGCTTGACTTGCCGATGGATTATGCCAGACCGTCGCTGAAGAGCAACGAAGGCGGCCAACATACATTCATTATTCCGGAAAGACTGGCTTCCAAGCTGAATGCCCTTGCTTCTCAAGCGGGCGCAACACCTTATATGGTACTGCTATCCGTCTTCCATATCCTTTTAGCCCGAAGTTCCGGTCAAACGGAGATTATGATCGGAACACCGGTTGCAGGAAGACCGCAAGCATCGCTTGAATCCATGATCGGTATGTTTGTGAACACGCTGGTCATTCGGAATCGTATGAACAACGGGCAAAGTTTTAAATCGTTTCTGGAAAGCGTCCGTACGACTGCGCTGGGTGCGTTCGACAATAGTGATTATCCATTCGAGGAATTGGTCGATGAGCTCGGAATAGCCCGGGATTTAAGCCGAAACCCGCTATTCGATGTCATGTTCGTTATGCAAAATATGCAGCGGGCGAAGCCGCAGATCGGTGAGGTCACCTTTCATTCATTGGATATACCGACGGGCGTCTCAAAATTTGATTTATTACTGGAAATTATGACGGACGAAATGGATGCATATGCATACAAATGCAAATTCGAGTACAGTACGAAGCTGTTTAAAGCCGCAACGATCGCACGATTTGCAGAGCGGTTCATCCAGCTGGCCAATGAGGCGGCCGAGCACCCGGAGCGGCCTGTGGGCGAGTTGGAAATGATGTCGTCAGGGGAGAAGGAACAGCTTGTTCAATGCAGTGCCGGAGAAACGGTGGAATACCGCCGCGAGGCGACACTGCATGGACTGTTCGAGGAACAGGTGCGAAAGGATCCGGATCAAGTGGCTTGGAACATGGATTCTTCAGCACTGACCTACGGGGAATTGAACGAACGGTCGAACCGACTGGCCCGGCATCTCCGGGAATGCGGTCTCGGTCCGGATGTAATCGCCGCAGTTGTAATGGAGCGCTCAGCGGAGATGATGGTTGCCCTGCTCGCCGTACTCAAAGCAGGCGGCGCTTATCTACCGATTTCACCGGATTTCCCGGCGGAGCGGATGTCGTACATGCTGGAAGACAGCAAAGCTCGATTCGTGTTGACGCAAGAGAAGCTGCTTGGTGAATTGCGCGGGAAGCTTGCTTCATGGAACGGTGAGTGGGTGGACGTGTCTGCGAAGATTGGTCCTGAAGAGAGTGGTTCGGCAGACAGGCAGGCGAATAACGATAATTTGGAACCGCTCGGAAACTCACAGAATTTGGCCTATGTAATCTATACTTCCGGCTCAACCGGCCGCCCGAAAGGGGTCATGGTGGAGCATCGCTCCGTTGTGAACCGGTTGAACTGGATGCAAAGAGCTTATCCGCTGTCTGATCGAGACGTCATTTTACAGAAGACGCCGTTCACGTTCGACGTCTCGGTATGGGAGCTATTCTGGTGGGGACAAGCCGGCGCTAAAGTATGCTTCCTGACCCCGGGGGGCGAGAAAGACCCGGCAGAGATTATCGAAGCGGTATCCCGGCATGGCGTAACTACGATGCATTTCGTGCCATCGATGCTGAATGCGTTCCTCGACGAATTGGAGACGAGACCGGAAGGCATTGGCAAACTGGGAAGTTTGCGATATGTGCTCGCCAGTGGCGATGCCTTGACGGCACGACAGGTAAACCGATTCCGGGCGCTGCTTGGAGGTAGCGAAGGCGAAGAAGCCGGCGGCGCACGGCTGATCAACCTGTACGGACCGACCGAGGCCACGGTGGATGTCAGTCATTACGACTGCTCAGGTCTGATGGAGGTCGTTGATCCGGTGCCGATTGGGAAGCCGATCGACAATACGAGGCTTTACATTGTGGATGTTGGAAATCGTCTGCAACCGGTGGGCGTAGCAGGGGAGTTGTGTATTGCCGGCGACGGGCTGGCAAGAGGGTATTTGAACCGGAATGACTTGACGGCCGAGAAGTTCATTCCGTGTCCGTTTGAAGTGGAATCGGGCGGAGTGATGTACCGGACGGGTGATCTGGCCCGCTGGCTTCCGGATGGAAATATTGAATACTTGGGACGGATCGACAACCAAGTGAAAATCCGGGGTTACCGCATTGAGCCGGGTGAGATCGAAGAGGCGATATTGAGACATGAAGCGGTGAAGGAAGCGGTGGTCACAGCCCGGAAGGATACGCACGGCAACGCCTACTTATGTGCGTATTACGTTACTGAGCGTGATGGAAAGCTTGAGCCGTCCGAACTGCGCAGCGAATTGAAAGCCCACTTGCCGGTTTACATGGTTCCGGCGTTTGCGGTTCGGCTGGAGGAGCTTCCTTTGACGGTCAGCGGCAAGATTGACCGGAAGGCGCTGCCAGAGCCGCAATTGCAGCATACGGCAAAGGAAGGGGACTATACCGCTCCATCCGGAC
Source organism: Paenibacillus sp. Marseille-P2973 (assembly GCF_018101095.1). Classification (NCBI taxonomy): domain Bacteria; kingdom Bacillati; phylum Bacillota; class Bacilli; order Caryophanales; family Paenibacillaceae; genus Paenibacillus; species Paenibacillus sp. Marseille-P2973. Next base: position 234,716 of record NZ_JAGQEH010000004.1, read on the forward strand.
AGATGGAAGAGAAGCTGGCGGCAATCTGGCAGGAGGTGCTCGGTGTGGAGAAGGTTTCTGTGCATGACAACTTCTTTGATGTTGGAGGCAACTCCTTACTCCTGCTCCGCATGCAGCATGAATTAGATCGTATGGCACCGGGCGCTGTGAAAATAACCGATTTGTTCGCTCATCCGACTGTAACCAAACTGGCGGCTTTCATCGAGGAACGGCAACGGGATGGGAATCGTCCATGGCCGGTACAACCTGCAGTGTTGCCTGTTTCTTTCTTCACGGTTTCTGGGCAGAATCAACAAGCGACTGTACTTGAAAGTCGGCTGGATTCGGAAACAACTCAACGCTTGAATACCTTTGCCCAAGCGTATAACACCGATCTTTATGCAGTTCTCGTGACGTCTTACTTATTCGTCCTTGGCAAACATGCGCATGCGAAGGAGATGACAGTCCAGGCGGCATTACCAGGGCAAACACTGGTTAATGTTGGGCAGCAGTTTGAAGGAATTACCGACTTCTCTGAATTGCTAGACAGTGTATCCCAAGGAATGTCTAATGCCGGCAATTCTCTCATCTATACTGCTGACGAAATGAGGCAGCGGGGTGTGAAAAAAGATGACCATGAGGCGTATCCCTTGGTCCGATGGAAGAAAGACGGACAATGGGGAAGCCGTGAACTTCATTGGTTTGACTTCGTATTGTCCGCCCAACAGGATGCCAGGGGCGTAGAATTTAGTCTCGATTACAACGGCAGAAGAATGAGAAGAGAGAAAATGAAGGCCCTCTTATCAGATCTTATGAAATTCCTTGTTTATTTATCCGAACAGAGCATGCAGAAGGAAGGGGCCGTGTGAGGATGAGGAAGGAGGAAGTGAATGGATGAAGCGATTAGCCGTTTTATTTCCCGGGCAAGGATCGCAGTACAACGGAATGATGAAGGAAGATTATGAGCGGTACAGTGTGGTCAGACAAACGTTTGAAGAGGCGTCAGATACGCTCGGGTATGACATGGCTGCCTTGTGTTTTCACGGCGGGGAAGAGAAGCTGGCCCAGTCGGATCTGACACAGCCTGCCCTCTTGACCGCAGGAGTAGCGTCCTATCGGCTTTTTGTCCAAGAGACGGGTATACGACCTGCAGCGGCGGCAGGGCATAGCTTGGGCGAATATACTGCGCTAACTTGTGCAGGCGTGTTGAAATATTGCGATGCCCTCCAGCTCGTTAGGGAAAGAGGACGTCTTATGATGGAAGCATCGGCGTCCGGCCTTGGCAGAATGCTTGCCGTTAGCGGCATTACTGAATATGAAGCGGCAAATATGTTAGAGAGGATGCGGGATGTAAAGATCCGTCCTGTGATTTCCTGCTATAACTCCTCCAAGCAAATTGTACTTTCGGGAACGACAGAAGCGGTAACGGCAGCCGAAGAGCTGCTGGCCGCAGAGGGAGTAAAGTTATCTTCCTTAAAAGTAAGCGGAGCTTTCCATTCCCCACTCATGGCGGAAGCAGCGAATGAATTGGAAGAGCGGCTTAGGCGATATGAATTTGGAGCATTCACTTTTCCCGTGATTTCCAACATCCAAGGGGAGATATATGGGGCGAATGCTGAAGAGATCATCGGCAGCTTAAAGCGTCAGATGACGGAGCCTGTCCGTTGGCGGCAAAGTATAGCCTGCTTACTGAAACGCAGCATGGATGCGGTTGTCGAGCTAGCTCCGCGCAAAACGTTAGCCAGGCTGTTGAAGGAGGACTATCCTGCATTTCCAGCATACTCGATGGATGACCAGACTGATCGTCAAGTTGTGTTCTCCCCGTCTTTTAAGGCGAACTACCAATATACGGAGCGTCGTGTGTTGGAGGAATATTTGGCGATAGCGGTATCTACCAGAAACCACTGTCATAATGAGCAAGTCTATCAAGAGCAAGTAGTTGCTCCGTATCGTCAATTGGAAGGTCTTTTGCTGAATCTTGAACATAACAACGCGGAACCATCTGCCGAGCAGTTAAGGGAAGCATGGAATTGGTTGAAGTCTATCGTCAATGCGAAAGGAGCCGAGATTGAAGACTATGGTAACCCATTTGAAACAGAAGGGATGTTTACACGATGAAGAAGCAGGTTGGAAGCGTGATCCTGAAAGTGGTTGTGCTGCTAGGACTGTATCTCGTTGTATTTGAAGGCCAAGTATTCATCATGTCGCTGAATGAGTCCTACAAAAAGCTGCTGCAAAACAATGTGCCTGTATGGCTATTGATTAATTTCAGCGTGATGTATCTGTTGCTTATTGCGCTATTTGGTATTCGAAATCGGGTGAGTAAGAAGGAAAAGACAACATTTTTCGAAGAAGCGGGATTCCGGCCGATCAGCGGGAGAGATCTCTTGCTTTCTCTGACGATTGCGATTAGCTGTGCTTTTGTTTTCATCGGACTGATGAAGCTCCCGTTCCTTCCACAGCCGGCACTTCATCAAATGCAGGCGTACGTGGATATATTCGGGCAGGCGGAATTATTTATTTTTACTCTGATCGGGGTTGGACTTGCCGGGGCATTTATGGAGGAAATTTTCTTTAGAGGACTTGTGTTCAATCAGCTTCGCAAAGGGCTGCCATTTGCAGCAGCTTACTTGATTCAAGCTGTCATATATGCCATCTTCCAGCCGAATTTAACGATTACTGTCTATGCCTTCTTCCTGGCACTTATTTACGGATTTCTCTATACGAAAACAGGTTCCATTTGGTCAACGATTTCGATTGCGGTAATCGTGAATGTTCTAATTGTAAGTGCAAATGAAGCCGGTATGATTGACCGGATTGCACAGGGCAGTTTGCTTGGTTATGTCATGTTGCTGATCGGGTTAGGGGGGATCGTTACAGGATTGATCCTGTCGGCAAAACGTCCGGAGGAACAGGTTCAGGTTCAGGCCGCAATGGAGTTTGCAGCAAAGGCTAAACCTTACCTGGTGATGATAGGAAGGCTTGTCGTATTTATAGCCATCTACTATGCCGTTCTTCAGCCGCTGGTGTACTTATGGTACAACCAACTGACGAAGATAGATGCCTTTCGTCCCTGGCTAACGGATGCCCGAAACGGGAACTGGGGGCTGGTATTGAACGATTTTATCGCCATTCCGGTCTATTACTTCATTATGCGCAGGTATCAGAAGAGAGACTTGATTCAAGTATGTCGCTTTGAAAAAATCCCTTTCCGCAGTGTGTGGCAAATTGCTCTTCTCTCGATATGTATGGGGCTGTGGGTAACAAGCATGGTGAAAATCCCCGCGGTTTCGGAAACGTTCCCGCAGTTTGAGATTTTGTTCAGTTCATTAATTGGCGGCGCGCCAATCGCTTTCCTTATCTTCTTGGTCGTACATTCGATCTACAAGGAAGTGTTGTTCAGAGGATTGGTTTTCAATGAATTAATAAGTGTTTTGCCGCTCGGTTTTGCGCTGGCCGGTAATGCGTTGGTATACGGTTTGCTGTTCTTCAATCTCGATCCGGCGCTGACGCTTTACGGGGGGATGGGGACGGTCATTTTCGCCCTTCTCTATTATTGGTACCGTTCGATATGGGCGTCGATCGTCGCGGAAATCGGATTGTTCGCCACCTATTATATTGCCCGAAACCTGTATAGCATGTTTGAGATCGGCTTTAACATGTACTTTGTTATCCTCATCGCCATCTGCTCGCTGGCTGTGCCTCCGCTAATGTATCGTTTGTGGAAGCAAAGTCCGTCCTATGAGGCGAAAAGTGCAGTTACAGTAAGCACAAGTCAACTTCAGGCAGAGGCAGGGGGGAGATAAATGATCGATTTAGTTGGATTCTCGTTTGACATGGAAGAAGATGACTCAGAAAAGGTAGAGATCAAAGAAAGCTCTCTTCAGGATATCGCCGTAATCGGGATGTCCGTATGTCTTCCCGGAGCCGACCACATCGATCAATTTTGGCGCAGTTTGGCCGAGGGAGAAGATTTAGTTTTTCCTTTTCCTGAAGAGAGAAAACGGGATCTCCGGGATTACGCCGAAAGAATTGGACTTGATCTTGATCATACCGATTTTTTCAAAGGGGCATACTTGCCGGAAATTGATAAGTTTGATTACCCGTTTTTCCGTTTGTCGCCCAGGGAGGCCGGTTTGATGAATCCGAACCAGCGTCTCTTTCTGGAAACGGTCTGGAAGACGATCGAGGATGCCGGATATGGAGGAGGTCAGTTGAAGGGGACCAAGGCGGGGATTTTCCTTGGATATTGTGCAGATGCATTTCATGACTATAAAAAACTGATCGAAAACCTTGACCCTACTGGAGTCTCGATGGCGGTTCCCGGTAATTTGTCCTCCGTCATCGCCGGGCGTATCTCTTATCTGCTGGATCTAAAAGGGCCTGCGATCACCGTGGACACCGCTTGCTCATCGTCACTGGTTGCGATTCATCTCGCTTGTCAGGCATTGCGGAGCGGAGATTGCGATACAGCGCTTGCCGGTAGCGTGAAGACATTAGTCTTCCCCGCAGATACCGGGATTCGAATCGGTATTGAGTCGTCCGATGGCCGGGCGAAGTCCTTTGATCACGGATCGGATGGAACCGGAATGGGCGAAGGGACCGCTGCGGTAATGCTAAAGCCTCTAGCCCGCGCCATCGCAGATGGAGACTCGATATATGCAGTTATCAAGGGTTCGGCCGTGAATCAGGACGGCAGCTCTATCGGGTTATCCGCTCCGAATGTGGCAGCACAGGAAGAAGTGATCGCTGATGCGTGGTTGAATGCCGGTATCGATCCGGAGACCATTTCCTATATTGAAGCGCATGGAACAGGAACGAAGCTCGGGGATCCGATTGAAATCGAAGGAATTCACCGGGCGTTTCGCAGATTTACTTACCGCAAACAATTTTGTGCCGTAGGCTCGGTCAAATCGAATCTGGGGCATTTGGACAATGCGGCGGGTGTGGTTGGATTCGTAAAAGCTTGCCTGGCATTGAAGCATAAGCAGCTTCCTCCGAGCCTGCATTTTAACAGGCCGAATGCATCCATCGATTTTATCGAGTCTGCGGTCTATGTCAATCGCCGGTTGAAGCATTGGGAGGACGAAGGGCATCCGAGAAGATGCGGAGTCAGTTCGTTCGGTCTCAGCGGAACGAATTGTCATGTCGTGTTGGAGGAAGCACCTGTACTGGAGGGAACACATGACACCACGATGTTCACAAATCGGCCGGGCCCGAATTCGAATGACAGTGAACAATATTTGTTTACGCTGTCCACGCAGAGTCTGTCCTCGCTGTCCAGATTAGTAAATGCTTATGCCGATATGTTGTCTGATGAGGACCGCCACTGGAATATCGGGGACCTTTGCTATACGGCGAGCTTGGGGAGAAGCCATTTTAGTTACCGGCTTGCGTTCGTCGTAAAGAATGTAAATGAAGTTATGGAGCATCTAAGAAGGCTTCAGCTTAACTCCGAATTACTGTCATCACTTACAGCATGCAATCCGGAAACAACATCAAGGAAAAACGAGTGTTGGGATGAGCTTTCGCTTCAAGAATGGCGGGATTTATATATCTCAGGTGCGGACATCCCGTGGAGTTTGCTTTATCGCAGCGGTACCTACCGCCGAGTGCATTTACCTTCGTACCCGTTTGATAAACATCGCTGCTGGGTGGAGAACAATTCTCCCCCTATTCGTCCTATTATGGCTCCCCTGGGCGAGGGGACGGAGCAGGCAGCAACATCAGCTAGAAAAGTCAATCTGACGGGACGGGCAGAAGGACACTATTCTCACACGGAACAGCTCATTGGCAACGTATGGGGACATGTTCTTGGATTTACAGAACTTAATATCCACGACCATTTCTATAGTCTGGGCGGGGACTCCATCTTGGCTTACCAAGTTGCTGTCAAGCTGGCAGAGCATATTGGAAAGCCGGTGGAAGCGGTTGACATCCTAAGGTGCGAAACCGTAGCACAATTAGCTGCTCATTTGGATCAGCAGGTCGAGCAAGGGCCATCAAACGGAACTGCAAGTATAACGAAAGACCGATATCCGCTAACCTCCTCACAGCTTCGGATTTTTATTCAAGAGCAAACCGGAGGAATCGGCACCAGCTATAATATGCCGCTTGCCTTTCGAGTAAGGGGAAAGGTTGACCATGCGTCAATGGAGCGTGCTTTGCAGCAATTGATTAATCGGCATGAGGCGTTACGTACGACATTTGCGATGGAAAAAGGCGTCCCGGTTCAAATCATTAGAGAGCGGGCGGAAATGGACCTGGAGCGTTATGAATCAGCGAATGGCGGAGTATCGGACATTATCACCCGGTTTATTCGTCCTTTTGATTTGAATGCCGCGCCATTGTTCAGAGCCGGACTCATTACGATCAACCCCGATGTCGAGGTGAATGAGCAAGAGCAACATGAACATGTGCTCATGATAGATTCACACCATCTTGTCTCGGACGGATTCTCCACGGCAATTCTGGTCAAACAGTTCTTCGAGCTCTATCAGGGCAAGAACCTGATTCCGCCAGCGTACCAATACCGGGAATACGTAGAATGGTGTGAACAATTCGATAACTCCGATGTCATGGTGAAACAAGAGTCTTTTTGGATAAACCAGCTTGAACAAATGTGTAGTCCGCTGCGCCTGCCGCTGGATCATCACAGGCCGAAGGTGAAAACGTTCGCAGGAAGACAGATCGGTTTTCGCATTGAAAAATCTACGAGTCAGCGTATCAGGCAAGCTGCGGCAGAGAATCACACGACTCCGAATGTGATGCTGACTTCCTTGTATGGTCTGACTATTCTTAAATACGCGGACCAACAGGAGGCTGTCGTCGGATCGATTGTATCCGGACGGGGACGTCCAGGGCAGGAAAATGGCGTCGGGATGTTCATTAATTTTGTCCCGCTGCGATTCCGTGCAGAGAGCAATTGGACGTTGCAGCAATACATTGAATCGGCAAAGTATCTGATGACGGTCTGTTATGAGAATCAGGACGTTCCGTTTGAACGGATGGTGGAGTTGTATAACCGGCCTGTGGATCGCTCACGGAATCCGATTTACGATACGATGGTGGTTTTTCATAATGAGTACCGAATGACGGGCTCGGATCAGATGCGTGTTGATGGGCTCCAGTTTGAGCAAATGGAGCTTCCGATCGACACGGCGACTCTAGATATCAAGCTTGATGTGTTCCTGACGCAAGAAGGCGAGCTGGATTGCAAACTGAATTATAATGTGGACTTATTCCAAGAACGGACGATGTTACGTTTTATCGATGATTTTCAGCGTGTGATCGCCGGTTACCTGGAAGAGCCTCAGCAACCTGTCGGGAATGTTAGATTGTTTGACGAACAGGAAGAGGCTGAACTGGCTGAACGCCGGAAGTTGAATGATGGTTTGAAAGATTCCTTGAGTAAAGAAATCGTCGTGAACGCTACGTTCACTTCAGAGCCGATTGGGGGGCATTTGCAATGGTGGATGCAACAATTCAGTATTCCGGCTTCCGTTCGACTTGGCGGCTACAATCAAGTGTTTCAACAATTGCTGAATCCTTCGGATCAATGGGATGGCGGGGACGGCTGTAGAGTCATGCTAATCCGTTTTGAAGATTTAATCGGCGGCGCCGAGGCTGCACGAGATTCAGTGTACACCGAGTTGGAGCGTCACTTTACGGATTTGCTGGGCTTGGTTCAAGCGGCTGATAAGTCGGTTCCGTACCTGTTTGGCATATTTCCTACATCGACTCATCTGGGCTACCCGGACTCGCTTCTTCGTTATCTTGACCAATTATATGAACGGTGGAAGCAGGCGCTAGAACATATTGACCAAGTGTACACCGTCGACTTCCGTGGAGCAAGGCAGAATTATTCCGTTTCTGAAGTGTTCGACCCAATCACAGATCGGGCGGGGCATATGCCGTTCAGCGAGGAATTTTATGCGGTGATGGGTACTTTACTTGCCCGGAAGGTTATTTCGATGGTTGCCGCACCGTTCAAAGTGATCGCGCTGGATTGCGATAACACGTTGTGGCAAGGCGTTTGCGGCGAAGACGGTCCGCTTGGCGTCAAAATCGAGACTCCCCATTTGCTTCTGCAAAAATGGATGCTGGACCGGGCGCAAGAGGGACAGTTACTGACGATTTGCAGTAAAAACAATGAAGCCGACGTATGGGAAGTATTTGAGCAAAACCCGGATATGCTGCTGAAGAAAGAACATTTTGCCCATTGGAAAATCAACTGGCTGCCCAAATCGGACAATTTGAAGCAAATGGCGAAGGAACTGAATTTAGGAGTCGATAGTTTTGTCTTCATCGATGATAATCCTCTGGAATGCTCGGAGGTCATGCAGAACGCCCCGGATGTGCTGACACTGCGACTTCCGGCTGAAATACGTTATATGGAGAAGTTCCTGTCTCATATTTGGGCTTGGGACCGCATGACAATTACCGAGGAAGACCAGATGCGCACGCAATTATACGCTGCGGAGCGTCATCGCAGAATGAACCGGGAGGCATCCGCCGCTACCCTAGATGACTATTTATATGGATTAGGCCTAAGGATGAGCATGCGGACGATGGATGATGCGGAGGTCGTTCGAGCGTCACAATTGACGATGCGCACGAATCAATTTAACTTGAACGGCATTCGATTGACGGAGGATGCGCTGAATGAAAGGAGATCGCAGAACGATTGTTGGTGCTGGGTAGTTGAGGCATCGGATCGTTTCGGTGATTACGGCATTGTCGGTGTGGTTCTGGCTTCATCCGATGAGGATCTGCTCCAGGTTGATGCCTTCCTGCTTAGTTGTAGAGTGCTTGGCCGGGGGATCGAGGATGCGGTGTTGTCTCAATTGAAACGGGTTGCCGGAGCAAACGGATTGCATGGAATCGTGCCGGATTATCACAAGACGGATAAAAATGATCCGTTTCTTTCATTCTTGCAGCGGGTCGGTTGGGACTACGAGAAGAATGATGTGATCCGGTTGGATCAAATTTCGGATTGTCCGGGCTATGTGGAACTCTATTTCGAATCTCTCTATGAGAAGCCGGAGAACGAAGCGGTATCATTGCCTGAGTATTTTGTACCTGCTTCAGATTCGGCAACACCTCCTAAACAAACTGTAGAAGATACAACAACAGTCGCGATAATGGATGATTGGAACCCTGAAATTCACTGGCTGCCGTCCGGCGAAATTCCGGATCATGTCCGTCACCAGGCATACATGAAAGTCATTTCTTGCAGTCGTGCTGATCTCTTGTTGAATATTGCAGTCAGCGAGTTTACTGGATTGCAATCTGTACCAGTGAACCGGAAGCCTTACGAAGCTCCTTCCACCCCGACGGAGCGGCGTCTCGCACAAATCTGGACGGAGATGTTGGGCGAATCCCCCGGAAGACATGATCACTTTTTTGAAATCGGCGGGAACTCTCTCAAAGCGGCTTCGCTCGTCTCAAAGGTTCATCAGGTGTTTGGTGTGGAACTGACGATAGGAGACATGTTCACAGAGCCGTCCTTATACGAGTTGGCCCAAATGATTGATAGCTCGGAAGCGTCGGGTTTTGAAACTATTGAATTATGCGAGGCGCGGGATTATTATCCCGTTTTGTCGGCTCAGAAGCGCTTGTTCCTGCTCCATGAAATTCAAGGTAATCAGGACGGATACAACATGCCTGGTGTCCTGCTGCTTGAGGGACAAGCAGATATCGAGCGAATGGAAACCGCTTTGCAATCCGTAATTTCGCGTCATGAATCATTAAGGACTTCATTCACCTGGGTGGACGGAGAAATCGTGCAGAAGATTCATTCGGATATGAAGTTCAATTTGGAGTTGCACAATCAAGTCCCCGATAACAACGTCGACTCGTTGATTCAAGCCTTTGTCCGTCCGTTCCGGCTGTCGGAACCGCCTCTGCTGCGGGCCGGATTTATTACAACCATATCGGGCAAGCAAATGGTGCTGATCGACATGCATCATATCATTTCAGATGGCGTTTCGCTTGGTAATCTGATTCAGGACTTTGCTCGGGCTTATCGTGGAGAGGTTCTTCCGCCACTTCAACTGCAAGTCAAAGACTATGCGGTTTGGCAAAAGAACAGGCTGGAGTCGGGAGGAATGGAAGAGACCCGGAGATTTTGGTTGAATTCTTACTCAACCCCAGTTCCCAAGCTAAGCATGACAGCGGTGCAGGAGCGGCGTTCTACTGATCAGAACGAAGGAGCGTTACTTTCCTTCCGGGGAGATTCCGATTTGCGCCGGAAGCTGGCTGATTACGCCTCCAAGAAAGGCGCAACATTATTCATGGTACTTATATCCGCTTACTACGTGCTCTTGTCCAAATATTCGGGACAGGAAGATATCGTTATCGGCACACCGGTAGCAGGTAGAATTCGGCCTGAGCTTGAACCGCTGATCGGCATGTTTGTTAATACGCTAGCACTTCGGAGCTATCCTGCAAGGGATAAAACATTCGACGAGTACGTAGTGGAGAATCGGGATTTGATATTGAAAGCGTTGCGGCATCAAGAGTATCCGTTCGAGCTGTTGGTTCAGGAACTGGATATTTCTCTGCAGAGAGGTCAGAATCCATTATTCGATACGATGTTCGTTATGCAAAATATGGACCCTTTCCGCTATGAGTTCGAAGATTCGGTACTTTCTGAATATTTCTTCGACTTTGGAGTGTCCCGGTTTGATCTGACGATGCAAGTGCGGGAGTTGAATGATGAACTGAATTTCACGCTCGAATACCGGACCCATTTGTTCCGTAAGGAAATGATGGAACAGCTTTCCTTGCATTACATTCGGATTCTGGAGCAGATTGCGAGTGATCCAGAGGCACGACTGCAGGATATACGTATTCTCGGAGATGAGGAAAGGGCAAGCGCAGTTGAGCGTATTCGCACTAATCCAATGATGGAATTTGCCGAATTTGACTTCTAGACTACATGGGGAGTGAAGTGTAATGAATTTGGATCTGCTGAGCGGAGAAGTGGAGGAATACCGGGAGGCCAGACAATTTTGGCTGGACACGCTGGCCGGGAAAGAAGAAGTGGAAGTGCTTGTGCCTGATCGGCCATCGGAACTGCGAAAGCAGGGAGTGTTTAGCGAGCGGCGACTGAGTCTTCCGATCACATTATCGCTAATTGAGGGTCTTTTAAACTGGTCCAGCCGAAAAGATTCACTTATCTATGTCATTTTATTGTCAGGGACGATGACTGCACTGGCTAAAATAAGATCCAGCCGATCCGTCATCGTTGGCTGTCCGGCGATCGCAGGCCCAAATGAGGAGTCTGCGGTTAATTCCTTTCTGCCCACTTCACTCCAGTTGGATGGCAGTCAAACGATGAAGCAATTGTGGAAGGATTTGAACCGGACAGTAACGGCGGCATACGGCTATCAGTATTTTCCCGTGAATCAGTTGTTTCAAGGTGAGCAAGAACAGAAATGGGATTTCTCTCAATTATGCAATGTGGCCTGTGAGCTTGTGCCGATGCATGATCCGTCGAAATTGCAAAATTGCAGGATGTCTGCCAGCAACGGAGTCACCTTCTCTTTCAAGAGAATAGATGAAGATATTACGGGCGAGTTGATCTATAATGGCGAGCTGTATAGTGAAGGAATGATGCAGGCGCTGGCGGACAGTGTTCTTCATATTCTTGAACAAATGGTCGGAAATCCGGAGATGCAAGTACAAGCACTTTCGCTTGTGAATGAGAAGGTACGGACGCAGCTTTTGACGGAGTTTCATTCAAATAAAGGCGAGTTTTCCAGTGATAAGACAATTTCGCAGTTGTTTGAAGAACAAGCTCTACTTAAGCCGGAACGCACGGCTCTGGTATGCGGTGCAAGAAGTTTGAGCTATAGGGGGTTGAATGAAAGAGCGGAAGTGTATGCCGAGCAATTGAAGAAGAACGGTATCCAAAGGGGACATATCGTAGGTGTTGTTTGCGACCGGACCATGGATATGGTTATCTCCATGATTGCTGTGCTCAAGGCGGGAGCGGCTTACTTGCCGATTGACCCCGATTATCCGCAGAAGCGCATTCAATATATGCTGGAGGACAGTGGTGCGGTCTGCTTGATTACCCCCGTTAAATATGTCAGCCAATGCCCGTTCAGCGGTTCCACTTTGCTCATCCAGGGAGATCAATTGCTGCCAGTGCAAGCCAGTGCAAATTCTGAGAATCAAGTTGAGAAAGGGGCTTCCGCAGGGGGAGAGGAGATAGCCTATGTGATCTATACCTCCGGTTCGACCGGAAGTCCAAAAGGGGTCAAAGTTGGACATCGAGGCATGGCGAACTTGCACAGCTACTTCAGGAATGAACTGGGTATAAGGGAAACCGATAAAATCGTTCAGTTTGCGAGCGCCTCCTTCGATGCTTCGATCTGGGAGATATTCATGGCGTTATTTACAGGGGCGGAGCTGCATCTGCTAAATAAAGAGACGATTGAAAGCTACGACGATTTCACGGACTATGTCCAGCAATCAGCAATTACCGTCGCTACGCTGCCGCCGGCCTATGCCGCTCATTTGGAGCCTTCGCAGATGCCGACGCTGCGTATCCTTGTCACCGCGGGATCGGCTTCCAATCCGGAACTCGCAGCGCGCTGGGAGAAGCATCTCAACTATATAAACGCATACGGACCCACGGAATCGACGATTTGTGCGACCTACTGGCAAACGGGGGAGAAGTTAAACCGGGAGGATGACAGCACCTTAACGCTTGCAGCGAATGTGGCGAAAGTACCGATCGGTAAGCCCATTTTGAACACGGAGATCTATATTATCAACCATGAACAACATCTCGTGCCGATCGGCTTCATGGGCGAGCTGTGCATCGGCGGGGTATCTCTGGCCCTGGGGTATTTGGGGCGCGAGGAAATGTCGGCGGAACGATTCGTCGAGAATCCGTTCGTTCCCGGTGAACTCATGTACAAAACAGGGGATTATGGGAAATGGCTCCCGGACGGCAACATTGAGTTTTTAGGCAGGATGGATGATCAGGTGAAAATCCGGGGATTCCGGATTGAGACGGGTGAAATCGAAGTCCAGTTGATGCAGCATCCGGAGATCAGCGAGGTTTTCGTAACGGTGCAAAAAGATCAACGCGATAAAAGCGATGAACAAGTCTTGTGTGTGTACTTTGCAGCTTCGAATACGTTAGGCGCAGAGCAGTTGCAGGAATGGCTCGGAAGCCGTTTACCGGCTTATATGCTTCCCCAGCATTACGTCCAGATGAGTGAGCTTCCTTTGACAGCCAATGGGAAGATCGATACGAAATCGTTACCCGATCCTTCATTATCCAGTTATGCCGGAATTGACGTGGCGGACAATCCGAACGCAACGGTGACGGAACGCCGGCTTGCAGCGTTGTGGAAAAGCACGCTCGGTATAGATCATGTGAACCTGAACGATCATTATTTTATCCGTGGGGGACATTCGCTGAAAGCGGCTATGCTAGTCACGGAAATCCACAAGCATTTTCATATCCAGCTATCGCTGCGAAAAATTATGGAAGTTCCGGTATTTCAAGACATGGCGGTTGAGATTGATCGGAGTCTAGTGAGCGGAGCATTGCCGACGATCAGGCCTGCTGAGCATAGAGATTTCTATCCTCTGTCGCTGGCACAGAAACGGCTCTTTATTTTAAACCAATACGACCCGATGCAATTAACCTACAACATTCCTGTATTTTTACAAATCAATGGCCCTGTACAAGTGGACAGGCTCCAATCAGCAATGAACCGACTGGTTCGCAGGCATGAGACACTCCGGACCGCCTTTATGCTGCATGAAGGAAAACCGGTTCAGTATATCCATGAGGAAGAGGAACTGTCACTGCAATTGGGCTGCAGAACGATTCAGGAATCGAATTTAATAACGGAGGTCCGGACTTTCATCCAGCCGTTCGATTTGGCGCAGGCGCCGCTATTAAGATCACAGCTGCTCCGTATCGGCGAAACTCATCATGTTTTGTGCCTGGACATGCATCACATGATTTCTGATGGAGTCTCTATGTCCGTCCTCATCGACGATTTATTGGCTTTCTACCAGGATGAGACAGTGGAACCCCTGCGTCTACAGTATAAGGATTATGCCTGCTGGCAAAATGAGATGCTGGAAACGGGACAGCTTGCTGAGCAAGAAGCATTCTGGTTGAACGAGTTTGCTGTACCTGCTCCGTTGCTGCAAATTCCAACCGATTATCCTCGACAGGCTAACACGGAGGGGGAAGACGACGCTGTAAAAGCAGTCCTTCCCCCCGATGTTGTAGAAAGCCTTCATACTCTGGCTTCCAATACAGGATCTACATTGTACATGGTGTTACTGTCGGCTTATACTCTTCTATTGTCCATTTACTCCGGTCAGAAGGATATTGTCGTAGGAACGCCGGTTGCCGGACGAAGCCGTGCGGATCTCCAGCCTCTGATCGGGATGTTCGTAAATATTATTCCTCTGCGCAGTCTGCCGGAAAATCAGAAGACCTTTATTGATTTTTTAGTTGAAGTAAAGGAAACGGCACTTTCGGCGTTTGAAAATCAGGATTATCCTTTCGACGAATTGATTCGCAAGCTGAATGTTTCGAGAGACGCCGGGCGGAATCCGCTGTTTGATGCTTCATTTGCCCTGCAGAACATGGATACAGCTATACCGGAGATCGAGGAGCTTAACATCAAACCGTTGGATTTAGTCTTTTACAGAGCAAAGTTTGACCTTACGTTATGGGGTGAGGAAGCCGGAGAAGAAATCCTGTTGGCGCTCGAATACCGAACTAGTCTTTTCAAAAGAAGAACTGCAGAGAAAATGCTGCATGATTTCATCCGGATCTTTGATCTGATCATCGAACAACCGCATAGGCCGTTGGGACAATTTGATTTGCGCACGACTGAGGTGATAGAGGAGCAGAGGCGAAGATATACAGAACTGGAGGCGCTGCTGGAAATGGACTTCGATCTGTAGAGACTGTAACGAACATTCCAATCAAAGGAAGGGGTTTAATCTACTTATGAGGATGATAGAGGAGCAGATGGAAATTGGGAGACGTTATTGGTTGAGTCATTTAACCGGTGAAATTCCCCGTTCGGCTTTACCTGTTCAGTATCCCAAAACAACGGCCTTTGAACAGGCTTCTTACCCCATTGAACTATCGACTCCTCTAGCCGCTCAGTTGTCGGAGGTCAGTAAAAATAAGAAAATTGCCATTTTCTTGACTTTATTCTCTGCTTTTCAGGCGTGGATCGGAAAGGTGAATGGGGGGCTGTCGGAGATCGCGCTTACGATCCCAGTGCTTCCGCTTTCTTCAGACGAATCATCAGGGTCTCATCTCATTATTCGAAATCAGATCATGTCCGAAGCCAATTTCAAAGAAACGCTGGAACGGGTCAAACAAAGCGTTGCCGAAGGGTATAAACATCAATATGTCGACCTTCAAGAGATCGCCGGGCAATTGGGACTGCAAAAGGAAGAGGCGTTATCGACCCCGCTGGCTTTTGCGATGTCAGGGTTGCATCGTGAAGCAGACATTCAGTCGTTGTGTAATGGAAAATATGAAGCTGTAATTGTAGTGGATCAGCAGTCCGATGGTATCACTATAAATTTTCATTACAATGGGCGATTGTTTGCATCTGAGGCTATAGAAATTTATGCCCGAAGTTTTATATTTGCTTTGGAACAGTATTTGGAATTTCCGGAAAATCGGATTTCCCATGCGTTACTCATTGAGCAAGGGGAAGGAAAAGCTCTCATTGAAGCCTTCAATGATACGGATGTTGCTTATGTCAGCGAAATGACGATCCCGCAAATGATTGAAAGTCAGGTACTGCTTACTCCTGATGGGGTCGCCGTATGTTCGGAGGGCGGTTTGGAGGTTACGTACCGGGAGCTCAATGAAAGAGCGAACCAGCTTGCCGCATTGCTTGTGGAACAAGGAATTCAAGCAGGCTCTTACGTTGCCGTCCTGCTGGACCGCTCTGTTGAGATGATCGTTGGCGTCTTGGGGATTTTGAAAGCAGGCGCGGCCTACGTACCGATCGAGCCGGGATTTCCAAAATCCAGAATCGAGACGATACTGGGAAGTTTACCGATCAAGACCATCGTCACGAAACAGGACGTCATGCGCCCTTTTCAGGAATTGATATGGACCATTGAATCATTGCAGGACGTCGTATACCTGGATGTGAAGGCGGCGATGCCTCCTGCGGAACAAGAAAACTTGCGAATGATGGGGGCGCTGTGGGATCAAGTCGCAGAGGAATCGAAGGACTACATCACGGCGGGAGGTTTTATTAGCAGCTACAGCGGGCTTCCTTTCACTGAAGCCGAGGTGGACGAATATCGCGACCGGGTTGTCGGGCAGGCTCGTCCTTTTGTTACCCCCCAGTCCAGCGTACTTGAGATAGGCTGCGGGGCCGGACTGATCGCCTTTAGCATCGCACCCATGGTTCAACGCTTTGTCGGCCTTGATCCATCCAGGCGGATGATGGAGATGAACTCCGCCAAGTCGGCGGAGCTTGGATTAAATCATATGGAGTGGATAGAAGGTTATGCGCTTCAGATTGAAGGAATGGAGTCAGGGAGCTTTGATCTTGTCCTGATGGCGAGTACGGCGCAGTTTTTCCCAGGTTACTTCTACTTTGAACAAGTGGTTCGTGAAGCGATGCGATGTCTTAAGCCTGGAGGAACCCTGATCGTTGCGGACATCATGGACTTGCGGCGGAAAGAGTCTTTCCTTGAAAGTGTACGTCAGTATCGAGTGGAGCATGGGATGTCGTCTAATGATAGAGGGGCAAATAATCACGAGTTATATTTTGATGAAGACTTTTTTACTGACTTGCAGCTCCGTATCCCTGAAATTGACCATACAGAAGTGTTGCACAGGCGGGAAGGCTTTGCGAACGAGTTGGGGTATCGGTTCGATCTCGTCTTTCGGAAGAAGATCGGTTCACCAAAGGAAAAGGAAGGGACAAGCTTTGCAGAAGATGTTTACCCAATGACACGCTGCCGGAAAAGAAGCTGGACCCGGTTCCACCTGGATCGTTATCCAACTTCGAATCCAGCTACGGGATTAACTTCGCAGCATGAGGCCTATGTCATATTCACATCCGGCACAACCGGAACGCCAAAGGGCGTAGTTGTCCGGCATCGCCCGGTAATCAATCTCATCGAGTGGGTGAATCGGACGTTCGGGGTCGGTTCCGGGGATCGGTTGTTGTTCGTAACTTCCCTCTGCTTCGATCTATCGGTCTATGATATTTTTGGCATGTTGGCTTCCGGGGGGTCTATTCGAATTGCCTCGGAGGGAGAACTATCCGATCGGGAACGATTGCTTGAAATTCTCCGTACGGAGCCGATTACGTTCTGGGATTCCGCACCGGCAGCCCTGCAGCAGCTTGCATTATTGATGGAAATCGATGCTGAAGCAGCTGCTGCTTCGAATCCGAACCTGCGTTTAGCATTTTTAAGCGGAGACTGGATACCATTGACATTGCCGGATGTCATGAAGAAGCATTTTCCTAACGTGCAAGTAGTAGCTCTTGGAGGAGCGACGGAGGCGACCGTCTGGTCGAATTATTATCCCGTCACCGAGGTGGAGGAACATTGGGTGAGCATCCCTTACGGAACTCCGATTCAGAATGCGAAATACTATATTTTGGACTCAAAGCTCCAACCTTGTCCGCCGTATATTCCCGGAGATTTGTACATTGGAGGCGAATGCCTGGCATCGGGGTACACGGATCCTCGATTAACGGAGGAACGTTTCCTTCCGGATCCATTCCGGGAGCGCAAGATTGCCGGAGCCCAAATGTATAAAACGGGTGATTTGGCCAGATGGATGCCGAATGGCGTGATGGAATTCCTCGGGCGCAGCGACCATCAAGTCAAGATTCGCGGTTACCGGATTGAGCTTGGAGATATTCAGGCACAGCTTCTCAAGCATCCTTGCGTGCTTGAAGCGCTGGTCACGGATTGGACGGATGCGAGCGGCAGCAAATCGTTATGTGCTTACTATACTTTAAGCGGCGAGCAATTCTCTGGAGAATTAAAAGAGTATTTGTCCGGCCTGCTCCCGGACTATATGATTCCGTCCTATTTCGTTTCATTGCCCGTGATGCCCATAACGGCGAATGGGAAGATTGATCGGGGCGCACTGCCTGGTCCACAGGATCATCTATATACGAACGTTTCCTATGAAGAACCGGTTAATTCGCACGAGAAGATGCTTGCTCAAATTTGGGAAGAGGTACTCGGCGTGGAGCGGATCGGGGTTACGGATGATTTTTATACCTTGGGCGGGGATTCACTAAAGGCGGTACAAGTGGTAGCGAAGGCCAATGAGTATGCATTTGCGATCAGTTTGAGGGACATGCTCAGTTATCGTACGGTTCGTGAAATCGTGGAAGCTGGAGAATGGCGGACAGTGGATGAAGCGGCCGTTGGAATTTCGAACACCGAGGATTCCGATGCCAGAAAATATAATCTTGCTTTTGGCGCGAACATTCAAGAGATTCCTTATTACTATCCTTGCATGATGGGAGCTATGTACACCAAAATACAGTACGAAGCGGGCTATCCTATTCCTAGAGGCTTCCTGCCGGTCTGTATTGGCTTAGGGATATCCGTATTCAGCGTTCCTTTAAGCGGGGTAATGGAGGATCGGCTTCAAATCGATGATATCCGTGACATTCCGGGTCTGGACTTGCTTGGAAGACTTGGTATTGATGTTAAGCCGAAACAGTTCAATTCGATTGAGGAAGGTATGGCTTGGTGCGAGGAGAAGATGAGTTTAGGTCAGCTGGTAATCGGAGTTGGTACGACCTATTTTTTGAACTATTCCCATGATTATTTAATGGAAGAGGATCAATTCGCAACCAAAATACTCGAGATAGAGCAAGGGATTTCCAAGAACGATGTAGATGGGATTCACCATTCGCATATGTTTTTGCTTGTAGACCATACACAGAACGGCTATACCGTCTACGACAGTACTTATAATTTCTATGGAACAATTCCTGAAGAAGAGTTAAAGCGTTCCTTCGCCGGCGCCGGAAGTTTGGAATTTTTAAAACGCTATCCAGTCCGGTATGCGAATGCGCAGAGGATTGTCCTTGACGTCAGTTTCGAGAATTTTCAGGAGGTCCCATTCAAGCAGCTGGCAATCGAGATTTTGGAAAAACATATCGACCATTATTGTTCACCTGAACCGTTTGAGCTCGTGACGGAAAAAAGATTAATCTATACAGGTTTATCGTCATTTAAGCCATTTCTTAAACTGATTGAGGATGCTTCTCTGGATGAAGAATTCCACGAGGAATTATATTTGTTCGTGATGTTCTGGGTAAGGAAGTGGAAATATACGTTTATCTTCTTCAGAGACTTCTTACAGGACGCCCAACCTCTTCTGGAACTACAGTCATTTGAAGGATTAATAGAGGTTATGAAAGATTCAATAAATTGCTTGGGTAACCTGTTCGATCAGTTGCAGGACGGTGTAGACCGAAGGAATGAAATACAGCTTGCAGAGTTACAAAGGAATATTGAATTGGTGTGGGCAGAAATGAATGGTTTGGAGACGAAACAACGGAAGGCGTTTGCTGGTGTGCAGGATGAATTGGATCTGATAAGGGAGTGGTCAAAATGAGATCATGGTTAATCGGAGCTTTGTTGGTAGTGATGGGGTTAGTATTGCCGGTCTCTTATGTCCAAGCTGAGGGAAAAGATACGACCAAAGTAGTGATTCACTATGAACCGTTGGAAGGGGATACGACGGAATGGAGTTTGTGGGTATGGGGGGAAGGTGATGAAGGGGCCCGTTATCCATTCACAAGTGTAGATGAGAAGGGTATGAAAACAGCGGAAATCGAGCTTTCCGGTCAATACAGCAAAGTCGGGTTTCTGGTGAGTACCGAGGATTGGATCAAAGACGGCTCGGATCAGTTTATCGATGTCGTGAATGGCGTGGCTGAAGCTCATGTCATGGGCGGTGGCTTGGATAGCGCTGAAGGGATGGGCAATGGCCCCATGCTTTGGCTGATTGTAGGCTTGCTGCTTGCTATTATTTACATTACAGTTATGGAGCAACTGCGGAGACGGCGTGTGGCGGCGGCTTAATATCGGAATATGGAGGGAGACGGGAGATTTATTATCTTCCGTCTCTCTGCATTCAAGAGCAAACCACCCGATGGACGGGTGGTCATGATGGAGTAAGGCTATTTGTCCGGTATGGGCTTAATCTCATTATAGGTTGCTGGATTCGTTATTCGCGCCCTGGCGATTGTAATAAAAGAACCAGCAATCATTGAGCAAAACAATCTGGCGGCGGTCGCGCTTATGGAAGGCGCGCATAATTTGGTTGCTGAGCCATTTGGGCAACAGGGTCTCCTCCTCCGGCATTCTTTGTAGGTAGCATATGGGTGAATGCCGGAAACCGTGCAGGTCCAAGAGGGTTCTGCAAAATGAAAGAATGAATTAGACGATGCCTTCCTCTTCGTACCACTGCTCCAATTGAGCTTGCAGGGCACGAATTTCCGTGAGCAGGGAGACGAGAGGGTAATTCTCTTCCCGGATGGCGGTGAATGCCGCCTCAAGCTCATTAATATACTCCAATCCGCTCGTGATTTGCAGCGATTCCTGGAGCAGATCGAGACGGTCGCATTCCGCGATCGCCCGCGGTAAAACCGGCACTTGCTCTGCCGTAAGCTTATCGATCTCTTTGTTAAGGCGCAAATTCAGCGCGCTCAGCTGATAGGCGTAATCGCCGGGCATTTCCACGAACAATAGTTTCTGATCCTGCTGTAAAATGACGTATCTCATAACGGCCATGTCAAGATATTCTCCTTTTCGTTCTATACCTACTTGACAGTGTAGCGTAAGGAGAAGTTAAAATTCAAGTACATCCTCAGAAAAGGAGAACGATGAAGACATGAACGACAAGCAGCTTCAGCAATGGGTCGAGGAGATCTCGCTGCGAAGTTTCGGGGTGCCGTTCCGCCATCAGGCGAGGTTTAACGGACGACTTAGAACGACGGGCGGAAGGTATTTTATGAAAACCCACCATATCGAAATCAACCCGGCCCAATTGGAAGCTTACGGAACGGATGAGGTGGAAAAAATAATTAAGCACGAGCTATGTCACTACCATTTGCATCTATCCGGAAGAGGGTACCAGCATCGCGATCCCGAATTTAAGGCCCTGTTGAAGAAAGTCGACGGAAGCCGCTTCTGCCAATCCCTGCCGGGCCAGACGAATCGTAAAAGCCTCCCTTACCGGTATAGGCTGGTTTGCTCGGACTGCGGAATGGAATATCTTCGTAAACGCCGGGTGGACCCGGACCGTTACCGTTGCGGCAGATGCCGGGGTGTCTTAAAACTGAATATGTTATAATGAAGTGGAATGTAAATTGTAAGGAGTGAGATCATTATGGCCAAATCGCAAGCCCAAAAAATGCGCCAAAAGCTGGTCCGGGAAGGGAAACGCAATCCGGAGCTGAGCCGCAGCCCATTCGCCTTCGCGGATATGAGAATGAGAAAGACGAAGAGCAAGCAGGAGCAACTGAATAGCAGCAAGTACAAGAACCGGATTTCCTCTTATGGAGATGATGGTTCTTTTTTATTTGTCCCCGGAAGGCTCGGGTCCCTGGTTTCTGGCTAGGGTAAAAAAGACTTCATAGTACTCGCGGGATGCGGATGGGTCGTTGTTCTGATGCTTTTCACAGAATTCAGTGATCAAAGCTGTTAGTTCTGCGGCTTCCTCTTTGGTCAAAAAAACATCGTGAGTCATCAGCGTCCCCTCGGGAGAAGGACCTTGGTTGGCCCGTAAAAAGCGCTTCTTGCTTTCTTCGAATAGATTGAACAGCAGCTTTTGAGTTTCGGATTGAAATACTTGCTGCACGGTTTCGTCGAACTCGCTCTTCTTGATCGCAATCTGACCTTTGAACGGCGCATAATATTTGGCGGTGATCCCGTTCACCAGTTTGGTATCCACGATGGACACAAGTCCGATGCTTTCCAGTTTCTTCACATGATAATGGACCTTGGCCGGGACTTCGCCCAGTGAGTCGGCAATCTCTTTAACAGTTGCCGGACGGCCG
This sequence comes from Paenibacillus sp. Marseille-P2973, assembly GCF_018101095.1. Classification (NCBI taxonomy): domain Bacteria; kingdom Bacillati; phylum Bacillota; class Bacilli; order Caryophanales; family Paenibacillaceae; genus Paenibacillus; species Paenibacillus sp. Marseille-P2973. The sequence goes on from NZ_JAGQEH010000004.1 coordinate 256,780, forward strand.
AACTTTTGGAATTCATTCATAATTTGAATGCGGTACGGATCGGAATAAATGCGGATTTCTTCCAATGATTTGAGTTCCTTTTTCATGTTCCTGCCCCCGAATTTGATCCAAAGCTGACGATTTGGAGTTGTTGAGTTTAAGTATAACGCATGATCGGGACGGCATACAAAGAGAAACGGTTGTTTATAGCTTCATAAAGCTTCGGTTTCTCATCAGAAGGAAGCCCGGTATGATCAGGAACAGTCCGAAGCACAGATAGAGCGCATGGATTTGAATCTGTTCCCCCATCACTCCCGCCAGCAAGCTTCCAAGCGGTATTGCACAACTAGATATCATACTATACAATGCGCCAACTCTCCCCAACAGTTCTTTCGGGACCGTCTCCATAAAATACGTTGTTGAGGGCGTACTAGCCAAAGGGACTGCTATGCCCATCCCGAAGCTGAACAGTGGGGCCAGGTAAAGCGGGGGAATCGGTAAGTAAGCTGGCAGGTAAAAAAGGGCATAGCTTGCGCCAAGCAGCATATACCCGGCGATAATAAGCCGGCTTTTTTTGTAAGAATCGCCTTTGCGGCTGAGCCATATTCCACTGACAACCATGCCGCTTAGGAGCGTAATTCCAAGCAAGCTCAACCCGACGGGGCCCGATTTCAATATTTCATCGACATAAACAGGATTGAGTACGTTATAGGGGGATAGACAGAAATTTACATAGGCGGCTATAAGCACGATGGTGAGAATTAACTTATTAGCAAAAATGAATTTAAAACCGATCCGGATCTCCTGCAGCAGACTCGTCTTCTCGATGACCTTGGAAACAGGAGTTTCGGCAGTTTCGGCTGGAACTTTAATCATAAAGATGAAGGCTGCCGCTGCAAAAAAGGTCAATCCGTCAATTAAAATGGCGCCGGATATACCGGCAATAGCAATGATCCCCCCAGCTACAGCCAGGCCGGCGAGCTCCGAAACCCGTGAAACCGTTGTGCTGATGGAATTACCGCTAAGCAGCTTTTCTTTAGGAAGAAGACGCGGGACCAGCGCTATTTCAGCCGGTGCGGTGAAGCATTCCAGAGTCGAGATGAGGAAGGTAAGCACGTAAAGATGCCAAGGCTGTAGTAGAGACAATCCATATAAGACAGCGGTCAGAATAACCAGCAGGCCCCGGCCCAGGGATGTAAACAAAACGACATGGCGTTTGGACCAGCGGTCCACGAGAGCGCCCGTAAAAAAGCTGAACATAATGCTGGGTACAAAGTTCAGAGCAAACAGCGACCCCATCATCAATTTGGACCCGGTCAACGTATAAACCATCCAGCTATAGGCAATGGAATCGATGGAATCCCCAAACCGGGAAATGGTTCTTGAAATCAGTAAATACATAAACGACTTATGTTTGGTAAGTCCCGATAATCCATTCGTAATACTTTTTCGTTTAGTTAATGCTTCCGCACGCATCACAGCAGCTCCTTTGATTGAAATTCGTTAAAATAATTTTAACGTTAAATATATTTTAACGTTGAGATCGAATTTTTCAAGCCCTAAAATGAAATTTTTTTTAGAGTTTGTGACGGTTACTCAGAGAGCATTTTAGGGCTGCATTTGTTGACTTTGTTGCAGAAACGTGTTAAATTTAATCATGTTCTGATCTTAATTTTCTCAATGTTCCCTGATAGCTCAGTTGGTAGAGCACTCGACTGTTAATCGAGTTGTCACAGGTTCGAGTCCTGTTCGGGGAGCCATTTTCTTGGAGAGATACCCAAGTGGCTATAAGGGGACCCTCTGCTAAGGGGTTAGACTGCGTAAGCGGTGCGAGGGTTCGAATCCCTCTCTCTCCGTTCTGAAATACAACGACAAAACAGCCTGCTGATGAAATCGGCGGGCTGTTTTTTTGCATAGGGATGAGAACCCTCACAGGAGGGGGCGCCGGAGCATAGACATCGTGAGAAATGGCTTCGCAGTCTCGACCAACGGGAGAGTATCCCTCTCTCTCCGTTCTGAAATACAACGACAAAACAGCCTGCTGATATAAATCGGCGGGCTGTTTTTTTGCATAGGGATGAGAACTCTCATAGGAGGGGGCGCCGGAGCTTAGACATCGTGAGGAATAGCTTCGCAGTCTCGACCAACGGGAGAGTATCCCTCTCTCTCCGTTCTGAAATACAACGACAAAACAGCCTGCTGATGAAATCGGCGGGCTGTTTTTTTGCATAGGGATGAGAACCCTCACAAGAGGGGGCGCCGGAATGGGAGCATTAACTGCTGCTGGATTAATAACATTAGGGACAAAATGGGTCTTATATCGGAGAAACTCGCTATTTTGAGAGCAATAGAGGACTAAAAGGACGCTATTTGGCCACAAAACAGGGCATTGTCCCCCTTTCTCCTGCAATCTAAAGAAATAAGACCCAAAAAGGCGCTATTTCTGCTTGAAACCGTGATTTGGCTTAAATAGAAGCCTGAAAGTCCCCTATTTGAAATACTTAGCGTACAAATAAGTTAAGAAGGCCGGGCAAGGGAAGTGAGAGAATCCCGGTTCGGCGACCTTATCCTAAAATTGAAAGAAAAACTGGCAGGTTTCGTTAATACTGCTCAAACAGTTTATTGCTAGACTAAAGACAGGACAAGACAAGAATCATAGGGCAGGTGGGAAAATGAGACATTATCCAATCATCGCTTCGGTAACGAAGGAAGAGCAATTTGTACAAGTGTTGCAAAGCGATGTGAAGCGCGTCAATCTGATGATCGGGCATATCGGGAATATTGAGGAGTATATCCGCCAGCTTCATGAGGCGGACAAACAGGTCTATGCCCATATCGAGATGATCTCGGGACTTGGGAGAGATGCTCATTCCATCGCATATTTGTGCGATAAATTCAAAGCAGATGGCATCGTTACGACCAAATCCAGCGCCATTACGGCAGCGAAGCAGGCTGGCATCAAGAGCATTCAGCGCATCTTCGCGATCGATACTGCGGCCATGACCACGGCTGTAAGGATGATCAACAGTACGAATCCGGATGAAGTAGAGCTTATGCCCGGCTTAATGCCCCGGGTGACTCGCGAATTAAAAGCCTTGATTAAACAACCCCTGATCGTTGGCGGGCTCATCCGTCATGAACATGAAATGGTCGAGGCTTTGGAAAGCGGCGCGGACTATATCTCCAGCGGAGACCCGTTGATATGGCAGCATGCGGAGGCATCATTAAAGGTAGGGCTGCATTAGTAAAAAGCAATAGTAGCGTTTTACATTACAATAACAATGGCTTGATACCCCCTTGATATTTCGGTTATATACTAATCTTGTACCATAGTTACTGCGATAATCGGGTTGAGACCAGGAGAAAACCCTTGTTCGGTAATGATGATACGGTAAGGCCGCCAGATGGTCTGCTTCCGTATCTCATTTTTCGGGCAAGGGTTATTTTGTTTGAAAGGAGCAGCTTGGGAAACAAATGCAGCAGATCCCTTTGAGTGATTTTTCCAGTTATCTGTTTGACCTCGACGGCACCATTTATGTAGGGAATCGGGTTTTGGAGGGCGCGGCCTCCACGATCGAAGGCTTGCGGGAGCGGATGAAAACGGTCCTGTTCGCCACGAACACAACGGTTTACACAAGAGAAGAAGTGAGGGACAAGCTCGGGCGCTTCGGCATTGCCTGCACCGCGGAGGAAGTGATCACCGCTCTGTCCGTTGCCGGGATGTACTTCCGGAATTATGCTTCAGGCGCAAAAGTACTCCTTCTCGGAGATGAAGCCATGCGCGAGGAGATGACCCGCAGCGGGATTGCCGTCACCGGCGAAGCGAGCCACGCAACTCATGTTCTGGTAGGGCTGGACCGCACCTTGGATTTCGATAAACTGACGGCCGCCGTAAACGCCGTAAGGAACGGGGCATTTCTTATCGCCGCAAATCCGGATCCGTATTGTCCGATGGAGGACGGGGTAATCCCCGATACCTGGGCGCTCGTCAAAGCGATCGAAACGGCAGGTAACCGGTTAGCCCACGACACCGTCGGAAAGCCTTCAGGGCACTACGCTGCTTACGCTTTACAGAAGCTGAAATCGCCCCCCGAGCAATGCCTGATGGTTGGAGACAAGCTGGAGACGGATATCATGCTCGGTAAAAGTATCGGCATGCGGACAGCGCTTGTCCTCTCCGGCGTAGACTCCCGGGAATCCGTTCGCTCGACGGGAATTCACCCGGATTACATTTGCTCTTCTATAAACGACATTTTGGAAGAAACCCGGTTGGAAACCATTTGATGTTTCACCCAGGCAATAACCTTCGTCCTTAGATGAAGGAGCAAATATAAGCTTCATAAAAATAGGAGGGAATAACGTGAAGAAGTTTAGTCTTCTCATCATTGCCGTGATGCTCTTGCTTTCGGCTTGCGGAAATGCCGGAAACAGTAAAGGTGCCAGCGGAAACAGCGTTGCCTCGGCAGCGGAACAAGATTCGAAAGGGAACAACAAATCAACTGGAGGCGGGGAGGAAAAACCGGTCGACCTTAGCTTCTATTTTCCAGTAGCGGTCGGTGGGCCGATTACAGGCTTTATCGATAAGCTGGCTGCCGATTTCCACGAGGAAAATCCATCGATTACCGTAAAGCCCATCTATGCGGGCAGCTACCAGGATACGATGACGAAAGTCGTGACGGCGGTCCAAGGCGGGAATTCGCCGGATTTGGCCGTGCTGCTCTCGACAGAGCTGTACAGCCTGCTGGAAATGAACGCACTCGAAGAATTGACTCCTCGTTTTTCACAGGACTATTTTAACGGATTCTATGAAGCTTTTATGAGCAACACCAAATCCGGCGACCAGGTCTGGAGCGTACCTTTCCAGCGCAGCACGATTGTCATGTACTACAACAAAGATATGTTTAAGGCGGCGAACCTGGATCCGGAGAAAGCGCCGGCCAATTGGAACGAATTAAAGGAATATGCTCAAAAGCTGACCGTCAAAGATGGCGCGGGCACGGTAAGTCAGTGGGGTCTGGAAATTCCGAGCACGGGCTATCAATATTGGATGCTTCAAGCGCTGTCCCTGCAGACCGGCACCAACATCGTATCCAATGACGGCAAAGAAGTTTATTTCAACAAACCGGAAGTAAAAGAAGCCTTGCAATTCTATGCTGATTTGGGCCGCAAAGACAAAGTTATGCCGGAAGGCATCTTGGAGTGGGCCACTGTCCCTTCCGACTTTATCAGCGGCAAAACAGCAATGATGTTCCATACGACGGGGAATTTGTCCAAGGTAAAATCCGATGCGAAATTCGACTTCGGGGTTGCCTACCTGCCTGCGAACAAAAATTACGGTTCGCCGACGGGCGGCGGAAACTTGTATGTGTTCAAAGACATTCCTGAAGAGCGCAAAGCAGCTGCCGTGAAGTTCATCGAATTCCTTACGCAGCCGGAACGCGTAGCGCAGTGGTCCATCGATACCGGATATGTAGGAACGACCAAAGCCGCTTATGAAACGGAGCTTCTGAAGGACTATGTTGCCGGCTTCCCGCAAGCTGCGGTAGCGCGAGATCAGATGGAATACGCTTCAAGCGAGCTGTCGACCTATCAAAACGGACAGGTAACGAAATTGTTCAACGATAATATTCAATCCGCGCTGCTTGGGGAAATGACGCCGGAAGAGGCGCTCGAGAAATCGCAGCAACAGGCGGACGAGATTTTGAAGAAATATCGCAAATAAGAAATCGGGGAACCGATGAACGTAAAACGTAAAGAGAGAAGTGAGACTTTGTGACACGGCACTTGCTGCAAGCATTCCGCAGGTACAGTTGGAAGGACAACATTCTGGCCTATGCCTTGCTATTTCCTTCGCTTATTTTTCTAGTGATTTTTACATTCTACCCCATGATAAAAGTGTTGGATTGGAGCTTTTATGAATCCGTCATGAACGTAAGACACTTTGTCGGTTTGGAGCTCTACGGGCAAGTTCTTCGGGATGAGGTGTTTTTAAAAGTACTTCGCAATAACGTGCTGCTTGCGCTTGTGACCGTGCCGGTAAGCATTCTGCTTGCGTTATACATGGCGGTTTGGGTCAACGGTAAACTGCGGGGAAGAAGCTTGATCCGGGCGGCGTTCTTTTATCCGACACTGATTCCCATGATTGCTATTGCGAACATCTGGCTGTTTATTTATACGCCGGATTACGGGTTGCTCGATAAATTTCTGGGCTTGTTCGGTGTGGACGGTCCAAGCTGGTTGGGCAATCCTTCATGGGTGCTCATTTCCATGATGGGGATGCTGATCTGGAAGGAAGCCGGGTATTTCATGATCTTTTTCCTGGCCGGTCTTCAAGCTCTGCCGAAAGAGGTCTATCAGGCCGCCGAATTGGACGGAGCCGGACCGATCCGGAAATTCAGAACGATTACGCTGCCGCTGGTCATGCCGACCACCTTGTTTGTCCTTATTATTGCGACGACGAATTCCTTCAAGCTGGTCGACCATTTGTACATCATGACCAAGGGCGGCCCGAACAATGCGAGCAATCTGCTGTTATATCATATTTATGAGACGGCATTCAGCTTCTGGGATATGGGCAAGGCGTCTGTATTGACTGTGATTCTGCTCGTCATTCTGCTGGTCATTTCGATCTTCTATTACGGATATTTGGACAAGCGGATCCATTATTAGAGAGGAGTCAAAGCGATGCATCGCCTGTTAAACCAAATCGCCATATCCATACTTGCGCTCATTTTCGCAGTTCCCTTGGTCTGGGCTGCAGTAACTTCGATTACGCCGGCCGGCGAAATGCTGACCCGGTCCAATCCGTTTGCCGTGACGCAGCCGACGTTTGCCAATTACACGGAGGCTTGGCAGACGATACCCTTTCCAGTGTACTACTGGAACACGTTGTTGATCGTCGCAGGCGTACTGATAGTACAGCTGCTGACGGCCACGCTGGCTGCGTATGCATTTGCCAGACTGCAATTTCTGGGCCAAGGCTTGCTATTCATCTTGTTTCTCGTGCAAATTATGATTCCGCCAGATATTTTGATCTTTCCCAATTATACGATTATGAAGGAGCTTCATCTTATCGATACGAAATGGGCGATTATGATTCCGTTCTGGGCTTCTTCCTTCGGTATCTTTCTGCTTCGGCAAACCTTCAAGCAGATTCCTTACGAGCTGGATGAAGCGTCCAGAGTTGACGGATGCAGGTGGTGGCAAAGCTTATGGCATGTTTACCTGCCCTCCGCGAGGCCGACCTATGTCGCTTTTGCGCTGATCTCGATCAGCACCCATTGGAGTAATTTCATGTGGCCGCTTATCGTCACGGATTCGGTTCATAACCGGCCGCTGACCGTCGGGATCGCCATCTTCGCCCAGTCTTTCGAGACCGGGGCGCAATGGGGGACGGTTACTGCAGCTACAATGATGGTCATTGCGCCGTTGCTGATCGCATTCTTCTTTTTTCAGAAACAGTTTGTCGAGAGCTTCATGCACGCCGGTATCAAGTAAACCAAACCGAATAAACCGGGGTAGGAGACGTGGAGAAAACCCTTTATGCAACGGAAGATCGCTTATTTGCGCATTCCTTCCTGTTGGATGAAGGGTTTTTATCGTTTTTTGCCCGCGATAAGAGAGGAAGAAAGCCAATGAGAACACGTACAAAGTATTTGAGTATCTGTTTGCTTACCGCACTTCTCGGGAATACCTTCATGTCCCTGGTCCAGCCTCCCTCAACAGCCGCAGCGGCGGAAGCAAGCCGGAAAGAGTTGAATGTGTCCAAAACGCTGACTGCGCCGGTGATTGACGGCAAGTTCGATGAATCGTTTTGGTCCCTGACGGAGACGCTCGAAGTTCCATTAGGAGAAGGACTGAATACTGCGGCCAAGCTGGGTCTGCTTTGGGATAATCAGTATTTATATATTGGAATGGAGATGCAGGATGATGCCTTGATGTCGGACGCGGCAGGCTCCTGGTTCGAGCAGGATAGCGTGAGTCTGTTCTTTGATCCGAGTCTTCATCAGTCGGCTCCGTTCCAGAACAGCGACATGCAGGCGGGCTTTGTTTACAAGCCGGGTTCGGCCACGCCTCAGTTTCATTTCGGGGCAGCGCTAGGGAACCATGGAGCCAAGGATGAGAAGAACGTCCTGAGAGCCATTCGGACGACCGATAACGGCTGGTCATTGGAAGCCGCAGTACCTTGGAGCATGCTGGAGATGAATCCAGTGATCCAGAAGCAGGTGGGCTTCGAGGCGACCGCAACCGACCGGTATGGGGCCGACACGTCCCAGCAGCGGGTGAATGCCTGGAGCGCGTATCAATCCAGCTCCTTCTGGAACAATACGCAAGGCTACGGGGTGCTGACGCTAACCGATGATCAGCCGGTTTCAGGGATCGTGAATCCGGTGCTCCTTGAGGAGAACTTCGATGCCTATGGAAACGGAGAGATTCCATATGGTTGGATTTCGGACGTGAACGGAGGCAGCACACCGTTTTCGGTCGTTCAGGATACGTACGGCAACGGCAGAATGACGTTTTCCGGGACGGCGTCCGGTCAGCAGGGGCGCATCAGCGCTCCAGTCCAATGGGACAATTACACACTCGAAGCCGATGTCCGCTTTGACAGTGTGCTAAATTCCGCCCGATGGGCTGCCCTTATGTTCCGGGGCGCGTCGGATGGCAAAGCTCCTTATAATCAAATGGCTGTCCGGCAGAACGGCACGTATGAGGTGGCTTACCGGAAGCCGGATAACAGCTGGTCGGTAATCGCCAGCGGACCTTCGGAAGCTTTGGAAGTTGGAAAGGACTATAGCTTCAAGGTTCGGGTGTTTGACAATAACGTGAAGGAATATATCAAAGCCAAAGAGGATGAGGATTACAAGCTTCTGGTCGACAAGAGCTTTGCTACGGACCTGTTGGCCCGAGGGAAAGTGGGGTTCCAGGCCGACCAAAGCACGGTTTCCTTTGACAACCTGAAGGTTACCCGCATTACGGCGGATGAGCTGCGTCTACAAGTGCCTGCTTCCATTGAAGCATTGACAGGGCCTTTAACGGTAACAGGCAGCGTCTACTATTCCGATGGTTTGACAGAACCGCTGGAGGCCGGGAAGCTCCGGTTCTATTCCTCGGACGAAAGCATTGTAAAGGTAAGCGATGGCATGCTGTATCCGGTAAAAGAAGGAACGGTGACGCTAACGGCAGTTTACGCTAATGCGGATTGGTCCGGTTCAGTAACGGTTACGCCAAGCTCGAAAGGAGCAGCCGTAACCTCCCTTGCCCATGAAACCGGATATACGCTGGCCGAAACGGGCAAGGAGCTTGACCTGTCCGAATTACAGTTTGAGGCCAAGTTTAACGATTTTACTGAGAAGTCCATAACCGGCGCTGAGCTAGAATGGACTTCAAACGAGAGTAATGTGGAGATCCGTGACGGAAAGCTGGTTCCTCGTCAGAAAGGAATCTATTCCATTGTCGGCAAGAAGGATGAGGCCGCAGTGAAGCTGATGATTGTAGTGAAAGACGAAGGAGATGCCGAGTACGTACTCTATGAAAATAACTTTGATCAGGAAGCGGAAGGCGAGCTGCCGTCCGGCTGGTCGAGAATCGAAGGGACCACGAAAGCCAATGCGGCCGTAAAAGCCGGCGCTTTCGAGATCCGGGCAAGCGCCTCCCCGGACAATCCTTCCAGAGTGCTGCTTCCGGATTACTTATCGCTGTTTGGAGATTACAAAATCGAGGCGGATGTGACGCATCTCGCAGCCAATGATCTGGCAAGGTGGCACTCCATCATGTACCGGATTCAGAATCCGCAAGGCAGCGGGTCCCCTTACTATCAAATGGCCGTCCGGCAAAATGCAACGGCGGTCAACGGAGTGGAATTCGCGGAAAGAACGCCGACCAATGAGTGGAACGTCATGAATAAAGCCGCTTTTTCCGAAAAGATTAGCCCGGACAAAATGTATCATTACTCCGTTACGTCCTATGGCGATAGAGTCATGCAATCGATCAACGATAAAGTGCTGATTAATACGGCTAATGCCGGGGCTTATCTGAAAGGCGGCATCGGATTGCAGGCGAACGGCAGCGTCATGAAGGTGGATAATCTCCGGGTCACGCTGCAGTTGGAAGAGTTGCCTCCGCTGCCCGAAGAACGTTTCGTCTCCGTAGCCGAGACCGACACCAGAATTGCGCTTGCTCCATCCATCATCACGGAACTGGAAAGTGCGGAGCAGTTGAACGGGTTAAACCGCAGTCAAATGCCTGCGACTCTCTTTATTTATGTGAATAAAGACCTCAACGTGACGACTCCTGGCGGCAGCAAAGTCATCATGAGCCTGCAGGAAGCGATTGAGAAGATTGGAACGGTAATGATTCCGGCTTTTTACGTCAAGGACGAACAAACCGTAACCGCCTTGACGGATTATTTGAAAGACATCGATTTGGAGGATGCCTTTATCGTATCCGATAACCCCGATCTAGTGAAAAAGGGCAGGGAAGCGTACTTGATGATCCGCGGGATCGTCGATTTCAGCGGAGTGAAGGCGGCTAATGATGAAGAGCTGATGGATATTCGGAAACAGGCCACGCTTAGCAAAGCAAAGATTGTGATTTTGTCTCAGGCTGCGGCGACTAAGGACAATGTCGCATATCTTCAGCAGCGGACCATGATGGTTTGGGCCAAAGAAGGAAAGGGGACAGGAACTCAGGAGGAGTATGTGAACCTGCACCGCCTGATAACGGCAGGCGTCAATGGGATTGTAGCGAAGTCACCGGCGGAGGTCAGACGGGCGCTTCAGGTGTATTCCCATGAGACTACGCTCATTCGCAAGCCATATATTATCGGACACCGGGGAATGCCTTCGGTTGCTCCCGAGAACACGATCATCAGCAATGAGCTTGCCCTGGATGTCGGCGCGGATTACATTGAAAATGATATTTATCTGTCCAAGGATGGTCACCTGGTCATTATTCACGATAGCGTAGTAGATACGACGACCCATGGAACGGGTTTGGTGGAAAACATGACTTTGGAAGAGCTGCGGAAGCTAAAAGTGAAGCAGGTACCGGGTACCAATTATCCCGATGCAAGAATAGCGACGCTGGAGGAACAGATCGATCTGGCCAGGGAACGGGGCGCCATGGTTTACGCCGAAATCAAAACCGGTACGCCGGCGGCAGTGGATGCTTTTGTGAAATTGGTGAAAGAAAAAGATGCCGAGGATCTGATCAATGTCATGTCGTTCGATACGAACCAATTGACCCGGCTTGCCGAGCAGCTGCCCGACATGCCGCTTGGACTGTTGACCGGCGGATATGCGAACGAGAACCGGGTGAACGGCGCGCTTCGGGAGACGTTTAAAGTGATGCAGCAGTATGACAGCACGTTGAACACCAGCTATGGCGGGCTCGGGCCGAAGTTCATGGAGGCGGCTCACCATCGCGGCCTGATCGTTTCGCCTTGGACTTACAACAACAATGCCGAATTTAAATCGATATTTATGTTGGGTGTGTTCGGCATCACGACGGATTACGCATTTTGGGCGAAGGACTGGGACATTTTGCTGACGCCTCAGCAAACCGAGGTAACGCTTAAACAGGGAGAGAGTATTCAGTTATCGACTATCGTAGAGAGTTACAGCCGCAACCAAAAAACGGTCAGCCCGGAGATCGTGCTTCTGGATAACAGCGGAGTCGTCAAGCAGGATGAAGATGATCGCAGCCGGATTACGGCGAACAAGCCGGGCCGGACGTATGCTTTGCTGCGGTACACAGCCTCGCTGGATGCCGAGAAGGTTTACGATATTTACACGGAGCCGGTGTTGATTCAGGTATCCGGTAATGGAGATGGCGGCGGAGCTCCGGGCGGGGGCGGAGACGGAGGCGGCAACAACGGGAACAACGGAAACAATGGAAACAATGGAAACAATGGAAACAATGGCAATAACAGCAATAACAGCAATAACGGAAACAATAGCAATAACAGCAACAACAGTAATGGTAGCAATAATGGAGGTAGCGGTGTAAACAACGGAAGCGCCGGTTCCGGCAGCAACACTAACGTCGGAAATGGGGGCCCGGTAACTCCTTCGCCTGTGTTCGCGGATGTGGCCGGACACTGGGCTTCTGCTTCGATTCAACGTCTGGCGGAGCAAGGTCTCATGACCGGTTACGAGGACGGCACGTTCAAACCGGACCGCCTGGTAAGCAGGGCGGAGTTTGCGGCCATCATTTTCCGGATGCTGGGACTAGAGAGATCTTCGGCCAACACCGGCTTTAAGGATGTTCAGGCAGGCGCTTGGTATGCCGAGTACGTAAACGGGCTGCAGCAGGCCGGACTCATCAGCGGATTCCCGGATGGAACCTTCAAGCCCGGCCAACAGATTACGAGAGAAGAAGCGATGGTGATTTTGTACAAAGCGATCAAATCAGACCTAATGATGCCAAATGGCAAGACGGGATCTGATTTCAAGGATAAGGCACAGGTATCGGCCTGGGCATCACAGGCTGTACAAGCTTTAACCGCAGCCGGAGTAATTTCCGGCTATCCTGACGGCACGATGAAGCCGAAAGCGAATATTAGCCGGGGGGAAGTAGCGGCTATTATTGCCCGGTATATTAAATAACCTGTTTAAATTTAATTAGCATTCCGTCACTCAATATGGAGAGGCGGAATGCTTATTATTACATTCGAAAAAAAATACAAAAAAAGTGTTGCAAGGTATATTGGTATTTGGTATACTCAATCTTGTCGCTGCTTCAGAGCGAAATTAAATAAGGCCCGTTGGTCAAGGGGTTAAGACACCTCCCTTTCACGGAGGTAACAGGGGTTCGAATCCCCTACGGGTCACCAATTTGCGGTCGTGGTGGAATGGCAGACACGCTATCTTGAGGGGGTAGTGGGTGTATACCCGTGGAGGTTCGAGTCCTCTCGACCGCATACAAAACTGGAAAGCTCCTGCATATGCAGGGGCTTTTTTGTTGCATTCAGCATACATAGAACCGGCATAAGAATGGCGGATATTTCTCGGACATATTTTCTGGACAGGGGAACCTCGTTATGGTATCTATATGATAATGATAACCATTATCAATAAGGTGGAATTAATTTGCTGACCAATTATAATACTGACGGCCCTGGAGCTCGGCAATCCTCCGGCGGAAATGCTTGGACCATCCGGTTATGGGAGATGGGAATCTATGGTGGACAAGAACTGCCTTTAGATCCATGCCTGACTTGGAATATGGTACTGATCATCCTGCTTGAAGGAGAGGCCAGTATGGAAAGGAACGAGCAGGTTACCCGAATGGCCAAAGGAACCGCCTGCTTTTGTCCTCCGAACAGCACTTTCGGAATCCGTGCCGTTTCCGGGGCAAATGTCAGCATCGCGGTGTTTCAATTCAGCGTGTTCCAGACGGGAGACTCATCCGACCATGCATTATGCGAAGGGGTGCCGGCAGGAATATTTCCAGAGGGGATGATAGGCTTGGCTTCGGCAGAAGACCGGGTACACCACTGGGCCTTTTCGATTTATCAAAACTCCCGTCACCAAAAACTCCTAAAGCAGTGGAGAGCCCAGGTCGATTTTCAGGAAATGCTGTATGAAATTCTGGAGACGAGCGGGCAAAACTTCAACAATCAGGATAAAACCCGGATTCTGGAGAAGACCAGAATATATATGGAAGAGCATTACGGTGAAGATTTAACAACGGAACAGCTTGCCGGGATCGCTGAGCTGAGCCCGAAATATTTTGCCGAGGTGTTCAAGAAGACATACGGTTCCGGCGTCATGGAATTCTTGACTCAAATCCGAATGAATAAGGCGAAGCAGCTTATGCTGGGCACGGGCCGTTTACTTCGGGAAGTCGCCCATCAGGTGGGATACAGGGACGAATTTTATTTTAGCCGGAAGTTTAAAAAAGAGTTCGGTCTCCCGCCGTCAGCCTATATGAAGACGCACAAAAATAAACTTGCCGTGTACGGCTCCTCATCGATTCTCGGTTATCTGATCCCGCTTGAGGTCACCCCTTATGCCGCGCCGCTTCATCCTAAATGGTCCCGTTATTATCATCAGTCTCTCGCGCCGATCGTTCCCGTTCACCTCAGTGCCTATCGGCAGAACCATAACAAGGAAGAAAACTTGCAAAAGCTCAGCGCTTCACAGCCGGATTTGATCCTGTGCGCCACAGGTGTCGAGCCTTGGGAGAAAGAACGTCTAAAAGAGATAGCACCTATATATGAAATGAAGGAAAATGTCATTGGCTGGGAAGCCCAGCTTCGTGAATTAGCAGAGCTGCTTGGGAGAATGGAGGAAGCCGATCGATGGCTCGAAGGATACAACCGGAAACGGGCGGTCGTTTGCCGGAAGCTCCGGAATGAGCAGGATATGAGCTTGAACTCTCGCATGTTGCCGCTCCGTTTTCATAGAAACGAGTTATGCCTGAATCAAGGACCGGGGATCAACGAGGTATTGTTCGGGATTTTAGGTTTTATGCCTTCATCTTTAATGGACAACAACGCTCATACGAATCCCTTTACAACTTCCCATCTGGTCGATTGTGATGCGGACCATTTATGGCTGCTGATTCGTCAAGACACGGAAACTCTGGAATACTGGAAGACGCTACAGTCCTCTCCCGAATGGATGGGCCTCCCTGCGGTTCGGGCCGGAAGGGTGCATGTACTCTCGTCTTATCCTTGGCGGGAATATTCTCCTATCGCTATATTGCGAATGTTGGAGGAGATCGAGGATATCATTTCCGTAAATAATCCATGAAAGTTCCGGTAATATTCCATGGCGAAAAATGCCGATTCTCTTTACGATAAAAATGATAATAATTATCATTATCAATATATTGGAGATAGGAAGGGAGTAGCAGGTATAAATGAAACAGACGAAGTGGATCGTGGGGTTGTTATTAGTATTTATGCTAGCATTAACGGCTTGCGGAGAGAAGAAAGAGACATCCGGAACTGCTTCCGGCAACGCAACTGCAAATGCTGAGACAAATGTGGAAGCGTCGGAGAATTCCGAGGCACAGCAAGCACAGCAAGAAACCAGAACCGTGAAATACCTGGACAAGGAATATACGCTGCCGGCGAAGACAGAACGAATTGTCATTACCGGGGCCGTCGAAGCGATGGAAGACTCGATCGTACTTGACGTAAAACCGGTTGGAGCCATCACGTTCTCCGGCGAGTTTCCGGAGCTGTTCCAATCGATTACAACGGATGCCGAATCCGTCGGCGAAAAGACCGAGCCGAATTTCGAGACGATTTTAGCTCTGAAGCCAGACGTAATCCTGGGGAGCACCAAGTTCAAGCCGGAAGTGATGGAACAGCTGAGTAAAATTGCCCCAACCATTCCTTACTCCCATGTCTCTACGGATTGGGAAAGCAACCTGCAATTGCTTGGAGAATTGAGTGGAAAGCAGGAGCAGGCCAAACAGACGATTGAGAAATACAAGGCGGATTTGGAGACAGCCAAGTCACAGCTTAGCGATACCGTAAAAGGTGGAAAAGTAATCGCGCTACGTATCCGTGCAGGTGAATTGTACATTTATCCGGAAAAAGTGTTCTTTAATCCTGTCCTGTACGAGGAACTCGGCTTTACCGTGCCGGCGGAAGTTAAGGCAGCAAAAGCACAGGAACTGGTATCCAAAGAGAAGTTTGCGGAAATGAATCCGGACTACCTGTTCTTGCAATTCTCCCCGGACGAAAACAAAGACACGCCTAATGCGCTCGAAGAGTTCCAGAATGACCCGATCATCAAAAACATATCCGCCGTCAAAAACGGAAAACTGTTCGTCAATGTGGTTGATCCTTTGGCTCAAGGGGGCACGGCTTACAGTAAGATCGAATTTCTGAAAGCAGCGGTTAGTCAGTTGACAAAATAGCTTAGAATAAGGCGTGTTGAAAATGAGACACAAAAAAATACTGCCGGCGTTCATCCTAGCGATGGCTCCGGCAGTCGCTCTTTTATTGATCATGGTATCCATCCGTTACGGCGCAAAAAATATGACCTTCGATACCGTCTGGAATGCGGTATTTTCATTTGACCAAAACAGTCTTGATCACCAAATCGTGATGACCTCCAGACTGCCGAGAGCCGTAGGCGCTATGCTCATCGGTGCCTTTCTCGCGATTTCAGGGGCGCTGATGCAGGGGATTACAAGGAACTATCTTGCCTCTCCTTCGATTATGGGCGTATCGGACGGTTCGGTGTTTGCCGTGACCTTGTTCATGGTCCTTATGCCGAATGCTCATCCGGATCTCTACATTTTAAGCTCGCTGCTCGGGTCTGCGGCAGGTGCGGCAATCGTATTCGGTCTGGCATGGGCGATTCCCCAGGGAATGAGCCCCGTGCGGCTGGCGATTTTGGGTACGGTGATCGGAAGTTTTCTGAGCGGGACCGCGAGCGCGGTTGCTGCGTATTTTCAGCTATCGCAAAAAGTCAGCTTTTGGTATAATGCCCGGCTGCATCAATTGGACCCGGAATTGATCAAGCTTAGCATTCCATTTGCGATCGCAGGCTTGCTGCTAAGCCTGACCTTGACGAAATCAGTCTCGGCGTTATCCCTGGGCGAAGAGACG
The DNA here is from genome assembly GCF_018101095.1 of Paenibacillus sp. Marseille-P2973. Classification (NCBI taxonomy): domain Bacteria; kingdom Bacillati; phylum Bacillota; class Bacilli; order Caryophanales; family Paenibacillaceae; genus Paenibacillus; species Paenibacillus sp. Marseille-P2973. Next base: position 273,335 of record NZ_JAGQEH010000004.1, read on the forward strand.
GCGGCGGGGCTGGGTATGCGGATATGGCTGGTGAAAGGACTCGCCATGCTGGCGGTCGTCATTTTGACCGGGGTGTCCGTGGCGCTGGCCGGCAAGGTTGCGTTTGTCGGGTTGATCATCCCCCATATCGCGAGATTTGTGTCCGGTTCCGATTACAGGTGGGTCATCCCCGTATCCGGGGTACTGGGAGGTCTGTTCCTGACGGCCAGCGATATTATCGCCCGGTTCCTGAACTACCCGTTCGAAACTCCGGTGGGTGTCGTGACCGCCTTGTTCGGCGTGCCGTTCTTCCTTTATCTCATCAGGACGAAGGGAGGGGAACAGCGTGCCTAAATCTTCGAACGGCAGGTTCGTCACGGTGCTGGCATGCGGAATCCTGGTCGTATTCGTTGCGGTCTACTTCAGCTTGACTAACGGGACGTTCGACATTTCCGTAATGAACATTTTAAAAACGATTCTGCGCATCCATCATCAGGCGGATTATGATCTGGTCATCTTCGATTTCCGGCTTCCCCGGATCGTATTGGGGCTGCTTATCGGCTTCGCGCTGGGTATTGCCGGGACGGTTATTCAAGGGATTACGCGCAATGGACTGGCCGATCCCGGGATTCTGGGGATTAACGCGGGGGCCGGCATGGCGGTCGTCTTGTTTATGCTGCTGATCCAGGGCACCATGAGCCTGACCGGCTGGATGGGCGTGATGGCGATGCCGCTGTTTGGACTGGTCGGAGGGATTGCTGCCACGGCGGTCATCTTTTTATTTGCAAGACAGGGCGGCAAGCTGGATCCCCAGCGCTTGATTCTGGTCGGAATCGCGATGAGCTCCGGATTTGGCGCCGTGACGATGTACGTCTCGCTTAAGATGAATCCGCAGGACTATGAAACGGCCGCAGTTTGGCTGGCCGGCAGTCTTCATGGCGCCAATTGGAAGTTTGTCGTCGCCACGCTGCCCTGGATGTTGACGATTCCTGTGGTCATCTGGCTCCGTTCACATGTGCTCGATCTGTTCCAGATGACCGAAGATAGCGTAAAAGGGCTTGGCGTAGCGGTGGAGCGGGAGAAGAACCTGTTATTGCTGTGCAGCATCGGCCTGGTTAGCGCAAGCGTCGCCGTTTCGGGTTCGATCAGCTTCGTCGGATTAATCGCTCCTCATTTGGCGCGGCAGCTGGTTGGATTACGGCATAAGCATATTCTCCCGGTCAGCGGTGTCGCAGGGGCGGCAATCGTCGTCATTAGCGATTTTATCGGCAAAACCTTATTTGCTCCTGCCGAATTGGCAGCAGGTATTGTGGTGTCCATTCTGGGAGTGCCTTATTTCGTCTACCTGCTGCTTCGGAGCAGAAAATAAAAAGCAGAGGCTCGACAGAGGGGGCATGATGTGTAAATGAAGCTTTTTAGACAGATGACGATTGGGACTAGAGAAGTGCTGTTGTATTTGCCGCCATCCTATGAAGATTCCGACCGCCGTTATCCGGTGGCTTACGTCCAGGATGGAGGCTTTCTGTTTACGGGATGCATCCGGTATCTTGAACATCTGTTTGCTTCGGAACAGTTAGGCGAAGTGATTCTGGTCGGGCTGGAAACGGAGGACCGGAATGCTGAATATACGCCGTGGCCTGCCGGTTCGGTGGGCGGGAATGGCGATGGATTCGGCGGCAAAGGCAGAGATTACGTAGATGAGGTTGCGGATGTTCTCAAACCTTACATCGATGCCAACTACCGGACTTTGAAGGAGCCGGAGCATACGGCGATGATCGGCGGATCGCTCGGCGGCTTGATCTCCTGGTTTGCAGGATATTGGAGACCCGAGGTATTCGGGCGGCTCGGTCTTTTGTCGGCTTCTCTTTGGTACGAAGGGGTCATGGAATTTATCAGCAATTCCTCAGAGCTGCAGTATGATCTCCAGCGTGATCTCCGGATTTATATGTCCATTGGAGGTTTAGAAGGGAAATACAAGACGAACTCACAACGAAATATGGTCAGGTATAATGAGGAATTGCACAAGCTTCTGCAGGAGCGGGGATTCCCGGAAGACCGCTTGACCTTTGAGTTTGAGCCTGAGGGAACGCATGACGATTTATTTATGATAAAAAGATTTCCCGAAGCGCTGAAGCGGCTATTTGGTCCTGTCCCTAAATCGCCGGTTTCCGTCAGGGGTGATACAAGCCGGTATTCCGTCCCGGGAACGGTGGTCTGGCGAATGACCGCCAAGGGAACAGGCCATGAATATAGAATCTTCATCGCCGTGCCCGACAGTCCTCTGCCGGAGGAAGGGTACCCGGTTATTTATTCGCTAGATGCCAATGCGTCCTTTGCAACTCTGGCGGAATCCATGCGGATGCAGGCGCGTGGACCTCATGGAATCCCTGCGGCTGTTATCGTTGGAATCGGGTATGATTCCAATGATCCGATCGTTAGCGGAGAGAGGTTCCGTGATTATACGGTATATGCGGACGCCAGTGAACTTCCCCTTCGTCCGGGAGGTCTTGCCTGGCCGAAAACGGGAGGAGCGGATGTATTTCTTGATTTTATCGAGCAGCAGCTTAAGCCAGAAGTTGAGCGGTATGTAAGGATCAATACTTCCAGACAGACCTTGTTTGGGCATTCGCTTGGCGGATTTTTGACCTTGTACGGGTTGTTCGCGCGTCCGGGAACGTTCCAGCGTTATGCAGCGGCAAGTCCGTCCGTCTGGTGGAAGAATAAGATGCTTTATAGCAAGTGGGAGGAAGTCAAGCCGCAGTTTACCGCATCGGGAAGAACACCAGAACTGCTCGTTATCGTGGGCACGGAAGAAAAGGAATCTATGATCCGGGATGCGAGAGAGCTGGTGAGGAGGCTGCGGTTGACCGAAACCGGTCTCTCCGTAATGTTTAAAGAAATCGAGGAAGAAGGGCATGTGTCCGTGCTACCTTCTTTGATGAGTCCGCTGCTGCGATTCGCAACCCAATATGAATAAGAACGAACAATAACCGCCAAGAGACTGAGATGTCTTCCGGCGGTTATTTTTTGATACTTGACGTATTAGATCAGATGCTTCAACGCATAAGATACACCATGTTCGTCATTCTTTCGGGTTACGGCAGTACTGAGCTTTTTGATCTCATCCACGGCATTACCCATAGCGATGCGGGTACCCGCGATACGGAACATGGATATATCGTTATAGCTGTCCCCGATGACCACTGTGTCTTCCAGGGGCACCTCGTAGTGTTCCGCCAGAAACTGCAGAGCTCGTCCTTTGTCCGTTTCGGTCGAAATGACTTCCAGCGTATGGTCGGCAGAGGAAGTGGTGTGTACGTAAGGATGGTTATCAAAGTGGCTTCGGATCGCATTCAGTTTGGTTTCATTATAGGTAAAGATAAGGAGCTTGTACGCTGAATTCCCGGATTTGATGATGTCCAGAGGCTGTTCGGTAGGTTTGATGCCGAATTGTACAAACTGGACAAGCGCGCTCTCCCATAATTGATCGTAGTCTATATCGGGATTGGCGCTCTTGTTTACATCCATCTCCGCACGCAGCTTATCTTCACCCCGTGAAGGAGAGTAGATGGCATCCGGGCAAAAGATTTCAAAATAAACATCCTGCTCTTCCAAATAGGCGATAGCCTCCATAGCGGTTTGACGCTTAATCGGCGTTTCTTTTAATAATTGGCCGTTCTCGTCATGAATAGCCGCTCCGTTAAATGAAATGATGGGCAGCTTTATATCGTCTCCTACCAGATGGCGCACATCATAGCCGGCTCTTCCTGTGCAAATTGCGACTCGATGATGGCGTTGTTCCAGCATGTCACGGATCGCAGCCAGCCCCTCCCCGCTCGGTTTGCTTTCCGAGGTCAACAGCGTTCCGTCCAAATCTATAGCAATTAATTTCATGATTATTCCTCCTTGTCTCAAGTTGTCTGCCTGTGCTGGAATGAGTATAAAACATGAAATGCATTTCAGGTCAACCCTTATTGTATGTGAAGTATGGAACGGTATGCAGTCGGGCTAAGTGTAATGTGAACGAAGTGGTGTCGTTAGTGTAGAGAGGATGGCAGGGGTCATGGCAGGAATGATTGGGCTGCTATAGATCGTTCGGCTGGTCCAAGATTGAGGAATATTGCGGATACAACAGCCTGATGCATTCGGGACAAATATCGTGGGTAAATTCGGCATGGGTATGCTTCATTAAGTATTCTTCGATGGAATTCCAGTTTTCTTGCTCGTCCTTGATTTGCTTACATACCGCACAGATTGGCAGTAAACCGCGCAAGGTACGAATTTGACAAGTGGCCTCTTTTAATTGTGATTCAAGCTCCTTATAGCCCGTAATGTCGGAATATACAAGCAGCATGCCGCGAAGCCGTATCATCCCTTCCAAATTAAGCGGAACCGCTTCCAAGAGATACCATCTTGATTCTAGGTGGTTAGAGTAAATCTCGGTGGAGTAGTAGAGGCTGTTACCTTCCAGAATACACTTTAAACTGGGCCACAATTCGCGGACGAGTGGTGCATTGTCACCAATGAAGTTCTCGAAATGTCGCTCGAGATTTAATCCCGGACGATCCCACAGCGGGGATAACCCGTGCAATAACGCAAGCTTTACCCAAGTCCGGTTGACGAATTGAATCGTTCCATTGGGATCGACGAAGGCCACGCCTTTGGGAAGAAAATGTGCGGCTTCCTTCAGTAAAGAAAGGGGTTCGGTCACGGTTTACGCTCCTATAGTCCAAAATTAGATGAATAGAAACATACATAGGCTGCTCGGCCTATTATTTGTTGGAAATTTTATGTTATAATTGGCCGATGACAGGAGCACAAAAAAGTGTTCAGTTCATTATATGCGTAAAAACGTTATTTAACAATAATGAATACTTAAATGCGTAATCCGGCGTATTTTGAAGGAAGGTCGAAGAAGTTTGTCTATCTATGACAGGATTGAACTTTTGATTAAGACTAAAGGTCTCATGAAAAAGGAGTTTTGTCTCGAACTAGGAATCAGTACGGGAAATCTGGGAGATTGGAAACGGGGAAAGTCGACGCCGAGCACGAACAAATTGATCGAGATATCAGCTTATTTTGATGTCAGTTTGGATTGGCTTTTGACCGGTCGCGAAAGAACCGCTATACAGATTCAGGAAAGCAGCGCTGTATACGCAGCCAACCTCACGATGAACTGGGAGAAGCTGGCCGGCGATTTAACACCAAAAGAGGCGCTCTTTATTCAAGAGTATCTGGAGTTTGCAAGGTATCGGAAACACAAGAAAGAGGGAGGGAATTAATTCCACTTTACATTTAGTAAACACAATTATATAATAAAAAATGTTCGTTTCTGAAACTGCCGAGCGGTCGTGGTGGAATGGCAGACACGCTATCTTGAGGGGGTAGTGGGCGTATGCCCGTGGAGGTTCGAGTCCTCTCGACCGCATCATATTTAACAAAGGAAAGTCCCTGGACATGGTCCGGGGACTTTCTTTTTTTACGTATCCGGAACATTTCTCTGACATTCCCCTAATACTGGCCCTTTAAACTCTACATAGTGTCAATAAATGGGAGGGGACAAAATGAATAAATTCTGGAGAGGGCTTGCAGCTTCCGGGTTAGCATTATCTGTCATCGCAGCCGGGCCGGCGGCCGTCGCTAAAGAAAACGGGAATGAAGCGGCAGGCGGGAAGTCGAAAAATCTGATCGTATTGATCGGGGACGGCATGGGGCCGGCGCAAGTATCGGCAGCACGGTATTATCAGCAGTATGTCAAAGGAATTGATAAATTGAACCTCGACCCCTATTACGTCGGGCAGGCTACTACATACGCCGACCGCGGTGAAGACGGCGGTACGATCGTCTCCGGAATCGTTACGGATTCGGCTTCGGCCGGAACCGCTTTTGCAACCGGACATAAAACCTATAATGCGGGCATCAGCGTTTCCAATGAGGATGTTTCCAAGCCTTTCGCTTCCATTATTGAAGCGGCCGAAATTAACGGAAAATCTACAGGCCTCGTGACGACTGCACGGATTACTCACGCTACTCCGGCCGTATATGCTTCGCATGTCCGGAGCCGCGACAACGAAAGTGCGATTGCTTCCCAATATCTGGACAGCGGAGTGGATGTATTGTTCGGCGGAGGCAAATCTTTCTTCGTGACCAAAGAGGAGAAGGGCAAACGGACTGATAAAAACCTGCTCCCTGATTTTGAGGCCAAGGGCTACAAAATAGTAGAGAATGCACAAAGCCTGAAGTCGCTGACCGCGAAAGACGCCAAGGTGCTTGGGCTGTTCGGTGGCTCGCATGTTGCTTACGTACCGGATAGATCGTCGGAAACGCCAAGCCTTGCGGATATGACATCCAAAGCGCTGGAAATCCTGTCTGCAGATTCGGACGGCTTTGCGATCATGATTGAAGGCGGCCGGATCGACCATGCCGGACATGCCAACGATCTTCCGACCATGGTGCAGGAAGCCCTGGACTTCGATGCCGCTTTTAAAGTTGCGATAGATTTTGCGAAAAAGAACGGAAATACTTCCGTCGTAGTAACCGCGGACCATGAGACAGGCGGACTGTCGCTGTCCAGAGATAATATTTACGAGGTAAATATCGATCTGTGGGATAAGCAGAAGCATTCGTCGGAGTCCTTGATCGCCGCATTGGATGGAGCCAAAACGGTAGCCGATATCAAGAAAATCGTGTCCGAAAACACTTGGATTAACGATTTGACCAATGAGGAAGCACAGCAGATTTTGGATGGAGACGGTTCTTCCTATAAGCGGGAAGGCGGATATAACGCCGTCATCTCCAAGCGTTTGTTGATCGGCTGGTCCGGTCACGGCCATTCGGCGGTGGATGTAGGCGTTTGGGCTTACGGACCGATTGCCGATAAGCTGAAAGGGCAGGTCGACAATACGCAAATCGCGATTGCCGGGGCGGAAGTGCTTGGTGTTGACTTATCCAAAGCCACCTCCAATTTGCAATCTAAGCATTTGTATCCGAAGTTCAAAATTAACCGTGACAAAGAGGTGCTCTATCCGGCTAAAGCTTTAACCGAATCGCTTGGAGGAACTTACCAGGCAACCGGAAATAACGTGACATTAACCGGAAAAGGCGCAACCATAACCGTCGATCTTGGCGCGGGAACGGCCAAAACGGGCGGCAAGTCCGCTTCCTTTACCGTAGACGTGGACAACGGAACCTTATACCTGCCGCTGTCGGCATTCAATCAGCTTACCGGCAAAACGCTGAAATGGGATGCTTTGTCGGAACGGATCCAATTAAATTAACGGAACAGGTCAAGACAAAACAAGGCAGAAGAAAACAGGAGAAGCCGCTTCTCCTGTTTTCCTTTTCATGATGGTTAGGGGGAAGAGTCATGCTTCAGATCCGCGGTTTGAGGAAACAGTTTCATGTGGCGGGAAAAGAGATTCCGATTCTGGACATTCCGGAATGGCATGTCGGACAAGGCGAAAAAATCGCGATTACCGGACCGAGCGGCTCCGGCAAAAGCACGTTGCTTCACTTGATTAGCGGCATTATGCGGCCGGATGAAGGGGATATCCTGATCGGAGAGAACAAGCTATCCGGCATGAGCGAGGCACTCCGAGACCGTTTTCGGGGAGAGCATATCGGTTACATTCTTCAGGATTTTCATCTCATACCCTCTCTTACGGCGAAAGAAAATGTGGAGATCGCTTTACCCGGGAACCGGAATACCGGGCGGAGCGAACGCCTCGAACTCATCAACCACTGGTTTGAACGGGTTGGGATGCTGGAGCGGAGGGATCATAAGCCCTCCCAGCTCTCCAGAGGACAACAGCAGCGTGTGGCCATTATCCGGGCGCTGATCTCAGGACCATCGCTGGTCCTTGCCGATGAACCGACAGGCAGTCTGGACTGGGAGACCGCGGACGAAATCGCGGAGCTCCTGCTGGAGCTATGCGGGAGCGACCGTCATACCCTGCTTGTCGTTACCCATGATTTAAGAATGGCGGAGCGTTTCCCGGCATGCAGGCACATTCATGAAATTAACGAAATTCATCGCCGGGTTCGTAAGCAAGGGGGGCTTGCGATATGAGTCTCCTCCGTTATTTATTTAAAAATTTGCTGCACCGTAAATATTTATCGCTGTTGACGATTGTGTCCGTCTCCGCAACCGTCGCCTTTATCATTTTGCTTACCTTGTCAAAAGCGGGTGTAGAGCAAGGAGCGGAGAAAGGCTATGGTCCGTTCGATTTGGTGATCGGGGCGGCGGGCAGCGAAAGTCAGCTTGTGTTGAACACGTTTTATCATGTTGGTGCACCAACCGGGAATATACCTGGTGAAACACTGGAGAAGGTGCGTGAGAACAACTCCGTCGAAAAGGCGTACGCTTTGACGACAGGTGACCATTATAACGAATATCCGATCGTCGGTATCGATCCGCAATATTTTATGACCAGGTACGGCGATCAGCCGATGACAGAAGGGCATTTATATGGGCAGACCGGAGAAGTCGTGATCGGTGCTTATGCGGCGAAAATGCTTCATGTGCAGGTCGGAGATACGTTTTCAGGGGCGCATGGCCTGGTGGAAGAGGTTCATCTCGAAGAAGAGGAGAATCACGGAGAGCATGATGAACATGAGGGTTTTGTCTATACGGTCAAGGGAATTTTGCCGCGGCTGAATACCCCGGATGACCGGGCTATTTTTACGACGGTGGACTATGCATGGGCTGTTCATGGGGAAGCCGCAGAAGACCGCGATATAACGGCTATCCTTGTGAAGCCAGCAACCCTGCAGGCCGGGCAGGATTTACGGTCCTTGCTTGAAGGAGAAGGCCGGGTTCAAGTTATTTATACAAGCAAAGCGGTTGCCGATGTGGTTAATCTCGTGGATAAAGGCTCCGAACTGCTTGGAATCGTGACGGCGCTATGCATTTTGCTGGCTGCGGTGTCGATCCTGCTTTCCTTGATCGCCGCTGCAGGAGAGCGGACGAAGGATGCGGGGCTGCTGCGTCTTTTGGGGAAAACGCGTGGTTATATCGTGATGGCCATGTTGGGCGAAGGTCTGGTTCTGACAGGGGCCGGGCTCGTCCTTGGGATTGCGGCGGGTCATGTCGGTGGTTACTTTTTGCGGGACGCTCTGTTTCAATACGCCGGAATTCAAATTTCACCGTTCCTTGTTTCAGGTGATCACGCTTTAATCGCAGCAGGCACTCTCGCGATCGGAATCGCAGCTGCATTGCTGCCCGCTGTCCGGATGTATCGGCTGGATCCGCTCGCCTTGTTCAAAGCTTAAGGAGGTAGATGAGGTGAAAAAAACATGGGTATGGGGGCTGCTACCTTCTATCATCGTTTTTGCGATGCTTATGCAGGGCTGCGGTCAAAACAAGGCGCTTACTCCGTCTGCTGGTTCTTTTGGAGAGGCCGCCGGTTCTTTGCCGTCAAAGTCCGGTTCGAGCGAAGAAGTTCCTGCGAAGACGGGGTTAGCAGAAGCTGAATCGGCTTCAACAGGAGTACCGAGCCAAGTACAGGAAACAGAAAAAGCCGGAGATAAAGTGAAGGAAGAAGATCCAACCGCTGAGGAGAAGAAGGCAGCTTCGCCTGAGGAAAAGAAGGCAGCTCTAGCTCCATTGCCAAAGTCCGCTTCAGAACAGCCGGAGGATTTGGAAAGCCAGGTGGAGAACAAGCCGGATGGACGGACGAACTCCACGGGCGGAGCGGTTTCGGCGAAGGAGCAAACGACGTCAAAGGAGCTGAAATCGACGGAAACGCAAACCAAGGTAAAGGCGGGAACGGGGAAAGATAGCAACGCGGTCTCCGGTAAAGCGACAGCAAACGTTGCTTCTACAAAGCCCGATACATCCCAAGGGAATAAAGCCACATCAGGTGTTAAGGATAAAAAGGGGGCTCAGCCGATCGGATGGTCCCAATTTTTTGACGGCGACGATCAAACGACTCCATCCGAAGCATTCTGGGACTTAAGCGGATCAACCGTAACGATCAAGGGGTTTATGGGAGAAGTGTTGTCTTTTGAAAATAACTGGTTCCTGCTTATTCCCGAACCGGGAGCGGAGTGTCCTTTTGATAACGGGGACGAAACTTACTGGAATAAAATTATGATTGTGTTTGTTCCGGAGGATGTCAAATTGAGATATAAATCGGAGCCCCTCGAAATAACGGGCCGGCTCGATGTCGGGATCAAAATAGACGAATCCGGTTATAAAACCATGTTCCGGCTTTATGATGCCTCCTTTAAAGAGATCAAGGAGTAGCTTCGGATAGAATCAAAACCCCCGCAGCGCCTTGATTTCAAGACGCAGGCGGGGGTTCTTATCAGAACAGGATACTTTGAACCAGCAGGTATACGTTCAGCACGACGATAACGCCGGCGATAAGCCAGGCCAGAATGTTCAGCCAAAGCTTGTTGGCGAATTCGCCCATCTTCGTTTTACTCGAGGTGAACCTGACCAGCGGAATTACGGCGAACGGAAGCTGTAACGAAAGAATGACCTGGCTAAAAATAAGCAGATCCTGAGTCCCTCTTTCCCCGTAAATGGCGGTAACGATAACGGCCGGGATGATAGCGATCAGGCGCGTAATCAAACGTCGCAGCCAAGGAGTCAGGCGGATGTTCACGAAGCCTTCCATGACGATCTGCCCGGCGAGCGTCCCGGTCAACGTAGAGTTCTGCCCGGATGCAAGCAGCGCGACCGCAAACATGACGCTTGCCAGAGTGGTGCCTACAATCGGAGTAAGCAGGTGGTAGGCTTCGCTGATATCGGCGACCTGGGTCATTCCCGCAGAGTGGAATGTCGCGGCGGAAACGATCAAGATCGCCGAGTTAATAAACAAAGCGAATGTTAGCGCGATGCTCGAATCCCAGGTCGCGAACTTGATCGCCTGCCGTTTGCCGGCCGGAGTCCGGTCATACTGTCTGGTTTGCACGATGGAGGAGTGCAAATACAGATTGTGCGGCATGACTGTCGCTCCCAATATACCGATCGCGATATAGAGCATTTCCGGCCGGCGGATGATGTCCGCGTTAGGAATATAACCGAGGGCGACCTGCCCCATATCCGGTTTGGAGAGAAACAGATCGATGCCGAAGCAAATCCCGATCGTAGCGATAAGGACGACGACGAAAATTTCCAGCGTTCGAAATCCTTTGTTCTGAAGCAATAGTATAAGCAAAACGTCCACGGCGGTGATCATCACCCCGTAAATGATCGGCAATCCGAAAAGCAGATTAAGCGCAATTGCGGCCCCGATGACTTCAGCCAGGTCCGTCGCGGCGATCGCCAATTCGCAGAGCAGCCAGAGTGTGATGACGACAGGTTTGGAATAATTGTCACGGCAGGCCTGCGCCAAATCCTTGCCGGTTACAATGCCGAGCTTGCCGGAGAGGGACTGGAGCAGGACTGCCATAAGATTGGATAACAAAATAACGGATAAAAGCGTGTAGCCGAAGCGTGAACCGCCTTCGATGTCGGTCGCCCAGTTCCCTGGATCCATATAACCGACGGCAACCATATAGCCGGGTCCGGCAAAGGCCAGAAATTTCCTGAACCAAGAGCCAGTCGCCGGAATGCGCATGGAGCGATGGGCTTCCGGCAGAGAAGGCTGATCGCCGTTCATTCTCCACCCGGGGATACCGGCCTCTGCTTTATCTTGAGTCTCATTCATGGTATCTCACCCTATCTATTGAAAAGATCTTTTTATATTGTACACCTCCAAGAGTTTTTGTCTAGGGAAACTTTTTGGGGTTTGTCCGTTTCAAATCGGCCGTATTGCTTTAAATGGACTGTGACCCCCCCATTTTATATTGGCTTTAAGGAGGTATTGCCATGAAGACTTTATATACGGCTACTGTGACAGTAAAAGGCGGACGCACAGGTTCGCTTGAATCCTCGGATGGCGTCTTGAAACTTGACCTTAGTATGCCCGAATCCATGGGAGGACAGGGAGGCAGCGGAACGAATCCGGAGCAGCTCTTTGCTGCCGGATACGGAGCGTGCTTTGCAAGCGCGTTGGCCAATGTAGCGGAAAAGGCTGGAGTGAATGCGGAGAACGCGGAAGTAACCCATCATGTCGGCATCGGAAAAGACGAAAGCGACGGCGGTTTTAAACTTGCCGTGGAAATCGACGTCAAGCTGCCGGGTGTGGAACGTTCCCAAGCCCAAGATCTGCTGCATAAGGCTCATGATTTTTGCCCTTATTCCAAAGCGACCCGCGGGAATATCGAAGTGAAACTAAATCTTGTTGAATAGGCCGGAACTTCTTCTCAATAAAATGACTTCCTTTGGGTATAATGTAAAGGAAGTCTCTTTTTTGACCGGAGGGTATGCATCTTGTTGCAATCGAGAGTCTTTGTCATCCCCTTCCAAGTTGACACGCCGCCCAAAATTAATTAATATGTCTAAGTACTAAAACAGGATTCTAATTTGATAATGCGGGTGATGACCATGTCTTACAGACCGAGTGTTGATAACGTGACCAAGGCCGGGAGCAACGACAAAGAGGGATTGTACGAATTTATCGTCAAGCTGGCCGACGGCACCGAATGCCGTGTGTTTTACCATCGTTTTCCTGAATGGCGGCTAACCAATATCAGCCGTTTGCAGAAAACGCCTTGTCCGGTCTGCCGCAAAGATTTCATATGCAAATGCATGGATAGTTTTGCGGGAGATATCGGACGTCAAGTCGAAGACGGACAATGGATTGACAAGGCTTTGGCCGAGTAACGGCGCAAGGTTCTGGATAGTAGGCGCGGGGCTGTTGGCTCCGTGCTTTTTTCTATAGTTTCTCGGGAGGCGAGGATACTGGGACAAAATAATCGTGAGGTCGATACAGTGATTTTATTTGATGGGGTCTGTCACCTTTGTCAGGGGGCTGTGAAGTTTATTATCAAACGCGATCCGCGCGGCATATTTCACTTTGCTTCTCTTCAATCCCCTGCGGCCGATCGCCTGCTCGAAGGAAAGACTCCGGAAGGCGGTTTTTTGAACACGATCGTCCTTGTGGAGGACGGAGTTCATTATACCCGCTCCACGGCTGCGCTGCGAATCGCCAGACGGCTGCGCTTCCCTTGGCCGCTGATGTATCTCTTTATTGTAATTCCCCGCCCGCTCCGCGATGCTGTGTACGGCTGGATAGCAGCGAACCGCTACCGCTGGTTCGGTAAGGATGACGCCTGCATGATGCCGACGCCGGACATCAGGAAGCGTTTCTTGGAGAAATAGGACTTGTCCGAACAGCTCTTCTATGTTATTCTAATTGTAAATTTTAGGAATACGGAACGGAAGCACCGTCCAATTGACCGAGAGATCGGTTATTGGGCGGTGCTTTTTTGCGTTCCCAAGAAGAGGTGGTGGACCGTGTTACCAGTCAGAGTCGTGCTTGCCGTTCAAGATGAGCAATATATCGAGCCGTTTCTTCATTACGTACGATGCAGCGAGTTTGCCCGGCGACTGATCATGACGGCATTTAGCCGGAAGGAGGCGTTCTTGAAGTTTTTGGCGGAGTCTTCGGAAATAGTGGATGCCGTACTTGGCGAATCGTCTTTTCTTGAAGCCGCAGGGGAAGGAAATCATGGGAGAATCACATTTATTCGCCTGAGCGACGGGGAGCAAGAGACTTTTACAGGCAAGCAGTTGGCCAAGTATCAACCGCTGCATTTATTGCTATCTTCCCTTCTTGAGATTGTGCGTGGGGGTAGCGAAGGAATCGCTCCGATGGACGGCAGGGCCAGGATTATCGGGGTTACGTCTACCGTAGGAGGCTGCGGCAAGACGACGGTGGCGCTGAACATGGCCAGACAGTTGGCGGCCGAGGGAGCCAAAGTCTTTTATTTGAATCTGGAGACGATCCAGAGCGGATTTATGCGCGAAGGGCATGAAACCCGGGGCGACGGGCATCGCGCGGGATTGGCCCGGCTGCTGTACGACCTGAAAGCTGCGGAGGACAGGCGGGAACCTTTGAAATTTCCGGTCTCCGCCTATGTCTACAGACATCCGTTGCTCCAGGGGGATACCTTCGGTCCATTGGACAACTTGAATGAACTGTTGGAGATGGAGCGGAAGGATACGTCCGAATTGATCGACTATATCGCGGGGAGCGGGCTCTATGACTCGGTGATCGTCGATACCGATTCGTTTCCGAACGGGCGGACCGAAATGGTTCTCGAGCGATCGGACAAGCTGGTCTGGCTTGTGACGGAAGACTGGAGCGTCATGAGAAAGACGGAAGTATGGCTGGCCCATCTCGAGCGTTCCCATCCTTCCTTATACAACTCCGTGATCGGCAAATCGCTGTTTGCGGCTAATCGGGTTACCGGGGAATATGCGCTTTCTCCGGCAAGAAAAGAAATGGCCGTGGCGGTAACATTATCGTTTATTCCGGCTTGGAGCCAAGGAAATGGGGAAAACGGCGCCTTGATGCATTCGCCGATCTACCAGCGCGATGTCATGAAGCTGTGCCGATTGTTGAATCCGGGTATGGCGGGAGTGGATGAGATAGGGAGTGCGGCAAGATGAAGGAAGATATATTCGCCTTGCTCCGCAGGGAAATCCGCTCCGGTTTGGATGTGACTTCTTCCATGCAGGACGATCAACTGATGGATTATATCGAGCGCCAGGTGCTTGAAGAACAGCGCCTCGCGGGTCTGACGGCAGCGGATAAACGCAGGTGGGTAAGGCGGTTGTATGATTCATTCCGCGGTTTGGATGTCCTTCAGCCGCTTGTCGATGACCTTACCGTAACCGAGATCATGATCAACGGACATGAGGAAATATTCGTGGAACAGGATGGGCAAGTGCGGCGCCTGCCGGTTCATTTCGAGTCCAGGGAAAGGCTTGAGGATATTATTCAGACCATAGTGTCAGGAGTCAATCGGGTCGTAAACGAATCCTCGCCCATCGTCGATGCAAGGCTGAGGAATGGATCCCGGGTAAACATCGTTCTTCCGCCTATAGCGCTTAAAGGACCAACCATGACGATCCGGAAGTTCCCGGAGCGTCCGATGACCATGGAGGATCTGGTTGAGAAGGGATCTCTGGATACGGAGACGGCGAACTGGCTGCAGACATTAGTAAGGAGTAGGTACAACATCTTTATCAGCGGGGGAACCGGATCCGGGAAAACGACTTTTCTGAATGCATTGTCCCAGTATATCCCGGGTGATGAGCGGGTTATCACGATTGAGGATTCGGCGGAGCTGCAGATCGTGACTGTTCCCAATCTGGTGTCCCTGGAGACGAGGAATGCCAATACGGAAGGCAAGGGAGAAATTACGGTCAGAGATTTGATCCGTTCTTCACTACGGATGCGGCCCAATCGGATCATCGTCGGCGAGGTACGGGGAAGGGAGGCTTTGGATATGCTTCAGGCGATGAATACTGGCCATGACGGGAGTCTATCTAATATAATGTGGGGTCAATTAAAGGTGATATCCTGGACAAAGGCGTCAAAGAACTTGTTTTTTACACCTTTGACCTCCTTGAGATTCGTATTGATGACGATCTGGGAGAAGAGGGTATAAACAAGATCCTTCTTTTCTTGGTCATCGAGATATGGCCAAGCATCAGCTAGGCCGGCCAACTCCGTTAAGCGTGGGATACCGGACAGTGACTTCTGACTTGCTACTATGAGTTGTTGAATCTCCTGCTCTTTTTTATCTTCCTCTGCAATTTTCTTTCGAATATCTTCTCTGCTTATCAGCCCTTCCACAAACATGTATTGCCATTTCTCCCGGCGCTCCATAATTTTTGCAAGTTCACGTTTTTGTTTATCAATCTCAATTTTCTTCTTACTCTCGTCTTTGGAGAGACGCATTGCTTCTTCTTTGATTTTATCCATGTCGACCTGTAGCTGTTTTATATACTCCAGAACTAAGTGCTCTACATGCACCTGACGAAAAGTAGGAAGATCACATGATTTGCTATGATGACGATTTGAACAGATATAGTATTGTGTTCTTACATCGCCATTTGAGGTTGTTCTTTTTGTAGTCAAGCGTCCAAACATGGCTGCGCCACATCTACCACACCGTAGGACACCGCTAAACCAGTAGGTACTGATCCTACTGTATCCCCCGGAAGACTTGCGCTCCATGAATGCTTTGAGTTCGTTATACTCGCCTTGAGTGAATATGGCTTCGTGACTCCCCTTTCCGTAAACACATTTAACACGCTGATCCCGTTTACTGTTTACATAGTTACCTGCTGGTGTCTTCGACCCAATACGAATAATGCCGGCATAGTAGGGGTTTTCCAAGGTGTACGCAACGGTGGCATCGGTCCATTCACTAGCTCGGCGCAGCTTTCCAGCCCGGTTCATTGTCATAGCAACACTTTTATAACCTAAACCACTCATATAAAGGTCCCTGATCTCACGTATATAGGCCGCTTCTTCGGGAACTAATTCCCCGTCTTGAGTGTATCCATAGGGAAGTACTCCACCAGGACGACGTCCCTCGGCTACCATTTGCTCCACACCGAAGCGAACACGCTCTGAGATCGTCCCACGCTCCCACTCAGCCATCGCGCCAACTAAGGTGATGAAGAACCGCCCCATAGCAGTAGTGGTCTCAAAAATCTCTGTAGAGCTCTTAAACTTGACGCCGTAGAGATCGAACGTTTTTAGTAGGGCGTGCAGATCGGCGACCGAACGCGTAAGCCGGTCTAATTTGTAAACCAAGATCACATCAAACCTTTTGTCCTCCATGTCCGCCAGCATTCGTTTCATACTCGGTCGGTTAAGGTCTTTGGCTGAATACCCATCATCAATGTAAAAATCATATATAGCCCAGTCCTGGGACTCCGCGAAGCTAGTGAGGCGAGCTCTTTGCCCTTCTATAGAGAAGCCTTCCTCAGCCTGCATATCGGTGGACACGCGGATGTAAATAGCGGCACGCATGACCCTGGTTACTGTTGCGTCTGATTTCGTAACCATGTGATTTCCTCCCTTGAGTTTTTCTAAAAATAAGCCCCATGGAACTCTAAAACTTCCTCCAAATCTTTCCTTTGAATAACAAAGGTAAAAGCAGAGTTCCTATGCCTTGAAGCAAGATAATTAACTCTCAAACTGACCATTTCGTCCTTATAGTCCATATCATCGTAGAAGACAGGTTTACTGTCCTGAAAACTATCCAATTGATTCTCATCAATGCGGTCAAATGGCCCGTTTGGAGAAAATGTGATCTCCTCTTGGGTGAGGAGGGTCTGCTCGTCCACACAAACGACGATTTGCGACGGGGCGTCAAATTCTCCCGTCGGATCATAATAAGCGTATATCTTTGTCTCAGTGGGTTTAGACGGAATGATCGGCTGTTTAATCAATGAATTTTTAGCAGTTGCCATCATTATCCCTTGTAGTTCTCTCCGCTGAATTTGTTCAAGTCGTTGCTTCGCGATTTTTAAAGGAACCTTGAATGTAGACGCGAGAAACTTAATTGCATCGTTCTGCCTAGGCGGCAATTGAAGTTTTGAAATGATATAGAAGGGCATAGAAGCATAAAGAAGGAAGGCGCTAGCCTCAGCTTCCTGGGCATCTTTAAAAAGCTCGGGCATTTTGCGCTGGTCGCCAACGTGACGGAGCACATGGCACAGTTCGTGGAAGAAAATCATCCGAGCGGCAACTACGGCCAAGCGGTTATGTAAAATAATGACCATTTCTTTATTGTCTGAAAACGATTTGCAAGTGTCGTACTGGAGATCGACTCCAAATATTTCCGCCATCCTCCCAATTTCTAAATCTTCAGGTGTGGTAATGCCGTTAGTGCGGAAATGATCTGAGATCCACTGCTCAAGAACCGTCTCGTAATAATGAAGAAATAGCATAATAAATACCTCCATAGGAATGTATGTTCGGTTTATGGTTTAAATAAAAAGCCGTTGCCGGCTTAGATTTATAATCGTTTTTTGTTGTTGGGACATGTAGATGACGCCGCGATCTTGGCAGCCAGTTCAGGATCTAAAGCCACGCTTTCTGTCTTTATGATCACCGGCTCGGGTTTTGTATTACGCCCATTACTGGTAAAGACTCCTATACGTATTATGGCAATTACCTCCTATAGTAAGAATGCATGTTCGGTTTATGGATGAAAAATATGAGCCGAATTTGGCTCGCATTGTATTGAACTTATCCTTTAATGTAATTACCATTAGCATGTTTGATCAACTTTGATTTGCATTTGTAGCACTTTGTTGCATTACCTACAACATGAATTGATCTACCGCATACGGGACATTCAATGGATGGTTTTGATAGTGCTACAGCTGATTGCCCAGACTTATAAATTAACATGATGAATATACCAACGATAAAAACAGCAATGAATATAACTAAAAATATCATTATTATCTCCCGAACTTTTCCTCATCGGCTGAGGTACTTGCTACTTATCCGCTTCTCTTTCCTTTGCGGCTTCTTCTGCAGCTCTTCGCTTCATCGCTCTGTATCGCTCCAGAGCTGCTTCCATTTCTGCGATTTCATCAGGCGTGTATTTCTCTGGGCCGCCAAAAAAGGACATATTTGTCTCATATCCTTTTGGATTGTCGGTCCGTCCATGAAGGTAATCAATAGTTACTTCAAATTGATCGGCGACTTCGTTTGTAAATTTAATAGAAGGTTCTCTTTCGTCTCGTTCATACATACCAATCGCACTCTCACTGACCTTGAATATTTTAGCAAAGTCTTTTTGTGTGAGGTTATGCGCTGTGCGAATTTCGCGCAGTCTTTGCCCAAAAGTAGCCATATAAAATCACCCAATCACATATTAACACATTCTGTGTTAATTTTAGTCATTAAACACAAAACGTGTTGACAACACAAAATGTGCGGTATATATTAATAACAACAACACAAAACGTGGTTTTTGGAGAGGTGGTGTAAGGGATTATGAAAGAACTTATTGCAAAGAGATTGCTTGAACTACGGGGTGATTCTAGTAGAGAAGCAACTGCAAAAGCAATCGGAATTAGCGTAAGTGCTCTTCAGATGTACGAAAACGCTCAGCGGATCCCTAAAGATTCAATTAAGGTTCGCATTGCTACACATTTTGATAAAACAGTACAAGAGATTTTTTTTGATGATCAACCGCACAAAACGTGTTTTTTAGACAGTCAATCCGCAACTTCCGAGCAGAAGGAGGTGGGATAGATGGATTTTTCTCTACAAGATGTTAAAGAAGCTCAAGAAACTTTCAGCATAGCAGAAGTGAATCGGATGTTAAGCGAAGGTTGGGTACTTGTTTACATCAGCCACGAGCCAAGCCGCAGTCGTTATGTACTAGTCAAGTTCGAATAGGGAGGGTTGGTAATGAAAAAGGAGTATCCAGCACCTTACAATCCAGGCTTATCAGAAAAAGCATGGGACAAACTTCATAAGTTCCTGGCAGAAAAGAATGTGAAGTATGCTGAGCAAATTCAAAATGATCGGAAAGCAAAAATAGAAAATGCTGCCGGCTGAGGAGGGAATTTAATGCGAATCCGCTGGAAACGTCAATCTTCAAGGGCTGGGCTCATCTCGGCAGTTGTCACTCGCAATCTAATTAAAGGAATGGATATGGAAGTAGCCCTGGAGTTATCGTTGCCAAACTACTCCGCTAATCCCGAAGGGTTATCTCAGTTCGAGAGAAAACGAATCCTGAAGGAAGCAATGAAAGAATTGAAAAGGATAGAAGAAGCCCGCCGGGGCGGTACCGGCCGCCAGCGGGCGAGGGGATGAGGGGAAAGGTTAAACTCACAACTTAATATTACACCGACCCCTTGTCCAATAACATCCTACTTATTTGGACAAAGGAGGCCAATTGAGAATGGCAGTTGGACATTTTTCAGGAGCACTTGAAGAAGTAATGAAGCAAAATGGCGATACCCTCGCAAAAGCTGGTAAAGCGGCCCATGTGGACGGATCGCAGATTGGCAAGATTATCAAAGGAAGTCGGAAGGCTTCGAAGCCAGTTATTAAAGCGGCGGCTCAGCACTACGATGACGGTCGGCTTTACATCGCGGCAGCTGGAGAAGTAACAGATGGCGCCTCAGCCCCCTGGCTCAACAACGTAGATTTACATAGATCGTCGGTACATCTTAAAGTGCTCGAGGAGATCGGCGAGGTCGAACAAGCCCTATTACAAGCACCGATCACCAAAACCAAGGATCAGCTTGGCCAGAAGGAAATGCAGCAAATCAAGATAGCAATCATGGAAAGCATCGAAGCTATTACGGCTCTGATGCATTACGTAACGGTCTTATGCAAGGAATATTCTTTCTCCTACTTCAGCGCCTGGCGAGAGCATCGTGCAGATCTGAAGGCCAAAAAATATATGAATTGAGGGATTGAAATGGAAACGAAAATGACATTGGAAGAGGAAATCCGGATTGTAGCTCGCAATGCAGCTCGTAACCTCCGGACAATTCGGCAGAACCCGGAAAACGTGTCACCGGACAAGCTAGAGAAAAACATTGATTACCTCAAAATGATGATCCAGCTCCACAAAACAGAGCTGAAAGCACAAAAAAACGCCCGGCGGGCAGGCCGGACGCTCTCGTTGAGAACTCGTCTAAAGTCTCTCTTGGTGTCTATTTTAGCTGATAGTGGCAAAGAGGGCAAGGAGGGAACAGCCTGATGGACAAGTATTGGCGGTCGCTTCTCTTCATTTTTCAAAACACACCGCGGCTCAAACCGCTTCTGACAAAACGATATATTGATGTGGAATTAAGGTCGGTTTATGCCACAAAGCTTCGAGCAGCATCGAAAGGCTGGTCGCAGTCAGAAAAATTTATGTTGAATCTCGCACTTCATCTCTATAACGAATCGAACAAAGTGAATCTTTCAGACATGGATTATCTGGATTACGAGCATAAGGAAGTGGCTTTCGAAGCCCTTCGCATTCGGTACGACTATAGGGAGGGATCGGCATGATTAACAAAATCAGCGTAGAGCATCTGATAGGGCGGGCATTAACCCCGAAGGAGATTCAAGTTATTGAATGGTTGAACGGCTGGGAAAAGGAAACAAACGGAACAGTCGCCCACCTAATCAGAGCAGCTTATCTAAACGGCCGTTTGGAGAAGAGCGAGAAGAGCAAGGAATAATGACTGGGTTTCGGCCCTGTCTCCCGGCGTCGGACGGTTTTCATAACCTTCTCCGTTCGGCGTCGAGAGATGCGGCTGACGCATCAAACATAATCGAAAGGAGGACAAGCCATGTATCCAGTTATTCAACGGTTGACCGTGGTTAGCAACCCAACCCGAATATTTGAAGTTGGAACGGTGATCGAAGGACGCGAGGTCATCGAGATCAAGCAGACTGGTACTGAAGATTTTTCGGAGTTTTGGGTCCTGGACGAAAACGGCGCACTGATCGCGAGCGTCGAGAACTGCCCGGTCATAGTGGATTGGAAGACGATCGCTGTCCACGACGAAAAAGAAAACGACCTGCGGGAACAGGTCGTATCTGGGACTTAAATAATTTTCTTGCCACTATCTTAGCAGATTGGGGCGAAATCAACAAGAGGAGGGGTTTGGATGGGGGGTACTGCTTATTCAGTTGACGTAACCGGCCAGAATGTGGTCGTAGAAGTTTCTCCTGAAAAACAGTACAGTTCGCCTGCACTTTGCATCCGGGGTACGTTCGGCAGCCTGCAGTTGCTTGCAGCAAATGAACATTTGGCGGAAATCGAATTTGCCCTAAGGACTTACCTGGACGGCATCCGCTATTCGGAGACTCCGGACCAGCAAGCCATTTTAATCCACGAAATCAATCAATCCATTGAGGAGGGAATCGCTTGAACAAAATTATCTTGGAGCGTCTGACAGCTCGGAATTTTAAAGGCTTCCGTGATTTTGGCTTCTCTACAAACGGCGGTAATGTTGAAATTTACGGGGATAACGGAACGGGGAAAACAACTCTGTTCGACGGTTTTACATGGCTGCTTTTCGGAAAGGACAGTGCGAACCGATCGGAACAGAAATTTGAAATCAAGGAGCTTGACTCCGCTGGAAAGGTACTTCGGCATAAGTTGGAGCATGAAGTGGAAGCGGACCTCCTGGTCAACGGCCGCCGCCGGACATTCCGGCGGGTGTACTCCGAAAAGTGGACCAAGAAGCGCGGATCCGTTACGGACTCATTCGAGGGGCATACCACAGATTACTACGTTGACGGGGTGCCGGTTAAGCTCTCTGAGTATCAAACCGAAGTGGATTCCATTATTAAAGAGGATCTCTTTCGACTCTTGACCAGTCCTTCCTTCTTCAACGAACAGCTCAAAAAGGAAGAACGCCGGAAGGTGTTGCTCGAAATCTGCGGGGATGTAACTGATGCGGAAGTCATTCACTCCAATCCGGTGCTCAGCCGTCTGCCAGAGATTCTGGGAGATAGAGATGTCGAGAACCACCGGAAAGTAATTGCGGCACGCTGCAAGGAGATCAACAAGGAGATCGAGCGTATCCCTGACCGGATCGACGAAGCCCAGCGTAATCAGCCGGACATTGCCGGATTGAATGAAAATCAACTTGATGATCAGATTGCGCAACTCCGTTCGGAAATCAAAGCTAAAGAAGCTGAAGCCCTTCGCATTCAGGCCGGCGGGGAGACTGCCGTGAAGGAAAAGCGGATCCGGGAGATCGAGAGCGAGCTGCTTTCCATTCAGAACCGACTTCAATCGGCCGTGTTGGACAAGTTCGCTTCCAAGCGGGACGAGGTAAGCCGGTTGCAGAGGGATTATGATGCGGCTCGCCGACAAATCGACAACAAGCGATATACCATCCAGCAAAACGAGAAAAGCATCGATTTGAAGAGCCGTGAGGCAGATCGACTAAGAGCCGATTGGACTGAAGTAAATGGTAAGGCGTTCGAAGGTCACCAGCACGACACGAATTGTGCAGCTTGCGGACAGGAGCTGCCAACAGAACGAATTCAAGAGGCTCATACGAAAGCAGAGACCGCGTTCAACCGCTCTAAGGCTCAAACTTTGGAGCAGATCAGCGTTCGCGGTAAGGCTGCCAAGGAAGAAATTCACCGCCTGCAGGAAGAGAATGAACGGATTAGTCGGGACGTTGAGCAACTGAATGACCAGGTTGCAGAACTGAAGAACGTTCTTTCAGTGGCGGAAGCCGAACTGGATAAACTTCGGTCAGGTATCCAGGATCCGAAATCTGACCCGGGATACCAAGAGTTGCTGGAAGAGAAAGCTTCGATCCAGATGGAAATCACTAGACTCCGAGAATCGGTTCAAGAAGAAGAGTCCCGTCTGGCAAGAGAGGTTTCCGAGTTGGAGAGCCGTCTCCGCGATCTGGAGCGCGACAGATACAAATTCGACGCATTCAAGGATACCGAGAAGCGCATCGCCCAACTTGAAGGCCAAGAGAGAAGCCTGGCCGCCGAATACGAGCGGTTGCAGGAAGAGCTTTTCCTTACCGAAGAGTTCACCCGTTCTAAGGTCGCGCTCCTTGACTCCAAGATTAATTCAAAGTTTAAACTTGCGAGATTCAGGCTGTTTGAAGAGCAGATCAACGGCGGGCTGAAAGAAGTCTGCGACACGCTGTACAACGGCGTGCCATATGATGGCGGCCTGAATAATGCGGCCCGGATCAATGTCGGCTTGGACATCATCAACACACTTTCCGAGCACTATGGTTTCTCGGCTCCGATCTTTATCGACAATGCCGAGGCCGTTACAAAACTGATCGATACAGACGCCCAAGTGATTCGCCTGGTCGTAAGTGAGAAGGACAAGAAGCTTCGGATTGAACCTAAAAACAACAACATGCAGGAGGCGATTTAATTGAACGAGCAACAACAGACATTGGCGAAACAGGAGCCAACCCAATCAGAACGCTTTATGACCAAGGTAATCGCGGAGTTTGGCTCAAGCGTAGGCGAGGTGGCTCTGACGAACTTCCAGAAGAGGCTGGCTCAGAATTACTTTATCGCACTGGACGCTGTTCTCAAGTCAACTGAGGAAAAGCGCCTCAAAAAATCCGAGAAGTACCGGGATCCTCTGCCAGTGACCTGGTCTAACGTGAACATGGACAAGCTTTCCAGAGATGTAGTGGCCTATGCTCGAATTGGGTTCGATCCTTCCCAGCCGAACCACATTAACCTGATTCCTTTCAAAAACAACAATACAGGCAAGTATGACATTGGATTTATTGAGGGGTATCGGGGGATTGAACTCAAAGCCACCAAGTACGGCCTTGATGTACCAGATCATGTAACAGTCGAGTTGGTTTACTCGAACGACCGTTTCAAGCCAATCAAGAAGGATGCGAATCATCCGCATGAAGGATATGAGTTTGAGGTTGTGAATGCCTTCGATCGAGGACAAATCATTGGTGGGTTTTATTATCATCTGTACTCTCAGGCACCAGAAAAAAATAAGTTGGTCACGATGACAGTCAAAGAGATCGAGAAACGAAAACCTGATCATGCAAGCCCTGAATTTTGGGGCGGGGAGAAAGATAAGTGGGAGAACGGCCAGAAGGTTGGTAAGGAAAAGGTCGAAGGCTGGTACGAGAAAATGTGCTGGAAGACAGTATACCGGGCTGCCTTCAACGACATCACAATTGACAGCCAGAAGATCGACGACGATTACCTGCGCCTGAAACAGATGGAGAGCGACTTTGCCGAGGCAGAGGTTGAGCGGGAAATTAGCGCAAACGCCAATAAGGATGTCATCGATATTACACCTTCACCTGCTACTGAGGCTGAACCTGAGCCGGAACAACAAACGAAGCAGACACGCACCTCCAAGACCAAATCAGAGCTAGCCGCACAGGGAGAAATGGATTTCGAAAGTAAGCCAAACGATATTCCTCCAACCGGTTCCGAAGGGCCTGACTTCTAATGATCGAAATTCAATGCCTCGGCTCCAGCAGCGCGGGCAATGCCTACCGGATCACGGACGGGCATACCGCTCTCCTGCTGGAGGCAGGCTTCCCTTTCAAATCTCTGCAGCGGGCGCTTAATTTTCGAATGTCGGATATTGTTGGTTGCCTTATCAGCCATGAGCACGGAGACCACAGTAAGGCCGCCAAAGACGTGATGAAAGCCGGGATAACCATTTATACCGGACAAGGTACAGCGGATGCCCTGGGGCTCTCCGGGCACAGGATAAAGTCAATCAAAGCACATCAGCAGTTTGAGATTGGTACATGGTCCATCCGGCCATTTGAGATCGAGCACGATGCCGCAGAGCCCCTGGGATTTATCTTAGCTAATACGGAGGGGGACAAACTGGTCTTTCTGACAGATACGTATTACTGCCGTTACCGATTTGCTGGCCTGACTCACATCATGGTCGAATGTAACTACTCGCTGGACATTGTTAATAAGCGAGTCTCCGCCGGGCAGTTACATTCAGCGCAAAAGAAGCGCCTCCTTCGATCACACTTTGGTCTGGAACACGTCAAAGGCTTCCTTAAGGCTAACGATATCAGCAAGGTCGAGGAGATATGGCTGCTCCACCTCTCAGATGGAAACAGCGATGCTGAGAGATTCAAACGTGAGATTCAGGAAACGACCGGGAAGCTGGTCATGGTAGCTGATCGATGATCGGCAACGAGAAACCACTCTTAAAAAGTATGATGGGCGACCGGATCTGGAGATTAATGCAGTCGGATCCGGAAGCATTCAAGCACGAAACGAGGGAATACTTCGCCCGGGCTTACCCCGGATGGACAGTGGTCCGAGTGAAATATCCGCTCGTGCTTTTGAGAGACGATAGAAAGCAAGTTTAGGGGATGAGCATATGCCCGAAGGCAGTTACCCTTTTCCAATGTATTCAGGAATCTTGGAACACAGACATTACAAAAAAATAGGTTCAGCGATCTGGCTGTTCCTTTGGTGCATCAGCTCCACGACATCCGAGAAGGAAAAGGACGGTATTGTCTGGGGCATCGTCCTTGGGAACAAGCCTATCAAAATCAGTGAATTGGAAGATGAATTTGGAGTTTCTGATAGGACGATACGATCATGGATTAAAACGCTCGAAGATAACCACTACATAAAAGTCACCAGAGCGCCTTACGGACTTGTTTTCACAGTTCGGAACTCCAAAAAGTTCAGAAACAGATCGGAAGAAAACTTCCACTCTGACAAAGGAGATCGGCAATATTCTTCCGGTCTGGAAGAGAGTGATCGGCAGGAAACTTCCGATCTCCCGGAAGAAAACTTCCGATCTAATAAAGATATTACAGAGATACACAATGCTGTTACTGTCATCACTGATCCCGAGACCATATTAAAACTCGCCCATGAAGTCGAAACCTACTTCGTCCAGAAACGAGGTTCAGGGTTCAATGTTTCTACCTCTGACTTCGACGAGATTAAGAAAATGGTGGCTACGGGTATCCCGGTGGAGATCGTGAAGCGGAGCATTGATAAATCTTTTGCAGAATACAAGCCCAAGCACGCTTGGGACAAAATCAGAAACATGGCCTACTGTATCCCTCGCTGCCTTGACGAGTGGAGCAAATCGCAAGTGGATGAATCCATAACCGATGGCGCGTTGCCGAACCGCCCGGTCGCCCTTGGACCTTCTCCACAGCGGGGCCGACTCACCAAGCAACAAGAACAAATCGAAGAACTCGATCGATTTATCGAGGAGGAACGGAAACGTGGAGCTCGTTGAAATAGCCGAACTTTATCGGCACATCAAAAAATACTATCCCGCTTTTGACGCTTCCCTTGATCGAGTCAAGGAAGACCAAAAGTTTCTCTGGGATTTCCCAAGGGATACTGCTCATGCCAATGTCGACGAACACATTCGGACAAGCAAATATCCGCCAAACATCGCCGAGATCCGCGGGAACCTTGGCGAACAGATCGAGCGGGATCGGATGAAGGCGGCCACTGAGGAATACTTCGCCGCCCGCGAGGAAGCCGCAAGGAATGCCTGCCCTCCACCGCCGGGTTGGAAGGAGGCCATCTATGCAAAGCTTGGGCGAGCTACTCGGTGAGCTGCCGCATGATCTAGCTGCCGAATGCTCGGTGCTCGGGGCGATCATAATCGAGCCCGAAGTGATCGAGCATATCGAGGGAATGCAGCCAGAAGTATTTTATCACGATGGTCATCAGATCATCGTACGGCGGATGCTGGAGCTTGCCGGTGAGGGCGAGCCGATAGACCTGGTAACGTTGTGTTCCCGGCTAAAAGACCACGGGGAGCTGGAGGAAATCGGCGGGGTAAGTTACTTGTCGCGTCTGGCCAATGCGGTACCGACGACGGCGAATATCGAGAGTTACGTTGCGGCAGTAAAAAACAAGCACGTCCTCAGGGAAATAATCCACACCGCACAGGCACAGATCGCCGCGGCGGCCGCTGGCGAAAACGTCCAGACTTTGTTATCTGGGATGCAGGTTTCAACCGCCCTGCTGACGGACCAGGCTGCCCCACCGCAGGATTTTAAGCGGATCAAGGATGTGCTTGTGGATGTCATTGAAACCACAGAAGCCAAGGCAGAGGCTTTCAAGCAGGGCAACGTTGTCACAGGACTCAAAACAGGGTTTGCGGACCTAGACAAGATGCTCGGGGGCCTCCAGAGGAGTGACTTAATCATCGTTGCCGCCCGGCCTTCGGTCGGGAAAACGGCCTTTGCGTTGAACGTGGCCCAGAACGTCGCGGTTGAAACTGGTGAGACGGTGGCGGTGTTCAGTTTGGAAATGTCCGCATCGCAGTTGGTTACCCGGATGGTTAGCGCCGAGGGTAATCTCGAAGCGAGCCGGCTTAAGATGGGCGACATGGTCGATGACGATTGGAGCAAAATGTCTGTGTCAGCCGGCGTACTCGGGGCGACAAATATCCTGATTGATGATTCCGCAGGCATCACGGTGCACGATATCAGAGCGAAATGCCGGAGGCTGAAGAAGCAGGATGGGCTCGGACTAATAGTTATCGATTACCTGCAACTGATCGCCAGCGTCGGCGGTAAGGGCCGCGGATCGGAGAACCGGCAACAAGAAGTGTCTGAGATTTCTCGGACACTGAAGCATCTGGCACGGGAACTGGACGTTCCGGTCATCGCCCTTTCTCAGCTCAGCCGCGGCGTCGAGCAACGGCAGGACAAGCGTCCGATGATGTCGGACCTGAGGGAATCCGGAGCGATCGAGCAGGACGCCGATATCGTGGCCTTCTTGTACCGGGATGACTACTACAATCAGGAATCAGAAAAAAAGAACATCATCGAGATCATCATCGCCAAGCAGCGGAACGGCCCGGTAGGCACCGTGGAGCTCGTCTTCCTGAAGAATTACAACAAGTTCGTGAATTATGACCGGGGTCATAGTGACCCAGGGCCACAAGCGCCGCCGGTACCCGATATGAATAAGCGCCAATGGGCGTGAGGGGATGAATGGATATGAGCGGACCATGGAGCAAATGGAGCGTTTACGAATACATGCGGCACACCTTTATGAGGGCTGGACGGGCTCCGGACTTGCCGGAGTTGGTTGAGAACTTCCCAGAAGTACCTCTATCGGAAATCAAGGAGGGGATGAAGGAGTTCCAGCTGACGCTCTCGATCGGGGGCGGCAAGCGTGCGCAGTGAAGCTTTGGTTGACCCGTATTATCAGGACGTGCCATGGGACATCGTCTATGACGACCAAGGCCAGCAGATCGGCGAGGTTTACGTCTTGCTTGGAGAGGCCAGAAAGGAGGGGATGCCGCGTGAAAATAAGATTCACCGTGTACGGCGAGCCCGTTGCCCAAGGAAGGCCGAAGTTTTCAACGGCCGGAGGATTCGCTAAGGCATACGATCCGGAAAAATCAAAGGACTACAAGGACTATGTCCGATTAGCCGCTTCGCAACATGCGCCTGCATTCTTGCTTGAGGGACCTATTCAAATGACCTTGATCGCTTATAGGTCAATCCCAAAGAGTTTCAGTAAGAAAAAAGCTGCAGAAGCCGAAGCAGGCATTGTCTTTCCGACAACCAAGCCGGATGCAGACAATTACCTGAAGGGTGTGAAAGATGCCCTGAAAGGTGTTATCTGGCGGGATGACAGCCAAGTGGTGGATGCCACGGTTCGGAAAAGGTATAGTAACCGGCCACGAATCGAGGTTCACATAGATCATATTTAATACGAGAGGGGAAAGGGATATGAACATTAATCTGAATGATCTGGCTGAAGGGGCGGTCGGAGAACGCTTTGATCTTGAATTGCAAAAGGTGCTTGATAACATTCAAGACCCAAATACTGATTGGAAGAAGGCACGGAAGCTTACTCTAACGCTGACGATCCAGCCGGATGAAACCCGGGAGATCGCCGTGGTTGGCATTGATGCCAAAACGACGTTGGCGCCAGCCCGTGGTCTTGCAACGAAAATTATCATGGGCCGAGACGGCAGGGGACAAATCGTTGGCGCTGAACTGAAGTCCGGGGTCAAAGATCAAATGATGATCGACAATGACGGGGATGTAGCCGACGATCGCGGCCAGAAGGTGTCCTATCTGCAGAAAAAACAAAAAGAAGCCCAGGGGGGTAACTAATCATGGAAATGCAAAAAGAAGCGCTGGAATACTTGGTGGAGCTGGGGAATAACGAAATTACTGAGATTAATGGGCGAACATTCTCCCGTCATCCTTTGCAAGTCGTGAAGACTCCGGTTGTTGCTCCCATTGTTGTTCGTAGCCTTTCCGGCATGGTTGGGTACCTGCAATCCGAATTTGATGTTGATGTTCCTTTGATGGTCCACGTTGAGAGCCCGACACGGGTGAGTGTATTCAGTACGGTTAATTCGGATGCCGCTCGTAACGTATTCATTCAGGCGGAGGCGTTGCTTCCAGAAATGCGATTTGGTCAGTGGTACGACACAGAGGAGTTCAATATTAAGCTGCAATCGGTATTTGTGAACGATGGAGATCGGACGACAATCCTGAAAGTGGTCGGCAACATCCAAGAGGAGAACGTATCAAAGACCGGGGACGATGGAGTTTCGCAGAAGGTAACCGTAAAAACAGGCGTGGCTACAGTGGCTGATGTGATCGTACCGAATCCGGTGAGCTTATATCCTTTCAGAACGTTCGTAGAGCTCCAGCAGCCTGAAAGTTTATTCGTCTTCCGAATGAAGTCCGGACCGGCCTGTGCATTGTTTGATGCTGATGGGGGCGCCTGGAAGGTCGAAGCCATGGACACAATCAAAGATTACTTAGAAGAAACGCTGAGTGAACAAATTGCTGACGGAAAAATCGTTATTATCGCTTAATTAACATACCCGGGTCAAACGGATCGGGTGCGGCACTGCTCGGCCGTTTGACCAAACATATGATCTTGTTTTGAAGGGGGAAGGGAGTATGCCGGCATTAGATTTTGAAATCAAGGACCAGATCCACGATTTGCTGGAAGAGGAATACATCACTCACGCAGAGGCCCGTTTACTGGAAAACTTCTTTTCCAGCCCGAGCCGTAAAGAAGCGGCCCGGCGATCGGGTATCAAATTTGAATCATACCAGTCAGCGATATCTCGACTTGCTCGTGACGGCATATTGATCCGGGTTTCCCGGGGAGTGCTCAAACTTACGGAAGATACCAACACCATCAAACGACAATCCCGCAATACACTACCGCCTCCGGTGGAACCGCCACTGCAAATGAGCAAAACAGAGCGGGAGTGGATGCTGACAAATTACAAGAGCCGGAAAAGAGCGGAAGCAGCATTGAAGTTAGGACGGAGCAAGTACGACATCAATCGGATGGCGATCACTCTGGGGATCGACCAGAAGAATTAGGAGGGGAAGAAGTGAGGTTCAAAGATAACATTCAATACAAGACATCTGCCTTCCTATTCGCAGGGATTGGAGGAGCCACTGCCGGCGCGATGCGCTCATCGGTTGAATACGGAGGGAAAGTGTATAAATTTAAAGTTCTCTGCGCCATTGATAGCGATCCGGTCGCATGTAGGAACCATGACTTAATATGTGGTGAGGAAACAGCGATTGTCATGGACTTGTTTCAACGCTGGCAATATGTCGCTTGGCATGGACACGAGCCGCCTGAGGGTTGGCGCGAAATGACGCCTTGGGACATTTGGCAAGCTTTCAAGGAGCAAGTTCCGTTCTTCCTATTCTTATCGCCGCCCTGCAAAGGGTTGAGCGGCCTTCTACCGTCCGACAAGGCGGCTTCTGATAGGTACCAGGCGCTCAACTATCTGACGGTTCATGGAATGGAATTGACACTACGTGCATGCGTTGAATACGGCGGCGGCATTCCGGCTGTCATTCAATTGGAGAACGTACCGAGGATTACGACACGTGGCAAGAACCTGCTAAAAAAGATCAAGCAGTTACTCGAAAAATTTGGATACGAAATTAGCCTTAAGGCTGATCACAATCTGGGCGAAATTGGCGGACTCGGTCAAAAAAGAACTCGCTTTCTCCTTATGGCCCGGGATCCTAAGCAGATTCCGAACACTATTTTTTACCCTGATATAAAACCGATGAAGAGCATCGGCGATGTCATAGGCCAACTTCCATCGCCTGGGGATATTGTGGCGGGTGGACCGCTGCACCGATTGCCTCGACTCCAATGGAAAACTTGGATGCGGCTGGCCCTCATTCCTCCTGGAGGAGACTGGAGAGACCTGAACAAAGTCGACTGGAAGAACTTGCGCGTAATCCATGAACCACGTCGTGGGGCGTTTGAAGTTGCGGACTGGGGTGAACCGAGTAGAGCGGTCACCAGCAGCGCTGGACCCGGGCGAAGCAATGGAGTCACTTCAGTAGCTGATCCTAGACTGCAGATCAACGGTGAAGGCAAAACGAATTTGTACCGCGTACAGTCGACTGAGTCATCGGCAGCATGTGTTACGGGTGCCACCGGCCCAAATCAGGGGGCTGGTTGTATCGCAGATCCATCGCTAAAGGAACGCCCCGGACGCCACCCGGCTGCGTATCGGGTAGTATGTGCGGACGAAATATCGCCATGCGTGACAGGGACGCGATTCGGTAGTGGTGCTATTGCCGTTGCGGATCCAAATGTTAATACCATACTAATGCCGGATAGCTACGGAGTACAAGCCTGGGGCGATACCGCCAAGACGGTTCGTTCGGCTAATCGGATTATGCAGGCTGCGGGTAGTGTGTCAGATCCACGAGTGCCGAACCGACCGGGACGATATACAGACCAGTATCGGATGCAGTCAACGGACGTACCGGCGGCAACGGTGACCGGCTCCAGAGATGTTCAAAACGGAGCACAATTGATTGCAGACCCTTCATTAAAATGCGCACCACGGGCGGACAGTTACGGCGTCCAAGATTGGCAGCAACCTGCGAAGACCGTTATTGGTAGCTCTGATATTCATGCATCAGCAGCAGCAATAGCCGATCCGCGAATCCCGGAAGATAACGAGCAAGGGGTCTGGATGATCATTGCCCAGGATGGAACATGGCACCGACCACTAACTACTTACGAGCTGGCGATGCTTCAAAACTTTCCGACACACCTGCCTGACGGGCGACCGTTCCAACTCGAGGGATGCAGTGATGCAAAGGCCCGGGAATACATTGGCAACGCTGTTCCAAGAGCAGCAGAGGAAGAGATGGGAAATGTCATCCTACTGGCGGCAGCAGAGGCAGAAGCGGGGATCAGTTTCTCATTTAGTTGGAATCCGGTGTGGGTGGCTCCTGAAAGTGAAGATGAGCTCACTCTGGTTCAATGAATTTATAGTATTCGGTTTCGAGCATCAATCGGAACAGTCGCTCGCCCTGCTCAAATGTATTTGCTTGACCAGCTTCCTTGGCATACTTCCAAGATTGGAAGTATGAGTTGTACTCATAATGCTTAAGTACGAATCCTGCAAAATATGTGTCATGTTTTTTGGGCTCGTATTGAATAATTGGTTGTTTCATAAATTTAATCTCCTTCTCAGATAAGAGTTAGTTCCGTTCCACTAAACATATACAAGATAATCATGTGTATTTTTAAGGGCGGATAATATTTATCTGAGGTAACTATCGTTTTATGGTGGCTTTTAGTTGTGGAGGCCTGGTCGAAATTTTTAGGGGGGATTCAAATGAGCAACAAAACATTAACCCAGCGCCAATCCGAGGCTCTTGAAATCATAAAATCATTCGTAGCCCAAAATGGTTATCCTCCTTCTATCCGAGAGCTCGCCGATCAATTAGGTCTTCAATCATCTTCGACGGCGTTTAATCTGCTGGATCAGCTCGTTCGGAAAGGATTCATTAACAAGGGGCCGGGCCCGCGGATGTTACGAGTTATTTATCAAAGCGAAGGGAGACCATCTGCATGAAAGCCATAACGATTATCCAGCCATGGGCGACACTGATCGCCATCGGAGAGAAACGATTTGAAACTCGAAGCTGGCCAACAAAGCACCGCGGAGAAATCGCTATCCATGCCGGAAAGAAAGTAAATCATGACGCTTGCAGGAAACCAGAGATAAATGCAGCGCTCGCCCGGCACGGGTTTACAGCATATAACTTGCCGACCGGGGCAGTAGTTGCAACTGCTCAACTGGTCGATTGCTTGAAATCAGTGGATACCTGGACAGATGGATATGAGCTTGAGGGCCGGAGGCTTATTTATTCCCCTGAATATGAATTCGGGGACTTCACACCAGGGCGCTATGCATGGGAAATGGCAGACGTCCAGCGGCTGGCGGAGCCGATACCTGCTAAGGGGCAGCAGGGGCTCTGGAACTGGATTTATGCGCAGTAGACACAAATAACGAAGGAGGCTTCGGAATAGATACTAATAGCAGAGTAAGAGTAGGGAGACAAAAAGGAGCGACATAAATCGCCCCTACAAGGTTATCGGCTTGGGAATATCTCTACTCTGAAAAGAAACGCGTAAACATCATTTTCAAGTATAAATTGTTCTTTAAGTTCTGTTCTTACGCCAACCGATATTGAATTTTTCTTTGAATCAAAGATATCAAAGGTCATTTCTTCTATCTCATCTTCGATTTTACTAATTGTTAGACCCAGTTTATTTGGATCCTCAATTTTTCTAAGGACCAGTACTTCCTTTATAGATTTTGAAGTTGAGCTACCATATTTATTGTCTTTTAAAAGGCCAAGGGCAAAATATACAGACTGCTCATCCAGTGTATTGTCTGGGAAAGACGGACTTAACATTCCTGCCACTGTTCCGTTATACACCATTTGAACCTTAGTAACATTAACTGGTTTATCCCATTGCTCTGTGCCCCAAGCAACACGATATTCAGCATTTTTAGGATGTCCGCCAGTTGCTGGAATAAAGATAGACTTCTTTGGATCAAAAACTCTTGCCATTTATAATCGCCTACTTTCTTTTGGTGTAATACCAATGGTAATAAACCAACAGTATTACACCATTGGTGAAAAGTCAATAAATTCTGGTTATTGATAATGAACAGTACGAAAAAATAGCGAAGGAGATTACGATTTCTCACTACCAATGCAAGTATTGTGACCGGCCAGAAGGGTTGTACGGTATCCCGATCACCGTCGAAGATGAAGAGAATTGCGCCTGCGGAGCGGAATGGGCGGAAGCCAAGATCCTGGTAAAGGATGATGACTACGATGCTGGACAAGGGGACTTAAACCGAAGTTTGGACGCCGGAGCAGATCGCCGAGCATTGCAAGCGGATCGGAGCGGACAAGCCGCCAGTCATAGCTGTCAGTAGTCGATTGGATACGACGGCGCCGCAAATGGCCATGAAGAGTGGCAGGTTCCGCAAACGGGGCGGAGAGTATTGATTGTCACGCTTAGTATTCAAAATACTCTAGGAGGTTAGTGTATGTTTGTCGTGTGGGAAGAGTTTTTTCGCTGGCAGTGGAAAATTGGAAGATTTAAAACCATGATAGACGCGGAGAAGGTTGTCAAAAAATGCCCGGTAGGAAGACGCAGATGGATCGAACCTATTTGAATATAGCAAGACCCCCAAATCCTTGGCCGGGGCGGGGGTCAATCAGTGATATATTCCTCTCAATAATTATAACATAAAGGGGATTGAGGGGAATGGCGATGGTATGGGGACAAGGGGAACTTTTTCCGACGGCAAATGAGAAGGAAATCCAACGTACAAAGTTCCTGCTCAAGAAATATAAAGAAATGACTATTCTGATGCAGGATTTTGAAAATTATGAAGAGGAACTGAAGCAAACGGCAGTCGATGGGGAAACGGCGCGCCGGATCGATCAGGAAGACCTTCATGCGGACAAGACTGCGAACGCGGCAATCCTGATCGAAAAGCAACGATGGGTGTATCAACAGTACCGCTTTTATACGCACCAGCTGCGACGGGCCTGGGGGCTTATATTAGATGTTGAAGAGAAGCGGGCGATTGAATATAGATATATTCAGGGCTATTCCCGAAAGGAGACTTTGTTGTTTTTCCGGCACAGCATGAGTGACAGCACAGTTCGTAGGAAGATTGATGATGGAGTAATGAGTATTGCAAATACGTTGAAATTAATCGGATTCTTTGAGCAGGAAATAAAGAAGTTTCAAATGTAAAGACAAAATAAGCGGGAACTAGGATTCAAATTAAAGTCTTAGTTTACCGCTTTTTATTTTGACTAACGTTTAATGTTAGTTTAATAATGCAAATATGGCCTAAGGTGAAACGATTTCTGAGAATTCTTCGAGTATAGAATTAAGTTGGTTTTGAATAAAAGTTGAGCGTTTAGGTCTAAAACTACCTCTAAATAGATAGTTTTTAAATGGCATGTACTTCGTTAATTCTTCTGTGTTTTTATTCTCAAGAATTTTAAACACAGGTTTTGCGTTAGCTCTTGATATTAACTCCATTAACAATTCAAACTCTTCTATATCCAGGTGAAAATGATATGCTATAGGTATCTGAAAGACTTCTTGTAAAGCTTCATCTATTTGTAATTCAAATGGCTTTAATGTTGGAAATTCACCGAAAGTTACTGAGATAAAGTATAGTTTTTCTACACCAACAAATGCATCATGATTTCGGTCAATTAATTCGCTTACTCGATCATGTAACTGCTTGATCGGTTTTATTGCCATTCTCTCAATATCTTCTTCAATCACATCGCTCGAATCAATGCCACCAATTAAGGAATCCATCTTTAAACGATACACCTTAGCTTCTATGGCTAACATGGAGTTATTTAATCTGATCAAGGCATCTGGTGATCTTTTCGAGTTGCTGTCATATTGGAACTCTGGAACAAATCTATATGGTAATTTTGATTCACTTGCAGAATGTTCTGCAAGTTTTTCGACATATTTTTCAAAGCATTTACCATAAAAGCTTATTACTTGGGTGTTGTTTGCAGGAAAGGTTGATCTAATTTTGAAGTATAGCTCACTGAACACCTTTTCCTGAAGAAATTGAAGATCAATCGGAAAAAAAATTCCGTTAGCGAGTTTAAGTATAGGTTTCTGTCTAAATTTCGTATAGTTCCAAGGCTGGTCAATTGTTAATAATGACCATTCTCTCGCTTCTTCAAAATTCATAGACAATTCATCAATTATCAACTCAGCTATTGCAGCTAAAGGGCTATTTTGAAAATAGTCGGATGGTTTAGCCCAATTTTGGCTAACCCCATCGTTTTCTCTTTTAGAGAACCCAGCAAATAAAGCAAAAATTACACTTAAATATTCTTTGATTGAATATCCATATGCTTGCCGAAATGGAGTATGGATATCTATATAATCATTTGAGTGGAAATTTTCAGGGTCTTTTGAGATCTCATCAAATATCAGCATTGACCTTGCTAAAGAAGATCCTAATTCAGGTTCTGTATTAAATACTGCATTTGCGAAGAGTTCATACTTAATATTATTTGCATTAATTCGAGAATCATTAAGATAATCGGATACTATAAGATTAAAAAAAAGCACTATATTGATACCATTTTCGATTATTACTTCTTTCTCCAGGTGTTCTAAATTACCATGAGCCAATAACCATTTCCAGACAGCCAGCAGCCCCTGCTTTGAATATATAACATCTGACTGAATTTTGGGCTCTTTAATATATTGACCTGGAAACATGTCCTCTAAAAACTTCATAAAACTGATTTTTGTTTTTTTATTATCCAGCGGTAGAGCAGTAATTTGAGAAAGAACATTCAATACTCCGCCGAGAGGAACTTTTTGAATATAGAGTTTTAATGTTTCTTGAGGAAGCTTATAACCAAATAAATTACCAAAAGTTTCGTATACCCCATAATAAGGAAGTTTCTTCATAGAAAAACACCTCTTGTACTGAAATAGTTTGCTACCAAGGGATCTTATATTGCTAATTCTGCGTCATTCAAATTAATCCTTTCCAATGTTTTGTTTTAACTCTGTATTTCATATGAATGATTTCTTAATACCCTCTATATTGAGAGGCGCCAAGAGTTTATTATTTATTATGTTATAAAACTAAGAGAACCAGCTTAAACTTTAAACAAACCGATATATATCTATGGTAAATGGGGGAAATGGACAGAGAATATTGATAATAACTCGATATAAAAAAATGACTATAATGTGACTCAAAGTTGAAAATCATATGATAATTTTTCTGTGATATATTGGAAGCATAGAAAAGGCGGAAATGACACGCCACGGCCGCATGAATGTGGCATTGAAACCGGGGCGTAACTCTTCTCGCCTTTTTTGTTAATTGAACATTGGTGCGAACTGTTGAATTCTATCTGGGAAATTAAGAAAGACGTAAACAATTGCCGCTGCCAGTCCAAAGCCCACAATTAAAGCAAGAATGGTGCCAATAGCTTTATTTGATAAACCCATGTGATTAACTCCTTTACTTATATGTATTTCTTCCAGAATAAACCTTTTGGTGGAGAATATCAAAAGAGTGATCATAAAGGAGGAAAAAGCAGGTTTCTTAAGTGAAATGGCGGATATTCATAAAGAAATGCTTTGCCCTCTATTTTTAAAGCTTGTTAAAATGGTCTTGTCATACGTATCTAGTAACTAGATACATATTCTTTTAAGCAAAGAGCGAAGCGTTTTTGCGGCGTCCGTGTACGGGCGCAATTATCTGAAGGATCTCTTTGCTGAAGAATTCAATATATAAACTGAAGTCGTTCCTTCCAGGAGCGGCTTTTTTTATTTTTCATTGGAGCGTGATTTATATGAGAATCATCAGATGGCTGGTTAAAGTGACATATGGCAGATCGGATGATCCAAGAAATCGAGGTGAACGGCGACATGGCCGGGAAGCATAATCTGTTGCAACGTCCGCGATCGGAACTGAAGCAACCGGTTCGGTGCAAGGGATGTATTTGGGGTTCTTGGACCTGGACAAAGCAGTTTTGTAGCAAGCAACGGTGTGTTAAGCAGTATAAATTGAAATGATTGGTTAATTCTTTCATACATATGATAGCAAAGGAGGATGGGAAATTGTGTAAACATGGCACAACGAAACCTGTAAAGTTAAATACCCCTAGAATGGTTTCAGGAAATCAGGTAGTGGATGTGGATGCTTGTATTGCTGATGAAATACAGGAATTGAATGACATGGGGATTATCACGATCGGATCTTGCTGTGGACATGGCGCAGATGGCGAGATACCGCATGTGCTTATTGAAGAGGAGAGCGTAACTATAGCTAATCGACTCGGTTATCAATTTGAGCCATATTTGCATGGGAAAAATGATTATCGAGGAGTATATATTGTAAAATTAAAAGGGGAGAACGTTTAACTCCCCTATTTTGTTTAATACTTCGATCCCCCAATACAATGGGCACAATTGTCAAAACCCCTAGATTTCGCAGTGGAGTGCGAGTCCGGGGTAAAGGTTACAATATGTGAGTCTTTAATTAGATCGATTTTACAGCTTGTTTTTTCATTATCCAAGTCATGAACTTCATTTGTGTTACTGTTACCGATGTATTGCTTGCCGTTAAATGGAGAACGGTATCTTCTTGCCATATAGATCACCCCCTTTCTACCTAGGACTTTCGACACCAAAGGAGGGAAATCCTTCCTAATGTCGAATTGTGATGT
Organism: Paenibacillus sp. Marseille-P2973; assembly: GCF_018101095.1. NCBI lineage: Bacteria > Bacillati > Bacillota > Bacilli > Caryophanales > Paenibacillaceae > Paenibacillus > Paenibacillus sp. Marseille-P2973. Next base: position 312,234 of record NZ_JAGQEH010000004.1, read on the forward strand.
CAAGAGGAGGTGATTTGAGATGATTAAAGAAAATGGCGCATTGTTGAAAGTCTATTTTGATTGGAGAGCTCTTGCGGATTACTCACAAAAAGGATATGGTGACGCTAGATTAAATCCCTGCCTAGAAGACCATCCGGATCCAAGTATGAGATGCAACATAGAATTATATGTTCCTGTTAGTAACATTGACTTAGAATATCATAGCAGTGCATCTAGGGTTAATCGAGTCAAAAGAGAAGAGTTCATTAGAGTGATTAACAAATAACTTGTTAAAGAGCTGGCGCCTCCGGGCGCTTTTTCTTTTGCCTGCTACACGCATGTATGTTCTGGATGTTCGAATACAGCGACAACAGTACAGAACGCCAGCACGGTACCATTCTGTGCGCCTGGTGACACATTGAACGCTGACCTCTTCGCAAAACCAACTCAACATAAGTTCTTCTCGATCATACTTATACTTGACCTCAACAGCAAGTTGGCCGATACTAGAAACAAATTTTTATTTAGTCTGAGAGGAAGGATGTAATGAAAGAGAGCGATTTCAATCATTCAAGAGATATTAGGGAAATGTTAAAGAAATTATCAATGGCTTCGAACGAATTTAGTAACCGTTACCGAGCTGCAATTTCTCCTATTTCTGAAGCTCTTAACACTTTCAAAGAATCAATCGCATCCTTATCAATACCCAAAATTGAGCTTCCTCAATTTCCTAAATTGTCTGGATTTGAGTGGGATGAGTTTTATAAAGAATTTGAGGAAGAGTGTAAAAGCAATGCAAAGCATGGTTGGTGTTTATCTGCTGAAATGGATATACCTGATTATAGACGTATTGGTTCATCAGAAGACAATCAAAAAACTAAGGACTATTTATTCACTGAGTTGTTTGAAGTCAATGATTTTGAACTTTATAATTACGAAAAAAACTCAATCATCAATGAAAGCAGTAATGGATGGCAAGAGTTCTATAAAGATTGTTTTCACTCTATAGAAAATGGAAGGTTAATGGTTGCTATCCCGTCTCTAATGATGGTTATCGAACATGAGTTATCCAATGGTATTGATATCGACCTATCGGGTAAACCATTAGTTAGAAGTGTTAAATCATCAATTGAACAAGAAAGAGAGCCTGGAAAGTTCACTACCATTATTGCGACATCGCTATTCTCTTTGCTAGAGAACGGGATCTTCGAAAGAGGGATCACCGGTCCTCGTTCCGAATTAATTAACCGAAATAGGGTTCTTCATGGAAGAGATGACCCTTCAAAGTGGACGAAGACTGATGCATATAGGTTGATTACTATTATTTCTGCTCTCAAAATGCTTAAGGACTATAAGTGATGAAAACGGACGGATCTTTTTGATCTCGTCCGTTTTATTTTCGGAGGTGGTGATGAATGTAATGCCAAGAGCACGAGATCCGAACCGTGACCGAGCCAATGAAATCTGGCTTGAACACGGCGGTGAAATAACGAACCGGCAGATCGCCGAGCAGTTGGGCATCGACGAAAAGAAGATCGCCGTTTGGAAGCAGCGGGATAAATGGATTGTTGTACAACAATCAGAAGGGAACGTTGTACAACAGACTGAACCCAATGTTGTACAACAAAAGAAGGGCGCTCCTAAGGGGAATAAGAACGCGGTTGGTAATCGAGGCGGCGCTCCTCCGGGCAACCAGAACGCCAAAGGCAATCGCGGTGGCCCCGGTGGACCATTTAAGAACGACCACGCCGTAACACATGGCTTCTTCCGAAAGTATCTGCCGGAGCGAACGCTTGAGATCATGGAGCAGATCGCGGACCGCTCGCCGATCGACATGCTTTGGGATCTGATCATGATTAAGTATACTGCCATTATTGCTGCTCAAGAGATAATGTTCGTCGAGAACAAAGACGAGATGATCAAGGAACTCAAGAAAAGCAAATACACGGTCGTTGATACCAGTACCGAAGAAAAGAGTTCCTTCGAACAGGTAGTGACCGAAGAAGAATACGAATTCCAATTCTCTTGGGATCGTCAGGCAACGTTCCTCACCGCCCAATCCCGGGCCATGTCCGAACTGCGCAGCCTAATCAAACAGTTTATCGAGTTGGCCAATGAAGACGATGAGCGCCGCCTGAAGCTTGAACAGATGCAATTGAACATCGAGAAGACGAAGGCGGATGTCGAAAAGGCAACTGCCGAAGCTGAGAAGCTGAAGAAGGGAACGGCCGGCAAAGAACCGCTTCATATCATTGTTGATTATGGCGATGACGAAGAGGATGATGCATCATGAGTACTGCTGCAGCTGTTAAGGTCCAGTTCAATGCTCACTTTAAAGCGGTCAACCGATCGAAACGGCGATACCGGGCTCTCAGAGGAAGCGCGGGATCCGGGAAGTCGGTAAATATCGCCCAGGACTATATCCTTAAGCTTGGCGATCCGAAGTATGCCGGCGCGAATCTGCTATGCGTTCGTAAGGTAAACGAGACCAACCGGAATAGTACCTTTGCCGAGCTCACCGGCGCGATCAACCGTATTTACGGGGATCGGGCGGAAGAGTACTGGGAAATCCTACGCTCGCCGCTGACGATCCGCAGCAGAGTGACCGGAAACGAAGTTATCTTCCGCGGCATGAACGATGTTCGCGATCGGGAAAAGGTCAAGTCGATCAACTTTGCCCACGGGAAGCTCGTATGGATTTGGGTCGAGGAAGCCACAGAACTGCAGGAATCGGATGTCGACATTCTCGATGACCGGCTGCGGGGCGTTCTTCTGAATCCGAACCTGTACTATCAGATCACGTTCACCTTCAACCCGGTTTCAGCCCAGCACTGGATTAAACGGAAGTACTTCGACCGGGAAAGCTCGGATGTGCTCACGCACCATTCCACATACCGGACCAACCGCTTCATTGACCCGGCCTATTTCCGCCGGATGGAGCGCCGGAAGATCGAGGACCCGGAAGGGTATGCGATCTATGGCGAGGGCGAGTGGGGCGAGCTGGGCGGCCTGATATTCAAGAACTTCGTCATTCATGACTTTAATACGTCCTTCGAGATGTTTGATTCCATGCATCACGGACAGGACTTCGGCTTTAACCATGCGAATGCGATCCTCACCGTCGGCGTCAAAGATGGTGAGTTTTTTATTTGCGACGAGATTTACGTGCATGAGCTGCCGACGGATCAGATTATTGAGATTGCTGACCGAAAGGGATTGAGTAAGTATCTGGCTATGTATTGCGACTCCGCCGAGCCAGATCGCATTCAGATGTGGCAGAACGCAGGATACAGTGCGACGGCTGTGGTCAAGGAGCCGGGCAGCGTGCAGGCTCAGATCGATTACCTGAAGCAGCGTAAGATACACATTCATCCTGATTGTGTGAACACCATCAAGGAGATTCAGCAATGGTCGTGGAAGAAGGACAAGAAGACGGGGCTTTATCTGGACGATCCGGTCAACTTCATGGATGATGCGATGGCAGCCTTGCGGTATGCGGCAGAGCCGCTGCGGCGTCCGGAAATGGTATACAGCAATCAACGGCCTGCGGGCTGGTAAAAGGAAGGTGCTCAATGTGAAGAAAAAAGATGGAGTAATTAAAATTGGTTCATTAACCATTGATATGAAAGGCAACGTAAAAGGAAATTTCGCATCGGTCGTCATTATGTGACGGCTATTTTTATTTGCATTGAAAGAGGGTGATGAACCTGACGATTGTATATACGAAAAAAAGCTTTCCACCGCCGCCATATGACCAGGAGATCAGCATGATGCAGTATTATCGAATGCTGTATGAGGGCGAACACGCCGAGATCTTTCCACGGGCCCGGGCGGTATCGACGGAGAAGACAATTACCCACCGGAGAGTCGGTGTCAGGTCTTGGCGACCGCAAGAGAAGGTATTCAGCGCTGACAATCAGTATATCGTTGCCAACTTCAGCAGCCTGGTCGCCGAGGTGCCTGCGGATCTCTTGAACCGATCGCTGGGAAATATCTCGGCGGACGTAGAGGAAGGACCGGAGCTTGAGTTCATTTCATCCGTTGTGACCGCCAGTAAACCAAACGAGAAGATATGGGCGGCTGTCACGCAACATCAGGTCGACGGCATAGTCGCTTACCGAGTGCGGCGGGATGAATCCGGCTCCGTATGGTTTGAGTGGATCCTCGGCGACAAGTATCTTCCGCATGATGACGGTCGCGGCGCAGACATTGCTTGGATCGAAGAATGGGGCGACAACGACCGGAAGGATCGTTTCCTCCGGGTCGAACGGCAACGGCTTGAATCTGGCGGGCTGACAATTAAGCAACTTGTCTTTAAGATGGAAGGCGACAATGTTGCGGATGAGGTGGAAATCGACACTTACGCCACCGGCCACGGTCTTGAGATTCCGGAGGACACCGTACTTAGCGGAGTAAACGAGCTGCTTTGCGGCGCGATTACCAATGACGACACGCTTCTTTATCCTCGTGGGCGTTCTGCGCTTAGAAACATCGACGGGCTGCAAGAGGAGATCAACTGGACGATCACCCGGGATTCCATTGTCTTTGAAAAGCATGGAAAGCCGAAATTAGCTATACCGAAGGGACTATGGGACACAGTTGCCAATCAGAACCATCGGGATTATGGTGGCCGTTTTGTTCGGAGTTCTGACCTTGAGGTCGTTTCCTTTGACGAGAAGACCGGGGCAGTGCCGCAGTACATCACCTGGGACGCCAAGACAGCCCAGTCCTTTGAACATGTTACCAGGCTGATCCAGTTCATGCTGGCAATCAGTAAAACATCTCCGCAGGCAGCTGGGCTGGAAGAAGGCAAAGGAGACTCCGGTGTCGCACTGCTGTATCTCTGGATTCAATCGGTTATTAAAGCCGAAGCGATCCAATCGAAATTCGACGCGGCGATTAAGGACGCCATCCGTAAGTGCATGGTGTTGGAGAACGCACTCAGGTCTGGCGGACTTAAGGCGGAGAATCCAGTGATTGAATGGGGAGATATGCTGCCGAAGGCTGAATCTGAAAAGAACGACGAAGAGCGGAAAAATTACGCTGATGGCGTTCAATCGCTTGAGACTACAGTTCGCCGGATGCATCCGGATTGGTCAGAGGAGGCGATCACGGCTGAAATCCAGAAGATTCAGGACGAACAGGCAACAGGCAGCTTGAACCCAACCTATACGCAGCCGCCCCGAGTGAACCTGGGTGGTAGCTAATGGCGGACGCTGAGAAGCTAATCGCGCTTTATACTCGGGCCGGTGAACGGTTACTTGAGCTCATAAGATCGCTGGAGGAAGGGAATTACAGCCGAAGGCGCAAGGAAAGTCTCCTGATGGAAGTGGACGAGATACTGGCCGGGCTGACCGACGGGGCGGCTCAGAGCATGGCTGAGCTGCTAGCTGAAGCCTACAAAGAGGGCGTCGACGAGGCAGCGGACAGCATTCGGGCTCAAAGTGTGCCTGAGGAACAGATCAACACTGTACTGGAGCCGCTCATCCACCAGCAGGCTGTACAGGCGATCATGGACGATTCCTTTTTGCAGATCCTCGAAGCGACCGATAACATGTCCCAGGACGCGAAGCGTCGGGTCGAGGAAACCGTCCGGACGGCAACGGAACGGATGCTCACTGAAGGCGTCGGTCGGCGGCAGGCGACGAAAGAGGCCGTTGCGCGGTTGGCGCAGCAGGAGATCACCGGGATCGTGGCCAGAAATGGCGCCCGTATTCCAGCCGACAAGTACATGGCCGGCGTGGTGCAGTACAATCTCCGAAAAGCACATGTTACCGGGGCGGAGAAAACGATTGTCCAGAACGGTCTCGACCTGGTTTACGTGAACTACGTTGGGATCACCTGCGAATACTGCGCCAAGTACCAAGGCCGCGTGTACTCAATCAGCGGCACGCATCCGCGCTTTCCGAAGCTGGAGGTGCGGCCACCGTACCACTCACACTGCGTTCATTCCCTGTCGGCATGGATTGAGGATTACCAGGCGGCAGACGAGGTCGAGCGCATGGTTGCCGCTTCAAACCGGCCGTTTACCGACAACCGGACGGAGGCCAATATACGGCGGTACAACGAAATCCAGCGGGACAAGGTCCGGAAGAACGAGACGCGGAAGCAGTGGATCCGATATAAGGCTGTGCTGCCAAACGATACGCCGGATCTTCGAAGGTTCGCCAGCTTGAAGGCAAGAGGTGGGCAGGCATACAAGGACCTTCAGGAACTTTACCGCAAGGCCAACGTAGTAAACAGAGAACAAATCCTGCCTAAAAACGTTGCAGTGATCAAATCATATGGCCAAAATGTTATAATGGTGAGAGAGCAACTAATCGTGAATGGACCGGAATGGAAGAGTATTCAACTTGCCGAAGCTCACCTCGCGAAGCGGAAGAAACGAGGGCATATTCCGGCCGATTGGACCATGGAAAACTACGATAATAAAATCCGACAGATCGTTGAGAACCACGAGTCTCAGGTATATCAGTACCGGCATCCAGGCTTTGATCAGGACTATTATGTATTCGGCGATGGCACAAGATGGATCGCTATTATCGGTCAAGACGGAAAGTTGGAGACAGCATTTCCTTTCGACAACGAACGGAAATATCGTAACTACTTGAATGTGGACGAAGGTTACACATATATTGGAACGACAAAGGAGGTGTACCATGAGCTTCGAAACGGAGATTAAAGATTATGAAGATGCAGCAACGGGCGAACTGCTCAGTATTGCTGAATTGCAGTTCTCTTTAGTCAGTCGTGACACTTTGCACCATTCGGAGTTAAGCCCTGGAGATCTTGTACGGGTCAACGAATTGGACCGAGCATTCATTGAGCGTGCCGAGGAAGTCAGGGACTTTATTGCTGGGTACGGGGACGCCGACGCGATTTTCGTTGAGAAGCCGCCCCAGTTTTGGTGGTGGCACATCGCCCGGATCGCTTCCGGCCAAATGTTGGTTGACTTAGTGCATCGAACTGTAAAGTACAAGGAAATTGAATATAAGTACTGAAACACCTTTGTTAATCACAAGGGTGTTTTTATTTTAGGGTTGAAATTTTTCAATCTAAAATTTATAATTTATATTGTAAATAAAGTGTTTTATGCATTTATTTTTCAATGTGAAAGGATGATTTGGGTTGAGAAATTCGAATTGGACGGAAGCAGAACAGATGAAAGTCGTTTGGAACATTATTGACTCTGAAGTAATGTTTAAGACCGAGCCTAGAACTCAACAACGTAAAGTTATAATCGAAAGCATAGCCACAAAGTTACTTAATGATCCGGACTTCTCTGAGAGACATAATGCCGAAGATCCCCTTGATACAATAAAACAACACATCGTTGCTTGGTTAGGCTATTTGGAACAGAGGAGGGAAAGTCGGCCTCCTCTGATTAGAAAATAAAGAACAAAAGTCTCTGCTTCTTAGCAGGGGCTTTTTCTTTTGTCCAAACCGTGGCATGACGTAAAACTGCACTCGAGGATGTCCACCCGGACGTAAAACAGGAGGTCAAACCATGAAAGAATATATCGCAAGACGGTTTCCTTTGGCTTTGGATCTACAACTCTTCGCTGAAGGCGGTGCAGGCGGCGAAGGTGGAGAAGGGGGCGAAGGCGGTGTTTCTGGTGGTGATGGTGGCAGTGGCGGAAGCGGTAGCAAGACGTTTACCCAGGCTGAACTTGATGCTGCTGTTCAGTCCCGTCTTTCCCGAGCAGAAAAGGCCGCTCAAAAAGCCTTGGTCAATGGCCTGGGCTTTGACTCGGTCGAAGCCATGCAGGCCGCCCTGAAAAAGGAAAAGGGAAGCGACAAGAAAGATGACGGGAAACTTGGCCCCGAAGACGTTGACAAGCTGGTCGACGAGAAGATCAAGGAGCGTGAGAAGGAACAGAATCAGAAAACCTTCAATCGCTTGCTGAATGCCGAGGTAAAGGTAATGGCGAATGAACTCGGGTTCGCCGATTGGGAGGACGCCCGTGCCCTGGCCGATTTTTCTTCCGTGAAGGAGAACGATCAAGGCGAACTGGAGGGTGTCAGGGAAGCAATGGACGATCTGGCCAAGAAGAAGCCACACCTGCTCAAAACGAAGCAAGGCGGTGGTCGGATCGGCGCTGATATCGGTGGCGGAACTCCTGCTGATAAGAAAAAGCGTCAGGAAGAAATTATCAATCTTGCTAAAAGCCGCGGGACAATCGGCGGACAAGCCGTGAATGACCCTTGGGCGAAAAACTAAGGAGGGAAAGTATCTATGAGATTGCAACCAAGACCACGTGTTGTTGTACAAGATGAGCCGGAAATCCTTGCATCGTTCGAAGTGATCCGGGAGGTAACGAACGGTATCACGATTGATTCTGCTGCTATTGCGGCGGACGGCAGCGGCGATAAGATCATCAAAAAGGGTATGCCAATGGCGAAGCTGACCACTTCCAGTAAGTTTGTCCCTTATGATCCGGAAGGCACGAACGGCAGCCAAAACCCGACCGTCATCCTGAAACGCACTGTCAACGTTAAAGACGGGGACCATGTTGTTGGTGGCTACGAGGTGGCCAAGGTCATTACCGAGCGGATCCCAGTTACGGTGGATGACACGTTGCGAAGCAAGATGCCGCACATTGTCTTTGCCTAATAATCAAAACTAGGAAGGAATGAAATAAGAATGACGAAGAAAAATCAGTTTCGCTTAAAACTCGATCTCCAAACCTTCGCCGGTGGTGACGATCCCATTGATCTGACGCTGGAAGAAGCGTTGACTGGCGATGACTTGCTGGTCTACTCCCGTAATCTTGAAACATCGAATGAATATTTGCATCCGCTTCTGTTTCCTCCGCGCGAAACTGCGGAGCTGACGGTGGATGTTATCCAGGAAGAGTCGCCGCGGCTGCCGGTCATGGCGCAAATTGCCGAGCTTGGTACCGAGGTCGAATACGGTTCCCGGGAAGGATTGAAAGGATCCCGAATTGAGATTCCAAAGATTCAGCGTGGCCGTTACATGGATGAAAAGCTGGTCCGCATGGCCCTACAGGCATCCCAAAGCTTTGGTCTCCGTAATGAGGAGCGTAACCAGCTCCGCACCCGGCAACTGAACGATGCTCAGTATGCTGTTGACGCAATCCGCGCTCGCCGTGAATGGATCGCCATGACTTCCATTTGGAGCGGCAAGGTAGTTTATACTGAGGGCAACGTGAAGGTTGACGTTGACTTCGGCTATACGCCCGATCAGAAGCCGGTACTGTCCGGTACCGACCTGTGGAGCGACATCGTAAATTCGACGCCGCTGGATGATATCCAACTATGGGTTGATCAATGGAGAGCCAAGGGCATCCGTCTTCGTCGGGCGATGACATCCCAGAAGATCATCACGCTGCTTCGCCGGAACCTGTCGGTCCGCAAGGCCTACCACGGTGATCCAAGCGGCAGTGCACAACCGCCACAGCTTACGAAGGCCCAGTTGGATACGGTATTCGAATCCATGGAATTCCCGACGCTGGTTGCCTATGACGCACAGGCCCGCACCGAAGATCGTGCATTGACTGGCGGAAAACTTTCCTTTACGACGGTCCGGATGGTGCCGGAAGATCGCTTTATCCTTCTTCCAGAGGGTCCGCTGGGTAACTACCTGTGGGCTAAGACGACCGAGGAGATGATGGCCGAGATCGAGGCGGAGCAAACCGGAGATATGGGCTTGTTCGTCTTCCGTGATGTGACCAAGAATCCAATCCGTCTGCGTACCGCGGGCGTTGCGCTGAACTTCCCGGCATTTGCCTGGGCAGATTCGGTCGTATCGGCAAAAGTATTGTAGGAGCTCTTTCGAGGGCTCCTTTTCTTTTTACTAATTCAGAAAGGGTGAATGAAGTGGATATCAAAGTAACCGGTACCGTAAAGCATAACGGCAAATGGTACGGCCCTAATGATGTCATTTCTGGTTTGGACGAGGCAGAAGGAGAGCGTATCATCGAGATCAGCGCAGGCATCAAGGTAGAAAAGACTCCTGATCAGATCGCTGCGGAAGAAGCGGCAGCAGCTAAGGCAAAAGCAGAAGCGGAAGAGGCTGAACGGAAAGTCGCAGAAGAAAAAGCGAAGAAGGAAGCTGAAAAGCAACATAAGAGCCTTCGCAAAAAGGCCGCTGAACTCGGCATCGAAGGTGCCGACGAAAAGGACGCCGAAACGCTGGCCGCTGAAATCAAGGCTGCCGAGCAAAAGTAGGTGATTGATGTGGAAAAGCAAGAAGTAGCCGACTGGATCGCGGCCAACATGTTGGATACAGATGCTTGGGACCGGGCTTCCGAGCAAAAGCAGGCTGTCGCTGTCGTCCAGGCGAAGCGAAACCTCGCCATCTGGTATCCGGATATCCACCCTATAGCCGTTTCCATCGTTGCGTTTCAGGCTGTCTGGGAGCTGCAAGGCCTTGACCCGGCGCTGAAGTACCAGAAACACAACGTCAAGACTGTTTCTGACAACGGTGAATCCATCAGCTACAAAGACGGTGAGCGGCCTGCTGTGGCTCCTGATGTCCGCACGTTGCTTGGATCTACCGCTGATGAGTTGGCCGAGGAAGAAGCCGCAGAGGCGGCACAGAAACAGTATGGCGGTGCATTGATATGAGCCTGTTTGGGTATCCGGCGACGGTTATTCATTACCATTCCGAGGTGGACGATTGGGGGCGGCCGTTGCCCCCTACCAGCACCGCTAGGGCGGCCAAGGTCGTGGAAGAACAAAAACTCATCAAGAATGCCAAGGGTGAAGAGGTGCAAATCGCTTACGAAATCCATGTGGAGGGTGCTATTCCGATCGGCTTCGAAGACTACTTCCTTTATACCAATGTTCTTGGCCTTGAGATCCGCTGCGATGTCGCTCATTTCGAAGTGAAGAAATACCTCGGCACCGACGACGTGAAGAAGGTGATCGTTTATGGCCGACCACAAAATATTTAGCTTCAGCCTCGAGGGGATTGAGGCTATGATTGACCGCTTGGATCGGCTGGAGGATGATCTAGATCGCCGATTGGAGGAGACACTTACCCGGCTTGCTCTTAAGGTAATTGCCGATGCGAAGAAGTTGGCGCCGATCGACTCCGGCGACCTAGAAGCGGCTTTGGTGATCGGCGAGGTGAAGCGATCCATTGCCGGCATGTATATCGACCTGGGGACAAGCCCAGAAGTCGACGGCTATGCAGTCGTGCAGCATGAGGGATTCCGCAAAACGAAGGACGGTAAACTCGTTGAAATGACGCCTGGTCCGAAGACTATGAGCAAACCGTCTCACGGTGGTTTTATGCCGGGCAAAAAATATCTGGAGAATGCTTTGAAGATGAACGAAGAGCTCATTTTGGAAGAACTCTCCAAGGTACTGGAGGGGTGATGCGTGCTTGCAGATGACTTGATCAAATTTCTGACCGGGGCCGGCTTCAACGTATACCCAGACCCGAACTTCATCCCGGCGGACCTATTGGAGAACAAGTTTCCTTGTCTCTTTGTGTTTGGCAGCGGCGGCTTTGCTCCGCATGATTATGTGCCGACCGAGCGGCCGACCTTCCAAGTCATCGTTAAGGGGAAGTCCTACAAAACGTTGCCGGCGAACATGGCAGCAGCGGAGAAGCTTGCGAAAAGCCTGGTCGAACTTCTTCACCGCAAAGCGAATTACCCGATCGGCCAGACCCATGTGTTTTCGAGCAAAGCCATGCAGCAGCCGATTCCACTAGGTCTGGACGACAAGGATAGGCCGACGTTTTCTACAAATTTCATGTTTTATACGAAGGAGGAAGAATGAAGATGGCAGACGTAGATAAGATTTATGCAGGTCCTGGTATTTTTACCTGGGGGGTTGATGAAAACGGGGTGCCGGAAGCTGACTCTGTCGTTTTTGATTTGACGCAAGGTGGCATCCGGTTCTTTACGGAAACAACGTATTTTGAACCAACGATCGACCAAACCGGGACGGCGCCGGTGAAGTCATTCACGACTGGGACTGTGGGTAGAGTAGAGTTTGATACCCCTGATACTGATTTTGAGAAAGTCGTAAAGTTTAACGCCAACGCTTCCAAGGTTACGGATGCTACGAATCCGGATAAGGTGAAATACCAAGTTACTGGACTTGCCGGCAAGGAGTTGCCTCGGAAACGGGCAATGATCCAGCCACAGGGAGTAGCAGACCCTTCGCGATTTATTTATCTCGAGTCTTGTGGTGTGAAGTTCGACGCTAACGCGAACTACCAACTTGACGACAATCAGAAGTTTACGATCAACGCGACGGCGTACCCGGATCTTAGCGCGACACCGCGCGGCCTGCTCTATACGTGGGGCGACATTACGGCGACTGCTTAATATTCAGTTTGATTACGGAAAAGGGGGAGGTCCATGCCTTCCCCTTTCTTATTACTTATCGAGAGGAATGATTCTAATATGTTCAACCTTGGAAAAAAGGATTACGTAACACTTGGAAGTAAACGTGTCCAGGTTCCTAAGCTGACCCGGAACCGATTGAAGAAACTAACCGATCACATTGGATCGATCGGTGACTATCTCGTAAAGCTTTTTCTGACTCCAGAAAAAGATCGTGCGGTGTTCATCGTGGCAGCCGCTGACGTGTCCATAGATGAAATTTACGAATTGACCTCTCTCTTGAGTGATCTACCTATCGAATACCTGGATGAGCATGCCGCTTTTTCGGAATGCACGGAATTTTTGCGACTAACTTGGGAGAAGAACGATATGAATGAAGCCCTAAAAAACTTAGGCGGCCTGATTCCACCGGTGGCTCAGCAGTTCGTCCAGAGCATCGTCAGTCGGATGAATCGGGCCGAAAAGTAATTACACACGATGATTTTGTGCTCCGGTGCTGTGCTGTGCTCGGGAAGACGCAGCATGAAGTTGAGAATGAATACAATTTTGTGGACCTGCCAGAACTGCTCATGCTGAAGGACCAGATCAGAGCATCGGAGTTGCTGGAGAATATTGATATTGCTACCTTCCCTCATCTTACTGAAAAGAAAGATAGGGAGGCTATAATCAAGCGGATTACGAGTCCGCTCCCGAAACCGCCGGCAGAGCCGCCGAAGTCGGCAGAGGATCAATATCAAGCGCAACTGGCGCGGATGAGAGGACGGTGAGGGGATGGCTATTGAAATTGGTGAGCTTCGGGCACGAATGACTGCAGAAGCTCAGGAACTCAAGGCTGAAATAAGAGCGACGAAAAAAGATTTTTCCGATTTAGGGGAGCAAGGGAAAAAGACAGCCTATGACATTGATAACTTGAACTCGTCTCTTGGACAGTTGGGGAATAACAAAGATCAAATCAACCGTCTCACGTCAGTACTGGAAAACGTGAATGCGAAAATTGAGATCCAACAGAGAAAACTCGCCGAACTCAAACAATCCTATGAAGCGACCTTCGATGAGGCGAAAAAGAGTAAGCTGCAGGAGCAAATCGTAAACACAGAAGGTGTATTAATCCGGCTTACCCAAACGTCTGATCAAACTGCTCAGAAAATTTGGGCTTTGGAGGATAGCTTAAACCAGGCCGGCGCGGGTGGTCAACACGTAGCGGCTCAAATGCATACTCTTGATGATGCCCTGAAAGGGATCGGCCTTAACGCAGATCAAATCAAAACCATAAAGAGGCATCTTGACGAAGCGGATCCGACAAAACTCGATCGTCAACTGGATGAATTAAGTGCTGCCCTTAGAAAGCTTGGGGTAGACAGCAAGCAGATTGAAAAAATCACAAATGAACTCCGCCAATCGGAACAGGAAGCTCAGAAGACAAAACAAGGCATCAATGGATTAGCTTCTGGCTTGTCTGCACTTGGAGCCGGGGCAGCTACCGCGAAATTGGCTAACGTATTCAAGTCCCTTACAGGTGAAGCGCAGCAACTCGGACGCTCCTATCAAGGTCTAATTGAAGTATCCAAGTCGTATAACGTAAATACTGAGGATTCCATTGGTCTGGCCGAAGAACTCTCCGATCGCTGGGGATTGAACAAGGGAACGATGTCTGATGTCGTGAAGACATACTTGACCATGAACATGACACTTGAAGAAGCGGAAAGGATTATTACTGCTACGGCAGACGCAGCCGCATACAACCGCCAGGCTCATTTGTCGTGGGAGGAAGCAATTAAACAAGTTGCTGAAGGTATAAAGTCCGGTAACTCCAATTTAACGGACGCTGCTGGCATTACAACCAACCTGTCTGTAATGTATGACCGATTCGCCAAGTCGATTGGGACAACCGCTGGGAAACTGACTGAGGCAGGAAAAATTCAAGCGGCCTATAACGGAATCATGCAGGAGTCTGCATTATTTGCTGGGGACGCTGACTCAGCAATGACAGGATACACAGGTACTCAAGCGACGTTCAATCAGACCATGCAGATGGCTAGAGTTGAACTGGGTGAAGCATTCATGCCGGTGATTCAGAAAATCACGGAAGAAATCGTGCCAATGGTTAAGGGATTTGCTGAGTGGGCGAGCGAGAATAAGGAAGTTGTTGCTGGGATGGGGGCTGCGACAATTGCGGTGACTTCTCTTATTGCTGTGGTAGGAGCACTAGCGGCAGCGTTTCTCATGCTCAATGCTGCAATGGGTCCAATCGGATGGATAGCATTAGGGATAGGAGCTGTTGTAGCCGGAATGACAGCATATTCTTTTGCGGCGGATACAGCTGCAGGCTCGGTTTTAAAACTGGCTAAAAATCAAGAAGAGTTGAATCAAAAGCTGAAGGAATCACCTACAACTTGGTCAACTATGGATGTAAAGAATGCACAAGCTGATATTGAAGTTTTGAACGGTTTACTCGAAGAACGGAAACGGATCCAAGAAGATATAGAGAAATTAAATCAGAAAATGCAGGCAGGTTCTGAAGCAAGACAACCTAACCTTCCGCTTGATAGGGATTTATTAAATCAACTTCATGATATGCAAAAAGCAATTGACGGCATTGATAAGGAACTCCGGGAGATGGATTTTAAAAATGTCGAGGAAGCCAGCAAATATTTAAAAGAAATGGGGAAGTCCGCTGATTCTGCGGTGCCGGCATTGATCGAAATGAAAAGAGCAGAACTGCAAGATCTCGCCGCCAAGAATCAGAAGATTTCTTCGATGGAGAAGTTGGTTACTCGATACAAAGAGCTGAGTGGGGTACAAAAGCTGGATCAGATCCAGAAGACCGAACTGATCAGCATTACCAATCAACTCAAATCAGAGTATCCGGACTTACACGCCCTCATGGATAAGGAAGGCCGGATCCGGATCAAAAACATCGATTACATCGAAGAGCAGATCGGTGTTGAAAGGGGACTGATTCAGGGTTCTGTCGATTCGGCCAAGGCTTACATCACGAACCTGCAGAAGATGGCGGACGCACAGAGAGTTTCCGTTGAAACGCAAATTAAGAATTACGAGAAGCTATTGCAAGCTATGCAGGCCGTGTCTGGTTCAAAGTCCAGTACATCGCTTCTCAAACAGGCAAACCCTCTTCTGGGGAATTACACAGAAAAATATGCAGAAGACAATCTGCAGCCGACGAAGGACAAGTTGAATGAATTGTACGATGAACAAAATGAATATGCCAAGGCTCAACTTGAATTAAGGAAAATTGCAAACTCATTGGATTCAAGCGGAATTGATTCTTTTCTCCCCTCGAGTGGGAGCAGAAGTCTGTTTGATGAAAACGATAAGAAGAAAAAGGAAAAGAAAGGGAAGACAGCAGCGGACCTCCGGAAAGATGCTTACGACGCTGCTATTGCCACGGTGCAATATCAAGCTGAAATGTACGATTGGACAGCAGAGCAGCAGATTGCCGCTTATGAAAAGATCAGGAAGCAGCATAAGCAGCACCTGAAGGAGACTGTTGAGGATGAGCGACAGTTAAATCTACAAATCAAACGCCTGCAGGAAGACAGCATAAAATCCCGTTTTGACTTTTCTTCCGAGTGGATCACCAAGGAAGAGCGGCGAATGGAGGAGTCCGGGAAGACGGAGATCGAGATCGCTCAAATGAAGATCGATGCATGGACCCGGGTGCGGGATCGGTATGCCAAGGACAGCGAGCAGTATAAACAAGCTGACGAGGCGTTATACCGGGCTCGAAAGGATCTGATCAAGCTGCAGGAGCAAGCCGAGAAAGAGGCAACCAAAGCCCGAGAGGAACGAATTAAGGAATACCAGAAGCAAAATGATGACCTCCTTAAATCAGAACTCAAGGCTATCGACAAGGCTAAGAAGGCTGAACTGGATGCAATCGATAAGCGGAGGAAGGAATACGTAGCTGCTCAGGACGAAAAGATTGCAGCGATCGATGCTCTGCTCAAGAAGGAAGAAGAACTCAATGCAGACGCTGACTATGAGACCCTCCTTGCTGAAAAAATGGCTCGCAAGGAATTGCTCAGTACCGCGGTATCCCCGGAAGGCCGAAAGGAACTGGCTGACCTTATCGCCGAGATTGAGCGCATGCAGCTCGAACATAGCCGCGAGCTGCGGAAACGTGACCTCCAGGACCAAAAGGACAAACTTGAAGAAGAGAAGGACGAGAAAGAAGATGCCTACGATGAAGAGAGACGGCTCACCGAGGCGCGATATGATGCGCTGACCGAGGCGTTACAAGAACACCAGGATGATATCGAATTTATTGAGTCAGCTATTAAGGACTTCCGTATCTCGGCAAGTCAGGAGGCGAACACGCAAATCCTGTCCGATCTGGATCTATTCGTTTCTGAATACCGGAGCCGAATGTCAGAAATTGCTTCGCTTTCCGCAGTCACAGGGTCCAACGGTGGCAGTTTAGCAGGTTCCGCATCATCTCAGGCTGCTCTTGATCTCGCAGAGTACAACGCAAACAAGGATGCTTGGGATGCAGCGAAGGCGCGCGGAGACAAGACCGAAATGGCCCGATTGACGGCTCGGAACGAGGAGATCCGGAAGCTGTATGGTATTGAAAAGGATACTGGTAAACTCCCGAGTTTTGACGTGGGCGGTGTGGTCCCCGGTCCAATCGGAGCGCCGATGCAGGCGATCATTCACGGCGGGGAGATCATCACAAACCCTAGCCAGTTTGAAAACATGTTCCGCCGGTTGACGGCGCCTATCGCTTCTCCGGCATTGAGCCAGCCGGCTACACCTGTTAAGCAACATATCGAAAACCACTTTGATATGTCAGTCGGTACGGTGCAAATTGAGGATCAGACGGATGCTGAAATCATGTATACCGAACGCGAACGGACAGCTCGCCGACTTGCGACGATTGGAGGCGGGAAGTAGATGGAAGACTTTGATGTATCGGTTAATGGTGAATGGATCTCCGAAGTTACCGGCGCATTGCTAGTCCGCCGCAGTATCCCAGGACTTCCGGAGGCTATTGAAAATACTGTTGAAATTGCAGAGCGAGATGGAGCAATTGATTTCGGCAGCACGTATGGAACCCGGCCAGTTGGCCTGGGTTTTTTTATTACGGGCGATTATGACCCAACAGTTTCCTTGCTTATGCGCCAATTTAACACCCGGCGGGGCTTACTAGATTTGGTTTTTTCAGACCGCCCTGGTAAACATTATTTTGCTCAGTACCGCGGGACGATGAGCTGGGACGAGTCAACGGGGAACCGGGTGATCGATATTCCACTCAAAATGTATGATCCGTTTCCCGAGAGTGATGAGAGGATCACAGAATTGGAAATCACACGATCACCGCAGATCGTATCCGTCCAATCACTTGGTGATGAGCGGGCCAGCCCAATCATTGTACTGACTAATGTCGGCACGACAACGCTAAATGGTTTTACCATCAAAAACGAATATAAAACCGAATAGGAGGATCAATCATGGCAGACGAAATTTTGCTATCTAAATCGAATTATTGGAAAACGGCCTGTCTGAATGCGGCGCTTAGAAACACACCGTTCACGCCACCATCCAAGGTCTACATTGCTCTTTACACATCCGATCCTACAGATGCAGACACGGGACAAGAGATCACTGGCGGGGGATATGCCAGGGCGGAAGTTATCTTCAGCGCTCCAACCATCGTATCTCGTAGAGCTGTAACCAGTAATACAGCGGATGTGGCGTTCCCGGTTGCAACCGGCGACCAAGGAATTGCATCCTTTGTCGGTATCCGTGACGCTGCCACGGGTGGGAAATTGCTATATCATGGAGCTGTTAAAAAGCCACGAACAATCTTGGAGAACGACCTGATCCGCTTTTTAGCTGGACAACTTGTAATTGATGAGGGGTGATTGACCATGCAAAAAATGTACGATGCGGTTGTAAACTCTCCTAAAACTGAGCTTGTCACAGCGATTACAGCAATTGATACTGACATCGAGGTGGCGGATGCATCTGTATTGCTTCAGCCGGAAGGCTTGGCGGTCATTGGCAACGGCGAAGGGGCAGAAACGATCAGATATACCGAAATGGATGGTAATGTCCTTAAGGGCTGCATCCGGGGATTTCAGGGGACGTCTAAGTCTTGGGCAGTCGGTACTCGACTAGCCCGAAACTTCACGGCCTACGACCACGACACGTTTAAGGAAAATATTGAGCAGCATGATACGGACATCACGGCGCTCTCCGACCGGCTCGACATCGCAGATACTTACACGGTAACTCTCCAAGCTGGCATACAGGTGGTCCATGCTGAACGGGACTCCCGTTTTCGCATGGGCGAGATTAAAGGCCGGACGCTGATTAACTTAATCGGGGATGCAGGAAGTGGCGAAAAAGTTTCTTCGTGGATGCAATCAGGGGTGACGTTTTCCTTAGATTCTTCCGTAAAAAACGGCAGAACAACATCCCTTCGCGTGCAAGCATCCTCTTCTACTACAGAAGAACATTTCTTGTACACTAGTCGAATTCCCATTATGGCAACAAAGTACTACTTATTTTCCGGATATATAAAGCCGGGAGCTGGCTCTGAGGCTATTATCCGACCTATAACGTTCTCTGGAACAGGGGTAACTGGGGATTGGGGAGTTGTTGTTCCTAAGATTAAAGACGCTACTAAGTTTTCGTTGGCACACTATGCAATCCAAGCGCCTGCCGACACTAAGGAATTGGAGCTAAGACTTCATGTAATTAATGCGAACGGGTATGCCAATTTTTCCGAAATATCTGTTTATGAGATAACGGCGGCAGAGTACACAGCACTTAGTGGAATGACTCCGGAGCAAGTCGGCGCAAAGTATCCGTTTGTTCCTTCAGGCATCGTCGGCGTGGATAATCCGTATGTTATCGGATACGGTGAAAACTTGATGCCTCCGTTTTATGAAGTCTCATTGACTTCAATGGCTACTCTTATTGATGCCTACACGGTATCAATCAAAGCAACAGAGGCATTTCAAAACTTTAACTACAAAGTAAAAATTATTCCCGGAAAATACGTGCTTAAACTGGATTCGATAACGGACAGGGGTTTTTTTAAGCTCGATGGATTGGATGCCTCCGGCAATACCGTTGCTGAAAATCTGGTTGTTGCGACAGGCATAGGTGCTTATCGTTTCACAGTTAGTCCGAACATTGATTCGCTTAATGTGGTTGTATCTTCATTTGAAGCCGGAACATTCGTATTTAAAAATCCCATGCTTACACTAGGCTCTACGCCTAAACCGTTCAAACCACGCCGGGACACGATGCTCGCGCTGCAAACGGAGTTACACGCGAATCCGGTCGACGGGAGTGAGCCTGATGTATTGTTCGAACGTGATGCGCAATATTTCAAGCTGGCGAAGTGGAAGAAAGTTATGCTCGATGGGGCGCTTCCTTGGGAGTTCCATGATGCCGCTACTGGATATAAGGTGGTTAGAGTCACTGGAGGGAAAATATCGGGGTTCGCTGACAGCGCAAATAATAATAAATTTGTGACCAAATATAACGGAGTGAAATTGCCGTGGATTGATGGGAGTGGTAACGAAGGCGCTTTTTGGAATGACTTGAATTTTATCGGTGGGTCTTTCTTATTAGTCACTATGAATAAGGACACCGGATGGGGCGATGCCTACACACCGACAGCAGAAGAAATTAAGGCGTATTTTATGGGCTGGAAGATGTACGATGGTAGTGTTGGATTGTACCCTGGCACAGGTCAAAAGTATTGGGTTTCTATTAAGGAGTGGGGAAATGGAAATAGCACCGCGTCTGCTACACTTCCAACCACTAAAATTCCTGATAATGTTGGTACAAATCATTGGTCTCCGTATCAGCTCCTCTATCGTCTCGCAAAAGAAACCGTCGAACCTGTCGTTTCCGAGGGCGCTCTCCGGCTGAATGAAGGCGGAAACCTGATAGAAGTCGGGACGGGGATTGTGCTACGGGAGCGGGCGAATCCCGTGACAAACGGAACAACCATAGTTTACCGTTTTATAAATCGAACCTCTTTCCCTGAATCACTTCTAAAAAATAAAACTCGTGAAATACTGCACGTTTACTCTGATAATAAAGAGCAAACTAGCCTGTGGACGAAGGTTTATGATGATGCTAACGGATTAGTACGAGCGACTTTTGGTAATTTGACGCAAGATTTTAACACATCCGCAGCCTATAGCGTCACATACATCAAGCTCGAAAGATCCCCGATCCAGCCGATCACCGGATCCCTGGCGAATAACGAGAAGGCGCAGCTCAGCGACCTGACAGCGGGAGTGACTGAAGCGTTGCAGCGCGTTTCTGTCGTCGAGCAGAAGAAAGCGGAGAAGGATGCGCCAGTGTGGATTATGCCGACGTTGCTGAATGGGTGGGGGAATTTTTCCGATCCACGATTTGCGTTTCAAGGTTATAAAAAGAACTCGCTTAATATTGTTTCGCTTGCTGGCATGGTTACGGGTGGGGCAACCGGTGCGGTCCCAATATTTAGACTTCCCGTTGGTTACAGACCAATAAACTCCTTAAGGTTTACAGTTTCCACGTCTAGTGGTTCTACTGCACAAGTGCAAATCAATAATATTGGTGAAGTTTCCGTTATAGTTGGAGACAGCGCGACAGGAACGTCATTAACTTTGTCATTTTTAGCCGAACAATAAGGGAGTGATAAATTTGAAAGCAGTACCAAAAGTAAATGTAGACGGCCTTTATATCGAAGACGTAATAACGGACGATACCTTTACTGGTGTCGTCCCTTTTTATGCCGATACACCTGCAACTGGTCCCGACTTGTCGCCTGAAATTGATGCCGAGGAGGCTGAGGAGCAGGCGGAAGAAGAATGGGAGCCAGCCGGTTATATTGTTGGCGCGCCGGTTCCAGCTGGACTGTATCTGCCGCGCTTTGACTTGGCTGGATGGCAGTCCTATCAGGACGCCATTGCTGCGGCAAACGATGATTATCAAGCCGCATATGCCGATTGGTCCTCGCAGCCCGAGGATGAGCGCGGGGAGCCACCAGTTTATTCTGCACCAGCTCAACCGGAGTTATGGTCTGAGGGCTTGACGCCGCAGGAGATCAAGGCGTTGCATCCACCGAAGGAGCCGACTGAGTTAGAATTACTCAAGGAGGAAGTGGCGGATTTACGACTGCAAAACAATCAGCAGCAGGAAGCAATCGACAACGCCGCAACGGGCCTGGAGCAGGTGAAGTCGGAGAGCGAAGAACAGCAGCAGACAATCGGCACGCTGGGAATGGAACAGATCAAGCAGGATCTATCGACTCTTGACCTCAAGCAACAAAATGGCGTTATCGGTGCGGAGCTGGTCAAAAAGGATATATCAATTCTTGATATGTACATGCAAAATCAGGTGCTTGGCCAGATGCTGGCGGCATTAGAATTAAAACTCTTAGCAAAGGGAACAGGGGGCGAAGCGAATGTTCAATAGTGATTTCGAACGGTTGTCATACTTTTACGAAAAAAAGTGGGTTTCCGATGTACAACTCAAGCTCTATGTTCAGTTTGGAACCATCTCAGCATCGGAGTTTAAAGTGATCACCGGCAAGGACTATAAGGCGTAATGGCGCTAAGGAAAATTTTCCTTACCTGAAAGGAGGGAGGATATGTTCGGCGGAAGCTTTAATGATCTTGCCTTTAACTCAGCATCTGAAGATGCGGTAAACATCGTGGATATGGAAGCCCGCTTGTCCGGAGAGGGCCGGGTGTTGGTTGACAAGTTTTCGATGGAAATGGCCGCGACTGCACATCTGTCTGGCGATGGCCGGATAACTGCTGAATACATCCGGGAATATTCCCTGGAACCAGAGCGGATGTCCGGTGAAGGTCGGTTGTCAGCTGCCTTTATCCGGGAGATCAGGCATTCGGCCCGATTGTCCGGGGAAGGGCGTTTAAGGGCGGAAGCAACCAAGTATCATGTAGATTACATCGAGTTCACGGATACCTTTAAGCCTGGTGATGTGATTATCATAGACAGCGGGAAATTAAAAATAACCCGGAACGGCCAGAACGTCTCCCATCTATATGAAGGGGGCTTTTTTGACCTGAACCTCGGCACCAACAATTTGACTTGGACTGATCCTGCCACTGGGCGGACAATCCTATTCCGGATTACTCACCGGGATAAGTTTCTGTATTAAGGGGCTGAAAAAATGCCTAAAACAATGCAAGTATTCGATAAAAACTTCAAGCGCACCGGTACTCTGATTGATGCCTATAGCATCGAACGAAGAAGACGGCTCAATAGTGATTATGAGCTGTCTTTTTTAGTGCCTATGACTAGCGAAGACTATCTGGATAAGATCCAGATGAAGGGCCACGTCCAGGACGAACGCGGCCAGTTTTATGTGATTAACAGCCGGAAACGGGATCGATCGAAGAAAACGCTGACGGCTCTGATCACGGCCACTCACGTCATGTTTAAACTGAACGATTACAAAGTACCATATGATGATTACATTACCGAGGCATATGGTGTCCATATATCGACGCTGCTGAACAAGATAAGCGCGTGGACCGGCGGCCGCTTTACGTTCCAGATTCACGATACCTTCGATATGTGGGATATTAAAGACTTCGGCCGGACAACTGCACTCGCCGCGCTGAATCAAGTAATAAACACATACAAAGCGGAGATCCGCCCGGACAACTTTGTAATTCATATCCATAAGAAGACTGGCTCCCAGACGGAGAGATATGAGTACAGGACCAAGAAGAACATCATTTCCGATTCGTTCAAAGACGAAGGGACCGGGCTTGTTACCAAAATGCATGCTCAGATGAAAGATGGTCGGACGTGGGTCGGAATGACTGCTGACAATCTTACGGCCGAGGAACGCAGCTTGCTCCAATCAATCCCGGGCGCGATCCAGAACGGGAAAGTCATGGTCAACTATCTTCTTTCCCCTTACGTTAATTACTGGGGCAGTGACAGTGTACCGTTTTTCGCCGGCGAGAACATCCAGCAGGACATCGAGGATCCGGTGGAGCTCCTGAAATCTACCCGGGAAGAACTGCGTAAGAAGGAAATGCCGGAGTTGGAGATCAACCTTAGCGCAGCCGATCTACACAAAATCGACCGAGACGAGCAACCTCCGGATCTGGGTGATGCAGCGACAGTTTACGATCCGGAGATGGAAATGCACCGGATCGCTGTCCGGATCGTGGAATTGACCGAGTACCCGTACTCCATTGACCAGCACTCGAAGGTCACGCTGGCCAACTTTGCTTTGAAGGATGATGTTGATCTGATCGCTGACTTGGAGCGGTCCCGGAAGGTGATGGAGAACTTGCTTTCCGGCGGACGGATCCGAGCGGAGATGTTCGAAAGCTTCGCCCGGCAGGCTGTCATTGACATTAACAACAGCAAGACGGAATTGATTTATCCACCTGAGGGTGGAATCCTCGCCCAGGAGAAGACGAACCCTCTAGAACAGGTGCGTTTGACTTCCAAAGGACTTGGTATAAGTACAGACGGTTGGAAGACGATTAGGTCGGCTATTACGGCCCGCGGCGTACTGGCTGAAACCGTAATTGGTCAGCTCGGTGCATTTGTGTCGATGTTGATTGGAAGCGGAAATGACGTCACTCAGATCAATACGAAGGGCATAGCAGCCGGCCACGCAGACTTCAACAGCGCTCCGTTTCGCGTCGATATGAAGGGAAACCTGATTGCAAACAAGTTGACGGCTAATTCGGCACAGATCAAGAGCTCAAATTTCTCCGATGGCGAAATTCTTGGCTCATCCATCAATGTGGGGAATGGGAAATTTACTGTAAGTAAGGCGGGGTACGCTTATGCAGAAGGTGGACTGTTCTCTGGGGGCACAATTACAGGGGCTTTGTTCAGAACCGCTGTAAGCGGGGCTCGATTCGAAGCGGATTCGTCCGGATGGCATACTTATGACTCAAATAACCGTGAACGAATTAGTATTTCCATAAATAACTCATATGGGATGAATGCGATTAACTTCAATAAATCTAATGGTAGTGGTTCAGGAACAATTAATGGTACCGATATCGGTCTGACGCTTGAATCTTTTGGAACATTATTTTTAGCAGCTTTAGGCGGGAATGTCCAAGTGCAAGGTAACACTTATTTCCGAGACAACGTTCAATTCGGAAATGGAGTGAGTGGTATTACGATTTCAAATGTTGACGGACTTCAAAGTGAGCTTTCAAGTTTGCGATCACTATTAAATAATGTGCCAAGATCATTTCAAACAGCAACGAACATGACTTTTGATTCTACCACTCGTAACCTGAAGCTTTATAGTATAACGGGTGACCTTCTGGCATTGGTAAACATCCCTAAGTGACAAATTTTAATGTATACTACGGGTAAACATGTCCATGGAGGTAACATTATGAAAAAAATTGTTTACTCGTCATTTTTTTCTGTTTTGATTATTTGTTTACTAGCAGCCGGCGTATCAGCAGCAACAAACTCGCTAATTGGTAAGAAGGTACAAGCTGTCGTTTCAGTAAAAGTAGACGGCAAACAAGTGAAGGACGCTGTGGTAATAGACGGAACAACCTATGCTCCTGTTCGCAGCTTCTCTGAAGCATCCGGTTACTCCGTAAAGGTTAGTAAAGGAGAGGTGCTGTTGACAACAACTGAAACAATAAATCGCTCAGAGGAAGAGGTTGTAAGGGAACTTAAAATCAAAAATCAGTTGAACATTTTAGAAAATAACATTACTTTTTGGAAAGCGTCACTTGTAGGGCATGAGGAAACGGCAGCTCGAGCGCGCAAATCCATCGAGGAAGCGATTGATTGGAATGCAACTAAACCTGCTGACGCTCCTACTATGACAACAACCGGTTCCCAAACGAAATTAATTGAAGCTGAAACGGCCATTGACGATTTGAAAGCCAAAATCAAAGCCGCCGAAGCTGAAATAAAGCAACTTGAAGCTCAACTGAACAATTGATTTTCTTATCATGTTACATTGAGGTATACAATACTTTATGCTAAGATAACAATAAATAAGGGACCGGTTGCACCCGGCCCCTCTGCACAAAAGCCGCTGTAAGAGCGGTTGGCTGGGTTTGATCTGAAATAGACCGTCTCCCTATCACGGGCGGTCTATTTCTTTTGGTTGAGAAGCGCTAAAACGATGGTTACGACCAGCGTCAATAGCGCGATAATCAGCGCACCGAAACCGATCATGATCGTTAAAACGTCTTTAACCTCCATGGCATCACCTCCCTCCTGGGAGACTAGCCGACCGCCCTTAAGCCGTTCAATTGTACAAGCCAAATTATACCACGAGTCTGCGATCCCCGCAGGCTCTTTTATTTTGCCGGGAAGGAGGTTGATCATTTGGCAGTAATTACGAAAGTAGACGTGTCGCTCGATCTTCGCCAGCCGGCCCAGGAAGTGTGCGATGTCATTACTCTGGTACTCAGCATGCACCCGGGCCGGGAAATTGATATCCTACGCCATATTGACGAGGAGGTCGGCATGGCGTTGGCGCAGTTGGAAAAGGCTCAAGAACAGCAAGCTGATCAGTCCGATCAAGCAGCTACAGATAAAGACTGAATAGAGAGAGGGGAGCGGGGCGATGGGGCAAGAAGAAATTGAAGGTGTGAAGGAGTTTCTCCCTCTTGCTGAAAAATATGGACTGGCGGTGGTGCTCACCTTTATTTTGCTTGTTATCCTAGTGGCATTAGTCCGCATGATTATAAAAGGAGAATTAGTACCGCGAAGTCAATTGGATAAAGCTGAGGAAGATAGGGATCGGCTGCAGGGGATTTTAGATAAAGAACGTGAAGAACTGTGGGGTCCTGTGCTTGAAGTGTTTAAAAACTTAAAGAAGGATCAAAACGAGGACAGGGGATGAACATCATGTTGAATAAATGGATCAGCAGATTAGTCCCCCGACATCGTGACAAGGAAAGCGAATTGGATCGCGCCTCCCGTAAAGTCTCTTTATCTATTTCTCGCTACCGAAACCTATCAAGGGAAATACAGGCCGAAGTAGAAAGAAACCATTTCGCAAAATATCTTGTTTATGATCGAGGGGATAGCCATGGGGATTATTGATTTTATCTTGTTGTTGCTGTATGTATTGGCGATTGGGTGCTCGATTTACATCATCCACTCGCATAAGGGCTATTATCAGGAAAGATTTAAATCGGGCGTTGTCAGTGTCTTCATGCTGGCGATGCTCTTTTTTTTGGCCGCGTATACGTTTAAGATGCTGATCGTTTTAACGATGCGTGCGGCTGTAGTATTTGGCTTCACCTCACCGCAGCTGGACGAGTGGCTATTGTACGGATGGACGGCCGCCCAGATCGGCACGACGGCCGGTCTCGCCTCGCTGGCTTGGCTGACATGGCGGAAGCGTTATGACCTATTCCTGTTTTTGCGGAGGGTAGACAAAAAGGGAGATGATCAGGTTGGACAAGAACAAATATCCGATTGAGCGGCGCTACATTAACAAGCGCCCGAATGTAAGGCCAGGCACCCGACTTAAAACGGGCAGCCCGGCCTTTTTTGTTGTACATGACACGGGCAACCCAGGTGCGGATGCCGAAGCTCATTATAAGTATTTCAACAGCCAGACTGATCGTGATGCTTCAGCACAGGTTTTTATCGACGATGAACGAATCCTAGAAATCATTCCGACAGGCACCGGTTCGGATCCGGCGGAAAGAGCTTGGCATGTCCGTTACAACGTGACTACCGACAATGATCGTTTCGGATATGACTCCAATGACACGGCACTGGGGGTTGAGCTATGTTATGGGTCATCGTACAAAGACGGTAAGCTGATCAGGAAAATTGACTTTAATGAAGCATATAAGCGCTTTGTATGGTACCTGGCCTATTGCTGCGACAAGTGGGACAAGAACCCTTCTACGCATATCCCCAGCCATAAGCAACTGGACCCGGGGCGGAAAAGTGATTGTGAACAGGCGCTGGCTTCTGCAGGAAAGACGTTTAAGGACTTAATCACGGACGTGGCCGCCGAGCTGGCCTCCCCAATCAGGCCGCCGGACTTTGTTAAACTGCCGGCAGTGGTTGCACAGCATTTGATCGATACTTACATTTCTCCAGCCTGGTATGAATCGCAGCGAGCAGGGGATGAGGTCGGCAAGATGCACTTTCATAATCTGGCGAACAACCTCCGGATGGCAGCCGGCATTCCGTTACTTCCTGGTAAAGCAGCATTGCCGATCCAAAAGCTGCCGAAGTCCAACGTCCAGGAACTTATCTTCCGCTGGCTCTCGCCGGGCTGGTTTAAAGCCAAGGCCGATGGCAACATAGCACTGGCCAATCAATTTAACGCAAACGCAAATCACCTGCGGCGAGCTGCAGGAATTCCGATTGAATAGGAGATGGAATCGTGCAATTAATTATTGAGCAAATTCAGCCTTACATTACGGCTATTGTGATTTCTTTGGTCGGCCTGGTTGCAACGGCTATCTTGGGGGTTATTAATACGCTCAAGGTAACGGTGAAGGCGTACTTTGAAGCCAAGCTTTCGACTGAGCAGCGGGCTTTATTGCACCGGATCGCCGGGGAAGCTTATGCTTATGCTGAGACCGCTTTTAAGAATGCTGGCGGGGAAATGAAGCTGTCCGAAGCTCTTGCGTATGCTTCAATTCAACTTAAAAGGCGAGGCGTTACCGTTACAGCCATAGAGCTGCAGGCGGCGATAGAGAAGGCGTGGTTAGAATACTTGAATAAGAAGTGATTGCAAACTTTATTTAGGATTGTTACAAGCGAACAAGTAACCGGATAAGTTTGCAAGTTATGGTCTGTCAATAGAAAACTCCCCTAGGATTTCCGGGGGAGTTTTTTTAGAAATCAAGATCATCAAAATCATCAAAATCAGAATAATAATTGCCAATCATATTTTGTTTATTTATTGAGTGCCATCCTTCGAAATAATTTGTTCCTCCCTTACAATTATTTTTCGAGAAATTTGAGCACCCGTAAAAAAAGTCATTATTTCGTTTCAATGTCAATCGTAAATGTCCGTCACATCTATCCACTGGACATGATAAGGTGCTTCTCGAAAAGACGAATGATTTAGGTGTGAATTGGTGACTTGCAATTGCTAATATAGAAACTTTTGTGGCTCCAGCTTTCCTTAGAGTTTCAGCACATTCAGTTACCGTTGCCCCCGTTGTAAATACATCATCTAAAAGAATAATGTGTTTACCTGATACAAGGTTTGAAGAGTAGAACGCATCCTTAACATTAGCGAAACGAGCGTCACTACCTAATTGCTTTTGTTCACGGTATTCCCGAGTACAAATTAACGCATCTAAATAATCATTTAGAGTTGGTCTGGAACGTAATATATTTTCTTGGATGAGTGTTTTTAATCGATCGGCTGAGACCTTTGATGGTCTTGGTGGTACTCTAGTTATCCCATCAGCATTAAAAGAATCAATAACTGGTATTAATACTTCAGAAAAGAGTGCATTTTGGGTACCATCTAACTTGCTTCTCTTTATTCTATGTGATAGCTGATGAGAATTAAATTTATAATGTGAAGGATCAAAATATCTTCCGCAAATGGTTACAGAATAGGGTAATGTTGAGTCTTTCAAACTTGTTTGAAAGACATACCCTTGATAACCATGATGATAGCTACCATCCTTTGTTAGATATACCTCTGCAAGGTATCCTTTATATTTCTGAGTTATGACATCAATTAACTCGTCCAGACTACAAAGAATAAAATCTGGAGTAAATCCGTGGTAATGATATGGCAATCTCCGCCCTTGTGATAATAAAATAGAGCCAATTGGTTCTGAGTGGAGTTGAGGAAGAAATGTCATATCATTAGTGATATAAGCAAGTTCAAAAAGCTCAATTCCCAAAAGGTCAACTGCCTCTTGTATTGTTTGAGGTAAACCAAACAAAGGAGAATGGTTTAGAATGAATTTGGTCCCATCCGCAACTTTTGATTTTAATTCAACTTTCCTTTCGGGAGTATCAACAATAAAAACACAAGGGATCAATTCACAAAGTCTTTTCCAGTCGTGATCTGCCATAAAGTTTTGTTTATTTATATAAATTAGAATCCCTTTCAACTCATTTGTCTCTATAAACATGTTGGGCCCCTATCTGAATCTGCTCAACTTCTTCGCTTTCTCTTAGTAAGTTTGCTTGTTGAAGTTGACCAAGCAATTCATCAATTTTTGAAAAACTATGAGCTCCACTCTTATGAATATATCTTTTCGGCCAAGAAAGTCTAGAATCATTTAATGCGCTTTGAGGGATAAAAACAAGTCTCCCTTGTTTTAAAGCATGATTGGCTTGAATAAGGGCACCACTGGTCTCGCCAGCTTCAATTATTACTGTTGCTAAACTAATTCCACTCATTACTGCATTTCTTGCTGGAAAATTCCACTTTTGAACGGGAGTTGATGGTGCGAATTGGGAGATCAAAAGGAATTTTTGAGAAATTTCTTCTTGAATTTCACTATTCTCCTTAGGATAAGACTTTGTTAGTGGTGTACCAATAACCCCTATTGTAGGTTTGTTAGCCAGTATAGCCCCCTCGTGTGCAGCCCTATCTATTCCTTTAGCTAACCCTGAAGCAACGACTATTTTGTGTTTTCCAAGAATAGATGCTAATGTTTGAGCTCTTTTTTTTCCATCCTCAGAAGGATTTCTAGTTCCTACAATTGAAATAGTAGGATAATGGAGAAGCTCTACATTGCCTCGCATGAATAGGAATCTTGGTGCATTTGCTGTTTTTTCAAGCAATGAAGGGTAAGCAGACTGACCGACTTTTACAATATAATCGGAATCATGAAGCTTCTTTAACCCTTCATTTACAATATTATTAGCTGACAAGATACTTTCTTTTGAGAAACCAGTTAGTTTTGAAATTTCATCAATTTGCGAAGCAAAAGGGACAGACACCTCAATGTAGAGTTCTAACTCTTCAAATATTGTCCTTGTCTTAACATCTGAATGGTTACATAGATAATGAATGGTGAAATAATTAGTAGCCTCTTCTATAATGGATGTATCATTGTTAAATCTAGTCTGAATAATATCTTCTTTATTCATATTAGTTTTTAATTCACGTTTTCTTATTTCTATATCTGATTTAAGATAAAGTGTTCCCGATCGACTTGATTTTAATGGAGTAATCTTTCCTGATTGAACAAGTTGATTTAATCTTTGTGATGAAATTCCTAATAATTTTGTAGCTTCATTAGTAAATAATACTTCTTTTTCAAAAAACTCACGAAGTTCTTGATCATTTAAATTCACTATTCTCACCTCGAATACAGTATCACCTGATTAAACAATACCAAAACCATTGATGATTATCAAGGGGAATATTTGTTCGAATTAATTTCTTTTTTGAATGGGCAATAAAGAAGTCACGTGTTTTATCTCATTCAAAGGGACCCAGATTACTTTATCTGCTGATTTAATCACTACTCTTCTCCGATCCTCTCCCCAGCTTGGGATCCCGGCTATCCGCGATCCATCCTCCAATGACAAAATGATTTCCTGATTAGCATTCATTGCCTTTACTAAATTTGTATGCAAAGATCATAACCCCTTTATCAAGGAGCCGCTCTCGCGACTCCCCAATTTTATTTTGCCTGTTTATTTTCCTGCTGAAACTCATTTAATAATCGATCGAGCTTTTGGCTCAGGATTAATATCTCACGGTCGGCCAGGCGTTTGTACACAGCGAGTTTATTCAATTCCAACCGGAGTTCTTCAATCTTGCGGATCAATTCCAAATCGAACAACTCCTGAAACTCGAATATCTATGTCATACGTCCGCTGTGCACTGGCGACCGTTTTTGCGGAACCCTACTTTAGAACTGTCCGCATCAGGCTAAAGTGGTAATCAAGTATTTCGATATATTAGTACATATATCCTCCTTAATAGATAAATTATGTAAATTTATTGTCGTTTTATAAATTCTATATATTTTATTTAAGAGATAACTGATAATAAAGTAGTATTTAATAATTGTATTAGGAGGGAATATATGAGAATTAAAAGAGTTTCATTGTTGTGTCTTGCTTTTCTTGTATTGGGTAGTGGAGCTGCCTATGCAGCTGTGCCAAATCAGATTAAAGCAACTGTGACATCGCTTAAGTACATCGTCGAGGGGCAGAGTTTCACTCCTATCAGTAAGTCAAAACCAGTTATTATCAATGGCGAGTACTACATTCCAGCTAGCGTATTAAAAGAATCGACAAAAATAAACATAACTGCTGACAAATCGAACTTATACATAGGCGACAAGAAGGTTGAAGTACCGATCATTAAGGAAAAAATTGAAGGTGGATATGGGTCTGGTTTCTCTAAGTTATCCAAATACACGGTTTTCAATGGAGTAGATTATAAGGAAGTGATGGTGTCTGACAAGTTATTTGGTTCTACAGATGTAATTCTATATCCGGAAGGAAAATATCAAACATTTACATTAAAGGCTTTTACTTTAGGATATAAGGCCGAGGTCACAGTAAGTGACTATAAGACAGATACAGTAGTTAAAACGATAAAACTCGAACCGGATACGGAACTTGCAACGTCCGAAATGAATATAACGGGCATCTCAAAGCTTCGGATCCGAATAACATCTTTGGAGAGCAACAGTGATTCAAAAGGAGCGGATGTGGTGATTTTACCAACGTCTTCGTACAAATAAAGATTGAAACTTTAACTAAAGCCCACTGGCCTTAATTGGTCGGTGGGCTTTTTTATACTATAAACCTCTCAAATACAGGACTTCGTAACAACCCCGATTTAGTCCAATTCCTCATTTTGACACGAGCGCGAAGGCGCGGCTCCATGAAAACAAAATCACTATTCTCTCCGACAACAATCTGCTGAGCGACTCCATAAAAAGCATTCTTTTCTTTCGGCCCTACGCCAAACTCGATAATTCCGGCCGGCCGCACTCCACCGCGATCATCCTCAATCCCCGCAAGCCAGCCGAACTCGGCCTTTTTGTATCCCGTAATGTAGACGTCCGCATATGTCCAGTTTATTACCTTACGCCAGTTATCGGATCGGCGGCCGGTCTCATAAACGCTATCTGCTCGCTTACCCACAACGCCTTCCATTCCGCGCGCTTGAATCTCGGCAAATAACGCCTCTCCCGCGCCTTCAACGTGTGGCGTGACGCTGATATTTGCGTTCGGCATCGGAATCCCTGCGAGGATCTCTTTGCGCTTCATTAGCGGCAATTTCCGCAGGTCCTGGCCGTTATAATACAGCGCGTCAAACACCGCGAAATAGGCCGGAATTGTCCCGGTTAGTCGAGCAATCTTGTCGGCCCGCCGTGCCTGGAACCGGGACATTATCGCTTCAAAATCCGAAACGCCGGTCATTGGGTCTACGCATGCAATTTCGCCGTCTAATATGATGTCATGCGGAAATAGTCCTCCAGCGATTTCGGGGTATTGGCGCGTGCAGTCGTTATTATGGCGCGTATAAAGACGGACGTTGCCGGACTCTTGAGAAAAGATTAACCGGTGGCCGTCGATTTTTGGTTCGTATAAGAAACGCGGATCGCTAAACGGACCCGGTGCAGTTGCGAGTAACATAGGATCAATAAACATAAAAAACACCTCTATACCGATTATAGCGTGAGGCCAACCAGTTGAGAGGCGGTAAGTATTACGCGAATATTTAACTTCTTCCAGCGGCCTGGAAATAAACACTTTTTCTATGTATGTATACATGTCTAACCCATTATATTTTGTCAAATATTAATAAAATTGAAAAAACAATACCTATAACATAGCCGATGATTTTTCCTATTCTTGTTCCTGGTTTAGATTCATTTGCGTTTTGAATTTCCTTCCTAAGATTTTTTATACACATAATTAAGAATGCTATACCGCAAATGACGCCGAATAATGGCCATTGCTCGAATTGTCGAGATGCACTGAGATAAATGATACTCACTCCTTTCAGGGAATACTTATATATTCTTTCCTATGTCTTTTTCTCCTCTTTGATCTCCGAAGCAATGCGGAATTAGGACCGTTGTTTCGTCCGGCACCCTCTCCCTAAGTGAAAAGACCACCGAAGCATAGGCCATAGTGGTCTTTATTTCATGTTGTATAAAAAGCAATAATTCGCATATAATACGAATGTGTGTTCCTATTTACGAGGTGCGAAATGAACAAAATAGCCGGAATCATCACAACCGAAGAACGCCGAATGATACGAGATTACATACTGCTTACCCATATGCTTACAATGATACAAAAAAGCATAGAGGATCTTAAGTTTACGGACTCACTTTTTAAAGATGTTTTCATGGCGTGCAATGAGCACATCGAGAACATGGTTTTAATGGACGCCAAAAATCACAGGCTGACACTAAAGGATTATGGGATACAAGTAACCAGGGAGGAGCATGCTGGGTTTGTGGTTTACTATCATTACATATGCCGAGGCTATACAGATCGTCTAGGATTGACTAGGGACGTAATGAGGTCCGAGATAAGTATTAGGTTGGGGAAATACGTGGCAGAGATCGGGGAAGCAATAAAAAGGGCTGCCATGTTGGCACCTAAATTTGAAATGTAATAATTGTCATTTTTTGTCGATCATGCAGCAACGACTATAAATTCAAAATATTGTATTCCTATTCTTGCATAGTAATGCTACGATAATCCTCATAACATTATATAGGTATATCGTAGGAGGCAAGTAACAATTATGAAAAAACGATTATTGTCCATTTTGTTCGTATTCACTTTGGTATTCACGGCTATCCCTAGTTTTACATTTGCTACAGCAAGTAATGCACAAGGTGTCTTCTTCTATGACACATTTACAGCAAACATCGGATCGATTAAAGACTATGGAGGTTCTACAGAAAATCAAGCAGTCAGATTTCATTCTAAGTCAGGGGCTACCTATACATATGTTTCAGACAACAGTAAAGTAGTTAAAGCTACTGGAATAAAAGTAGGATACGATGAGACATTCTTTGAGGAAACTGGTAGAGTGTTTATTACTGGTGTAGCCCCTGGTACTGCTAACCTTATTTTGAAAGAGACAATTAAAGGAAAAACGAAAGTTGTAGGTAAAGTTAAGATTTCTGTAGTCAATACAACTATCAGCTCTTACCATAACAATCTTAAGCATGAATTTGGATTGGGAAATCAAGATAGTTATTTGAAATTTGTCAATCGTAACTCCAACGCTACTTATAATTTTAAAGTCAATAAAAGTGGACTTACATTCTCTACACAAAAAGATGAGAATGGTAGCATGAGTATTCAAATGAACGCTACTGATTACGGTACTTATATCGTAACAGCGTCTGAAACAGTAAATGGTAAGACACGTAAAATTAAGGACATTACTTTTCAAGTAAAAGAAACCATTATTCCTGATGTTATTACCGTTAAAAGTGAGTATTTAGATTTAGAAAAAGAAATGAAATTCTTGGACATGAACTACGAGTATGGCTTAAACATTAAGGGCCAAACTACTTTTAGAATTACTAGCAATGGTTATGTTACTTTTAACCCTGAAGATACCGGATTCTCTACTGATTACGATGTATTCAGTTCTGCAGATTCTAGAGTAGAGAAAATTGGTGTTCTAATTGCTAACAAAGCCACAACTGTAATGGCAGATGTTTATCGTACTAAACGCTACTCTCAAGGTACCGAAGAAGTTGAATACCTCAAGACAATCAAAGTAACATTTAAATTCTAATCTTCTGCAAATGAGTGTTTGCCAAACTTGATAGCCTAATCTTCGACCCCATTTATGGGGTCTTTTTTTATGTTTCAGTTCCACTTTATGCATGATAGGAGTCTTTCAACAGGCCATGCCAACAGTACGGCCGATATGATCAGTCGCCTGGAGACGATGGTACTGAGCGGAGCTGACCTTCCGCTCGGGGTGGTCAGGCAGCAAATCGCCTCGGCGATCGACATTTTCATTCATCTGTCCAGGCTCCGCGATCGTTCGCGCAGAGTGACGGAAATATCGGAAGTAGTAGGAATGAAGAATGGGGAGGTGGTATTGAACCCGTTGTACCAGTTTCAGGAGAAGGAAGAGAGGTCGGGCAGAATTATCGGCGCATTGGAAAGCACCGGGAGACAATTACTGCACACGGAGAAGCTGAGCATGGCCGGAATGAGCCGCTTTGCCCGGGAACAAGCAGGTGTCGGATTATGATGGCCGGGAAGCGAACAACCGGAAAGGCCGGAAAGGTAACGGAGCCTTCCAAAGCAAGCCGGGACGCATTGCCGGATTACCGGGTGTATGTTCTTTCCAAAGGGCAAAGAATGGGCTGCTTGCTGTTTGGCGGACTCGCATTGTACGGAGTAGGCTATGTATTTTTTCATTCGCTGCTGCTTTCGTTGGTCCTGACATGCGGTACCTGCCTGATTCCGAAGTATTGGAGCCGGTATTTGCTGCGCCGAAGGAGAGAGAATCTCGGACTTCATTTCAAACAAGCGCTGTATTCGCTCTCTTCTTCACTGGCCGCCGGGCGCTCGGTTGAGAATGGATTTCGCGAAGCAATTGCCGATCTGAGACTTCTGTACCCCGACGGTAATAATGATTTGATTGTAGAGCTGGGCATCATTTGCACAAGAATGGAGTACGGGCAGCCGATTGAAGAAGCGCTTCAGGATTTCAGCCGCCGGGCTGAGCTGGAGGACATCAGCAACTTTGCGGACGTCTTCACAACCTGCAAACGGTCCGGCGGGGATTTGGTGGAGATCGTAAGGCGGACCTCGGCTATCATCAGCGAGAAGCTGGAGATCAGCCAGGAGATCGGGGTCATGATCGCCCAGAAGCGTTTTGAAGCCAAAGCTATGCTCGCTGCTCCGGTGCTTTTTCTGGTGTTTATGGATATGTCTTCGCCCGATTACATGCAGCCGCTCCATAGCGGGATTGGCCTGGTTATTTCAGCGTTTGCGCTCTTGCTGTTTGCGGGATGTTCATGGCTGATCCTGAAAATTATGGACATTCGAATTTAATAGGGAGGGATCCTGTTGAATTGGATTTGGACAGGACTTCTGGTTTGCTTGTTTGGTAGCTGGGGAGTGCTGTTTTATTACGCTTCCGGCAAATACAAGGGTTGTTCCAATATGGAGATGGAAGGGATCCGTCTGCAAAGGCTGGCGCCCCCTATGCTTTATCTCCTTGAGAAATTGCAGGTGTCCCAAAGGTTTCCGTTTTTCTTCTTCAAAATCCAGCGCTCGGTTCAAAAAATTTGCGGAGATCGCCGCGGAGGCGAATACACGTTGTTATTCCTGGCGGAAATGCTGTCGTATAGTTGGCTTCTGATGGTGCTGGGTAGTATTATGGCGCTTTTCATGAACGGGGATTTTAGCGGTTTCTTAATGGGAGCGGTATTGGCCGTATTGCTTCCTGCGGCGCTTATCAATGATCTGCATCGCAAGGTTGTCCGGCGCGAACGCGAAGTGTTGCTGGAACTGCCGGAATTATTGAACCGGATCATCCTGCTGGTCGGAGCCGGGTCTACGGTACAGCAGGCGATAAGACATTGTCTGGAACGCGGTAAAGAGAAAGAAAATCATCCATTGTACCGTGAGCTTCTGCAAATGCAAAGGGAATGGGAGGGAGGATACTCTTTCCAGCAGGCAATGGAGGGGTTCAGCAAGCGATGCGGCATACAGGAGGTTTCAGCATTTACCACCGCCGTGCTGCTCAACTTCCGTCGGGGAGGAAATGATTTTGTACTGGCGCTTCGCGATCTGTCCCGCTCATTATGGGAACGGAGAAAGGCGGTGAGCAAAACGCTAGGGGAACAGGCTTCTTCCAAGCTAGTGTTTCCCATGGTTCTGCTCTTCCTGGTGGTTGTTATTTTAGTCGGTGCTCCGGCATTTATGATTATGGATTTGTAAGTCAGCAAACATTTCAAAGGAGTGAAAAGAATGCTTACACAGATTTATGGGAAAATGAAAAGCTTTTGGCGTAATGAGGATGGGCTTGGAATGCTCGAAATGATCTTGATCATCGCGGTGATCGTAATTATAGCCGTCATTTTCAGGACACAGCTTAAAGAAATCGTCACCAGCCTGCTCGGCAAGGCGAAATCCAAAACGGAAAATTTTATGGATGGTCAATGATCCGGGTACTGCGTGACCGGGAGGGGAGCTTCACGCTTGAAGCTTCGCTTGTTCTCCCAATTATTTTTTCCACCGTTATGATCCTGTTGTTTTTCTGCTTGTATTTATATCAAAGGGTGTTGTTAGGCCAAACGGCAGTTGTGGCGGCGGAACGGAGTGCGTTCGTATGGGATAACAGTCGTAGGGATCCCTATACGGGGGCTTTCGAGGCGAACCATTATGATCCATTGTATTGGCGGCTGAGTGATGATGGGATGCTGCAATCGATATTCGGTTCCTCCCGGCAAACGCCACAAGTTGCGCTCCGGCTTCCTTCCACCGGCGTATCCGAGGATTCCCTGCCGTTGTATAAGCTCAATCGGACCGGTAAAGCCATCCCCGAAGTAATGAACGGAAAGATGGAATACGATAACAAGGTGCTGCTTCGCAAGGTGAAGGTGTCTTTAAACCGCCTGGTGCCTCTTGTTCCTTTGGAGCGAGTCATCGGTGACCTGGCGCAAGAAGGGCAGGCGGAATCTTATGTCGTGGATCCTGTGGAATGGATAAGGACAGTGGAATTGGCCCGTTATTATGGAGCCAAATTTAAGGGCAGCGATGGAGCGGAACCGGTCGACAAGCAAGAAGCGGGAAAAGCGTTAAAATTGTTCGGCAAGTAAAGCGGTCGGGCATGGGTCTTTGTCCGCCCGGAAGGGGGAAGAGGAATGTTTCACCCGCATCGGTCCGAACGGGGAGCGGTTTCGGTCTATTTGATTATGATTTTTGCTGTGGTTTTCGCTTTTGTTTCTATATTCATAGATTTTGCGCGGATGTCCGCGTTGCAGGCAAAAACCGAGATGCTGGCGCACGCCGCATCCCGCTCGGTCATGTCCGCATATGACCCTCAGCTTGTCGAACAGTACGGTTTGTTTGCTTTCGGGGAAACGGACGAAGGATATATCATGTCGAAGGTGCTGCAGGATCAGTTAGAGCTTGTACAACGAAGCGATGATCTGCCGGTATTAGGGGTGCGGCTCGATTCATCCACCGCAGAGCTTCAACGTCCGCTCGGGACTTATGCCGTTTTTGAACAGCAGATCAGAGAACAGATGAAGTATAAGGCGCCCATCGATTTTACGATCGAGGTGATCAACAAGTTTAAACCAATGGCCCAGGTTATGAAGGAAGCGTCCAATACGGTCGATCTGCTGGGCAAATTGCAAAAGCTCTATGACCGTCGTGAAGCGAAGCTGGATGAGCTGCTTGAGAAGCAGAGCAAGGCGGCGCAGGCTGCCGCGGAAATGGCATCGCTTATTCCACGCTCCGGCGGTTCTGGGGTCGGGACTTCCATTGACGACGGCATTTCGACCGCAGCGGATGTAGCGGCGCAGTACGCCGATTATGCATGGAAAGTGGAGGAGGACCGGAACCGGGAGCCGTTGGAACGGATTTATACCTGGGAGATCAGCCGTTATCAAAATGGAGCCTCACGATTGTTCGGCAAGCTTGGGGATAGAAATAGGGACGCTGACAAGCAGCATAAGGAATTGCTCCCACAAGCAAGGGAACTGCTTATGGAGGCTAAAGATATCAATGAGCAGATGAGAATCGTCATTGAAGAGGCCGAACAGCGTCCGGCTCAGGATGGTTATAACGAAGTATCCGCCATGGCCAGTACCGGAGGCGGGGAGCCGGCAACGGGCGGTGATGAAATTGCCAAGATCCGTCAGCGAAGCCGAGATTTGCTATTGCCGGAGCAGTTATTCTCCGACTTTGAAGCGGATATTGCCGAGCAGGAGACAGGTTTTGAGAATCTCTTCGGTTCGGCAAATTCCTTTTTATCCTTGGAGGGTTCTGTCTTTGCTGCTTCAACCTCCACGGGGACTCTTGAATCAGCGGTGAGCGGCATGGGTGGGAAAGTAGACAAATATATGCGTGATTATGTGGATTCGGGCGCCG
The DNA here is from genome assembly GCF_018101095.1 of Paenibacillus sp. Marseille-P2973. Classification (NCBI taxonomy): domain Bacteria; kingdom Bacillati; phylum Bacillota; class Bacilli; order Caryophanales; family Paenibacillaceae; genus Paenibacillus; species Paenibacillus sp. Marseille-P2973. Next base: position 351,581 of record NZ_JAGQEH010000004.1, read on the forward strand.
GGAATATCTTGTTTCAAAACCAAAAAAGGCTCGAAGCCCATCGAGGATCCGACGAAGAGAGAAAGCGTACCGAGCGTGAAGCAAGCGGCAAGCTAAAGGAAGCGAAAAACCTCGTCGGCCGAATTTCGGATTTGAAAGGCGAATTGAAGGAGCAGCAAGAGCAATTTGACCGATTGGAATCTTTTTACAAGTCTAACCGTGAATTGAATCAGCAGTCCATGAACGGTGAAGATGCCGGTTCAACAGTCAAAGAAAGCCCTTATGATGCCGGAGGCGAGGCGATGGCCGGAATGGACTCGCTGTATGGGGGACTCTCAGGTCTTATGAAAGGAATGTCCGACAGCTGTTTTCAGACCGAGTACATCGTTAGCTATTTTGAGTATCTGGATATCAGTACGCTGGACGAGCTTATGGAAGGTAGCGAAAGCGGCCGGGATAAGATCGATATTTTGGCGGATGCTTTTGCTGCGGACAAACAGGAAGTGGAATATATACTTTACGGCTTTCATAACCCGGCTGGTAATATTGCGGCCGCTTACGGGGAGATATTTACGATGCGGTTGGCGATACGAACGATGGAGGGGTTCATTAAGAACGGAGCCAAGGGGAATCCGCTGTTGGTTCTGGCGGCAGCTCTGTTGTACGGAGTTGAGCATGCAGTAAAGGATATGATTGAGCTTACGAAAAAGGGCTCCATACCGTTAAGCGATTATTTGAAAGTTAAGCTTACATACCGGGATCACTTACGAATATTTTTGCTGCTTCACGGACGAAATGAAAGGAGACTTTCGAGGATGCTTGCGGTTATCCGTATGAACACCGGGATCGCACCGGAGGAGCGGGCGACATATTTGAAAAGTACGGTGACGACAGCCATCCCTTTATGGTTTCTGCCCGGTGTTGCCAAAACGATGGGAGAGACCGGAGCCCTAACTGGCAGGGTGGAAGGAAGCAGATATTATGCAATCAAACAAGCGGACTTCTCCTACTAAAGGAGATCGTATGGACGGAAACCGGCGGCTTCAGGGAAGTATCGTCCTTGAGGCTTCCCTCGTAATGCCGGTTTTCGTCATCGTAATATTCCTGTTTATTTACATGGTCCAGATGACTTTGTTATCCACACAAATGCACGCCGTGGCTGCAAATGCGGTCAAACAGGTTTCTGCCCATATGTATCCCGTGGCGCTTGCCGTTTCTAAGCAGTCCGTCGATTCGGCGGAAGCGGAGGGGGGAGAGCAATTGTCTGTTGGAGGGAAGCCATCGTCGTCCGCAAGGAGCATGCCGGGTCTCTCTTTGCCGGAATGGGCAGATCAGTATGCTTCATCGCTTCCCGCGCCGTTCTCCAATTGGATTTCTTCAGCGGCCGACAAAGGCGTCGAACCGCTGCAGGACATAAAAAACAGTGTCACCGAAAGCGTGCTGGACCCGGTTGTAAAGCCTCTTATCAGGCCCTTCTTAAAAGGCACGTGGTTGAATGAACATCGTCTGCATGTCAGCCGCGTCACCGTACCGGATATGAAGACGGGTAAAAATCCTTATTTCGGCCTTGAGATCAGTTATGAGCTGCCGATTAAAGTTCCGTTTACCGGGCGGCCCATCGTGCTTCAGGCAAGAGCCGAAGAGCGGTTGTGGATAGGCGATACGGGAGAACTGGAGCATGGAAACGGGAACGGAGAAGAGAATGGAGAAGCAGGACAGCCTGCGGTGATTCTGTCCAAACCCGAGCCTGCCTACGCGGGTCATCGGGCCAGGATTACGGCTCGGATCGCACCGGGTTCGACGGCCAAATTGACGGTGTACTACAAAAGCGGGGCAAGCCAGGCCAAGTACCTGGGTGAAGCCTCCGCAAACGGAGACGGGCTCGTGGAATGGGAGTGGCTGGTCGGAGGAAATACGACGCCAGGCACATGGAGTTTTGTTATTGAAACGGAGGAAGGTCTGGAGACAGCCGGACAATTCGCGGTCGAAAGTCCAAGGTCTTCGAAATAGAACCGCTTGTGGCTCGTAATCTCCAGACAAAATTTATAGAAACGGAGGGTGATTTTTTCTTGATAAATTGGGACTACTTAGGGTGCTTCATCATATTGGGAGCGGCGTTCATTACGGATATTAAAACGATGAAAATTCCTAATATGATTACCGTATCCGGAATTGTCACGGGGTTGGCGTGGCATCTCCTGACCGAAGGATGGGCTGGGGGACTGTTTGCTCTGAAAGGAGCCGCTGCGGGTTTTGGTCTGATGCTGGTACTTTATTGGTTCGGTGCGGTAGGCGGAGGCGATGTGAAGCTGTTCGGCGGCATCGGGGCCTGGATGGGTACCTATCTGACACTGAGCATTCTGATGTATTCCATTTTTGCTGCGGGCCTAATCGGTGTAGGTGTATTAATCTGGCGGCGGGAAGTATTTTCCCGGCTGCGCGGTGTGCTCCGGCAAGTGATGGGAGCCTTTATATTGCGAAGCTGGAATCCCGTCCGGGCAGGGACGAACAATCAACTGCAGATTCCGTTCATGCTTGCGGTTTTGCCTGGAGCAATTCTGGCTGTCTTTTATTTATCCTAGAAAGGGAGAGGGGGTAGCCTGATATGCGGGAACTGGTCACCGATTTTGTAAGGAACGGCGGTACATATATGGTAGTAACCGCGTTAGAAGGTATGCACTCCAGTCAAATAAGCCGTGTGCAGCAGGCGATGCTTTCCTCGGTGAACATACCGAATCTGCTGAGAGTCGATGTAAGGGAGATAGATTTTGAGGTAAGCATACACTATGAAATTACGGGCAAGCGAATGCTGTCCCAATGTCTGAAGCAAGAGAAAATCGGGATGCCTGAGCTTTACAGTCTTTTGCTCCAGGCGTTGACCGTGCTGGATGACAGCAAGCAGTACATGCTTTCACAGGATAATTTTTTAATGGATGAGAATCATATTTTCGTAGAGGAATCGTTGGCTGCGGGAACGTTGCATTTTGCTTATTTACCGGTAACCGACCGATCTACGGAGGAGCCTTTGGCAAAGAAACTCATTGCCTTGATTACGAAGATGATGACTTCTGTGACTGTGATTGAAGGGAACGGGATTCAGCAGCTTCTCCGCTTTTGTTCGGATGAACTGTTTTCCGTTGCGGAGATGAAGAAACTGTTGCTCCGTCTTCTGCTGGACGACAAACCCGCCAAATCCGAATCCAATATGGTAGCGGGGAAGCGCTTGGTTCAGCAGCCTTTGCCGGCTTCGGTTACTATCCGAGAATATATGCCGCCACATTCGCCTTCTTCGGCTGGTGTTAATATCAATCCACCCTCGTTTCTCGCTCGCGGGAAGGAACAATTTAAATTACCCACAGAGCTTGATGATAACGAACAACAAGTAGGTGAGACGGGAGAGAATGAAGAGACAGGCTCAACTTCCAAAACAACTTACATCATGCTCGGTGCGTTACTGGTGATTGCAATGATTTGGAAACTGCTTTATTTTGATCATCCAGGGAGTTTTTCATTGATGATTTGCCTTGCATTGACCTTGCTTATTGCTGTGTTTGCCATGCTTATATGGAAAGGAAAATGGAGCATTCCCGGGCGCTTCAAGCTCAGCGGCAAGCAACATGATTCCGAAGAGTTAGAGTTATCGGACAAAAGGGAGGATCTGCTTCTGGAGAAGGGCTGGCGATGGAACGAGCCTAACGAGCCTTTGAACAATTTGACGGGGATTCCTCCGGTTCAGGAGGATCGCTATGCTCCTCCGGTTGTCGAGCCCGCTGTCAACTTTGTTCCTGTGCCGCAACCGAAGACGGTATTATTGAGCAGGCGGAGTGCTCATGGTTCCGAACCGGACATGTCTTCGTCCTCCGAGCCGAGCTTTAGTCTCGATCGGATGGGTCCCGGGGAAGATCGAGGAGAGTCGATACCGCTTAGTCCGGGCAGTTTTGTCATAGGACGCTCTGAGGAAATGGTTCAATATGTGGATCTGACGCCAGGTGTCTCGCGGGCGCATGCGGAATTGATGATTCGTGCTGATGAATGCAGCCTGAAAGACCTCGGCTCCAGAAACGGAACCCGTTTGGGGGGAGAAGTCATCGCTCCCTACAAGGAATATTCGCTGAATCCGGGGGACTCCTTCATGATTGCCGAGTGTACCTATACCTTGCGAAAGTCCGGCAGACCGTCTCTCTAATTTGCCTGTAATCGTAGATTATCCTGACGAAAGAGAGTATAATAAGCGAGAATCATTCTCAATTAAAGGATAGGATTGGATTGATTAATTCGTGTATAATACTCAAGCTTACATAATCTATCATCGTTAAACGTCAAAGGATGGTTGTGACTCATGACAGCTTCGACTCAAGCTCCCAAATCCCGTTATCGTACCCGGCCGATAGCGGCTACGTTAATTTTGTTCGGCGGCGTCATTTTGCTGCTGTTCGCAATCGGGCTCTCCATCTCCGTTGGAGCGGCCAACATCAAGTTAGGAACGGTATGGAACTCATTGTTTCATTTTAACGGCAATTTGACGGAGCATCAGATTATTCTGGATATGCGGCTTCCGCGTGCGCTGGCTGCTGCATTAATCGGAGCGGCTTTAGCCGTCGCCGGTGCAATCATGCAGGGGATGACCCGCAACCCGATGGCCGATTCCGGATTGCTGGGACTGAATTCCGGGGCAGGCCTCGCACTTGCTGTTTGCTTTGCGTTTTTTCCGAGCACTTCATTTCTGATGATGATGTTTTATTCGTTTGCGGGCGCGGCGGTCGGTGCCGGTCTGGTGTTTGGAATAGGCTTTATGTCCAAGGGAGGCATGACCCCCGTCCGGCTGACTCTCGCCGGTGCGGCGGTAAGTATGCTTTTGGTCGCTCTGAGTGAAGGAATCGCTATTTATTTCAAGGTAGGTCAGGATCTCGCGTTTTGGTATGCGGGGGCGGTAACGGGAACGACCTGGACACAAATCGAAATCGTTGCTCCTTGGGTGGCTGTAGGGCTGGTCGGAGCATTTGCGCTGTCCAAGTCGATTACCCTGCTTAGCCTGGGCGATGAGGTGGCTACCGGCCTCGGTCAAAGAACCGGCTTGATCAAAGCGGTCAGTATGATTTTTGTCCTGATCCTTGCCGGGAGCGCGGTGTCGCTGGTTGGCGCCATCGGATTTGTGGGCCTCATGATCCCCCATATTGCAAGATTTCTCGTCGGAGTGGATTATCGCTGGGTAATCCCGTCGTCGGCAGTATTGGGCAGCTTACTTATGGTGTTCGCGGATATATTGGCGCGGATGGTCAATCCGCCTCATGAAGTGCCGATCGGCGCGCTGATTGCGGTGATCGGGGTACCGTTCTTCCTCTACCTGGCGTTGAAGCAGAAAGGGGGATTGGAATGAGCGCACCTGATTACTCGGCCCATCTGCGCAAAAAGGCGATCCGGGCCTACACCGTTATCGCTCTGTTTGCTGTTTTGATCCTCGTTGTCTTTATGATCAGTATGAATACGGGGGTCATCCGATTATCTCCCGGCGATGTGTTCAGAACCTTCTTCGGAATGGGAACGGCCAAGCAGGAACTTATTTTATATGATTTCAGACTGCCCCGGATCGTGATTTCCGTCCTGATCGGAATGGGGATGGCGGTTTCCGGTTGTATTTTTCAAGGAATTTCACGCAATCCGTTGGCCGACCCAGGAATACTGGGTATCAATGCCGGTGCGGGTCTTGCCGTTACGTTGTTTATTTCGTTCTACCCAACGGCGGCCGCGGCACCTGTCTTTATGATGCCGTTTCTGGCCCTGTTAGGCTCAACAGCAGCAGCGGCTTTGATCTATGTGCTTTCTTACAAGAAGCATTATGGGCTCCAGCCGATCCGTATGGTGCTGGTCGGTATTGCGCTTGCGGCTGGAATTAATGCAGCCATGATCATATTACAGCTGCGCCTGCGTCCGGAAGACTATCAAATGCTGCAAGTATGGCTGGTGGGAAGCATTTGGGGGACGTCTTGGAAATATGTATTAGCTTTGCTGCCATGGATAGTTATTTTAATGCCTTATGTGTTTATCCGCGCCAGAGCATTAAATGTGCTGAGTCTCGGTGATCAGACGGCGACGGGGCTGGGAACTTCGATCGAACGTTCCAGGCTGGGCCTGCTGGCCGCCGCAGTCGGTCTGACCGGTGCGTCGGTCGCGGTCGGCGGCGGAATCGCTTTTGTCGGCCTGATCGCTCCGCATTTGGCCAGACGTCTGGTGGGACCGAAGCATGAACATCTGCTTCCGGCTTCCGCTCTTGCCGGCGGTCTCCTGGTGATCGTCGGCGATACGCTGGGGAGATGGATTCTGCAGCCTGAAGAGATTCCTACGGGTATCGTGGTTGCCATCATCGGGGCCCCGTATTTCCTGTATTTGCTCACAAAGTCGAAAATCTGACTGTGTACTTGTTCAGAATTGTTTGCTTGATTTCAATGCCGTCAAAGCTTCCTCCAATCCGGGATAAGTAAACGTGAAGCTGGCCTGGATTGCGGCTGCTGGAAGCACCTTTTGTCCTTTCAGCAGCAACATCGACATTTCTCCGAGGAGGAGCTTTAGAAGCGGACCCGGCAAAGGGAACCAGTTCGGGCGGTGATAGACGCGGCCGATGGAGGAGCCGAATTGTTGATTGGTAACAGGGTAGGGACTGACCGCATTTACCGGACCGGATATCGAGGGATGCTTGACGCAAAAGTCGATTAACCGGATCTGGTCATGCAGATGAATCCAGGGTACCCATTGCCTTCCGGTGCCGATCTTTCCGCCGACTCCCAGCAAGAACGGGAGCCGCATCAGCGGGAAGGCGCCTCCGCTGTTTCCGAGGACGACTCCGGTCCGAAGCTTCACGAGCCGACGGCCGGCAAACCCTTCCTCTGCGGCGGCTTCCCACTGCTCGGTCACTTCAGAGAGGAAGTCGCTGCGCCCCTGTTCGCGCTGATCGTTTTCAGTGAATTCGCGACTGTAGGACGTCCCGTATATGCCTACGGCGGATGCTTGCACGATGACCTCAGGACCAGGCGTGTACAGCTTGCTGAGCCGTGCAACTTCGCGGGTTGTCGTTAAACGGGATTCCAGAATGCTTCGTTTAGCCTTGGCGGTCCACCGCTGGCTCAGCGTGGCTCCCGCGAGATTAACAAACACATGCGAGCCCTCCAGCGGGGAGGGGTCCTTCTTTAGTTCATCCCATGTCCAAAAGGTTGGTCCAGAGGTACGTCCCATGGCTTCCGGTGCATCTGTGGTTTTTGTTCTGGAGACGACCAATACTTCATGGCCTTCCTTCAACCAATAACTGCTCAACGCCCGTCCGATAAACCCGGTTCCCCCGAAAATAACGCATTTCATGTCGCAATCCTCCCTATTATGTAATCATGTTTACATAAAAACATCGTTCTTGTTTGTCTTTTACCTCTATTACACCGAACGGTTCATCCTGCTATAAAGCAAAAAACATCCGGTGCCTAGGTTCGTCAGGCCGGATGCATTTTTGTGCCGCACTTATTTGTTCATCAAATGCCGGTAAGGCTGGTAATCGATCTGGTTCTTCTCCAGAAAGGTAATCAGAAACTTGTTGTCTCTTTTCGGGGTTGCAGAAATATATCCTTTGATGCAATGATCCCGAGTCACCTCGGAAGCCTTCTCCTCAAGCGCGATTCTGCCGATTTCGGCGGCAATCGAGTGCTTGGCGATATCGCGGAACGGCCCTGGTACAGGCTGTACCAGCATGGTCAAGAAAGCTTTGGCCTCGTCCGTCCATAAATGGCGGCTTGTTTCGACCCAGTGATTTTGCCAGTCCAGTTTAGACTTGCCATCCGCTTTGGGAAGCACCTTCAAAAATTTGCGGAACATAAAAAATCCGCCGATGACCATTAACCCTAGCAGCACGAACCCCCAGAAGACAATACTGTTTAAAAATAAGTTGCTCGGTCCCTCCGAAGACAGCGGGAGCAGCAAAGCGTTGTTCAGCATGGACTTCACACCTCGATATTCTTCATGTGATATTTGTAATTGATAAAAATTATACCGTATTTCCACGATTATTTCGACACTTCTATAGATTCGGAGGAACATTTATTAGGACCCTTCCAAATGTTTCGGCATTGTCCGCCTACGCTAGCTTTATTTCGATTTTCAAGATAAAATAGGGTTGTTTAGCGATTTACTGTCCAAAAGGGGGAAAAGAAAATGCTTAAAATAGGCTCCCATGTCTCATTCTCGGACAAAGGGCTGTTAAGCGCAACTGCGGAGGCCGCTTCTTACGGCTCCAGCTCGTTTATGATATATACCGGTGCACCGCAAAATACGCGGCGCAAACCGATCGAATCGATGAATATCGAAGCTGGGAAAGCGGCGATGGAGGCAGCCGGAATCGACGAAATCGTCGTCCATGCCCCTTACATTATTAATCTCGGGTCCTATAAATCGAATACGTATCAGCTTGCGGTCGATTTCTTGCAGGAGGAGATCCGCCGGACCCATGCCCTTGGCGTGCGCAACATCGTGCTGCACCCAGGAGCTTTTACCGATAAAGACGCCGAATACGGCGTGGAACGGATTGCCGAAGGCTTAAATGAAGTGCTGAACGGCACGAATGAAACGGACGTCAACATTGCGCTCGAGACGATGGCAGGCAAAGGTACCGAGGTCGGACGCAGCTTCGAAGAGATCGCGGCGATCATTGATAAGGTGCAGCACAACGAACGGCTGACCATTTGCATGGACACCTGCCATATTCATGACGCTGGCTATGACATCGTGAATGATCTCGACGGCGTGCTTCGCAAGTTTGATGATCTTATCGGACTTAACCGGCTTGCGGTCGTTCATATCAACGACAGCAAGAATCCGATCGGCGCGCACAAAGACCGCCATACTCCAATCGGTACCGGATGGATCGGTTTTGAAGCGATTAACCGGGTCGTTCACCATGAGGCGCTGCAAGGGCGGCCTTTCATTCTCGAGACACCTTGGGTAGGCAAAGACGCTAAAACCCAGCGTCCGATGTACGAAATGGAAATCGCATTGCTTCGGGGCGAGGTTGCCGCTCGATTTGGCGAGAATGTGCTCACCGAAATAGAGCAGCTCGGGTCCTTTTTTGCCGGACAAGACATCCATCCGCGGGCTTTTGTGCTTGATACATGGAACTTGCTCAAGAGCGACGCCAAGGCGAAAAAGGCGGATCCGCGCGAGCCGATGGAACGACTGTACGATCTCATAGCCGCAGCGAATTTGTTCCCGGATTATAACGAGGAGCAGATTAATCAGCGCCTGCTGGCCTGGCTGTCTACAGGGCATTGATCGTATTCGTTGCCAACAGATACACATAAGACACAGGGGGATTTAGAAAACGATGGATACACACGTAAAAACGGGCGGACGCCCTGTTAAACCATATGAGAACAATCGGGCGCGGATGCTGATATCCTGTCCCGACGGCCCCGGCATCGTAGCCGCGGTGTCGCAATTTCTCCATGAACACGGCGCGAACATCGTTCAGTCGGACCAGTATACGATGGATCCGGAGGGCGGCATGTTTTTCATGCGGATCGAATTCGACCTGGAGCAATTGGAAGACCGGGTGGACGGGCTGAAAGAAGATTTCGGGTCTATCGCGGACAAGTTCGAGATGCAGTGGAATCTGTATCAGCTTAGCCATAAGAAAAAACTGGCCATCTTCGTTTCCAAGGAAGACCATTGCCTGGTCGAGCTGTTGTGGCAGTGGCAGGCCGGAGATCTGGATGCAGAGATTTCTATGGTCGTCAGTAACCATCCCGACATGAAGGAATACGTGGAATCCTTCGGAATTCCGTACCATCATATCCCGGTTACGCCGGATACGAAACCTGAAGCCGAGCAGAAGCAGCTTGACCTCGTCAACGGAAAGGTCGATTTGATCGTGCTGGCAAGATATATGCAGATCGTATCTCCAGCCCTGATTCAGCCGTACCGGAACCGGATCATCAACATCCATCATTCCTTCCTTCCGGCATTTGTCGGTGGCAAACCGTACGCCCAGGCCTATGAACGCGGTGTGAAAATCATCGGCGCTACCGCCCACTACGTAACGGAGGAACTGGATGGGGGACCGATCATCGAGCAGGACGTTCAGCGGGTTAGCCACCGCGATAATGTCAGCGAGTTGAAACGGATCGGCCGGACGATCGAACGTGTCGTGCTGGCTAGAGCCGTGAAGTGGCACATCGAGGACCGGATTCTCGTGCATCAGAACAAAACCGTCGTATTTAATTAAAAAGCTTGATACAGATCAACCAACCGCGCGGCAGACAGGAGTTCACATGCCGCGCGGTTTTTGTTTTCGGGGTAACTTTTTTATCCCGGTTTTCGTTTAGGGTATGAAGGGGATTCAGGCAAATACATATCGGAGAGAGGGGAACGTCCTGTGCTTTTTTCAATAAAACGATGCTCGGCCATTGTCCTGTTCGTGCTTGCAGTCATGACTGGGCTCGGAGCTTTTGTTCCGCAGCCGGCTTTCGCGGCGGGACCGGCGATCGGCATTCAAACCGAGGTCGGCTTTGAGGGCAATGTGAAAATGAATGAATGGAGCCCGTTGACCATTACTCTGAACAGTAACACGGACGTGTCCGGGGAGCTTGTGGTTCAGGTCGAAGATCCTTATAACGGGACGAGCGTATCCCATATAAAAAAGGTCGATTTGCCGGCAGGAACGACCAAGGCTGTCACGTTCGGCATCATGGGCAGCAGCTTTGACAATAAGAACAATGAAATTCGTTTTTACGAAGGCTCGGCCGAGTCGGGCAAATATATTCCTTTTTCCACCGGCAAGCCTTATTTGCTTAGCTCCATCAATCGAAATACGCTGATCGGCACATTGGCAGGCGATCCCGACAGCATGAATTTTTTGGCAGCTTTGAACGGTACCGGGAATAATGCAGGCATCATCCCTTTGAAAGGCGAGCAAATCCCCGTAGATGGGGTATTGCTTTCGAGCTTGGATGTGCTCGTGTTGAATAATTACCCGACAGACACCCTGAACGACAAGCAAATTGAAGCCGTTCGCTCATGGGTGAACCTGGGAGGAACGCTGGTGCTTGGCGGGGGCCAAGGCTACGCCAAAACGGCTCAAGGGTTCGAAGACTTGTCTCCCGTAGAATTCAAAGGAAGCGCGGATGTCCGCTCCTTCCCCGAGTTGGTGCAAATCGGAGGCAAGCCGCTGTCTTTAAGTGAACCCTTTCCCGTATCTTCCGCGGTCGTGAAAGAGGGGGCCCGGGCGGATATCTCGTCCGAATCGCTGCCTTTGTTTGCTTCCTGGGCTTCAGGTAAGGGCAGGGTTATATACGCCGCCTATGATATGGCGATGGAGCCCCTGCATAGCTGGGGCGGGCATGCAGCAGTATGGAATACGGTACTAAAAGAAGAATTGTCAGCGAATTCCGGCACAATGGGAGGCTGGGTCTCCGGGACGAACATGATGTCAGGCGTAAGCTACTTGCTGGATCTGTTCCCGTCGTTGACGCTGCCTCCATTCTCCCTGCTGCTTTGGCTATTGCTGGGATATGCCGTTATCGTAGCTCCTGTGTTGTATTACGTGCTTAAGAGATTCGATAAGCGGGAATGGTCCTGGGGGCTTATTCCGCTGATTGCGGTCATTGCCAGCGTCGGTATTTACGTTGCCGGCACCTCCGGTAAATCAAGCGTACGCACGCATACGCTCAGCATTGTGGAGCTCGACGGCAAGGGACAGGCTACGCGGTCTGCAGCCACCGCCTTGTTCGTACCGCGCGGCGGCACTTACAATTTGACCTTCGCGGCCGGTACTTACGTTTCCGTTACACGAGAGGACGGGCTATTGGGAGGCGGGCAATCGGGAGGAGCCAACCGGCAGTTGATTCGGGTAAATCCGGAGGCGACGGATGTGAAATTGAGAGATATGACGCACCGTTCGATTGCCAAGCTATGGATGAGTAAATCGGAACCGCTCCAATCCGGAGCGATGAAGATTGAGGTTTCCTATGATGACAAGGGCAATCTGCAGGGTACGGTTACGAACGGAACCAACGGTGATTTGAGCGATGGAGCCTTGCTGGCCGGAGGGAAAGTGTATGCATTGGGAGAGATTTCTAAAGGGAAATCGGTTCCGGTTCCCCCTTCCATTGCATCCGTAGTATATCAAGATTACGGTTCAGCTTTGTTTCCCCATACCTCGACCTCGGGCAGAAACGACGATTATTTGCTCGAGCGACAACGTGGAATGATCAATCAATATGTAGGTACCGGGTTAGTCTCCGGCAATCCCGTATTTCTCGCCTGGAACAAGGAAGAACTGGGTGATTATAAAGTCAACGGCAAAGTAGCGGCCTCTGAGCAGCTAAATATGATTGTGCAGTCTTTTACGCCAAGCTTCACCCATAACGGCGAAATGGCGATTCCATTTGGTTTAATCGGAGCAAAGATTACCGAAACGACATCCAAAGAATGGAGTAATGACGGAGCGGGCCGGATCAATTTGTCGCCGGGGGACATGACGCTGGAGTATGAGCTGCCGCAAAACGAAAACATTTACTATACTAATTTGGAACTGCGCTGGACTTATCAAGGGCAGCAAACCGAAGTCAAGATTTGGAACCAAGAAAGCGGAACTTGGGAGGATTTGGGTCCTGGCGACAAGTTTCAAGCCAAATTTACGACAAATGCAAATTCGTATTTAATGAACGGGTATCTAAAGATAAAACTCACGGCTGGAGCGTGGGATTCCTTCGACCTCCCGGAAATCGCCCTGAAAGGAGAGGCCGGAAAATGATTGAAATTCAAAATTTAACGAAAACCTATGGCGGGTTTGATGCCCTGAAGAATGTCAATCTGTCGATTTCCAAAGGAACCGTATTTGGCTTCGTGGGCCCGAATGGAGCCGGAAAGACAACTACGATGTCCATTTTGGCCACCTTGCTTGCGCCTACTTCGGGAAGCGCGAGGGTCGGTGGATTCGAGGTGACCGAACAGCCGCATGAGGTACGCAAAAGAATTGGCTACATGCCGGACTTTTTTGGCGTATATGATCAGTTCAAGACGACGGAATATCTGCATTTCTATGGCGCAAGCTACGGGATTCCGCGTGCGGAGCGGGATCAATTAATCCCGCAATTGCTGGAGCTCGTCAATTTAAGCGACAAAAAGGATGCTTATGTGGATAGCTTGTCGCGCGGCATGAAGCAGCGCCTGTGTCTGGCCCGCTGTCTTGTACATGATCCCGAAGTGCTCATTCTGGATGAGCCGGCTTCGGGTCTTGATCCACGTGCCCGGATCGAAATGCGGGAAATTTTGAAGGAACTGAAGCTGATGGGCAAAACGATCATTATTTCTTCGCATATTTTACCGGAGCTTGCGGAAATGGTGGATGAGATCGGCGTGATCGAGCACGGGGTCATGGTCGCCCAAGGCAAAGTGAGTGAAATACAAAACCGGCTTAGAGTAAAAAGAGTGCTTCATATCCGTGTGCTCGATCGGGCGGATGAACTGGCGGAACGGCTTCGGGACGAGGCGCATGTCAGCCAGGTGTTTCATGACGAGACCGGCGTCCACGTACACTTCGGCGGCGGCGATGCCGAGCAGTCCCGGTTACTTGGCGGCATGATTTCAGCCGGGTATCAGGTGATATCTTTTCATGAGGCGCAAAGCAATCTGGAGGACGTATTCCTTGAGATTACGAAAGGGGGAGCCGATCATGAACAAATGGCGTAGAGTGCTCATTAATCCCGTGCTCGGCAAGGAATTTACTTTGCGGATGCGGACCCCCAAGTCAGCTTTTTCAGTATTTGCATACGTGCTTGTGATGGGGCTTCTCGCGATGGGCATTATTTACGTGATGACGTCCGGCGGGGGAATTCAAAACGGCAGAGTCGATTCCGGGGTGAGCCGGATGATGTTTTACGCGTTAAGCATCGCGCAGCTCGTATTAATCGCGTTCATGACTCCTGCTCTGACGGCAGGGGTGATCAGCGGTGAGCGGGAAAAACAAACCCTGAATATGCTACTCACCACACAGCAAAGCTCGGCTACTATTGTTTTGAGCAAGCTCTTTTCATCGCTCAGCTTCATGACGTTGATTATCCTGGCGACTTTGCCGGTATATAGCATCGTATTTTTGTACGGCGGGGTATCGCCGAGCCAGCTGGTATCCGTGTTTCTGTTTTATTTGTTCGTGATGCTGCTGCTAGGGTCGATCGGCGTATTTTTCTCCACACTGTTAAAAAGAACGATCGTATCGGTAATTATGACCTACGGCGTTGGCCTTGTGATCTTCCTGGTGACCGGGTTGGCTTATCTGTTTGCGATGAGCATTGATCGAGCCAGCTATTACAATTCAGGCGCTCCGATGCGGGCTTATTCATGGGTAGGCTACCTGCTCGGACTTAATCCGGCCGGGGCGCTGATCAGCATTTTCGAACCGTCGTTTTCTGAATCGGCGTTTATGGTACAGCGGAGCAACCTCCAATCCTCGGCACCTATCGAATTGTGGCAGGAATTCATCCTTGTTTACAGTCTGGTGATCCTGTTATTTCTGTGGATCGCCATCCGCCGCATTCGGCCGGTTCGAGGGAAGAAGCAGCGTAAGAACATTCCGGACAATCCAGTACAGCCGGTAAATCCGGATGAGCGAACCTAACCCTTTTTGCTATAACTCTATGACAATTCAGTATAATTGGGAGTATCAACATCAGGAGAGGAGGCGGCAAATGTGGAGCAGTTGAACAATCAATTAAACATGGTGCGCCGGCGGCTGCAATGGTTTCGGGAACTGGCCGGAATCAGGCAGGGTTGCCTGGCCGGACTGCTTGCCGCCTCTCTTTTGCTTGCGGCAGGGAGGCTTTGGCCAATAGAAGGCGTTATATTTTATGCCTTGGGAAGCCTGGTCCTGCTGACTGCGGCGGGTTGGCTGTGGGGACGTCTGCGCCTGATCCCGCTCGCTGAAGCTGCTCGCGAAATGGATACCCCGGAAGCGGGGAAGGAAAGACAGGATTTTATGACAACAGCGCTGGCCTTTGCTGGAGACGATTCGCTTCCGGCCCGTTTGCAGCGTAAGCAGGCGGAGGAACATGGAGCGGCCTATGTGCAGGAGCTTAAACGGCGCCTGCCGCGGCCTCGCCGCCGCAAAGGATGGTGGGTTCCTTTGGCAGTTGGTGCGTTGGCGTTCGTCCTGCTATCCGTTCTGCCAAACCCGATGGATCAGGTGCTTGACCAGCACCGGAAGGAAAGGGAATGGATTCACGCCCAGCAAGAGGAGACCGATAAGCGGATCCAGGAACTCGAAACCAAAGAGCTGGAGCCTTTGGCCAAGGATGCTCTTTCCAAGGAGCTGGCGGATTTGCGGCAAGCTTTGGATCGGAGCCGGGAGCCTGCTGAAGCGCTGGATAACATGGAAAAGACGATGCAGCGGCTGAAGGAGATGCAGGATAAACTGGATTTGAAACAGCAGCAGACAAGTGACTGGCTTGCGGATTTAAAGAATCATCATGCAACCGAAGGGCTTGCCTCCGCATTGGAGCAAAAAGATGCCGGTAGCCTGGATCAAAAGATGGATGAGCTCCGGCAGAAGCTGCCGGGCATGACCCCGGAAGAACGGCAGGGCTTGGCGGACGCTCTCGATGAGATCGCGAAATCGGCTCCGGAAGGGAATGAGGATGCCAAGCGGCTGGCGGAAGCGTTGAAGCAGGCGGCTTCCGCAATCGACAGCGGAGACCAGGTGATGAGTGATCAAGCGCTGGAGAAACTGGCCGAAGCATTGAAGAAGCAGCTTCAGGCGTCCGATGCGGATGCCGGGCAGGCTGAAGCTGCCGCCGCCCTCGCTTCAGCTTTGGCGAAGCAGGGCATGGGATTGGCTGAGGAAATGGCAGCCTCGGGCCTTGCCGTGTCCGACACTTGGAGCATGGGAGGCAGCGCCGAGCAGCTTGCCGCCGGAGAAGGGGTTGCCGGCGGGGGAGAAGCCGGAAGTGAGGCGGGTGGCGAACCCGGAGCCGGTCAAGGTGCGGGAGGCGCTGAAGGAGCCGGTTCGAACCCTGGGACAGGGGCCGGCTCGGGAAAAGGCACTGGTAATGGATCTGGAACCGGCAGCGGTAGTGGATCAGGCCAGGGTCAGGGTCAAGGCCAAGGTCAAGGTACGGGCCAAGGCCAAGGACAGGGAGCCGGCGCAGGATTGGGCAGCGGGGGAAGAACTCTCGTAACTACCCCGCGCGATTTGAAAGGGAGCGGAAATGTACAGACCGACGGAGGGCCGAGCACGGGAGGCACCGTGCAAAAAGGCGGGGAATCCCCCGTTTTTGACGGGGTAAGCCGACCTTATGAAGAGGTATACAGCGACTACGCCACAGAGGCGAAGCGTTCCCTGGAGCGAAGAGATCTTCCGCAAAGCATGCAGAGCCTGGTGGAAAATTATTTTACGGAGATAGATCCCGGTCCTTAAGCCGAGACAAGAGGAGGAGAATTGTGATGTTGGAACCGTCAGCCCAGGTGAAATCGTGGAGCGATACGATCGATCATGTACGCGAGCAGATTTCTCGCATCATTGTCGGACAGCAGGAAGTTGTAGAACAGATGCTTTGGTGCATTTTTGCGGGCGGACATGCCTTGCTTGAGGGGATTCCGGGACTCGGCAAAACCGTGCTGGTGAAGACGATTGCCGATACGCTTGACCTGTCTTTTTCGCGGATCCAGTTTACGCCGGACTTAATGCCGAGCGATATTACCGGCACGAATGTCATCAGCTTCGGTCCGCAGGGCACGGCAGATATGGTCTTTCAGGCAGGTCCGGTGTTCAGCAGCATCGTACTGGCCGATGAGATTAACCGGGCATCGCCGAAAACCCAGAGCGCGCTTTTGGAAGCGATGCAGGAGCAGACGGTGACCGTCGGCGGGGAAACCAGGAAGCTGCCCCAGCCTTTTTTTGTATTGGCGACGCAAAATCCTCTGGAGCAGGAGGGAACCTATCCGCTGCCGGAAGCGCAGCTGGACCGGTTCATGGTTAAAATCCACGTCGGCTACCCGTCTCCCGAGGAACTCAAGGAAATCGTCCGGCGAACGACCTCGGGCAATCCGCCTGTCCCTGAAAAGAAGACTACGGCTGCCGAGCTGCTGGAAATCCGCAAGGCCTCCAAAGAAGTACTGCTGGCTGATGAAGTGCTGGATTACGGGGTCCGCTTGCTGATGATGACCCACCCGGAGGAGAAGGAAGCTCCGGCTGCCGTAAAGAACTATGTCCGTTTTGGTTCCGGACCGCGCGGGATTCAGTCCATCGTGTCGGCAGCCAAAGTGCGGGCGATTTCCAAGGGGAGGCTGCACGTTTCTACCGGAGACATCGCGGCGGTAGCCGTTCCGGCACTGCGGCACAGGTTATTCCTTAACTTTGAAGGTCAGGCGACGGGGATTTCTCCCGACCGGATCATTGAAGAAGTGCTCTCCGCTTTGGAGGGGACCCGATGATGAGCCCGCTGCTTCCGCCCGGCCTGCTTCCCAAGCTAGAGAGATTATCGGTGAATTCCAGCCGGAGAGTGCGGGGAACCGTCCAGGGCAAACGGCGGTCAGGGCAATTCGGAGCATCTCTGGAATTCGCCGACTACCGCGAGTACACGCCGGGGGACGACATCCGCCGTTTTGACTGGAGCGTTTACCGCCGGACGGGCAGGCCTTTTGTAAGGCAGTACTGGGATGAGCAGGAAATGTACGTCAGTCTTTACTTGGACATTTCGGCGTCCATGGATTTTGGCGGTCAATCGACATCAGATCAAGGGGGAATCACCGGTCCGGAGAACAAGCTGCAATATGCCAAAATGCTGGCGGCTGCCATCGGTTATATGGCACTGGCTTCCGAAGACCGTGTTCAAGCTGCTTTATTTTCGGCTGGAATTGAAGACAGGCTCCCGGGTATTCGCGGAAAAGCCTCGGCTTCCAGACTATTTTCCTTTTTGCAGGAAGCGGCGGTTTCGGGTACCGGGGATATGTCCCGGGCGTTGCATACTCCGTCTTCCTTACCGGTTAGACCGGGAATGACCTGGATTTTCTCCGATTTGTGGTTTGAGGGCGGAACGGAGGAAATAAAGGCTACACTTTCTTATTTTTTGGCGGCGGGTCAGGAAATCGTGCTGGTTCATGTTGTTTCGCAGGATGAGCTTCAGCCGGAGGTTAGCGGAGACTTGCGCCTTGTGGACAGTGAGCTGGGAACGGGTAAAGAGGTCGCGATTACCGGCAAGGTGCTTGATGCCTACCGGAACGAGCTGCTTAGATATACCGGAGAAATCTCCGGGTATTGCAGTGAACGGGGCATTCGTTATGTACAGACGCCGACCTTTTGGCCGCTGGAGAAGGGGATTTTTGAAGCGCTTCGCGGGGCGGGAGCCATCGTTTTTTAATGAGGCGGAATAAGAACGCGGTGATCAATAGGACAGCAGGGATGGAGGGATAGCGTAATGGGGATTGCTTCTTGGGCAGGTTTATGGTTCGGTTTGGCTTTGCCGGCCATCGTCATCATGTATTTATTCAAGCGAAAATATCTCGATACGATCGTTCCGAGCCATTTGCTGTGGGATCGGGTTCTCCGCAATATAGAGGCCAACCGGCCATGGCAGAAGCTTCAAAACCGGCTGCTTCTCTGGCTTCAGCTGCTAGCCGCAGCCCTGCTGGTAGTCGCGCTGATGCTGCCTTTCGTATGGGTCCGGGGCGGGAGCCAGGGACATACGGTAATCATTGCCGATACGTCGGCCAGCATGAGCGCGGTTTGGGGTGCGGCAGAGCGGGATAAGGATATGCAGGATACGAATTTGGACCGGATGAAGAAGCAGCTGAGAGAGGACATAGAAAGGATGTCTTCGGGCCAGGAGGTGACTCTGCTGAGACTTGGAAGTCAACCTCAGGTCCTGCTATCCAGGGAAAAGAACAAGGACGCGCTTAAGAAAGCCGTCTCCGAGTTGTCTGCGGATTATGGAAAAGCGGCCTATCGTGAGACGCTGTCCCTGGCTTCTGCGCTGACCTGGAACGACCCGGAGGCAAGCGTCGCGATCTATACGGACGGCCAGTGGCCCGATGTTTCCGGCTCCGGGAACGTCGCATTTGATGTTCCGGTTCAAGTGAACTCCGTTCAAGATGAGCAGGCGGGCAATACCGCCATCGTTCAATTCGGGGTTAGGCAAGACGGGGAGGAAGGCGGAGTTTCGGGCGTCGCCGTCGTGAAGAACTACCGGAAGGATAAAACGGAGGCCTCGCTGGACTTGTATGGAGACGGACATTTGTTGGCCACCCATCAAGTGGTTGTAGAAGGCGGGAAGAGCGCAACGGTTTCTTTCGAGCGGCTTGATTCGGCCGAAGTGTATAGGCTGTCGTTGAGCGGCGGGGATGCCTACGCACCGGATAACGAAGCGTACGCCTTTCGCGAGAAGGCGGATTCGGCCAATATACTGCTGCTTTCTTCCGGAAATCTATTTCTGGAAAAAGCGCTACAATTGACCGGGTCCCGAGTTACGCGCATGGATCCGGGTGCTTCTACCGGCAAGAATGGCGGTTCCGGAGCTCCGGCATTGCCTGACGCCAAGCCTGATATCATCGTCATCGATGGTGCGGAGCCCGATTTCGCACGGGAGGGTGCATGGAGAAATCTGTTGAAAGAAACCCCGCTATGGACTTGGGGAGGCGGAGGTGAGAAAGCGCAGCCGGAAAGCGCGGAAACGGAAACGTTAAGTCATCCCGTAACTCGTTACTTGTCATTATCTGAGGCGCCGACAGGGCAATTGTTGAAGAGGGAGGTTCCTGTATGGGGAGAACCTCTTCTGAAAATCGGCAGCCTGCCCGCGGCTTATGCGGGAAAAGATCAGGGAGTAGCCCGGCTGGTTTTCCTGTTTGCGCTTGAGGACAGCGATCTTCCGCTGCGTCCCGAGTTTCCGATTCTGGTGAACAATGCGGTGGAGTGGCTGCGAACCGGGCAAGCTACCGGTCTTGGGCGTGTCATGGCCGGAGCCAAGTTGGATCTTCCCGTCGCTGCTGATGATATCGAGGGGACCTGGATTCCTCAGGAGGGCTTTGCTTTGCAGGCCGGGGCGGAGCAGGTAACGGCAGAGCGGAAGCAAGGCGTGGTCTCCTCCCGTCAAACGTCTCCCGGCATTCCGGGATTGTGGCGTCTTGAAGTTAAGGGATCGGAAGGTGCGAAAGAACGGAATTTTTTGGTGCAAGTAACGGCCGACCCGGCGGAATCCGCTTTTGAAGGCATACAGCCGCTCCAGGGAGCAGGAAACCTTTCGGATAGGCCTGTTGAAGGTGCTGTTCAGATGGAGAACGGAAGGCAATCCGGACAGTCCGACAGCCTGATCTCCAAAAGCAGGCAATCGCTGGTTTACCCTGCCGCGCTCTTGGCGCTGCTTGTTATTTTAGTGGAATGGGGGGTGTATCAGCGTGGGCGTTCAATTTGATCATCCCTGGGTATTGCTGCTGTTACTTCCCCTTGCCATCGGAGCGTTCTATGCTTATCGAACCGACTTCAGGCTGAAGGGGGGCCGCAGGAAGTGGGCCGTCGGTTTACGTACGACGATTATTGCTTTGCTGGTGCTTGTGTTGGCGGGATTTCATACATTTACTTTGGTGAAGGACAAAGAAATCATCTTCTTGGCGGATCGTTCCGCCAGTATGATGGACCAGGATCCCGTATGGGACTGGATCAATAGGGCCGGCGCCGAAAAAGGACCGGATGACCGCGTCGGAACGGTAGCCGTAGGGCTGGATGCGGCCGTCGAGAAAAATCTGGATACCGCACCCGTTTCCGGGGGGAGATCCGAAGCGGCGGTGAACTCCGGGTTCACCAATCTGGCAGGAGGACTACAGCTTGCAGGCAGCCAGTTCGGAGGCGGGGAAAACCGGCGCATCGTGCTCATATCGGATGGGGAGAACAATGTCGGAAACGTCCTTACGGAAGCGGCTATGCTTAAGGAACGAGGAATAGCGGTAGACGTGCTGAAGGCGGTGCCGCCGGAGTTGAATGATGCCGCGGTAGAGGCTTTTCATGTACCTGAGAAGCTGTACCGCGCGGAGGCGTTTGCTTTTGAAGTGCTGATCCGAAGTACGTTTGCCGGAGCCGGAGAGCTTCGTTTGTATGAGGACAACCGGGAGATCGGAAGGCAGAACGTCACACTGGAACGCGGGGAGAATCTTTTTTCGCTCCAGGGATTGGCCAAAGATCCGGGCTTGCACCGTTACCGTGCAGAAATCTATGTGGACGGCGACGAGCAATCGGCGAACAATGCCAGTTATGCAATCACCCGGGTTACGGGGAGCCCGAAGGTGTTAATTGTTGAGGGAAAGCAAGGAACCTCCTCCAACCTGGAAAATGCCCTGGCTTCCGGGTTGATCGATCATACGGTGATCGGCCCGGGCATGCTGCCGTCGGAGCTCGTTAAGTATGCGGGTTACGAAAGCATTTTGTTTAATAACGTCTCCGGTGAACAGGTCGGCGGCAAGCAGATGGATTTGATTGAACAAGCGGTCCGTTCTTACGGCATCGGATTCATGATGATCGGCGGGGAGGAAAGCTTCGGAATGGGCGGTTACTTCAAAACCCCGATCGAGAAGCTGCTTCCCGTATCCATGGAATTGGAAGGCAAGCGGGAAATCCCCTCGCTGGGCTTGATCCTCGTGATCGACCGTTCAGGCAGTATGGGAGGGGACAAGCTGAAGCTGGCTCAAGAGTCGGCGATCCGCACCGTGGAGCTGCTAAGGCCCAAGGATACGGTGGGCGTGGTGGCTTTTGACGATCAGCCCTGGTGGGTGGTCGAGCCGCAGAAGCTGGATGACAAAGACGGCGTAATCGCAAAAATAAACAGTATTCCAAGCGCGGGCGGAACGAATATTTTTCCGGCGGTATCGGCAGCTACGGAGGAAATACTGAACGTTCAGGCCCAGCGAAAGCATATTATTCTGCTGACGGACGGACAATCCGCTGTGAATTCGGGATATGATGACCTGCTGAAGACGATGACGGACGGGAAAATCACGATGTCGACCGTGGCCGTGGGGGACGATGCCGATGTCAATCTTCTGCAAAGTCTGGCCGCCGGGGCAAAGGGACGGTATTACCTTGTGAAGGACGCAACGACGCTTCCGGCTATTTTTAGCCGGGAGGCGGCCATGATCGCCAGAACCTATATTGTGGACAAGCCGTTTGTTCCCGCTATTGTTCAGCCCGGGGACTGGAGCGGCTGGTTTCAGGACGGATTGCCCAGCATTTACGGCTACGTAGCTGCAACACCGAAAATGACGGCCCAAACGGTATTGTCCAGCCCGGAACCGGACCCGCTGCTGGCAAGATGGCAGTACGGATCGGGGCGGACCGTGGCCTGGACCAGCGATCTGACGGGCAAATGGTCACGCGATTTCGTGAAATGGAGCCGTTTTCCCGGATTGTTCGCCGATATGGTGAAGTGGACGTTTCCGCAGTTTGCGGCTTCGCCTTATGAAGTCAACACTACCGTCAACGGTAATGAGGTGACCTTCGAAGTGACGGCAGAGGGCGCCGAAGCTCCCGAGGAGCTTGAAGCGCTGGTCAGCGGGGAAGACGGAGGCGAGGAGCGCGTCCCGCTCACCCAGGTTTCCCCGGGCGTTTACGAGGGGAGTATGGCGGTGAGGTCTTCGGGATCCTTCTTGCTTCAGCTCCGGAACCCGAGCGGAGCCGACGGGGATGAGGGTGAAACGGCGGGGATGCAGGGAACCGGCTTCGTCATCCCGTATTCGCCGGAATACCGGCTGCCCCCGGCCGAGCCGGAAGATACGCTGCAGGCCTTGGCCGAGCTGACCGGCGGCCGCGTCTTGGACTGGAACAAGCCGGAGGCGGCGTTCCAGTTCACCGCGCAGCCGACGCGGTCGCTGCGCGGCTGGGAGCGCCCGCTGCTGGCTGCGGCGCTCCTGCTCTGGCTCGCCGACGTCGCCGTGCGGCGTCTGGCGCTGCCTTGGGGCCGCGTGGCGGAGGCCATCGCCGCGGCCATGCCTTGGCGCCGCCGCGCCCGCGCGCTTGCGGCGGCTGCGCAGCCCGGTGCATCCGCAGGCGCTGCCGCGGATGCCGGGCTCGCCCGGCTCGCCGCGCGTAAATCGCGCGCGGCCGCCTTTTACGGCGCGGGCGGCGACGGCACGGAACGCGGCGGCATGCCGCCTGCGTCCGGACCCGCGGCCCAGCCGGGAGCTGCACCGACGGCGTCGCCGACCATGTCGCCGACGGCCAAATCGCCGTCGCGTCCCGCTCCGCCATCGGCTGCTTCGTCGCCTACCATGTCACCGACGGCCAAGCCGCCGTCGCGTAACGCTCCGTCACCGGCCGCACCGTCGCCACCGACCATGTCGCCGACGGCCAAGCCCTCTCCGCCCTCGGCCGGTCCCCAGGCTCCAGGCCCATCATCACCGCCTTCCCCTCCGCGGGAGACGGCCGAGCCTGACCAAAACGGCACATCGTCCCAGGGCGGGACGGGGAGCGATCGTCTTGGCCGCCTTTTGGATGCCAAACGGCGCGGCCGGCGCTAGTCTCGCAGGTTTTATTTCGATTTGACTGGGCGATTTACCGCGATATTATGCTAAATACATCCTTTGTCCTCCCTTCGTGGACAAAACCTCAAAATGTCTTTTCAAAAGAGGACAAAAGGAGAGTAGAGACCCTCAAAGCCATCTAATCCATATATAGATACCCTTCATCATAATTAATACTATATACGGACTTGCTAGACCCGAGGCGCTGATATCTCTTTCACGGAAAAGTGTCCACTCTTTGAAAGACAAATTAAAGGTTTTTTCCACACTAGGCGGACATTTTCGTAATACAGGCTGTCCTTATTACATCCATCTGAATATGCTTGTACCAACAGCTCCAATTGTTTGGGGCTGTTTTTGTTTTTCTTCTTTCGCATGATACCTGAAAAAAACAAACCTGAATCCCAAATTTCACGCCTTGTTGAAAGCGTTTTAGGGAGCAATAATTGACCTATCTTGAATCTAGGGGGCATGAATGAATGGTAAAAAGAGCAGCATTGAAGCCATTGGCGGTAATCTTGGCCGCAGTGATGGCGCTAAGTCTAGCGGCTTGCGGAAATAGCGGCAAGAGCGATACCGCCGCAACCGAGAAAAACAATGGCGCGGCTGTGCAAGGCAGCAGCAGTGACAAGAAGATCACAATTACTTTCCAAAACATTTATCCGGACCCGACGACCCCTTCGCACAAGACATTAAATGAACTGGTCAAACAGTATGAGGCGGATCACCCGAATATCCACATCGAACTGGATACGCTCAATACGGACCAGCAAAAAGTAAAACTGAAAACACAAGCCGCTTCCAAGGAAGTGCCGGACATCACGATCGTCAACCCGGCGGCGCAAATGAAGCCGTTCGTAGATGCGAAATTGTTCGCGCCGCTGAACGATATGCTGGATCAAAACGGGCTGAAGGATACGTACCAAAGCGGATTGCTGGATTACTACAGCTTCGATGGCAATGTGTACGCCCTGCCGGACGGCAACAATATTGAAGTCGTGTATTACAACAAGGAATTGTTCGAGCAAGCCGGAATCGCCAATACTCCTACAACTTATGAAGAATTCCTGAACACAGTTAAAACGCTAAAAGCAAAAGGAATTACCCCGCTTGCGATCGGGGAGAAGGACTCCTGGACCGGTTCGTTCCTGTTCATGAATATTTTGCTCCGCACGAATGGAGGTCCCGGATTCCTGCAGGATGTGATGGACGGCAAAAAAACATTTGAAGATCCTGCGTTCATCGAAGCGGTGGACAGCTTCCAGGAGCTGGTACAAGCCGGCGCGTTCCCGGACGGAGCGACTTCGATCGATGCCAATGCCGGGGGCAATATTTTTAAATCGGGCAAAGCGGCCATGTGGGTGATCGGTTCCTGGGAGACCGGAGCGATCGATGCTTCCTCCGTGGCGGGCAAAGTTGGAGCATTCCAATTCCCGACCGTAAACGGCAAGGGCGATCCTGATGAATTTATGCTGGCGCCGGGCAGTGCGTTCGCCATATCCGCAAACAGCGAGCATCTGCAAGAAACGAAAGACTTCCTTAACTACTTCGCTCTCAATTTTCCGAAGAAGCAATTTGAATTTAAAAATGCGGTCGGTCTTGGCCAAAAAGTGGACGGTGACCTGAAGGCGGCCGGTTATTCCGATCTGGCGATCGAGGTCGCAGAGCTGTTCAATAACGTTAAAGGCGGCGACCTGGCGTTTGACAATACGATGAATCCGGCTACGGCCCAAGTGCATCTCAGCAGCATCCAGAACCTCTTCGTACAAAAGGTTGACTCCGCTCAAGTGGCGAAAGAGCATCAAGCGGCTTTTGAGGCCAACAAGGAATAAGGAATCACGGATTCCGAGCGCGTTATACCGTCGATGCGGGGCAGCTTCGTGCTTCTCCGCATCGAATTTATATGAAGGGGCGAAATAAAATGAAAGTTCTCAAGGTACCCGCCAGAACAATAGCCGTCTTCGTATTGCCGTGTTTGCTGCTTTATGTGTGCCTTGTTTTTGTACCGATCCTGGTTTCCTTTTATAGCGGACTGCTAAAATGGGACGGCATCGCGAATGCGGAATTTATCGGCCTGGCCAACTTCCGGGATATGTTTGCGAATGATCCTGTTTTCTGGCCGTCGGTCAGACGGACGCTGCTCTACGCGCTGGCCTCCATGCTGGAAATTCCGCTCTGTTTGTGGATGGCGATTTTGCTGCACCGTTATTTGAAAAATGGCAGCAGACTGGCGTCCATTTATTTTACGCCCGTTATTTTATCAGTCGTTATTATCGGCCAGCTATGGAAAACCATCTATAACCCTACCTCCATGGGCGGCATGCTGAACGGCGTGCTGGTCTCCCTTGGTTTGGACAGCTGGACGCATAATTGGCTGACGGAGCCGAGCATCGCTATGTACAGTATTTATCTCGTTTCGCTCTGGCAGTACTTCGGATACCATTTGCTGATTCAATATACCGGGGTAACCAATATACCGGAAGAGATTTATGAAGCCGCCAAAATCGACGGAGCCGAAGGCTTTAAAGCAGATCGTTTCATTACGATGCCGCTCATAGTTCCGATTTTTAAAATATCGATAGTTCTTGCTTTTATCGGCTCGTTGCAGGCCTTCGACATGGTCATGGTCATGACAGGCGGAGGACCGGCTCATGCGACCGACGTCATTTCAACGCATATGTACAACAGCTCGTTCTTGTCCTTGAAGTATGGGTACGGCAGTGCGATTGCGACCTTCCTCGTAGCGGTATGCCTGTTGTTCACGGTCGTTATCAATTTATTTTTCAATAAGCTCGAAAATAGATACAGCTAGGAAGGAGTGCGCGATATGTTTAATTTAAAAATAGGAGTCGTGTATCTCCTGTTCGCAATCCCTGTCGTTACCCAGCTTTACCCGCTGCTTTGGTTGCTGTTCTATTCTTTGAAAACGAATGAGGAGATCTTGGACGGGAGCTTCTTTTCACTACCGAATGCACCTCAATGGCAGAACTACAAAGAAGCTTATGAGGCGGGAAATTATTTGAAATATTTGTCCAACAGCGTTTTGGTGACCGGGGTTACAATGATATGCGTATTACTCCTAAGCTCCATGGCGGCCTATGCGATCTCCCGGTTTCGCTGGAAGTACGGCACGGTGGTGATGACCGTTTTCTTGATGGGCATGATGATCCCGATGCAGGCAACCCTGCTCCCGCTGATGGTCATCTTCAAAAATGTTGATATCTTGAACACGCATTTATCGCTGATTCTGCCTTATATCGCCTTCTCCACTCCGATCGCCGTCTTTATCCTTAGCGGATTCATGAAAGGCATTCCTCCTGAGATCGAGGAGTCGGCCTATATTGACGGAGCGAGCATTTACCGGATTTTCCGCAGCATTATTGTGCCGGTATCCATTCCGCCGATGATGACCGTGTGCATTCTGACCTTTATCACGATCTGGAACGAGTATATTTTGGCGGCGACATTTATTTCTTCCGAGAGATTGAAAACTTTGCCGTTCGGGGTTTACACCTTCGTCAGCCAGTATTCCGTCAATTACGGCAACATCGGCGCGTTTCTGGTGATGGGGGCGCTGCCCGTCATTCTGATCTATTTCTTCCTGTCGGGACAAATTACGAAAGGGATGGTTGCAGGCGCGGTAAAGGGCTAATGAATAAGTGGATCTATCGTTACAATTTTAACCTATTTATTTATAATAGAAGAGCAGCAAAACATCGATGGAAGGAGGTTATCCATGCCTACCGGTTTTCGTTCCATACACCATCGCCTGTTTTTGCTGTTTCTTTTTTGCATGTCCGGCTGTGTGCTCGTAGTGAGCCTGCTTTACTACAATCGGACTACGGATCAGTTTCACGAAAAAATAAGCGATTTATCGCAAAAAAACGTGGCTCAAACCGCGGGATTGTTCAGTTTGATGTATCAGGGCTACGACAGTCTATCCAAATCGCTCAGCAACAATTTCGAAATGATCCGGCTGTTGAATGAAACCAGCGATGAGCCGGCGGTAGAATTTATTAACGAGCAAAGAATTACGAATATTATCGGAGCTATATTTTATTCGCGGGATGATTTGGTTGGCATCCACGTGATCACCAATAAGGGCAAAGTATATAACTACGGAAATTATATGAACGTCGTCAAGCCGAATTATCGGGAAGAGGAATGGTATCGGCAGTTGAAGGATTCATCGGGAAAAATGGTCTGGCTCGGCGTGTACGAGCATTCCTTGATCGATCAAGTGGAGGATAGCCCCGTATTTTCGTTTGGGCGGCAAATCTATGATTTGGATGAGCATAAACCAATCGGCATCGTGCTCTATGAAATGAACCCGGAGCCGATTTTGAATGCCCTTGATAATTTGAAGCTGGGTGAACATAGCGAGGTGTTTCTGGTATCCCAGGATGGCCGCGCCGTGTCCTCGGGTAAGGAGCTGCCGCCGGAACTCGAAAGCCTGCCCTTTGATGCCCCTTCGGGCAACGTTCTCGTGCAGCAGGATTCAAAGCATCTGATCGTCGCTTCAAGACTGCCGTTCTCAGGCTGGTCCGTTGCCAGCATGACGCCGAATCGCGACCTCAATGTGGAATTAGTGGAGATGAAGCGTTACCTGATCATCGTTATATCGATCCTTATCCTAGTATCTGCCCTAATCGCTTCTATCATCTCGCGGTCGTTCAGTTCCCCGCTCAAAAAACTGATCCGGGAGATGAAGATGGTGGAGATCGGGAATTTCCGGGGGATGTTGAAAGTATCTTCCTATCAGGAAATTAATATTCTTGTTGCTTCCTTCAACAGGATGGTCAACCGGATCGAGGAGCTCATTGAGCGGGTGAAAATTTCGTCGGTCAGCGAAAAAAACGCCGAAATCCACGCTTTGCAATCCCAAGTCAATCCGCATTTTTTGTACAATACGCTGGACATGATTTACTGGATGCTCGATGAAAAAGGGGAGGATCCGCTCGGGGAACTCGTACTGTCCCTATCCTCGATGTTCCGCTATAGCAGCCAGTGGGAGGAAGGCGCGGAAGTCACGCTGCGCGAGGAACTGGAGCAGACCGGCCATTATTTGAAGATCATTACAATCCGGTTCGAGGGGCGGCTTCAGATTGAAACGGAGCTGGAAGAGCGCTGGCTTGATTATCGGCTGCCGAAAATGACGGTGCAGCCTGTCATTGAAAATGCGGTGAAGCATGGTCTGGAACCGATAGGCAGACGTGGAAAATTGAAGGTTTATACGCTGCAAGAGGATGATGCTTTAAAGATTATCGTAGAAGACAACGGAAACGGAATGGACCCGGAGCAATTGAACCGGTTGAAGCTGTCGTTAAATCAGGAGGGGCCGAAAGAGACGGGCAAGACGGGGATCGGCTTGCAGAATTTGCATCGCAGGCTGAAGTACATGTTCGGGGAAGCCGGCGGTCTGCAAATCGAAAGCGCTCCCGGAAAAGGGACGCAGGTTGCGATCGTCATGCCGCTGTCGCCGGCAGGAAAGGAGCGATGAGCTTGGACATTTTAATTGCCGACGACGAAAGGGCGATCCGGGAAGGCGTCCGGCGGAGCATCCGGAGGAATTGGCCGGATTTTGGACTTTATGTGGCGGCATCGACAGAGGAAGCGGTCAAGCTGATGGGAGAACAGCGGATCGACATCGTGTTGACCGATATTTTGATGCCGGGAATCAACGGGCTGGAATTCATGAAGATTATGAAGCGCAAATATCCTCATGTGAAATGGGTCGTGATTTCGGCGCATAGCGAGTTTTCCTATGCTCAGGAGGCGGTGCGGCTGGGAGCCCGGGATTATTTGCTGAAGCCGATCGGTAAGGATCGGCTCTATGAGGTCATTGCCGGCCTTGCTCAGGAAATCGCTCTTGAAAGCGAAGAATCAAAAGAGCGGGCGCGGCTGATAGCCAACCTGAAATATTTACGGGAAGGCGTGTTTCAACGGTTGGCATTCGGACTGGACGTCGGCAATCTGGATATGGGCTCTTTTATCCAGGAATATCATGATTATTATCTGCTGCTCGTCCAGATGAATGCCGGGGATCGGAGCGTCAGGCTGGAGCATTTTATCGTGGAGAATGTGTTATCGGAGTTGATCGACGGGCATGGGCGCGGCTTTGTCATCAGCTATGACCAAACAAGTTTGCTAGGTTTGTTCACACTTGAGAGACGGGGCGGAATCGAGGATTTTCAAGAGAAGGTCAAGGCGCATTTGTCCCATTACTTGAAAGTGCCGTTTCAGATCGTCGTGTCCGGACAAAACCGCGACATAAAGATGATACCTAAGCTGGTATCTCAGATGAGACAGGCTTGCATGTCCCAGGCTTCCGAATTGGAGCCGCTAAAAGGGAGCGGAGAGAAAGCGATCGATGTCGCCCTGGAGTATATTAAAAAGCATTATTGCGAGGATCTGTCCTTAGAAAAAACCGCTGCGGCGGTCTTTTTGAATCCGGCTTATTTCAGCCAGCTGTTCAAGCAAATCACAGGTCAGGGGTATAAGGAATACGTCACGACCTTGCGGCTTGAGCAGGCCAAGCTGCTGCTCATGAACCCGAAGCTCCGGCTGGCGGAGGTCGCCGAGCGCGTCGGCTATCAGGATATGCGCCACTTTACCCAAGTCTTCAGGAAACGGGTCCAGATGACGCCTACCGAATACCGTCAGCAGCAAAACATAAATATTCTTGTGCCAAGAGAGGGAAAGCTATAAGAGGTAGCAAGTGTCAAAGATGGGTATGGAAAACGGATGCATGAAGTGTTACAATAGATAAAGTCAAAATGATCATTTCAATTTGAATGTTTTACTTAGCAAGCTTAAGCCTTTCTTTGTGCACAAGAATTTTTCCATGACCAAGGAGGAAAAGAAATGCCATTGTCAGACAACAACACCATTGAAAATTTGTCGATCACCACGATCCGTACCCTTGCGATCGATGCGATCGAAAAAGCGAAATCCGGCCACCCCGGCATGCCGATGGGTTCGGCACCGATGGGGTACCAACTGTTCGCCAAAACGATGAACCATAACCCAGACCATCCGACATGGATTAACCGCGACCGTTTCGTATTGTCCGCAGGACACGGTTCCATGCTGCTATACAGCCTGCTTCATTTGTCCGGTTACGATCTCCCTATGGAGGAGCTCAAGCAGTTCCGTCAATGGGGCAGCTTAACGCCGGGCCATCCGGAATTCGGACATACGGCTGGCGTTGACGCTACTACTGGTCCACTCGGCCAAGGGATCGCCATGGCTGTCGGTATGGCAATGGCCGAAACCCAGCTTGCGGCAACTTATAACAAGGGCGATCTGAAAGTGATCGACCATTATACTTACGGCATTTGCGGTGACGGCGATTTGATGGAAGGCGTAGCAAGCGAAGCAGCTTCCCTTGCTGGTCATCTGAAACTTGGCAAACTCATCTTCCTGTATGACTCCAACGATATCTCGCTGGACGGCGAATTGAACCTCAGCTTCTCCGAGAACGTAAGACAACGTTTTGAAGCTTATGGCTGGCAAACGCTGCGCGTTGAAGACGGCAACGATCTGGATGCTATCCAAGCCGCAATCGAAGAGGGCAAACGCGACACCGACCGTCCGACTCTGATCGAAGTGAAGACGGTTATCGGTTACGGAAGCCCGAACAAGCAAGGTAAAGGCGGCCATGGCGGTACGCACGGCTCCCCGCTCGGCGCTGACGAAGCGAAGCTGACGAAGGAATTCTACAAATGGGTCTATGAAGAAGATTTCTATGTGCCTGAAGAAGTGCGCGAACACTTTGCAAAAGTGAAGGAACGCGGCATCGCTGCAAACAAGGCTTGGGACGAAACATTCGCTAAATATAAAGCGGAATACCCTGAACTTGCCGCTCAATTCGAAAAAGCGGTAGCTGGCGAGCTTCCTGCCGGCTGGGACAAGGATCTTCCGAAATACAGCGCCGAAGACAAAGCGGTTTCGACTCGCGTGGCTTCCGGTAATGCACTGAACGGTTTGACTGGCGGCGTACCGCAGCTTCTCGGCGGGTCCGCTGACTTGGAAAGCTCCACAATGACGCACCTGAAGGGTCTCCCTGTTTACACGGCGCAAAGCCGCGAAGGTCGCAACCTGTATTTCGGGGTTCGCGAATTCGGTATGGCTGCTGCGATGAACGGGATTGCCCTCCACAGCGGATTGAAAGTATTCGGCGGCACGTTCTTCGTATTTACGGACTACCTGCGTCCGGCCGTTCGTCTGGCTTCGATCATGAAGCTGCCTGTAACTTACGTGCTTACGCATGACAGTATCGCTGTAGGTGAAGACGGCCCGACTCACGAACCGATCGAGCAGCTTGCTTCCCTGCGCATCATTCCTGGTCTGACGGTCATCCGTCCTGCAGACGGCAACGAGACTTCGGCTGCATGGGCTTTTGCGGTTGAGAACCAATCCAACCCTGTAGCACTGGTGCTGACTCGTCAAAACCTGCCGATTCTGGAGAAAACAGCTGAGCTTGCTCGCGAAGGCATCAAACGCGGCGGCTATGTGGTATCCGATGCGAAGGACGGCAAACCGGTAGCGCAAATCATCGCTACTGGCTCCGAAGTACAACTTGCTGTGAAAGCTCAAGCGGCTTTGGCTGAAGAAGGCATTCACGTGCGCGTTATCAGCTTGCCAAGCTGGGATCTGTTCGACAAACAGGATCAGGCTTACAAGGATTCCGTCATTCTGCCGGAAGTCAAAGCTCGCGTTGCCGTGGAAATGGCGCATCCGTTCGGTTGGGAGCGTTACGCAGGCGAGAAGGGTTCCGTCATCGGCATCGACATTTTCGGGGCTTCCGCGCCTGGGGACAAAGTGATTGAAGAATACGGATTCACTGTTGAAAATGTAGTGAAACATGTGAAGGATCAATTGAAGTAAGGGATTCGATTTACCGTTGAGGGGAGCGGGAAACGTGGAGCAGCAATTGAAAAATGTAACTGTAGACAAAGCCGCCAACATTTATTTTGACGGCAAAGTAACGAGCCGGAGCGTATGGCTTCCGGACGGCAGCAAAATCACGCTCGGGATCATGCTTCCCGGAGAGTACGAATTCGGGACGGACTCGCTTGAAGTGATGGACATTTTGTCCGGCGACCTCAAGGTTCTGCTTCCGGGCGAAACGCTTTGGAGGGAAATCAGCGGCCGCGGCACGTTCACCGTGCCCGCCAACGCTTCCTTCAAGCTGGAAGTCCGTAGCGTAACGGATTACTGCTGCTCCTACGGATCAGGGGCTTAAATGCATCAGGCCGGTCTATCGGCTTGATGCCGGCTCATTGCCTGGCTTCGATTATCTCGATCAAGTTCTAATACATCAAAAGGCAGGTACAAGCTGAGCGCTGTACCTGCCTTTTCTAAAACGTGTTTCAAAATAACAGGAAAACTATTGATGACGATCGCCGATCTTTTGGCCGATCCAGGCTTCGTAAATCTTGACAACGGCAGACAGGTCTTCGTCCCCGAAGCCTTCGGTCTGCCCTGCCTGAAACAGGCTTTTGGCCAGGTTCAGCATCGGAGAAGGAATGTTTGCTCCGTCCGTAAGCGAGGAGGCGAGCTTCAGATCCTTCAGCATCAGTGCGAGCGAGAACTGGTTGGTGAAGTCATGCTCGATGATTTTGCGCCCCTTCAGTTCGGCGGCTTTGCTGCCGGCCGAGCCAAGCTGGACGAGCTCGAGGAAGCGGTCTGCCGGCAATCCGGATTTCGCCGCGATGGAGAAGCCTTCGGCGAGCGCCAGGTTGTTGATGCCAACGATCGTATTGTGTGCAAGCTTGGCGACTGCTCCGGTGCCGTTCTCGCCCATATGGAGAACTTTTTTGCCGAGGCAGTCAAAAATGTCCATCTCGTTGGCGAGAACTTCGGCATCACCGCCGACCATGAAGACGAGGCTGCCGTCGATGGCGGCTGGAGAACTGCCGGTCACAGGGGCATCAAGGAAGACGCCTCCGAGGTCAACGACCAGACCGGCCAGCTTCTTCACAAGCGCGGGCGAGATCGTACTGCAGTCGATCACCGTCGTGCCGGGCTTAAGTCCGGCCAACACGCCGTCTGCGCCTTCATAAACAGCTGCGATGGAAGCATCGTTGCTGACCATCGTAATGACCGTCTCTGCGCCGGACGCTGCCTCCTTCGGGGTTGAGGCGACCGCTGCGCCGAGTGTAGCCAGCGGCTCGCATTTTGCCGCCGTCCGGTTATATACGGTAACCTCAAAGCCTTGCTTGAGTAAATTAGCGGCCATTGGAGCACCCATCGTTCCCAATCCGATAAAACCGATTTTTTTCAAAGTAGTCACCTTCTAAAAAGAATTGAACAGCATTTAATTATTTTACCATGCAGGCCGGAAACCTGCACATTGCGCCTTGTTTTCGCTGGAAATTTACAGTATCCTAGTTACAAGTTGTTACAATGGTTGTCCAAGGATAGGCAGTGAGTCTTAAATAAATAGATGGAGGTATTTTTCAACATGTCTAAAAAAGTGACGTTTGATTACAGCAAAGCTTTGCAATTTGTAGGGCAGCACGAAGTGGATAACTTGGAAGCCCAAGTCCGTGCGGCTCATGAACAATTACATAATGGGACAGGCGCCGGCTCCGATTTCCGGGGTTGGATCGATCTCCCTACGGCATATGATAAAGAAGAATTCGCCCGTATTCAGAAAGCGGCGGCCAAAATTCAAAGCGATTCCGAAGTGCTGATCGTGATCGGTATCGGCGGTTCTTACCTCGGCGCTCGCGCAGCGATCGAATCGCTCTCTCACTCGTTCTACAACATGCTTCCGAAGGATAAACGCAAAACTCCGGAAATTTACTTTGCGGGCAACAACATCAGCTCCACTTACGTGAATCATTTGCTCGACCTTATCGAAGGCAAGGATTTCTCGGTCAACGTCATCTCCAAATCGGGTACGACGACGGAGCCGGCAATCGCATTCCGTATTTTCCGCGCAGCGCTGGAGAAGAAATACGGTAAGGAAGAAGCTCGTAAACGGATCTATGCAACGACCGACCAGGAGAAGGGCGCGCTCAAAAAGCTTTCGAACGAAGAAGGCTACGAAACGTTCGTAATTCCGGACGACGTGGGCGGACGCTACTCCGTATTGACAGCAGTAGGCCTGTTGCCGATTGCCACTGCAGGCATCAGCATTGAAGATATGATGCAGGGCGCGGCTGACGCGGCCAAAGAATTCAGCAATCCGAATCTGGCGGAGAACGCAAGCTATCAATATGCTGCGGTCCGCAACGCATTGTACCGTAAAGGTAAAGTAACGGAAATTCTCGTCAATTACGAGCCTTCCCTGCATTATGTATCGGAATGGTGGAAACAACTTTTCGGCGAGAGCGAAGGCAAAGACTACAAGGGTATTTTCCCGGCAGCCGTCGACTTCTCGACCGACTTGCACTCCATGGGACAATTCATTCAGGAAGGTAATCGGAATATCTTCGAAACCGTCATCCAAGTGACCGAAGTTCCAAGCCATATTACGATCGAATCCGATCCGGCCGACCTCGACGGATTGAACTTCCTGGAAGGCAAAACATTGGATTTCGTCAACAAGAAGGCTTTCCAAGGCACTTTGTTGGCGCATACCGACGGACAGGTGCCGAATTTGGTAGTCAATGTTCCTGATTTGACTCCATATTCCTTCGGTTATCTGGTATACTTCTTTGAAAAGGCCTGCGGTATCAGCGGTTACATGATGGGCGTCAATCCGTTCGATCAACCGGGCGTAGAGGCTTACAAGAAAAACATGTTCGCTTTGCTGGGCAAACCGGGTTACGAGAAAGAAAAAGCGGAACTTGAAGCGAGACTTTCCGAATAATCGTATTATTTTCACCAAGGGCAGGAATAAAGCCGCCAGGAAGCAGTTCACCGGGGTCAACCGGTTGGGCTGCTTCTTGGCACATTCATAAGGATGGAGTCATATGTTGGAACGTTACAAAACGGTTCGCAGAGCCGGAGACAAGGAAATCGTCATCAAGAAGTCGAGATTTATCGGGCATGTAATGCCGGTGGAGAGCGAGGAAGAAGCCGTCAGCTTTATCGAAGAGATCAAGAAGCGGCATTGGAATGCTACCCACAATTGCTCGGCCTATATGATCGGCGAAAGAGACGAGATCCAGAAGCAGTCGGATGACGGTGAACCGAGCGGAACGGCCGGCAAGCCGATCCTGGAAGTGATCCGGAATCAGGGTCTAAAGAATGTTGCCATTGTCGTAACGAGATATTTCGGAGGCATTATGCTGGGAGCGGGGGGATTGATCCGCGCCTATACGGACGGAGCCGTTGCCGCCATCGAAGCGGGGGAATCTATCACCCGCGTACTGCATCGCGAAGTATTTGTCGAGTTGGACTACACTTGGCTTGGAAAAGCCGAAAATGAGCTGAGAAACCGGGGGATTCGCACTGGTGAAACCGGGTTTGCCGACAAGGTTACATTGCTTTGTCTGCCGCTCAACGAAGAGACGGAGAGCTTTAAAGACTGGATGACCGATATGACGCAAGGGCAGGCTGTAATGACGGAAGGTGACAAGGTTTACTTTATTGAAGGGGAATAATGCCTATGGCTAGAAGAGCAGTAGAGCAGGAATTGTCGAGGGAAAGAATTATGGATGCCGCGAGACATCTGTTTATCACGAAAGGATATCGCGGGATTTCCATGAGGAGCATCGGGCAGCATTTAGGTTATAGCCACGGTTCTCTTTACTATCATTTCAAGGAAAAAGCGGAATTGTTCTATGCCATCGTCGTGCAGGATTTCAATCATCTGGCCCGGTTATGCGAACAGGTGACGAAACGCCCGCCGACCGAAGGTTTGACCAAAGCGGAACAACTGATGCTGGAATTCATCAAATTCGGTCTGGAGCATCCGCATCAGTATGAAATCATGTTTATGCTCAGGGACGAAGAAATATTGGCATATTGCAAGTCGGAGCAGGCCAAGTGCTTTGATATGTTTGACAAGATTATCCGCGGTTTTTTGAGAGAGGAAAGGCACCCGCTTGAGAGCAATCCGTCCCTTCCGCTTAGTATGTTTTTGGGAATACACGGATTTATCTCGTTTTACATTCAGGATCACCTGACCTTCGAAGAAATAATGCCCGCTGCCGTTGCCCACGTCAAAATGTTAAGTCAAAGCAGTTACCGATTAACGTCATAAGACGTTTTTGTTTTCCGCGCATACTTTACTCGTTCACACTATCATAGCTGTACTCCTTTATTACATTACTATAATAACGTAACGGACTTCCATTTCGTGATAATGAACTTTTGCAGGATTTGCCCATATTAACAAAGACGCGTTTCTCCAGGGAGATCCGCGTCTTTTGTTTTATTATCCCTCCATAATTTTGACAAGGTATTGGCGGTGCCGGGGACCGTCAAATTCACAAAAGTAAATTCCCTGCCAGCGGCCTAGCATCAATTCTCCTTCATGAATGATTACGGTTTGTGATGAACCGGTCGTGATCGCTTTCAGATGGGAGGCCGTGTTTCCTTCCGCATGCTTGTATTTCGGATGGTTCCAGGGATACACTTCGTCGAGCCTGAGAAGGACGTCATGTTTGACATCGGGATCGGCGTTTTCATTAATGGTGATGCCTGCTGTCGTATGCGGGCAATAGATAACGACAACTCCGTCTATAACCCCGCTTTTATGAACGAGCGAAATGACTTCGCGTGTAATGTCGCGCATTTCGTCCCGCTTGGACGTTGACAGTTCCACGGTATGCAGCATAAGCGATAAGCTCTCCTTTGTCTTCCGATTTACTAAGCTTTCTATATCTGTATTGTACCCATAGTCGCCTGAACCTCCAACATGAAGGGGGATATTTAAATTTATTGACGCATTCGAGCGGGTTTGGTAAAGTGTTTTTATACCATAAAACCAAGTAAGTATATAAGAATAAATAAATTTAAGTATATATGATAAGCAGGCGAAAGGAAGTGGCTCTCCCATGCATGTGGAAGTACGGAATTTGGATAAACATTTCGGCAGTTTTCACGCGGTAAAAGATGTCAGCTTCGGGATTGAAAAAGGGCAACTGATCGGGCTTCTCGGACCGAGCGGCGGAGGGAAAACATCCATTCTCCGGATGCTTGCCGGATTGGAACAGCCGGATTCAGGCGAGATCCTGTTTCACGGACAGCGGGTCAACGCGCTCGCACCGCAGGACCGCGGCATCGGCTTTGTGTTCCAAAGCTATGCGTTGTTTAAGCACATGACCGTATTCGATAACATCGCCTTCGGTTTACAGGTCAAGAAGGCTACAAAGAGCCGGATCCAGGAACGTGTCATGGAGCTGGTGGAGCTGACCGGGCTGAAAGGCTTCGAGAAGCGCTATCCCCACCAGCTGTCAGGTGGACAGCGGCAGCGCGTCGCTTTTGCGCGGGCGCTGGCTCCAGAGCCGCAATTGCTCCTGTTAGACGAGCCTTTTGCGGCGATTGACGCGAAGATCCGCCAGGAGCTTCGTTCCTGGCTGCGCGAATTAATTGAGCGCGTCGGCATTACTTCGATATTCGTGACGCATGACCAGGATGAAGCGATCGAAGTGGCGGATGAAATCATGATTATCAATGAAGGGCGTTTAGAGCAGAAAGGCTCGCCGTGGGATATTTACAAGGAACCGAACACTCCGTTCGTTGCTTCGTTCGTAGGGCAGTCCACGCTAGTCGAAAGAGCGGCCGACCTGAAAGGGTTTGAAGCGGAAGCTGGAGACGGCAAAACGCAGGCATTGATCCGTCCGGAATACCTTGAAGTAGGTTCAGAGCATGAATTTACTCTGCTATCTGCCACCGAACCGGCTGTGGTGAAGCATCTGCACTTTCGCGGAAGCGAATGGCTGGTAGAAGTGGAGGTCGGAGGTCACACCCTGACCACGTTCCGCTCGCTGGAGAAAGAAACGTTGAAGGCCGGTCAGCAGGTCCGTGTTCTGGTGCACCGGGCATATCTGTTCAATGAAGAGAAAAGCTGGATCGTCGAAAACCCGCTGAAAGGCGGACCGATCAGCGTAATGATTTAAAATTGAACACTAATATTAGAATAAAAGGACCAAGGAGGCGTAAGAAATTGCCCGCTTGGTCCTTTCTTTGTATTTAAGCTCTTGCGCGAATTTCCTGGCGCATAAATAATGCGTAGGAGATTCCGAAGCAGATGATCGTTGCTGCGATCAGCCCTGTCAATTGGGGCCAGACAAGAATAACGCTCTGCCCTAGTGGCAGCGGGCTGGCAATAGCACCAACCAGCTGATCCATCGTGAGCGGTCCCAGCGTCCGGATGCCGGGGGATAGCATCGTCGTAATGGTTTCCGAGAAGAGCTCGGTCGGGGACAGCCGGTTCAGTGTCAAAATGAGATTCATTTGACGCAACTGAGCGGCAGGGTCCGGCTGTGTACTGGAAACCGCGGTAGCGCTGTTAATCATACCGATGATCATGCCGTAAAAGATTGTAAAGAATAGCCAGACCGCAATGGACGACAAGGCTGAAGTCGCTGCTTGGCAAAAACGGATCGAGAACAGGATGGACAAGTTTAGCCAGAAGCCGATATATATGACCGCGATCACAAGGAAGAGCACGATTCGGCAGAATTCCTCCGGCGAAGGAGGATAGCCGATCGTCAATAAGCTGAGTCCCATGACGAGAAAGCCGAGAGAGAACACGACGATGAAGATCAAGAATAAGGACGAAATGAACTTTGCGATAATGAAATCGTCACGGTATATCGGCTGCGACAGTAGGCGACCCAGGGTTCCTTTGTTCCGTTCCGAATTCACGGCGTCGAAGCCTAGTGCGATGCCGAGCAGCGGGCCCAGCCAGGACAAAAATGTGGCGAACGACGGTACGGCCAAACTGGAACTCGTCAGAGTGAACATCCTTAAAAACAGAAAGGATTCTCCATTTCCTGTTTTGTCCAGGGTGCCGTCCCGGATGGCCGTGACGGCGGAATAGATGGACCCGACGCAGGCAAGGATGATGATTCCGATGAGGATGCCGAACCTCCAACTGCGAATGTGATCGCCGATTTCTTTTTTTACCATGACCCAAAAAGAAGAGGAAGAGCCCGGTTCACGAGCTTGGGCGGGTCCGGTAGAAACGTTATTAAACAAAACCTCGATTTTTTGCTTAATCTGCAGCCAATTTATCGTCATCGTTATCCCTCCCTTTCAAAGTAACGATGATAGATATCGTCCAGGCCGTATTCTTTACGACGAAGATAGGTAAGTTCCGCTTCTTCTCCGATTACGATCTCTGCAATTTTTGGCGTAAGATCACGGTCGCAAACAACGGTCAGAATTTCATTGTTACGAGAGATGGTTTGTACGCCTTCCAGTTCGGACAAACGATGAACCAGTTGGTCTGTCCAATGCGCCGTCCCTACCTCAATCTGGATCAGGCCGTCCTCGTTCAGGGCTTTCGACAGGGACGGGATATCTCCGGCCGCGATGAGTCTGCCTTTCACGAACAGGCCGACCCGGTCGCAAATTTGCTGAACCTGGTGAAGATGGTGCGAGGATAACAGCACGGTCAGTCCTTCGTCCCGGCTAAGGGAAGAGATGAGCTCCAACAGTTCGCGTACGCCTTCCGGGTCGATCCCCAGGGTCGGTTCGTCAAGAATGATGACCTCCGGGTTTTTAATCAGGACATCGGCCAGACCAAGCCGCTGCCGCATACCCCGGGAAAAGGCGCCGACTTTTTTGCCCGCACTGGCGGCCAGACCGGTCCTTTCCAGCAGCGAAAACGCCCGCTCGGTCGATTCCGATTGAGGCAGCCCGTTCAGGCGGGCAGTATAGACCAAATTATCCAGTGCTGTCCTATCCTCGTAAAAACCGACATCATCGGGAAGATAACCGACTTTCCGCTTCACCTGGAGCGCCTCCCTGGCGGGATCATGGCCGCAGATCTTCGCCTGCCCGTCAGTAGGTTCGGTCAGACCGAGCATCATGAGAATCGTCGTCGTTTTCCCCGCTCCGTTAGGTCCAAGCAAGCCGAAAATCTCACCTTTTGCAATGTTCAGGTCCAAACGGTCCACTGCGATATGTTCACCGTATTTCTTGGTAAGCTTGGTAAGCTCGATGACCGGCATTCCCGAAGGTGTCCCTGAAATCATACCGTTTGAGCTAACGGAGTTTGTTTGTGTATGGATGGTTTTCATGCTTACCTTCTCCCGAATTTCCGGAATAGATAATAGATTCCCGCAATGACGGTCACAATGATCAGAATCCCTATCCATCCCCATAGTACGGATGATTTGACGGTGACTCTCAGATCCGCGCTCGAGCTTTTTCCCGAGGTGGAGGCGCTTAAATTAACGACATAGTCTCCAGCCAGCGATTTGCCGCTTGATTTGATAATGGCCTGCACCTGCTTGCTCTCTCCGGGTGCTACGGACGTGATATTGGACGGTTCAAATGATACCTCCCAACCCGTAGGGGCGTTCGAAGAGAAGGAGATATCCTGAAGTTCCGCCGAGCCGGTGTTTTGCACAATAAAATCCAGCTTTCGCTCCCCACCCGCTTTAATGTCGGTACTGAGCAGATTGTTTTTTGTTGTAAACTGCATTTCATAGGTGCCGGTAATTACGGCTTCCAGTTCGGTATTTGCCGTAGTTTCCCCGCTGGATGCTGCAATCGGGATTTTGTAGGTTTCCGCTGAAACTTGCTCTGGCGGTTTTACCTCAACGGTAATTGATTTCTCCGTGTTAGGCTCTACCTCGACCGAGGTAACGCTGTTGCCATCCGCTTTGAATCTGACATCCCAGCCCATATCGGCCTGTGCGCTCAAGGCATAGGTTTGTTTCTTTGTCGTGCGGTTTTTTAGAACCGCGCTGTAAGTAAAGGTCGAGTCCGAATGCCCCTCCATGTTGGCTTGGTCCACCGTCAGTTCGGTTTTGAAGGTGCCTTGCTCGAAAACGTTCACGATGAGCGGAAGGGTAGCATCATCGGCTTTTATTTTAAAGGCGTAGCGCCCTTTATCGATTTGCAGCGGAACTTCCAGTTCCAGGTTGACACTTTGCGTATCTCCCGGTTTTACGGCAATGCGGGAAATATCCCGGCCTCCGGCGGATAAGGTGTATTTCCAGCCGGTGGATGCCGTATCGAGCGACAGAGCTGCGGAAGCCGTCGCCGCACCCCGGTTAATGACGTCGATCGAATAGGACACGGATTCGCCGGGAGCGGCGGACCATTCCAGATAAGGGGTGTACAGTTCAAGTGCGCCTGCCGCCGAAGCTTTGGAAGGTCCGAAATAAGCGCCGACAGAGAGCGTAGTGAGCAAAGTTAGCAGCAGGAACGCCGCTTTTCTGAAAGAAAGTACCATCTGGGTATTCTCCTCCTTGAATCGATAATCTGAAGGCAATCGACAAGTTCGTTACCCGGTATCTGCCTCGGCTTCTGACGGCGCAACAACGATGGGCCCCTCGTTTTAATCGCCTGCTGAAAAGTCAATTCCATACCGGAAACGTCTTGTTCTCATTGCCGGTTTCATAAGTGATACGAACGAGAGAAGGTTTTGGATTTACAGAAACGAAAAAAAAATTGGGGTTTTCAAACTCCTTCGTTTTTGGTAAAACGAGGATAAAGAGGGAAGAGTCAAGTACGGGAGGGAAGGAGTCATGGACCCGCATAATGAAGAAATGGCGATTTCGCTGCGGGAGATGTGCGATGGATCGGTTGAAGCTTTCGATTTGTTTTACAACGCCTACGCGCCATTTATCATGCAGGTAGCGCTTCGGCTGCTCGGGGAGAAGATGGAGGCGGAGGATATTTGTCATGAAGTATTCCTGGAGGTACTTCGGAGAGGCAAGGATTACGACCCGGCACGCGGTTCTATCCGAGCCTGGCTTGCGGTAAAAACGAGAAGCCGCTGCCTGGACAGGCTGCGGCGGAGGCAGCGGGTCGCGCCGATCGCGGAGGAGTTAGGAAAGGCCGATCCTTCCGGCGAGGATCACATCCTGTCCCGGCTGGAGCAGGAAGCGTTGCGGACGGCGATTCACGGGCTGCCGGATACCCAAAAGAAGGCGATTGTAGGATCGTATTATTCGCTGCAAACGCAGAGGCAAATGGCCGAAGCCTGGAACGTTCCGATCGGCACGGTAAAATCATGGATTCGCTACGGGCTGGTGAATCTGCGCAGGCAGTTGGAACAGCAAGGCTGGAACGGTTCGTCGGAAGGAGGGAAGCGGCATGGACAGGATGGTTCAATATAACTTCATGACAACGGGAGAAAACCGAAGCGGTTCCTCTTGCTTGAAGTCCTTTTCCGAGGAAGAATGGATCGATTGGTTAATGGGATTTGGAGGAGAGGCACGCCGAGCGGAGATGGAGGCTCATTTGTCAGCCTGTCCGTGCTGCAGAGAGATCTGCGAAGCTTGGGAGCCTCTTGTATCTCCGGACACCACAACAGATTTATCGAATGGCCCGGATTCCTGCACAAATGTCCTGCTTTCCGAATCGCTTCATCGCAGGCTGCGCCGGCGGGTTTATCTTACCAGGATTCGCTCTGCGGCCAAAAATCTGCTTGCCGTTCGTTTCAAAGGCGGAGCCCTGCTCACCGGAGCGTTCATACTGCTCATCTTTGTCGGATGGATTTTCCGGACCGGGCTGCATAACGATGAATCCTGGGGAAATTACGTGGAACGTTACGAGCCGTCAGCCATATCGGTGATGCAGAGACCCGACAGCATTTCATACCCGATGGATTGGGGGCGGCCCGAGCCGGAGGCCGGCGTCGTCTGGTATAATGAGAATTCCAGGGAGATGCTCATGCTGGTGGGGGGCCTTGTGCCGGCAGAGGACCAAGTGGTTCATGTATGGGCCGTCAAGGCTGGAAGCCGCGATAGTCTGGGGCTGCTGCAGTATCATGCTTATCGTGCGCATTTGTACGTGAAAGACAGGGATGTTCTGGATGAGGCCGACAATATAGTACTGACAATTGAGTCAAAAGAGGGCGGTCCATCGACAAGATTGCAGCAGGTTATGTTTTCTGTGGACCTGAACGGACGGGAATTGGAATAGAGTCCGGCTTCGGCAACTTTGCTATAGACAGAGAGGACGGATACGAATTGGAACAGCTTGTTTTTCTTGGAACGGGAGACGCCATGGGCGTGCCGAGAGTATATTGCGATTGCGCCATATGTGAAGAGGCGAGAAAGGGCGGGGTAAACCGTCGATACCGTTCTCTGGTAGCGGTTGAAGCGGAACGGATTGGAGAGAATCAAGGGAACCCGTTCCCGTTTGGCGAAGAGGAGGGGTTCCTGATTGATTGCGGTCCGGATTGGCGCAGTGCGATGGAAAGGCGGGAACAGCGCTTCGCGGGTCAAGTGTTGGTGACACATGCGCATTTCGACCATATCGGCGGTTTGCCGGAATGGGCTGACGCATGCCGCTGGCTGGATCGGAAAGGACAGTTGTATGCGCCGCAAGAGGTGCTGGATACGATATTGCGGCAGTATCCGTGGCTGGACCGGAATCTCGATTTGCATACCGTGGATCAGGGAGTTACTTTGGCGGGTTGGAGCATCCGCGGATGGAAAGTAAACCACGGCAAGAATGGCTACTCCTATGCGTATCGACTGGAGAAGGACGGCTTCGTTTGGGCCTACTGTTCGGATTCGATTGCCCTTCCCCCCGAGCAGCGCGGGCTGTTGGCCGAATTGGATCTGCTGGTACTGGGTACAAGCTTTTACCATGAAACCGCAGAATTCTCCACCCGTTCGGTGTATGACGTAAAAGAAGCGCTTGAGCTTTTGCAGGAAATAAAACCGAAGCGGACCATTTTTACACATATGTCTCATGACATTGACCTGCGGCGGGATTACGGCTTGCCGGAAGGTGTGGAATACGCACGGACAGGGCAGACCGTTTTGCTCCGGTAAAAACGGCAATCACATTAAGAATTAAAAAGACTTCGAGTATCACCGGTCGGGTGATATCCGAAGTCTTTTTGTTCGTTGCGTATGGTGTTTATGCTTCAGTACCAAGTACAAACTTGTCGATGACGTGCTTGACGCCATCCTCGTTGTTGCTTGCCG
The DNA here is from genome assembly GCF_018101095.1 of Paenibacillus sp. Marseille-P2973. NCBI lineage: Bacteria > Bacillati > Bacillota > Bacilli > Caryophanales > Paenibacillaceae > Paenibacillus > Paenibacillus sp. Marseille-P2973. Next base: position 396,112 of record NZ_JAGQEH010000004.1, read on the forward strand.
TGACATAGTCGGCGATTTCTTTCAGCGCCGGGATGGCATTGCCCATGGCGACGCCGAGACCGGCGGCCTCCAGCATCTCATGGTCGTTCCAGGAATCCCCGATCGCGATGCACTCCGTAAGATCGCAGCCGAAATGGTCGGCGAGGAATTTCAGCGCATGGCCTTTGGTTCCCTCATGATGCATAATTTCAAGGAATTGCGGCTTCGATTTGGTAATGTGTACGCCGTTGCCGAGCAGTTCGCGAAGCACAGGAGCGATTTCGTCCAGGTAGTCCGGATCGTCGATGATGAGCATTTTCGGCGTCGGCTGGGCGACGAGTTTGGAAAAGTCCGGTTCGATATAATATTTGGTTTTGTTCAGGTCCGTATAGTCGATAATTTTTTGGTTTTCTTCGCGGGCGTAAAGCTTGTCGTCGATATAGGTTTGCAGATGCAGATTATGCTCGATGCAATATTCAAACAGCTTCTGCGCAGCATCCTTCGGAACATAACGCTCGTACAGCACTTGCTCGTCCAGAAGATTTTTGACCAGCGCGCCTTGATAAGTAATGATAGGAACGTTCAGTCCGGTTTGGCGGGCGATCGCCTGGGCCGAGGCGTAAGCCCGTCCGGTTGCCAGAGTAACGACGGCCCCTTTCGCTACGGCCTGCTCCAGCGCCTGTTGTGTGGCAGGGGTTACTTCTTTGTCATCATTAATCAGTGTATCGTCGATGTCGATTGCAATGAGTTTATACAATGTGTTCTCTCCTTTTCGGGACGAAAGCGGCTTTCATCCTTCTGTCTCTAAAAAATTCAACTGCTTCTATTGTACCTCACAAGGCTCAGATTTCAATTCCGCGAATGGTCATTCCCGCAAAAATACATGCACATCATATCAACCGAGGCAAAATCAAGCCTGGCGCCCCTCAAAAACCGGGAAGAATGGCAAGAACAAGCTAAACCAATTCTTCCCTTTACGGGAATATATGTTCTCAGGTAGAATAAAGAAGGATTTCGTATTCCAAAATGTACCAATCAATGATTCAGGGAGGGAACAAGTATGCCGAGAACGTTGCAGATCACCCCGGGAGTGATCCATTCGTCGCCGGAAAGTCTGGGGTTTGATCCAACACGTTTGAAGAAATTGGATCATCATTTTACGGGCCTGGTCGAAACGGGGAAAATCCAGGGAGCAAGCTACTTGGTGGCGCGGGATGGTCAAATCGTGGCCAATTGTGCGATAGGAAGTTTAACCTATCATGATGGAAGCCCCGGGCTGCAGCCGGATTCGATCCGGAAAGTGTATTCCATTACGAAAGCGTTTACCGCTGTTGCCATCGCCAAGCTTGCGGAAGAAGGCAAGTTATTCTATCAGCAGCCCGTCAATACTCTGATACCGGAGTTTGATACGGAGAAGCACCGGGACATAACGATTTGGCATCTGTTGACGCATACTTCGGGGTTAATGGCGGATCCGGGCTGCCAAACCGAGCCTTATCAGCTCCCTTGGTATGAATGGTGGATTCATGAGAAGAAGGAGCATAGCAAAGACGGGCGCCTGCCGGACGGAGAATGGATCCGTACGATTCTTAGCGGACGAATGTGGTGCAAGCCGGGTGAACAGTGGAATTATTGCACGGCCGGCTATGCCATTCTTGGAGAGATTATCGCCAGAGCCAGCGGAAAGTCATATGGACAATACATACAGGAAGAAATTACGGGACCGCTAGGCATGGAACGCACGTTTTTGAATACGGTTCCAGAGGAGTTTCACGCAGAGGTATGTTACGTCAACCGTTGGCAGGAGAATGAATTCCGGTCGCCACACGATATGACGGGCATCCCGGCCGCCGCAGGCAACGGTATATTTTCCACGCTGGAGGATCTGTGGAAGTTCGGGCAGTGCCTGCTTGACGAAGGCACCAGCAACGGCTACACCCTGCTCGGCAGAAGAATGGCCCGGAATTTGGTCTCCAATCAATTGAATAACGTGCCCTCGACCTGCTGGGGAGATAAGGTGAAGAATTATCCGATGTCTCTCGGCTTGAATCTGAATCATAACGATATCTGCACGCCGGGGACTTTTTCTCACGAAGGTGCCGGGCATAGCGGATTGTACGTCGATCCGGTCGAGAGGCTGGTCTATGTATTCTTCGTGCCAAGCCTCACGGGATGGGTGCCTGAAGCGATTATCAATCCGAGGGCTATTGTCTGGTCGTCGCTGTTGTAGACGGGCGGAACTTGCGCTCCTATATAGAAAGGAATGGTATTCATGAATTTAACCATGAGCTTACATCATGGACGACTGGATGCGACGCCGGAAGAAGCCGGTTTCCGGCAAGAAGCGTTGGACCGTCTCGACAAGCTGCTCGGAGAACTTATACAGGACCGTAAAATTCAAGGCGCTTCCTATCTCCTCGCGAGGGGAGGCAAGACATTTGCCCATACTTCAATGGGATCCCTCCGTCATACCGAGTTTAGCGGCGATCTCAAGCCGGGCTCCATTCGCGGAATCGCCTCCGTTACGAAGTGGTTTACGATGGTTGCAGTGCTGACTCTGATGGAAGAGGGCAAGCTTCATCTGACTCAGCCGATTAAAGACTGGATTCCGGAGTTCGACAACAGATTTTATGAAAAGATCAATATCACTCATCTGTTGACCCATACCTCGGGTTTGGCACCGGATATGGGATATTTTCTTGAGCCTTATCCGGTAGGCTGGTGGGATCTCGAGTTTGCCTATGCGGAGGATGAGACCGAAGACGATAAGGAAGAGAAACCGCGGCGGAGCCAGAAGGAGGAAATTGCGGAGCGCAAATCGCGATGGATCAAAGCGATGCTGGCCGGACCGCCGGTTTGTCCGCCAGGGGAGCAGTGGAACTATTGCACGGCAGGCTATATACTGCTCGGTGAAATCATTAGCCGGATCAGCGGGCAAAGTTATGAAGACTATGTTTACGAGTCGATATTACGACCGCTCGGGATGGAGAAGACCTTTTTTACCGTGCCTGAGCCTCTACATGATAAGGTTTGCGTCACTAATGACTGGGAGCTTCAAAAATTATCGCGGGATAAGGAACCCGCGTGGGCCGGGCCTCGTTCGGGCGGCGGATTATTTTCTACGCTGGAGGATTTAAATAAGTTCGGTCAAATGCTGCTAAACAAGGGCACCTATAATGGAGCCAGAATCCTGGGCCGCAAAACGGTGGAAATGCTGTCCAGGGTTCAGGTTCCGGGCGGACTTCCGGCTTTCGGTTGGGGCGAACGCCAGAAGGACAGCGAATTTGGGCTGGGCAGCTCATTGGGAAGAGTGTTTGATCCGTATAAGCCGAACACGATTTTTCATGAGGGCGCGGGGCGGTGCGCTTTGATGGTGGATCCGGATGAGGAGCTGGTAGTCGCCTTTTTTGTGCCTTCCATCGAGAGCTGGGTGCCGGAATCAATCATCAGCGTGAAAAATGTGATTTGGTCGGGCTTGCAATGAAACGCCCGTTTGGCATTATTAAGGCGGTAGGCTGGGCCACTTATAAAGAGTGGGCGGCCTTCCGCTCCCATATGGCGGTCTCCATCCTCATCGGGCCCATTTATTTTCTGGTGCAGTACTTTATCTGGAGCGCCGTCTTTTCTTCCAGGGAGACTTTGAACGGATTCACCCTGACACAAATGCTTGCTTATTACGGAATCATGTCTTGCATTAACTATCTTACCTTCGATTTCGCCGATTGGAATTTACAGATGCTGATTCGGACGGGCAAGTACGTAACCTTTGTACTGCGCCCGGTTTCTCATGTGTTTTTTGCACTATGTCAAAAAATAGGCCATCGTTCGCTAGGCTTCTGGATGGAATTTTTGCCTGTTTTTCTGATCTATCTATGGGTCTTCCGGATCGACTTGCTTCCTTCCCGGCCGATTTGGGCTGTAATCTCGGTAATTCTCGGCTTCCTGATGACATTTTTGGTGAATTACTGCATCGGTTTAACCGCCTTCTGGCTCACAAATGCCGACGGGGTGCGCAGCATGTTCCATTTGCTGCGCAATATTTCGGCAGGTGTGCTTGTCCCGCTGACCTTTTTTCCGGAGCTTATTCAGCGGGTGCTGTTCTTCCTGCCGTTTCAGTTTATGCAGTACGTGCCTGCAAGGGTATTTATCGGGGAATACGAGCTGGCCGGATTTACGATGTCCATTCCGCAAATTGTCGGACTCCAGGCATTAGCCGTGCTGTTAATGTGGGGAATCACGGCGCTGCTGATTCGTCTTGGCAACCGTAAGTTTACGGGGGTGGGCGTATGAAATCGGTTTTGAAGTGCTATGCGGCAATTATGAAGACCAAGCTGGCCGAACGGATGGCCTACCGGGCCGATTTCTTCATCAGCATCCTGATGATGCTGATCGGGGATCTCATGTTTCCGCTAGTTACGCTGCTGCTTTATAGCTCGGGGGCTTCCTTTCCGGGCTGGACGCTGCGGGAAGCGATATTGATTCAGGGGATATTCACCTTGGCGAAGGGCGTAGCGTTTCCTTTCTTCTTCGGAATCGTGTCGACGACTTTGTATCATGTACGGGAGGGCTCGTACGATATTTTTCTGTTGAAGCCAAGGTCCGTCCTGTTTATCACGATGGTTAGCTCCTTTGATATCGATGACTTCGGCAGGCTGATCAGCGGCGGGTTATTGACCGGCTGGGCGCTGTCGGGGATGATGATGCCGGGTGCGGGGGAATGGCTGCAATTCGGGGTCTTGTTCCTATGTTCGATGATTGTGCTGTTTGCGTTCTCGCTGTTCCTGTCGGGAATGCTGTTCAAATGGGTCGGGAGCAGCCGGGTTTATGAAATTTTCGACTCGGTATCCTTATTCGGGATGTACCCGGGGAGTATTTTCTCCAAAACTTTTCAAAATGGGCTGACTTACGTCATTCCGATAACGATGATCGGATTTCTTCCGGCCGCAGCTTTGTTGGGAAAGCCGGTGGCCGGCTCCTGGGTTGCAGGCGGGGTGTGCTTCCTGTTTCTGGGGGCGGGGCTGGCCTTCTGGCATTACATGCTGCGAAACTATACTAGTGCGGGGGGTTAAGCCTTGATCATTCAAGTTCGGGAATTGCGAAAAAATTACATGACGTATCAGCGGGGCGCTTCTTTCCGGGAGACGCTAAAGAGCGTATTCAAACGCAAAGCTATTACGGTGGAAGCGGTCAAGGGGCTAACGTTCGAGGTAGCTGAAGGTGATATTGTAGGCTTCCTCGGTCCGAACGGAGCGGGAAAATCGACTACGCTGAAGATGCTTACCGGCGTGCTGCACCCCTCCTCAGGCGAGGTGCAAATCCTTGGCTTTACCCCATGGAAACAGCGCAAAAAATATGTACGCAGCATAGGTGCCGTGTTCGGGCAAAAATCGCAGCTCCTATGGGATATTCCTCCGATTGATGCGTTCTATATGAACAAGGAAATATACGGTTTGGAGGAAGCGGCCTTTCGTGAAACGCTGGACCATCTGGTCGAACTGCTGGACGTTTCGGAAATTATCCGGAAGCCGACTCGCCAGCTGTCCCTGGGCGAACGGATGAAATGCGAATTCATCATGGCGATGCTGCATCGCCCGTCGGTCGTGTTTCTGGATGAACCGACGATCGGACTGGATGTCATCGCCAAGGAGAAGATTCGTGCGTTTATCCAGGAAATGAACTCGCAAGGGGTCACCTTTATTTTGACCACGCATGATCTTGAAGATGTTGAACAGTTGGCGCGGCGGGTAATCGTAGTCAATCACGGGGAGATTGTATTTGATGACTCGATTTCGGCCCTGCGCGGGTTCCTCGGCGCGAAGAAGACCGTTCGCATTACGACCGAAAGCGCGGCGTTATGGGACAACATCCATGGGGTCAGGGTGTTGAGCCGCGAATCGGAGACGGAGACCGAGCTGGAGCTGGATACGGATAAGCTGCCGCTCAAGGAGTTCATAAGACTTGTGAATGAACGGCATACGATTATGGATATGGCCATCGATGCGCTTCCGATCGATGTCATCATCAAAGAACTGTACCAGGGAAGCTAAATACGTAAGGCCCCAGGATGCTTCATTCCTGGGGCCTTGTCCTATTTTACCAAGGGAGGGGGGATACCTTTAATCCAAGTCGATGTCTTCAATGTTGGTGAAATTTACTCTGACGCGAACCCATTCGCCTCTTCTCCTTACGCGGAGAACGATATAATTCTCAAAAACACTTAGCAGTACGCCTTCGATATCTGACCCTACAAACCGATCGACATCCACACGCCTTCCAATCCATCGCCTAGCTTGACGGCGCAGCCTCGCGATTCGGCGATTCATATTGATCTGTTCACCTCTCTTTCCTGGAATAATGCATTCTATGATTCGTGCTTCAGGTTTGATAGAGATAAAAGAGGAGATAGAATGAAAAGGGGCGTTCGGTGTCAAAAACGATGTCGGTATAATCACAATTTAAATGTTTAAATTATGCTATATTGATTTCTGAATTTGGAGGGAATTTATCGCTTTGGAGGCGGTGGGCGGATGTACAGCATATTGCAGGAGAAGATTGCGAAGCTTTTTCCGGGTTATTTCTCGATGGTAATGGCGACGGGAGCGTTGTCCATTGCGATGTATTTGTTGGGGATTCCGATCCTCCCGCGGCTTTTGCTGTATTTTAATGTGATGGTGTATGTCATGTTATGGATCCTGAATCTTATCCGCATTCTGAAATATGGCCCCCGGGTGAAAAGCGATCTGACGAGTCATTCCATGGGACCGGGATTTTTCACTTGCGTCGCCGGAACCTGCGTATTAGGAAGTCAATTTATCGTAGTGGCGCATTCTTATGCTGTTCCTGCTGTTTTGTGGATTTTGGGAATCGTGTTATGGCTGATCGTGATGTATACTTTTTTTACCGCTGTGACGGTCAGAGAGAAGAAACCCGATTTGGGAGAAGGCATTAACGGAGCCTGGTTGATCGCCGCGGTGGGAACGCAGTCGGTATCCGTCCTGGGAACCCTGTTGTCTCCGCAGATCGGCAGCGGCCGCGAAATGGTCCTGTTCTTTACGCTTTGCATGTTTCTATTGGGATGTATGCTGTATTTGAGTATCATAACGCTGATCTTTTACCGTTTTACGTTCATAGAGCTGAAATATGCCGCTTTAACCCCGCCTTACTGGATTAATATGGGGGCGGTTGCGATTGCTACCTTGGCCGGATCAACGCTGATTCTTCATGTTCGGAATATGCCGCTCCTGGTGGAGATCACGCCGTTCCTGAAAGGCTTTACGATATTCTTTTGGATTACGGGGACGTGGTGGATTCCGCTGCTCTTTATTTTGATGATTTGGCGGCATGTCGTGCACCGTTACCCGCTTACTTACGATCCGCAATTTTGGGGCATGGCGTTCCCGCTGGCTATGTATACAACGAGCACGTACCAGCTCTCGCAGGCGTTAAAGCTTCCGTTTCTAGTTGCGATCCCGCGTGTTATGGTCGTGATTGCTTTCGTTGCCTGGATAGCGGTGCTGGGCGGATTCATCCATCATCAAATCATCTCGTTCGGAAAAGCTCATTTAAAGGTGAAAGGTAATTAACCAGACCGGAAGCTGGACCGAAACTGATGGAAAAGCAAGCAAAAAACCCGGAGCGGAAAGGAATAGTGCTTCCAGCTTCGGGTTTTTGTTGTTTACCTGTCTGTTGATGCGTTAATCTTCAAGGAAGACGAGTCCGATAAAATCGTCCATTTCCAGATTGCCGAAATAATGCTTAACATCGATTCCGGATAGCGCTGCGCGGACATCGTTCTCTTCATACCGCACGCCTTTGAGTTTGTCTTCAATGTCGCTCACATCGCCGACGCCGAAGAAGTCGCCGTAGATCTTGATGCCCTGAATATGGCCGTCCTTGATATCCATCCGTAAATCGATGATACCGACCGGGAATTTCTTAGCGTGCTTCACATTGCTTTCCGGAGATAATCCGTAATTCCAATCCCAGTTCTTATAGCGCTGTTCCGAAATTTCGCGGATTTTGGCCCAGTCTGTTTCCGTCAGCTTATATTGCGGCACATCCTTCGGATCCATGCCGAAAATGTGGCGGAGCAGCTCGGAACGGAACTCCTCGATCGTCATTTTGCGGTCCAGGAAATCGATAATGTTCGCGACGCGGCTGCGTACGGATTTCGTGCTCTTGGACTTGAATTTCTCGGGATTCGCATGTAGCGAGGCCTGTACATCTTCCAAGTTCAAGTTGAACATCAAGGTGCCGTGGCTGAACATCCGGCCGCGCGTCGCAAATTGGGCGTTGCCCGATATTTTTTGTTCCCCGACCTGAAGGTCGTTACGGCCGGTCATTTCGGCATTGACGCCGAAGGAGCGAAGAGCCTCGACTACCGGTTCGGTGAACTTGCGGAAATTATGAAACGATTGTCCGTCATCCTTGGTAATAAAGCTGAAATTGAGATTGCCGAGGTCATGATATACCGCGCCTCCGCCGGACAGGCGGCGAACGACTTGGATGCCGTTTTCTTTTACGTATTCGGCGTTGATTTCTTCGATCGTGTTCTGATGCTTCCCGATAATGATGGACGGAGCGTTAATATAGAACAGCAAGTAGCTGTCGTCTTCCAGCGGAAGATGTCTAAGCGCGTATTCTTCGATGGCCAGATTGAGTGACGCATCGGTAATTCCCTGATTGTCGATAAACAGCATGGATCTCTGGTCCCCCATTTACTATGGATTGGTAACGATTTTCTATATCCTATTGTAAACCAAATAATCCGCGAAATGAAAGACGGTCCTGTGATCATCTGCTTATTCCGTCTTGATTTCACGTCAGGGTGTGATAGACTTCACCTAAAAGTGTGTGTTCAAAAAGTCGGCTTTTCAGCACCGAGAAGGTTGCGAGAACCCGAAGAAGGAGGAACGGAGTGTAGGCAAAACCTACATGAGTACCGGACTTCGAGGGTGAACGGAAGATTCGATGTTGATTTAACGACTTGAAATGCTTCGTGATCAAAAGATGACTTTTTAAACTACCGCAAAAAGTGTGTGTTCAAAAAGTCGGCTTTTCAGCACCGAGAAGGTTGCGAGAACCCGAAGAAGGAGGAACGGAGTGTAGGCAAAACCTACATGAGTACCGGACTTCAAGGGTGAACGCAAGATTCGATGTCGATTTAACGACTTGAAATGCTTCGTGATCAAAAGATGACTTTTTAAACTACCGCTAAAAGTTGTGTTCATTTGGGTAGGAAAGAGGAGAGTTTATGATACTGGAAGTTTACGGGCACGGCGGGGATTTACGGACGGCTTCCGCCAGATACGGGATACCTGCGGATCAATTTATCGACTTCAGCGCCAATATCAATCCGCTGGGACCTCCGCCGGGGTTGTTCGACCGGTTACGCGAAGCGCTGCCGACAATAACGAGTTACCCGGACCCGGGCCACAGGGCATTCGTTTCGCGCTTAGCGGACACGCTCGATACGGAGGAAGCCGGTCTGGTTACCGGGAACGGGGCGGCTGAAAACATGGCGCTCGCTCTGCTGGCTCTAAAGCCGGAGAAGGTTGGGGTTGTTGAACCGTGTTTCTCGGAATATAAGACATTATCGGAACAATTCGGAGCGCAGGTTCTGTCGGCATACGGAAGAGAAGAACTGGATTTTAAAGCATCGCCTGAAGAAGTGGAAGAGCTGATCAGTGAAAGTGACCTCGTATTTATCGGACAGCCAAACAATCCGAACGGCGTCCAGTACAGCCTGGATGAGCTGCGGCGATTCGCCGAGGCGGGGGAGCGTTGCCGTACATATATCGTGGTCGACGAAGCGTTTATTGATTTTATTCCGGGATCGGAAAGAAAGTCGCTGCTTAAGGAGATCGGACGCTATCCGCGCTTGATTCTGATCCGGTCGATGACGAAGTTTTATGCAATTCCGGGACTGCGTCTCGGTTATGCCGTTGCTCATCCGGAGACGGCGGCAGCGATGCGGGGAAAGCAGGTGACCTGGAGCGTTAATTCGCTGGCCCTGATTGCGGGAGAAGCTTGTCTTGCCGCTGGACAAGAGTATGAGGAGGAGACGATTTCGCAGATTGCCCGGCAGCGGGCGATGCTGCGGAAGGAACTGGACGGAATGGGGTGCCGGACTTGGCCCGGCGAGGCCAATTTCCTGCTTGTGCGTTTGCCCGGGGACTGGACGGCTGCGGGGATGCAGGCGGCATTAGGAGCTAAGGGGATATTGGTGCGTAGCTGCGCCATGTATCCGGGGCTCGGGGAGCGGGATATCCGGATTGCCGTGAAAGACCGGGATGCTTGCATTAAGCTGCTAGATGCTTTGAAGCAAGTGCTGAATGGAGAGGGAGGAAAATAGAGATGGCTACGCCTTTTTTGAAAACCGGCGAAAGCGGGAGCTATGAATCGGCCGTGTGGCCGGGCTTGAAGCTGACCCGGGGAGACCGCCATATTTTGCTGGAAGCTCCAGCGGTAATGGATGGATTGGGAAGCTCTGTCTATGGCGGCGGCATGACGCCGCTGAGACGGATCGTCAACATCTATGTGGATCGTTTTTACCGGTGCGATGATCCGGAAAGAGATATTGCCGATAGTCTAAGAGCTTGGGGGTATCCTTCAATGGATACGGCAGGCCTGCTTACCGCGGTCCAATTGCGACACGCCTCCGTTGCGGAGGAACGGTGCGACGATTACGCCGTGTTTTGCTGCGCCACGGCCGGGGTATCCAATGCGGCTCGTGCGGGCGTGAAGCGGACGACGTTTCCGGCTTCCTGGACGCCGGGGACGATCAATTTGATGCTGGCGGTCGACGGGCGGATGACGCCGGGAGCGATGGTGAACGCCATCATCACGGCAACCGAGGCGAAGGCCGCCGCGCTTAGCGATCTCGGCGTGCGCGACGCCGAGACGGGCCTTTCGGCCACCGGCACCACGACCGATGCGGTCGTGCTCGGCGTAAGCCAGCGGCCGGATTGGCCGCTGCTGCACAGCTACGCCGGCACCGCAACGGACCTTGGCGGCACGGTGGGCCGCCTGGTCTATGCCGCCGTGAGCGAGTCGCTGCGCGTAGCGGCGGAGGCGCGCGCTTGACGGCGGCGTGGTGGGTGCTGCCGGTCGCGTATGCGCTGGACCGGCTGCTTGGCGACCCGCGCTGGCTTCCTCATCCCGTTATCGGGATGGGGAAGGCGATCAAGCGGGTCGAGGCGGCGATCCGCCGCCTGTTTCCGCCCCGCGCCTACAAGGCCGCGGGGGTGCTGCTGCCGCTCGTTATAGCGGGCGGCAGCTTTGCATTGACCTGGGCCGCGCTGCGCCTGCTGGCCGGGATCAACCCGTGGCTCGCCGCTGCGGCCGAAGCCGCGCTCATCTGGACGACGATCGCGGCCAAGGGGCTGCGGGACGCCGGGATGGAGGTGTGCGGCCATCTGCGAAATGGCGACCTGCCTGCTGCCCGTCGATCGCTAGGCATGATCGTCGGCCGCGATACCGAGCAGCTTGATTCGCCCGAAGTGGCTCGCGGCGCGGTAGAAACCGTGGCCGAAAACATCGTCGACGCGGTCGTGTCGCCGCTGTTTTTCGCCCTGCTGGGCGGAGCTCCGCTGGCGATGGCTTACCGGGCGGTAAATACCCTTGATTCGATGGTCGGTTACAAGAATGACAAATACATACATCTCGGTTGGGCATCCGCCCGCCTGGACGATATCGCAAACCTCATTCCCGCCCGATTGACCGCGCTAATGCTCATCTTCGCTTCCTGGTGCTTGAGATTTGACGCCGCCGGCGCATGGCGGTCCGTGCGGCGGGACGCCCGCTCGCATCCAAGCCCGAACAGCGGCTATCCGGAAGCGGCGGTGGCCGGAGCGCTCGGCATCCGGCTTGGCGGGGAGAACTCCTATCATGGTGTCAAATCGTTCCGGAGTTACATGGGCGACAAAACGCGGGAACTGGAGCCCGATGATATTTCAAGAGCGTCCAGGCTGATGTTCTTCGTATCCGGATTGTTCATCCTGCTGGCAACCGGGGTATGGATTTGGGTGACCGGCGGTCCAGCCTGGATTTGAAGGAGGAAGCGTGATGGAGTTATGGCTGGTTCGTCACGGCAAGACAGAGTGGAACTTAGCGCATAAATATCAGGGAAATAGTGATCCGGACCTGCTGCCCGGGGACACTTCGGGACTGTCCTCTTTGCAGGCGTTGCTGGCGGGGATCTCCTTCTCCGCCGTATATTGCAGTGATCTCAGGCGCTGCAGGAGCACATTGGAATATTTGCGCCCGGATTTAAAAGCTGCTACCCATTATGACGCGCGGCTCAGAGAGATGAATTTCGGAGAATGGGAAGGCCGGACGTATGAGCAGCTTAAGCACAACCCGCATTATCGCAACTGGATTGACAGCCCCCAAACCGTCGTGCCACCGGGCGGTGAATCGTGGCCGGAATTTGAAGGTCGGATTCGGGAATTTGCCGGTGAGGTGGCAGTAGATTATCGCAAGCACCGAGCTAAAAGGCTGGCGGATGACCCCTGTCTGATCGTAACCCATGGGGGCGTTATTTCCATGCTGGGTACAATCCTGAAGCCGGGAACCGATTTCTGGGACGCCAAATACAAGATCTCGACGGGGGAAGTGCTGAAATTAAAGGTTTGAAATTAAGTGAAGTGTCCACTTTTAAGTGGGCATTTTTAATTTAAATATAATTCATACTTGACAGGTGTGAATAATGGGTTTAATATTCGTGATATAAAATCTTTTATCAATCATTTTCTTAGTGCTAAGAGAATACCGGGCAGCCGATTGGATCACCAAAGGCTCCTGAAAGAATCCCTCACGGGATTGCTTTCGGGGGCCTTTTGCGCATGCCGGGAATGCGGATGTACGAGTGAAAATGTTGGTTCCGAACCCGGAACTCAAACAGGGAATACTTTCGGGTTCGATTGGAGGAGCATGAATTTTACAAAAGGGGATGGGGCCGTCATTAGCAGATGCAACGCCGAGTTGGAGTTGATGGAGGAAGCGGATTGGCTGTTCCGGAGAATGGTCAGACGATTCGTGAAGGAACGGGACAAAGTTGAAGTCGAGGGGATCTCGCTGCCCGGTTTGCTGGTATTGCAAAAAATGATCCGGGAAGGCCCCCAGCGTCTTGGGGATTTGGCTGAAGAGCTGGACTTCACCTCGGGTGCCGTGACCGGACTTTGCGACAAGTTGGAGAGAAAAGGGTTCGCCCTGAGAATCCGGCGGGACAGCGACCGCAGGTCGGTATGGCTTGATATTACTACGCAGGGCAGGGAATTCGTGAGCCGCAATCGAAACATCGGCACCCGGTGCATTGCGATTTTGTTTGAGGAATTATCGGTGGAGGAGCTGGGGCAAGTCCATGATCTGTTCAAAGGATTGATCGACCGGCTGGAACATTTTTCAGATACGTTGAACTCCCTTGCGGAGAGCAATTTACGGCAACCATCGGTTCATTCCACCGGTGTTCGGCCTGAAGATATCGATGAACAAACGGCCGGAGAAGAGAAACGGCAGGGGAAATATCTATCTTACTAAAGGGGCGGTATAAATGGGACATCCGACAATATATCCTACGGGAGCAACGGTATACAAACCGGAGAAAGCATGGAGCGGTTACACGATCTATCAGGCGGCGGACACGGGAGCGCTGCTGATCGACATGAGCGGAAAGGAGGTTCATCTGTGGAAGGGCCTGCGCGGATTCCCCAACAAGGTGTTTCCGGGAGGCTACGTGCTCGGGAGCACGGCTGAACGGGACCCCAAGCACGGTTTTCAGGACGAGGCCGACCTGGTTCAGGTCGATTGGGACGGCAACATCGTATGGCGTTTCAATCGCCATGAATGGATCGAGGATCCCGGGCATGAACCGCAGTGGATGGCGAGAGCCCATCACGATTACCAGCGAAGTGGCAATCCCGTAGGGTATTATGTTCCCGGCGCCGACCCGGAAGTTGGCGGGGGAAACACGCTAATTCTGGTTCATAAAAATGTGCACAACCCGAAAATCTCAGATAAGTTGCTGTTGGACGATTCGATTATTGAAGTGGACTGGGAAGGAAACATTGTCTGGGAATGGAACTGCCATGAGCATTTCGACGAACTCGGCTTTGACGAGCAGGCTAAAAACGTGTTGTTCCGCGATCCGAACACCCGGTTCTTCGGCGATGAATCGGGAGACTGGATGCATATCAATTCCATCTCGGTGCTCGGACCGAACCGGTTCTATGATGCGGGAGACGAGCGGTTCCATCCCGACAATATTATCTGGGACGCCAGAGAGAGCAACATTATAGCTATCGTTGACAAAAAGACCGGAGCGATCGTCTGGCGGTTAGGCCCGGATTATTCGGCTCCCGAATTTAAGCATCTGGGCTGGATTATCGGGCAGCATCATGCTCACTTGATTCCCCGGGGATTGCCGGGCGAAGGCAATCTGCTCCTGTTTGACAACGGCGGCTGGGCCGGGTACGGCGCTCCGAATCCGGCTTCTCCAATCGGCCAAAAGAACGCGGTTCGGGACCATTCCCGCATTTTGGAGATCGATCCGGTCACTCTCGAAATCGTGTGGCAGTATACTCCGACCGAGGCCGGATTTATTGCCCCGCTGGACTCTTATCGTTTCTATAGTCCTTATATCAGTTCCGCCCAGCGGCTGCCAAACGGGAACACGCTGATTACGGAAGGGGCGGACGGACGGATTTTCGAAGTGACCCGGGAGCATGAGCTGGTTTGGGAATATATTTCACCTTACAAAAATAAACGGAACTCCAATATGGTGTATCGCGCTTATCGCGTGCCTTACGAGTGGGTGCCTCAGCTTTCGCGTCCGGTCGAACAGGCGATTGAACCGTTGGACGTGGCTAGCTTCCGGGTTCCGGGTGCCGCTGGGACGGGTGCCGAATCCGTTGCTGTTGTGGACGGCACGATCTCTTACGAGGATGGAGCTCTGTGTGTCGCCCGCATCGACGAGCGGCCTCAGAACAAAGATGAATAATTAAAGGAGGGGAAAGGACCATGCTGAACCAGAACCATAAGAAAAATAGGACTCGATCGGTGACTATGCTTGTTTCGCTATCTTTATTATTTATCATTGCCTTGACCGGCTGCGGTTCGTCGCCGGATTCCACGTCATCCAAAGCCCGTGCGGCCGAAAATGGAGAGAGCGCGGGGACAACCGAAACCGCAAGTGAAAAAGCGGAGAAGGTGAAGCTGAATATCGCCGATATTTCCTCAAATCCCGTGCTGCGGGTTGCAGCGAATCAAGGGATTTTTGAGAAGCACGGAATCGAAGCGAAACTGGTTACGTTTGCCACGCCGGCGGAAGGAATTAATTCATTGTTTATCAAGCAGGCGGATATCGCTTGGGGAGCCGACTTCCCGATTTTGAACGCCGTCAGCAAAGGAGAGTACGCGATCATCGCGTCGACGGGAAACTCTACCGATCTGAGCGCGAAACAGTGGAAGCTGTACGTGCGGAACGAAATAGAACGTCCGGAGGATTTGGCCGGAAAGAACCTGAGCTTTTTGCGGGGGACCTTCATTTCTTATTTATGGGATGAATACTTGTCCGAATACGGGCTCGAACCCGAGAATGTCAAGTTCATCGGCCAAGGAGGATTTGATGAAGCATACATTGCACTGAAAAAGGGCGAAGTCGATGCCGTTTGGGTTACCGGTGCAGCCATGGTGGATAAGTTTGAAGCTTTGGAGGGAGCGCATCAACTGACCGATATGTCGCAAACGAAGGTACGGATCGGCAGCCAGATTATCGCCCCGGAATCGCTGATTGCCGACAAGCCGGACGTCGTGGCGAATTTTCTGGATGCGCTGGATGAATCGTCCCGGTTTGTGAAGGAGAACCCGGAGAAGGTTGCGGATATTTTATACAAGGAAGTCAAACAACCGAAAGAAGCGACGCTGAAGGATTTATCCGTCATTAATTGGAACGTCGAATTCACGGATTCCGCGCTCGACAGCCTGTCCCGCCAAAAGCAATACATGGTGGAGAACGGGATCATACAGCAGGACTTCGAATTGAGAGATAAAATCAAGCTGGATCCGCTGCGGACTGTTTTTCCTGACCGCGTGACGGCGGCACCTTAAGGAGGGATCGGGATGTCCTTGGCGTCTGTTAAACCTGTGGCTTCAAAGAAACATACAATCACAATCGAAGGTTTGAACAAAAGCTATCATGATCATCCCGGGTCCGGTAGTGGAAACGGGGATATTCACTACATCATCAAAGATGTGGACCTGGTGATCAAGGGCGGCGAGTTTTTTGTTCTCCTTGGGCCGAGCGGCTGCGGAAAATCCACACTGTTGAACATGATCGCAGGCTTCATTTCAAAAACAAGCGGAAATCTGCGTGTTGGTGGGTCCGATATCGATAAGCCGGGTCGCGACCGGGCGGTCGTGTTCCAGCAGGCCGATTCCTCGCTGTTCCCCTGGCTTACCGTCAGGCAGAACGTCGAGTTCGGGCTAAAGATGAAGAAGGTTCCGAAGCGGGACAGAAGGGTCGTCTCCGAGCAGTATATCGACCTGGTAGGGCTGACAGGACATGGAGATAAACTGCCGAGGGAACTATCCGGCGGGATGAAGCAGCGGGTGCAACTTGCCCGCGTCCTGGCCAACGATCCGGAAATCCTGCTTATGGATGAGCCGTTCGGCGCATTGGATGCGATGACCCGCAGAACGATGCAGAAAGAGCTGGTTCGCATTTGGCGGCAAACGGACAAAACCATCGTGTTCGTAACGCACGATATCCAAGAGGCTATCCTGCTCGGAGGACGGATTGGCATCATGTCCCCGGGCCCTTCATCCAAAATATCGCATATTTACGATATTCCGCTCACTTATCCAAGGGAAGTTTCGGCGGCGGAGTTTTACGAGTATCATTCACGGATTCAGGCGCACTTTGACGAATAGGGGGGGAAGAGTGATGACTTGGTTAAAAAAGAAATGGGCCGGCCTGCTCCTGCTTTGGATTTTCGTTTTGGCGGCCTGGCAAACCGGGGCGTTGCTTTACGGCCCTGAAGTAATTCCCGGCCCGGTAGAGACCGTTAAAGGCGGGGTTGAACTGTTCAAGGACGGCTCGCTCCCGAAATATATCGGTATCAGCTTTTACAGAGTGTTTAGCGGCTGGGCACTCGGCAGCCTGATTGCGATTCCGCTGGGCGTCCTCATCGGCAAGGTGGATGTCATCCGTCATTTTGCCGAGCCGTTGCTCAATTTCATCCGGTTTATTCCTCCCATCGCATTCATTACGCTGTTTCTTGTCTGGTTCGGCATCGGGGAGCAGTCAAAAATCGCCCTGATCCTGTATGCCACACTATTTATCGTGATGATGAACACGCTGACAGGGGTGCTGTCCGTAGAAGAGGATAAAGTCCGGGCGGCCCGCAGCATGGGGGCATCGGAATGGCAGATCATCCTGCATGTCATCATCCCGGCGACGGCGCCCTATATGTTCACCGGAGTCCGGCTCGCCATGGGGACATCGTATATGGCCATCGTCGGGGCGGAAATGATCGCTTCCAATGAAGGCGTCGGCTATTTGATCTGGAACTCGCGGTTGTTTTTCCGCACGGACTGGATTTTTGTCGGCCTCATCAGCCTCGGATTAATGGGCTTTGTCACGGACCGGCTGTTTGGCTGGTTCGGACGCAAAGTATTGTGGAGGTATGGAGTCGTCGGCTCTACCCCGGTTCGGAGATAGGGTTCATATTTGAGCTTCCCGATTGCGATTTTGATACAATAAGAGCAAGGTCTTATATTTCGGGAGGAATCATGGAAAGTGCATCCGAGTCATCTCAACAACCAAAGTTTTTGACGAATTTACATTCTGATCGATATATTTATCCATTTGCTTGTCATGAAAACGATCGCGAATTGTGTAATATGGAATTCCGTGCCCTATTCGGACAAACGCCGGGAGTATACCCCTATATAGACAGTAATGTGGCGATTGCGCCGGAACGGAGTCCATTTATTTCCATGCGGATAGACGTATTGTTCACAGGGGTGGGACTTGAGGATATTGTTGCCCAAGCGGGGGGAATTCAGCTTGATGGACATACGTTTAAAGTGCTGTATATCAAGCACGGGTTGAAACGGAGTTATGGGGAGCAACGGCAGTTGGAGCGGCAAGTAGGAGCTGGTATCCGGGGGACCGCAGAAATGCGCACTCCGGATTTTACGTTTGGTTTGCTTTCTTTTGAAGAGGGCTGGCTGCTTGGAGTTTGCCGAATGGCGGATCCGGCCTGGCAGGAGCATAAGCATAAGCCGCAAAATTATTCTACCGGGCTTTCCGCCGCGCTGGCCCGATCCCTTGTCAACATCGCAGTTCCTGACCCGGCAGGGATTAGGGCGATCGATCCCTGCTGCGGGATGGGCAATGTCCTTATCGAAGCACTATCTATGGGAATAGACATCCGGGGCCGGGATTTGAATCCGCTGGCCGTTAAGGGAGCCCGGGAGAATTTGGCGTATTTCGGATACGATGCCTCGAGTCTTGTTACCTTCGGAGACATGAGGGACGTGAGCGATCATTACGATGCGGCGATTCTGGATATGCCCTACAATCTGTGCTCTGTGCTGCCGCAAGAAGTCAAACAATCTATGCTGGCCGGCCTGCGGGGATTCAGCGACCGTGCTGTAATCATCTCAACGGAGGAGATAGAGGAGGATATTCTGGCATGCGGATTTAGAATTATGGACTACGGCCGTGCAGCCAAAGGTTCATTCATTCGAAAGATATGGGTATGTCAGGGATAACCGAATCCCAGTCAAAAGCCTGAATAAATATAACACGATGTGTAAAGTATTGATGTTTTCAAAGGGAATTTATGAATATTTTTAATTTTTCTATAAAATTCCCTTTTTAAGTTCAGAATCCCGCTTTATAATGTTAGATAATCTGACATGAGGTGGCGAGGACAATGAGATATTTTGGTGTGTTCGAAAAAAATGTACGTCTGCTTGGCTTTATAGCAGCTATCGTATTATTCGTGGCGGCTTTGCTGCAGGATTCTTCCTGGTACATTCCTTTGACGGCCCTGATTGCCGTTCTTTGTTTTGTAATGCTGTCCCTGAATCTTCCGATATCCTGGAGGAAAGGACAACCCCCTTCCGGTTCTATTCCTCCGGCAGCTCCGCAGGGATCGGACGAAGAAGCGCAGACGGCAAGCCAATGGGGGGCGATGGTGAACGAATCGCGAGTAGCGGCGGACCGGTTGCAAGCTGCCGTCGGTGAGGTGAGTGAGAGTATCGGGGAGCTCCAGCATTTATCCGATGTATCTTCCGTTGAGGATATGAAGCTGAAAGCCAGCAGCGAACGGTCTTTGGAACAAGTGCAGGAGAGCCTGGCCGCGATGGAGGAGGTAGCTTCTTCCGCATTCCGGATTCAAGAGGCTGCGGAACAGCTGCGTTACCGCAGCGAAAGGACGCTGTCGGAAGCTTCAAGGATGTCGGAGGCGCTCGTAGCTGCAGACGGTACGATCCGCTCGCTGGCGGAATCCCAGCAATCCATTGCCGGCCCTATGAATGATCTTGAGAGCAATACACGAAAGCTCGGGGCCCTGTACCGGGAGCTTGAGGGAATATCCGGCGAGGTGTCGTTGCTGGCGCTGAACGCCTCTATTGAGGCGGCCAGGCTGGGGGAGCAGGGCAAAGGTTTCGATGTGGTGGCCATGCGGATGAGGCAACTCGCTGAGCAGAGCGGCAAGGCTATCGGCAGCTCCGCTCCCTTGTTCCGGCAAATCGTGGATGAGGTTGACAGGGTCAAGGAAACGCTGCATGAGGGAAAGAAGTCGGCTTTAGACGGCATTGAGTTATTGAAAATCATGGGGAGAGACATCCTGTTTATTTCCGATGAAGTGGCTGCGATCAACGATCACGTAGCCGAGACAGGAAAGCGCAGCAAGGAACAGACTGAGATGACGCGGAATATGGACAGTATGATGAATGATGTCCATGCCGCGCTTAGCCGCAGCATTTCCCATGTGGAAGGTGCGTTGTCTCGCATGGAATCTCAAAGAATACATATCGGCAAGCTGCAAACCGTAGCCGGTGGTTTGCACCGGGCACAAGCCGAACTGATCACCTCGCTTGACGCTGTCCGGATCGGTTCATCCGGTGGTGAGGAGTCGGCAGAACAACGGGAGGCGGTCCGGGCTCTGGGTTTGACTTACGCCCGCAAACTTCAGGAGATTGCGCAAACCGAGCCGCTGACCGGGATGTTGGAGGCGGATCACCGGACCGCTCTGGAGCTGCTCTTGTCCCGGGAATCCGGTCTGGAGGCGGCATGGACAAACCGGGTGGACGGTTCATTTGTGATTTCGATTCCGGAGGCGGGATTGCTGAATGCCAAGGGGCGTGAATGGTTCCGCAGTGCAAAGAGCGGGGAGACGGTCATTTCGGAGAGCTATGTCTCGGCTATAACGAAACGGCGATGCATCACCTTATCTGTTCCTATTGTGAAGGACGATATCGTGATAGGCGTACTTGGAGCCGATTTGTCAATAGAATAAGAGTTCCTGGGTGAGTCTCGAGAAACAGGGGATTCGATCATGAAGCTTGCCCGGGAGTATTGTAAGTTTGAGTCTTTTCCCCTATAATCCTATAGAGAAAGAAAGCCTTGATTCAAGCGAATAGAAGTGCCCGTAGGTCCTGGAGCAAGCTTAACCGCAAGCTTCGGGTTAAAAGGGAAGCCGGTGTAAATCCGGCACGGTCCCGCCACTGTGTACAGGGACGAAGCTCATCGATGCCACTGCCATACGCCATAGTATGATGGGAAGGCGGACTTCGTCGCAACCTGATAGTCAGGAGACCTGCCAACGGGAGATTAGACGGTCCTTCGAGGAAAGGATAACGTTCTGCTTAGAACACGGAGCCTGCTTTTCCGCTAGGGCAGTCAAGCCATTAAGCCAAGGCCTCCGATATGACTTTGTAGACGTAACCCATCCGCTCAGGATGGGTTTTTTTCTTAAATAATAGGGCTTCGCTAGGGTTAAGGCGTTTCTTAATAAAGAAACCCGAAGGAGAGGGACAAAATGAAGAAATGGACTAAGATTTGGGGGATTTGGCTGCTGGCGCTGTTGTTGCTAGTTACGGCCGGCTGCGGTACAAACGAAAAGAATAACGTGACGGATAATAGCGGCAATACGTCACAAAAGGAACAGAGTCAAAATAACGAAACTTCCGCGCCGGAGCAGGAAGGGCAGCAGACTTCTTATCCGCTAACGGTAAAGGATGCTTTCGGAACGGAGTTTACGTTTGAATCCGCACCGCAGCGGATCGTATCGTTGGCGCCATCGGAGACAGAAGGGCTGTTCGCGCTTGGTCTGGATGAGCAGGTGGTCGGAGTTTCCGATAATGACGATTATCCGGAAGCCGTAAAGGACAAGCCAAGAATGGGCGGGTTCCAGGTGAATGTAGAAGCTGTAGTTGCGGCTCAGCCTGACCTTGTGCTTGCGGGGAACCTGATCGGGGAAGATACGGTCAAGAGCCTGAGCGACCTGGGCATGAAAGTATACCGCTCCAATCCGAAGACGATTGACGGAGTGATGGAGAATATCCGGACGATCGGCGAGATCACCGATCATCAAAAAGAGGCAAACGAAGTAACCGCACAAATGCAGGCCGAATTGGATAAAGTGACCGAGGCCGTGAAATCTTTACCGGCTGATCAAAAGAAAAAGGTATATATCGAATTTTCTCCCGGCTGGACGGTAGGCAAGGGAGAGTTTATGGATGAGATGATTCAGGTTGCAGGCGGGGAAAATGTGGCATCCGACATTACCGGCTGGAGCGAAATTAACGAAGAGAATATTATTAAGGCAAATCCGGACGTTATTTTATATGCGAAAAGCGTCGTAGATGAGAACAACCGGACGTTAGCCGAGATTATCAAAGGCCGCGGGGGATGGGATCAGATCACGGCCGTGAAGGAAGATCGCATTGTGGCAATGGACGACAATTTGCTCAGCCGGCCGGGACCACGGGTAACCCAAGGTTTGATTGAAGTGGCTAAAGCGATCTATCCGGACCTGATTCAGCCATGAGGACCAGGCTGGCAGGTTACGGATTTATCGGCCTAGGATTGCTTATATTCTCACTGCTGATCTGCATCGGGTTCGGTTCCGTTCACTTGCCTGCCGGGGAAATCGCTCGTATCCTGCTCCATCAGTTGCCCGGTCTCGGGCGGTGGATTCAGCCTGACTGGAGCGTGGCTTCGGAGCAAATCGTGATGCAGGTTCGCCTGCCGCGCGTGCTGCTCGGCCTGTTGGTGGGAGCTTCGCTTGCCGTCGCGGGCTCCGCATTTCAAGGGGTGCTCCGCAACCCGCTTGCCGATCCGTTCACGCTGGGCGTATCCTCGGGTTCCGCGGTAGGCGCGGCCGTATTGATCTTTTTCGGTTGGCAGTTTTCTTTGCTGGGGATATTCACGTTGCCGGTAGTCGCTTTCCTGACGGGGGCGGCAACGCTGTGGATCGTGATGTGGCTGGCGAGAGAGAATGGAAAAATACCGATCGAAAGCCTGATTTTGTCGGGGGTAGTGATGCAATCCTTTCTCGGGGCGGTCGTTTCTTTTCTTACGGCCATGTCGAAAAGGACGGTCAACGAAATTTTGTATTGGACAATGGGAAGCCTGAGTCTTCGAGGATGGTCGTATACGGCCATCCTGCTTCCATATTTATTGCTTGGCGGACTTTATCTCTGGAGCCGTTCGCGTTCATTGAACCTGCTGGCTTTAGGTGAACGTCAAGCGGCACATTCCGGACTGAACGTGGAGTCGACAAAACTGGCCGTTCTGCTCGTGGCCACGTTGATGACGGCAGCGGCTGTTTCCGTTTCCGGAGTTATCGGCTTTGTCGGGCTAGTCGTTCCTCATATGATCCGGCTGGTTACCGGTCCCGATTATCGTCTCATCATCCCGTTGTCCGCGCTTGGAGGCGGGATCTTCATGATGTGGAGCGACCTCGCGGCCCGTTCTCTGCTTGCGCCAACGGAAATACCGCTCGGCGTAATTACGGCCTTTATCGGCGCGCCGTTTTTTGCTTATTTGTTATATAGGAAGAAAAAAGCGAGAGAGAGGGAAATGCGATGATCGAGGTCCAAAACGCCGCTAAATCGTATGGCCGTCTCCATGCGCTGAAAGAGATCAACTGGAAGGTTGAGCCCGGCGAGTTCTGGGGGGTTATCGGTCCGAACGGCAGCGGCAAAAGCACGCTGCTGAGCCTGATTTCCGGCATCGAAGCCCCGGATCATGGAGAGATCTCATTATCCGGTCAACCCATAGCATCCTATAACAGAAAGGCGTTGTCCCGGAAGCTGGCCGTATTGCAGCAGGATGGGCTTCCTCCGGTTTCTTTTACCGTGCGCGAAGTGATCGAAATGGGGCGGTTTCCGTTTCTGGACTGGCGGGGCAGAGAGAAGGACGGACATGCGGAGAAGCTGATGCAGAGCATAATGGACAGGTTGGAGCTCGGGGACTTGGCGGATCGTCAGCTCAGCAGCCTGAGCGGCGGACAGAGGCAGCGGGCCGCGCTGGGAAAGGTAATGGCGCAGCAGCCGGAGGTAGTTCTGCTGGATGAACCGACGACGTATTTGGATATTCGCTATCAACAGCAATTTATGGAGCTTGTCGCGGGGTGGCAGCGTGAAGAAGGATTAACGGTCATCTCTGTCATGCATGATTTGAATCTCGCCTCACTTTACTGCGATCGCCTGCTGGTCCTGAATGCGGGTTCATTAGTGGCCATGGGCGCTCCCTCGGAAATATTGAATTCCGATACGATGGAATCCGTATTTGATGTCAAATCCCATATTGTTGCCCATCCTGATACAGGGGTTCCGCAATTGCTGCTGCAAAAGGATGCCAAGAACGGCTGAGTCCGAAGCGGGCGATTAATTGTCAGGGCTTTTTTGTATTTCCTGCCGGGCAGGAATGGTAGAATGGTATAAAAGAATCATAGGCGAGAAGAAGAGAGGGGTTATTGGATGAGTCGCTCTATTAAGGATATAGCCGGATCCGTGCGAGCGTTGGATCCTGCGGCTTCGGCAGCCGCGGCAGCACATTTGGACAGTTTGACCAAACCGCCGGGAAGTCTTGGCAAGCTTGAGGCTTTGGCGGTCAAGCTGGCGGGGATTACAGGCGAGATGCAGCCGAAATTCCCGGGACGCGGCGTGGTTGTCATGGCTGCCGATCACGGCGTATGCGAGGAAGGGATCAGCGCATTTCCAGCTGAGGTGACACCGCAGATGGTGTTCAACTTTCTTTCCGGAGGCGCGGCAGTAAATGTTCTTGCCCGCCAAGCGGGGGCGGAAGTCATGTGCGTCGACGTGGGCGTCAATGCGGAGCTGGAACATCCGGATCTCATCTCGCGGAAGGTTCGCTTCGGCACGGCTAATATGGTATCCGGCCCGGCTATGACCCGCGAAGAAGCCGAGGCCGCTATAATGGCCGGGGTGGATATCGTGGAAGATGCCGTATCGAGAGGGATAAGATGCTTTGTAACGGGTGAGATGGGCATCGGAAATACGACGGCCAGCGCCGCGCTTATGAGCGCGTTTACCGGGGTCTCCTCCCTGGAAACGGTCGGCCGGGGAACCGGAATCAACGAAGAACGGATGCGCCATAAAGTTCTGGTCGTTGAACGTGCATTGGAATGCAATCGTCCCGACCCGTCGGATGCGATAGATACGCTTGCCAAAGTAGGCGGCCTGGAAATCGCAGGATTGACGGGTGTTATTTTGGGCGCTGCCGCAAATCGTTGCCCGGTCATTTTGGACGGGTTTATTTCCGGCGCAGCGGCGTTGGCTGCCGAGCGATTAGCTCCAGAATCGGTGAATTACATGGTCGCATCCCATGTATCGCAGGAGCAGGGACATGTTCATCTGCTGAAGGCGCTCGGCCTGGAGCCGATGCTTCATCTGGACATGCGGCTCGGCGAAGGGACGGGAGGCGTACTCGCTTTGCATCTGGTGGATGCGGCTTGCCGGATTATGACGGAGATGGCGACGTTTGAAAGCGCGGGAATTTCATCGGGAAATGATCAGGCGGAGTCTTCCGGGGAGTCGCAGATATGATCGTCACGGTTACCGGCGGAGCCCGCAGCGGTAAGAGTGCATTTGCTGAAAAATGGTGCATGAAGCATGGCGATTCCGGGTTATACGTCGCAACCGCCCAAGCCTTCGATTCGGAGATGAGACAGCGTATTGCGCATCACCGGCTGCAGCGTGAGGAGAGCGGGTTCCAATGGTCCACGTTAGAGGAGCCGCTCCATGTAGCTGACTTGCTGGAAGGAACGTCTGGTCAAAGGGGGATTATCCCTGCCACGGCTCAAACCGGGGAAGCATTAGCCCCGGTGGTATTGATCGACTGTCTGACGTTGTGGCTGTCAAACGTGATGCTTATGCCGGAAGACGGGGATACGAACGGAGATGGAATGGCCAGCGATCATGCGGTGCAAAAGGAAATGGACCGTCTTGTTTCAGCCGTGGAGAGTTATAGCGGCCATTTAGTGATGGTAACGAATGAAGTTGGAAGCGGGATCGTGCCGGAATATCCGCTTGGACGTAAATACCGTGATTGGGCCGGAATTTTGAACCGGAAGATGGCCGAAATCTCTGATCAGGTGTTTCTGGTTACCGCAGGTATCGCCATAGAGCTCAAAAGCAGGGAGTATAAATTATGAGTCAAAAAGGACGGCCGAATTTGGCCGCTTTTCAATTTTTATCCCGGTTTCCGGTGAAGGCCGAGCTGGACTTCTCGCCGGAACTTTTAAGGCGCAGCGCCAAGTATTACCCGCTGGTCGGTGCAGCAATCGGCCTTGCCGTAGCATTGGCGGGAGGACTTGCCGGCTGGGCGATTCCGTCCCTGCCTGCCGCGGCAGCGGCGCTGATCATATGGGTGTGGTTGACTGGCGGCCTGCACCTCGACGGCTGGATGGATTCAGCGGATGCTCTCCTTAGCTACCGCTCTCGCGAGCGGATGCTGGAGATCATGAAGGACAGCCGGGTCGGCGCGATGGGGGTGTTGGCCTGCGTGCTGCTGCTTCTGTTCAAAGTAACGCTGATTTCATCGCTCCTGGACTCCGGCCGATTTGCATTCGCCGCTGCGATGCTGACAGTACCCGTCTGGAGCCGGTGGTTTATGGCCTGGGCCATGCACCGCTTTCCGACCGCGCGGGCCGGGGAAGGATTGGCCGGACGGTTTCGCGGGCTCGGCACAAAGGACATGGCCAGCGCTACCTTGTTGGCCCTGCTGCTGACCGGCGCCGGTCTCGGGATAGCCGGAATTGCAGACGGGCTAATTTCAGGAGTTATTTCCGGCAGTGCTCCCGGCGGAATGGGTTTCTGGCTGCCGATCGGGGGGTATTTTGCCGCCGCGCCTTTGGTGACTTTGGCTGCAGGCTCTTTCGCTGCTAGTAAAATCAGCGCAAGGCTTGGCGGACTTACAGGAGATATATACGGAGCTCTGAATGAAGGCCTGGAAGCTTTGCTGCTGCTTGTTGCGGTCATTTTTTTCTGCTAACGGACATAAGAGACCTTAACTCTTATAAAAACGCTGCTTTCAACAGCTAACGGACATCAGAGCTGTTATTTAGGGATGAACAGGTAGTTTAGGGTAGAAATTCGCAAAATAACGGCCGCTGTGTCCTTTAGATTAAAAAAATGATAAATTTAGGGCGCTAAGCGTCCGTCATGTCCGTTAGAGTTAAACACATAACGGGCATGTTTTAGATGAGCGCGAGAGATATCTTTTTACTGGAAGGGAGGCGATGGGATGAGTGAGCGAGTATGGGACGATGCGGGGACAAGGGCCGAAATCAAAATGACGGCGGAATCGGCCGAAGTAATTGCGGATGCCGAGGCAGGTGACGAATTGAGAGCGGAAAATGAGAAAGCCAGTCCGCAAGGCGCAGTTCTGATGGTGCAAGGTACAGCGTCGGATGTGGGCAAAAGCGTGATTGTCACGGCGCTATGCCGCATTTTTACGCGAGACGGGCATTCCACAGCCCCTTTCAAATCGCAGAATATGGCCTTGAACTCGTACGTAACCCCGGACGGCAAGGAGATCGGGAGGGCCCAAGGTATACAGGCGGACGCCTGCGGCATTCCGGCAACGACGGATATGAACCCAATCCTGTTAAAGCCAACGGGCGAGATGCATTCGCAGGTCGTCGTTCACGGTAAGCCTTATCGCGATCTCAGCGCGGCGGGGTACCGTGAGGATTTCCTGCCGCATGCCAAGCCGTTGGTGATGGAGGCGCTGGGACGCCTGCGCCGGCAATTCGATATCGTGGTGATGGAAGGCGCTGGCAGTCCGGCTGAAATCAATTTGAAGCACCGGGATATCGTCAATATGAATCTTGCAGGATGGGCGGATGCTCCCGTCATCCTGGTAGGGGATATCGACCGCGGCGGCGTGTTCGCGTTTCTTGTCGGGACCCTGGAGCTATTGGAGCCGGAAGAACGGGCCCGGGTGAAGGGATTCGTGATCAACAAATTCCGGGGCGATTTGTCCCTGCTGCAACCGGGGCTGGAATGGCTGGAACAGCGGACAGGCATACCGGTGCTTGGCGTATTGCCGTTTATGCCGGACCTGGATGTCGAAGCCGAGGATTCAGTGGTTCTGGATTCGTATCCGACCCGGCCTCTACCGGGCAAGGACCTGGACATCGCTGTAATTCGCCATCCCCGGTTATCGAATTTCACCGATTTTGATATTTTGGCCGCCGAGCCCGATGTTTCCCTTCGGTATGTGCAGAAATTATCTCAATTGGGAGAGCCGGATGTCGTCATTCTTCCCGGTTCCAAAGATACGATCGGGGATCTGGAATATTTGCGGGAGCAAGGGCTCGACGAAGGGATTGCGGAAATGATGGCAAGGCGGCCGCATACCAGACTTGTCGGTATATGCGGGGGCTATCAAATGCTGGGCGCGGAGCTTCATGATCCGGCTGCTGTAGAATCGTCCGTACCGCGCCATGCGGAAGGGCTTGGCTGGCTGCCGGTCGCGACGACCTTTATCCCTGGTAAGACGACCGTTCGTGTAACCGGAACAGCCTTCATGAATGATGAAGACTTTGCGGGGCGTCCGACCGGAGACATTTCTATCAGCGGATATGAAATTCACTCCGGAAGGACAGTAACATGCGGCGTCCATGAGAAGGAGACCGTGCCCGTTTTCCGAATCCGGGAGGAAGACGGGACGGGGCGGAATGAAGGCTGCGCTACGCCGGACGGGCGGGTTTTCGGAACGTATTTACACGGCTTGTTCCAAAATGATTTATGGAGACGGACATGGCTGAATTCCGTCCGCAAGGATAAAAGGCTGTCCCCGCTGACCTCGGAGATTTCAGCGGAGTTGCGTAAAGTAGCCGCTTTTGATCGGCTGGCCGACCACGTTAGCCGGCATTTGGATATGGAGCGGATTTACGAATTGATTCGTAATTAGGCTAGAATCAAAAAAGACGTATCCCCTAAATAACAGGGATACGTCTTTTTGCACTTGTTACATTTTGAACTTTTCGACGGACGCCTTCAAAGTCAAAGCCTGATCAAACAGCGCCTGTACCGTCTTGGAATGGATTTCAGTTTCGGAGATCTGCTGTCCGGAATAATTGGCGATTTCTTCGATGCTTTGCAGCGATTTTGCCGTAATATTCGCGGCCTCTTCCACTGAAGCGGTGACCTCCTCGGTTCCGGCGGACACTTCCTGGGTGGAAGCGGAGACCGATTGGATGGTCATATTGATGTTGTAAATCAAATCCGTCAGCTGCCCGAAAGCTAAGCTGGCCTGGTTGACCCGCTCTCTGCCCGATTTGATCTCTTCGCTGACATGATCCATGGCATTTACCGAATTTACCGCCTCTTCCCGAATGCTGAGCAGGTATTCTCCGATTTGATCCGTGGCGTTTCGGGATTGTTCGGCTAATTTGCGGACCTCCTCGGCCACTACGGCGAAGCCCTTGCCGTGCTCGCCCGCGCGAGCCGCTTCAATCGCGGCATTCAAAGCCAAAATGTTGATTTGCTTGGTTATTTCCATAATGACGCTCACTACGCTGGCGATGGATTCCGACCGTTCGTTCAGTACGGCAATGGAATCCCGGGATTGAATGGCCGCTTGCTCCACCTGTTTCATCTGCTCGACGGCGGTCTTGGCAAGCTCATTGCCTGAGCCGGCTTCTTTCGAGGCCTGGCCGATCTTTTCCGAGACTTCCGCGGAAGAGGTGGCAATATGCTGTACGCCTTGCGAGATTTCTTCCATGGCCCGGGCGTTCTCGGCTGCGGTGGAAGCGATAGTGTAGCTGCCTTCTTTAATTTCAAGTGTAGCCGCTCCGGATTTTTCAGTAAGTTCTTTGTACGTCGCGGTCGAATGAAGCAGTTGATCCGATCCGTTGACGACGGATTGGGAGGTCTCCAGCACTTTCCCGATCATCTCTTTGAGCTGAGCGGTCATCGTCCGGAAACTGTCGGCCAGATGTCCCACTTCGTCTTTGGCGACGATGTCGATCTGTTCGCGAAAATCGCCTTGCGCCATCTTTTCCGTAACAGCGGCGAGCTTCTTGATCGGGTTGGTGATTCTCCGGCTGTTGAGGTAGGCGACGATCATGCCGACGGCGATAACGAAGATTGAGATCCCGAAGCAAATCCAGTAGATTTCGGTTCTTTTTTCCTCGATAAATGTTGCATCCATACCGACGGCCAGAAGGGCCGTACTGCCGGGAAGAGCTATGTAGGCGGTTTTATGGGAGCCGAACTGGTCGGAATACAATTCGCTGATTCTGGCGTTCCCTTTGGATTCGGCGGCAAGCATGGCTTCCTGGATGGCCAGTGAATCGCCGATCTTCATCTTGGAGTTTTCGTTTACGCCGATGACCGTCGCTTTATCCTTCTGCAAATCAAGAATGTAAGCGGTATGTAACTGATATTCTTCCACTTTGTCCGAAAGGTAGGATTCCACGACAAAGCGGGAATTTTCTTTACCCTTCAGCAACTGGAGAGCCTGGGTTGTGTCCAGATTTTTGAATATGTCTTTTGAACTGGTCTGAAGCACCTTGTCGAACTGAGGTAGAACGTTCTTGTTGATGATTCCCATGGAAACAACTAAGAAGCTGGTACTGAACAATACCGATGACAAAATGATGACGACAGCAAACGTGAACATGAATTTGCGGTTAATGGAATGTTTCGTCTTAAACATGGAAATCCTCCCCGTATCCTAATTTTCTGTTTAGTTCTCTCTATACAGTATGGTGCGCCTCAGGTCTTATTTGACCGGTGTTCATTATTGTTATTCTATAGAAAAAGTCGGCTTTTGAAAATGATGTTTTTCATTATTTTTCATTTTCAAAATTGAGCGGAATGTTAGGGGTAGAATCTTGAGCGGAGATATGGTATCTTGGGACTTGCTGTGCTAATTCACGGCCGCGGTTCGTAACCATCCCGCGTAATCAAAACTAGGAGGAATTCTGTTTGTTCAACATCGGATGGGGCATATTTTATATGCTCGTCAACTTTTCTTTTTTTCTGCTTTGTTACAAGCTGTTCGGAAAAAAGGGTCTTTATGCCTGGATCGGCGTGGCTACGGTCGTAGCCAACATTCAAGTCGTTAAGACGGTGGAGATGTTCGGCATCGTCATGACGCTCGGCAATACGATGTATGTCAGCCTGTATCTGACCAGTGATCTGCTCAACGAGAAATTCGGGCGCCAGGAAGCGAAAAAAGCGGTCTGGTTCGGGTTTTTTACGCTGATCATGACCACGATTCTGATGCAGATGGTCCTTGCCTTCCAGCCTCAGGAGACCGATATCGCCCAAGGTTCGCTCGAGACGATCTTTGGTCTGATGCCGCGGCTTGCCCTAGGCAGCCTTACCGCTTATTTCGTCAGCCAGTTCCTTGACGTACGACTGTACGCCTGGATTCGGAAGTTTTATCCGAAAAGGAACCAGTTGTGGATCAGAAACAACGGCAGCACGATGGTAAGTTCGTTCGTGGATACCGTGATTTTCTGCTCGATCGCTTTCATTGGAGAGTACAGTCTCCAAGTCTGGTTTGAAATTCTGCTGACGACGTATGTGTTCAAATTCGTCCTGACGGCGGTGGGGACTCCATTCCTGTATATCGCCCGGAATTTCCGCCACGAAGAAGACGAGCCGTCAATAGCTCCGCAATAAAACAACAAACCTCCAGGCTATTCAATATAGCCGGAGGTTTGTTTTCTTTTATAGGCCTATAGATTACAGATACGTCAGCTGTTTGGGGAAGCTCGTCAATACTTCCACGCCGGTATCCGTTACGAGACAATCGTCCTCGATACGCACCCCGCCTACGCCAGGAACGTAAATTCCGGGCTCCACCGTAAATACATTGCCCTCGCTGAGCAGATATTCGTTTTGCCCGTGAACCGAAGGGAATTCATGCACATCAATGCCAAGTCCGTGGCCCAGCCGATGAATGAAATATTGGCCATACCCGGCATTCTCGATGACATCTCTGGCGGCTTTATCGATGGACGCATAAGTGACGCCGGGACGGATAGCCGCAATCGCTGCTTCGTTCGCGGCAAGCACGGTCTCATAGATTCGGATCTGCTCCTCAGTCAGCTCGCCGAACGCGAAAGTTCGCGTTATATCGGACGCATATCCTGAGGCATATACGCCGATATCAAACATGAGCATATCGCCGCGGCGAAGTTTGCGTTCTCCTGGAACTCCGTGGGGCAGCGCCGTTTTTTCGCCGGACAGCACCATGGAATCAAAGGATGGACCGTCCGCACCCAGCTTGCGGATCTGGTATTCCACTTCGGCTACGAGTTCGTTCTCGGATACGCCTTCTTTTACCTGCTTGAGCGATTCCTGAAGCACTTCCTCGATGAGCCGGACCGCATGGCGTATTTTGCCGATCTCTCCGGCCGTTTTTCGGACGCGCATATCACGGAGCCAAGGCCCCACGTCGTGATATGTAGTGAAGCCCAGCGACTCTTGAAGCTGTTCGAAGCGGGCTACCGTGAGGTTTTCTTTTTCCAGTCCGACAGTTCCGACCGGAGCGTGAAGCTTATTTTTTAACAAAAGATAAGGGTTATCCGTATCCAGGTGGGTGATGATCTCCATATTTCCGGTCGCGGCGCGCGCGGCCTCTTCGTCAAGAGCGGGGGCCACCAAAATCGGTTCATTGCCGGGTTGGAAGAGAATCCCCAGAAACCGTTCATGCGGATTGCTCAAAAACCCCGTCAAATAATATACATGCTTGGGATCGGTAATGAGCAGCGTTTGAATCCCTTGCTGCCGCATGCTTTGTTCTAATCCTGACCAATGTTCATTCATGTCGAATACTTCCTTTCTTACTCTGTTCCTATATATTATAGGCTACACCTTCCCGGAAAGAAAAAAAAGTTGCCTCAAAGGGACAATGTTGAACGGCAGCGGATTGCAATTGCAATAAATCGGAAATGATTTTTCAAAAAATGTTTACTTTTTATCAATATTCACTAAAATAAAATAGGTATTCAAATTTGAATAGGTACAAGGGGGGCCAAGAATGGCTGCTGAGAAAAAGGACTACACCAAATTTATTCTGATCGGCCTCATGTTAGGCATCCTGATGTCGGCCATGGATAATACGATTGTAACGACGGCCATGGGAACGATCGTTTCCGAGCTTGGAGGAATGGAGCAATTCGTTTGGGTTACCTCCGCCTATATGGTGGCTGTCATGGCAGGTACGCCGATCTTCGGCAAGCTGTCCGATATGTACGGACGAAAGCGGTTTTTCCTGTTCGGAATCATTATGTTTCTGATCGGATCAATCCTGTGCGGGATGGCGGGAAGCATTGTGCAGCTCAGCATTTACCGGGCGATCCAGGGGATCGGCGGCGGGGCGCTGATGCCGATTGCGTTCACGATTATTTATGATATTTTTCCCGTGGAGAAACGGGGGAAAATGACAGGGCTGATGGGGGCCGTCTTCGGCACCTCCAGCATATTCGGTCCGCTGCTCGGCGCTTATATTACCGACTCGCTCGGCTGGAATTGGGTATTTTACATTAATGTACCGATCGGTCTCGTATCGCTGGTGCTGATCATTATGTTCTATAAAGAATCGCTTACGCATGCCAAACAGCAGATCGACTGGAGCGGTGCGTTTACACTGGTTGGAGCTGTCGTCTGCTTGATGTTCGCGCTGGAACTCGGCGGAGAGAAATACGCCTGGGATTCGGCGGTCATTCTGGGCCTGTTTGCCGGGTTTGCGCTGTTGTTCGTAGTTTTCCTGGTTGCGGAAACAAGAGCGAAGGAGCCGATCATTTCGTTTGATATGTTCCGGAACCGGCTTTATGCGACAAGCAGCCTGTTGGCGTTGTTCTATGGCAGTGTCTTTATCGTGGCTACGGTTTATATTCCGATTTATGTGCAAGGCGTATTCGGGGGAAGTGCTACTAACTCGGGCCTCATTCTGATGCCGATGATGATCGGCTCCGTCGTAGGCAGTATGATGGGCGGGATGTTGACTTCAAAACTGTCTTACAAGGGCGTTATGTCCATCTCCGTCGTCTTTTTCGTATCGGGCATTTTTGCGCTCAGTACGCTGAGCGGCGATTCGTCGCGGATGCTTCTGACGCTCTATAGCATTTTGACCGGATTTGGCGTCGGATTCTCCTTTTCCGTGCTTGGCATGGCTGCGGTACATCCGTTCGATATGCGCAAACGGGGTGCGGCAACCTCGACCAACTCTTTTCTCAGATCGCTTGGCATGACGCTGGGGATTACGATCTTCGGCATTGTACAGAGGAATCTGATGGCGAACAATATGGCGGAGGCCTTTCAGGGAATGGGCCAGGCAGGCCAAGCCTTTGGGGATACCCGGGAAGCGTTGTCTCCCGAGAAGCGGGCGCTGATTCCGCCGGATATTTTGGATAAATTGACGAATGCGATGGCTACTTCCATCGGTCATACCTTCATGTGGGCGTTGATTCCGGCCGTTCTGGCCGTACTCGTC
This sequence comes from Paenibacillus sp. Marseille-P2973, assembly GCF_018101095.1. Classification (NCBI taxonomy): domain Bacteria; kingdom Bacillati; phylum Bacillota; class Bacilli; order Caryophanales; family Paenibacillaceae; genus Paenibacillus; species Paenibacillus sp. Marseille-P2973. The sequence continues at coordinate 430,094 of NZ_JAGQEH010000004.1, forward strand.
GTAATCGCGATGCCAAACGACCGGATGGTAGCTAAGGCGAAGGCGGCCGAAGTGTCCAAACAGCGTGTTTGAGGACGGTTTGATATGCAAGCTTTATCGATCCGTCTAAGCATTCTCGGTTTGTTGATGGAAGAGGATATGCATCCTTATGAAATCCGGAGCCGGATGAAGGACCGCTTTCTGGATTTCCAGGGCAGATTCAAAATCGGTTCGCTCTATTATGCTGTTGATCAACTGGCGAAACAGTCGTATATCGAAGCGGTGGAAACCATACAAAGCGACACCCGTCCGGACAAAACCGTATATCGGATTACGGACAAGGGGAGGGCTTATTTTCACAAGCTGCTGCTGGACCGGTTCAAGGAGGAGGATATTCCTTTTCATCCGATGTACATCGCCCTGGTGTTTGCCGGAAAAGGGGACCGCGAGAAGATCGCCGCTATTCTCCGGGACCGGGTACGGGAGGCCGAGCATCACGTGAATTACTGTTATCAGGTGTATTGCGAGCATAAGGGGACAGTGCCGCGGAGCGTTCTGCATTTAATGGCCGGGCGATATGAACATGCCAAAACCGAGCTCGCCTGGCTGGTCCGGCTGTTGGAAGATACCGAGGCGGGGCGCCTGAACGAGGTGGCTTTCTCTCCGTTATTGGAAGAGGATTAGGCGCTGCTATTCCAATGCTGTTGTAGATTGATTCTATTACTCTCGTCTTAACTCTCGAACACTTCCCGTGTTTATTCCGGAAGGTTTTGAGGTATAAAGGAAGTACAAAGCCGTAGACGAGGTGAAAATCATGGATAACGAACGGAACGATGCCGGTTTCCCGGATCGCTCGAAAGAAACCCCGAAGACCGGGGAGATTCCCACCCGGGATCATCCCGAGCAATATCCTACGGAACAGCCCAGCTTGTTCGATATGTTCGAAAGCGAGCAAAACGTCGATCCGATTCCGGTCGAGGATTTGAATCTTGAAGTCCGCGAGGAGAAGGACAAGGAAGCGACGAAGCACGCCTCTTCCAGCGAACGGAAGTATCATACGGGATTCGAAGATTAATTTACCGGAATGCCAAAAACTCCCCAAGCCCATGATTCATGGAGCTTGGGGAGTTTTTGAATTTAGGGATGATCGTTTCTCTGTTTCTCTACCTCAGTTCCTTTACTACATTCGGAGGGGTATGCCCTTGCAGCGCCAACACCAGGTTTTTGGCGGCGGCCATGGCCATCTCGCGGCGCGTATGCTCCGTGGAAGAGCCGATATGCGGCAGGGTTACGACGTTCGGTAAGGTTAGCAGCGGATGGTCAGCCTCGATCGGCTCCCGCTCAAATACATCCAGCCCGGCTCCGTAAATTTGTTTGTTCTTCAAAGCCTGGATCAAAGCCGATTCATCCACAGTTGCACCGCGCGATGCATTGATGAACACCGCCGTACGTTTCATGAGATCAAACTCCGGCTGTCCGATGAGTCCGCGGGTTTCCGGCGTCAACGGCGTCATTATCACGACGAAATCGGATTCACTCAGCAGTTGGTGAAGAGTGCGGTATTCCGCTTGCAGTTCTGCTTCGGCCTCCGGCTTGCGGTGACGGTTATGATAAAGCACCTCCATGCCGAAGCCGAGTCTGCACCGGCGTGCGACCGCCTCTCCGATGCCGCCCATCCCGATAATGCCGAGCTTTTTATGATGGACGTCCAATCCGAAGAAGATCTCGTCATCGCCCCGCTTCCAGCGGCCATCCTTTACATACTTGTCCAATTCCGCGATCCGGCGGGCCGTGGACAACATGAGCGCCATAATCAAATCGGCTACCGTTTCATTCAGCACCCCGGGCGTATTCGTACCGAGTATCCGCCGCGCCTTCATCGCTTCAATGTCGAAATTGTTATAGCCGACACTGATCGTACTGACCGCGCGCAACAGAGGGGCGCGTTCCAGCAGCTCTGCGTCGATTTTGCCGCCTGAGGTGAGGAGCCCCTCAGCATTTCCCAGGCTTTCAAGCAGGCGTTCGCGGGGAATAGGCTTGGGTTGATCCCACTTGCTGCAATCGCAATGTTCTTCAAGATAAGCTTCAACTTCAGGAGGAACTTTTCTGGCAATAAACACTTTAGGTTTCATGAGCGTTCTCCTCTCCAAGTCAGGGACGGTAACCGAATCAAAACATGAATTAGCGATTATCCACCTTTTCGGGATAAAGGTCATGATTCAGCAGGCGATGTTCGGCCATAGCTTCATATTTTGTTCCGGGACGGCCGTAGTTGCAGTACGGATCGATGGAAATTCCGCCGCGCGGCGTGAATTTTCCCCATACCTCAATATATTTGGGGTCCATCAGCTTAATCAGATCATTCATTATAATATTAACGCAATCCTCGTGAAAATCACCGTGATTACGGAAACTGAACAAATACAATTTGAGCGATTTGCTCTCCACCATTTTGATATCCGGAATATAACAGATGTAAATGGTGGCAAAATCGGGTTGACCGGTAATCGGACAAAGGCTGGTGAATTCCGGACAATTGAATTTTACAAAGTAATCCCGATAAGGATGCTTGTTATCAAAGCTTTCCAACATTTCGGGCGCATAAGTCATCGGATATTGAACTCCCTGATTGCCCAACAGACTAACATTTTGCATTTCTTCGGGTCGTCTTCCTGACATTCTTATATCCTCCTTTTTTAAACTCCCCGCTTGTTGCCCCATACCAGGGCATGAAGCTGGGGAAGAACACGTACATCGTTCAAATCGCTCATAGACATAACCCGGTCTATGAGTGCTTCGTAACGATGCAGCAAGTCAGCGGCGTGGTGGCCGATGTCCATACGCCGCACATCGGGGTTGCCGACCTGCAGGAACATCGCAACGCCCGGATAACGGGCGTGCACCTGCTTGGCGTAGGCAAGGTCGGCATCGTCGAACACGACGACCTTGAGGCTCACCGCCAAGGGAGCAGGTCGTCCATCGAGCTTGGCGACGATCTCGTCCAGCATGGCCCAATCGGTATTCATTCCCGAGCTGGGCGGCTTAGGGGAGATCGTCACCTGGTGAATGTCGCTCAGCCAGTCCTGCCACCGGGAGCCTTGCGTCTCTACGGCCACCGTGATGCCTTTGCTCCGGAGCAAAGAGACAAGTCCCTCCAACTGAGGCAGGAGGGCAGGATTCCCGCCGGACAAGGTCACGTGCGAGAACCGGTCGCCTCCGATCCGGTACAGTTCGTTCCAAATCTCCGCAGGGGTCATCCGGGAGATCAACTCTTTGGCGCTGCCGTCCCAGGTGAAAGCGGAGTCGCACCAGCTGCAGCGATAATCACAGCCTGCGGTGCGGACGAACATCGTCTTTTGTCCGATAACCATGCCTTCGCCCTGAACAGTCGGGCCGAATATTTCAAGCACGGGAATGTGCTGTTGTTTGATTTCTTCATTCATCCCTCATCCACTCCCGTCTAGCTTCCGCGTAACTTGTCGGTGTCTCGTACAGGCGTACGAATTCCGTACGGGCCTCCGGGAGAGAAGAGCGGTAGCACTCCAATGCCATGGAGGCTTCCATCTTCTCAAAGAGCCAAACGACCATATTCTCGGCCGTCGTATTCATCGGAGGCAGCGTTTCATTCAAATAGCGGTGATCCAAATAGCCTTCGATTTCTTCCTTCCAAATTTGCTTGATCGTGCCGAAGTCGACGGTGATCCCCACCTCGTCGGGCTTTCCGCTGATACCAAAGACTACTTTGTACGTATGGCCGTGCAGGTTTTTGCATTTCCCGTCATATGCGTGCAGATGGTGGGCCGCATCGAAGGTAAACTCCTTGCTGACGAGCACGCGCCGACGATGATAACGGAGCTGCTCTTTGGCGATGTCCTGACCAAGCACCTGCAACTGTTCTACGATTCGAAATTCTCCGGGTGTCCGTTCCATATTTAGAACTCCTCCTTGACGGAGCCGCCGGTACCGCGAGTCTGAAGATAGCTGTCCATTCCGGCTCTTCTGAGCTTGCAGGCGGGACAGTCGCCGCAGCCGTCCCCGATGATTCCGTTATAGCAGGTCAGCGTACGTTCGCGGACAAAATCGAAAGCGCCCAGCTCATCGGCCAGTTGCCAGGTTTGGGCTTTGTCAATCCACATCAGGGGCGTATGAATGACGAAATCAAAGTCCATCGCCAGATTCAAGGTCACGTTCAGCGATTTAACGAAAGCGTCCCGGCAGTCCGGGTATCCGCTGAAGTCGGTCTCGCATACACCGGTTACCAGGTGGCGTGCTCCGACGCCTTTGGCCAGTACCGCAGCAAAGCTGAGGAATAGATGGTTCCGGCCCTCCACAAAGGTGCTGGGAAGCTCCCCTTCCTCATGCGTGATCGGGATGTCGCTGCGGGTGAGCGCATTTTGCGTCAATTGACCGAGGAGGGACATGTCCAGGACGGTCAATTTAACCCCCAATTCATCCGCGATTCCTTTGGCGCATTCGATTTCCAGAGAATGGCGCTGACCGTAATCGAAGGTGACGGCTTCGACTTCACGGAACTGCTCAAGCGCCCAAAACAAGCAGGTGGTACTGTCCTGGCCGCCGCTGAAAACAACGACCGCTTTTTCATTTTTAAGCATAAAAAAACCTCTCATTCTTCTTGGATTGATCCGAAGGCGAGCAAACGCCTTCTGGGAAGAAAGAGAGTTCTTGAACTTACACCGCAAAAAAACAAGCCCATGCTACTCAGGCAGGGGCACCATTAGTTTTTTATAGAGGGAGTTCGCGAACCTCTTCCGTGCGATAGCCGCAAGGATCTTTTTTTCAATTGTCACAGGCTTGCGCCCGCAGCCATTATAACATACTTGCCGCCTCAGGCGGTATGGTAATGTAAGCAAATAAATCCGCCTAATTCTCTATTTACAAACCCGAAACCGTTGGATGATAATGGAATAATATGATGAAGAGGGGGACTCATGGGGATGAAGACAATAAAATTCAAATGGCTTGCGCTTCCGCTGACGCTTCTGATGATTGCGCTCGCGGGCTGCCAGGCAGTGGCGGGCTTTGATATCAACAAGGCGTTGGTTCAAAGCATCCAGCCGACATCAAGTGAATCCAAGCAGACTCTGTCGGTAGAGCTTGTTCCGGCGACAGGAACGCTCTCTGCGGAAGATAAGAAGACGATCGATCTGATCAATTCCTTCTCGCTGAATGTGGATAGCGCCAAGATGCAGGATGCTTCCAATATTTCGATCAAGGGATCGGTCGGGTACGACGGTAACAAGCTGCCTTTCCATTTGTCGATGGACGATAAAGGAATGGCGATTCAGGTTGAAGGAGCCAAGCAGCCGGTATACATATCGCTTGATCCCGCCGACACAGGCATGCCGGATATGACGGAGTATCAGGATCAAATCCAGCAATTAACGAAGAAGGCGAGCGAGTTTGTTCTGAAGCATTTGCCGAATCCGAGCAAGGTATCGGTAAAGCAGGGCAGTGAAACCGTAAACGGGGAATCCTTGAATTTGACCAACCTGCAGGTTGAATTGCGGGGGGATGAGCTGATCGGTTTGATCAAACCGTTTCTGACGAGTGTCGCCAAGGATGAACAGGGAGTCAAAGACCTGATCGGAACTTTTTACGATGTATTCTATCCGCTGATGAGTTCGGGAATGGGTACGGATATCATCGATTCCTATGCAACGGACATTCTTCCCGAATCCAAAGCGGTTACTGTAGCGGCAATGGCTGCAGCGCTTCAGGAAGAGCTGAACAATCTGTTAGCCGATTACGACCAGCAAATGGCGGATTTGATGGCGGAGACGCCGGAACTTGCGACGATCCTGGGCAAAGATACTGTATTGAAGATGAATCTCTATTTTGACAGCAAGCTGAATATCCGCAAGGAAAAGGTGGAACTGAATATCGCCCTTCCTGCGTCGGAAGATTTGCCGATTCAAGCGGTTAAAGTCCATGTGGACAGCGAGATATGGAACGTCGGCGGAACCGTGAAAACGGACGAAGTGAATACCGCGGCCGGAGTCATCGACGCCATGGACCCATACTTGACTCCTGGGCAAATTCTGCGCAATTTTGATACAAATTCGGTGATATACAAAATCTTGAAGGACGAAATGCAAATTTCGTATAAGTATATTTTGCTCGATCCTTACAACGACTATTATGAGGTCATCTCCAAAAAGAACACCTCCTTCGTACCGCTCCGCTACTTGTCGGAACAACTGGATGCCGATGTGAAGTGGACGCCGGGCTCCAGTCAAATCGTCATTACCGACGATATTACCGGTGCGAAGATCGCCGTGACTAAAGGCTCTAACAAGGCTACCGTGAATGGCCAGCCGGTTACGCTGCCGCAGGCCGTGTTTGTTCATGAAGATGGAACAATGTATGTGCCGCTGCGTTTTATTGCGGAATCGCTTGGAGCAACGGTCAACGTTGACGAAGAGGGCTGGATTACGGTGGAGCGCCCATAAGCGCAACTGATTTTATGAAATGCCGGATTTCGAATATTATCCTTTAAAGAAGATGGATTTGCTTCGACTATGCTCGAAGCATCCATCTTTTTTTTGTAGACAAGGGGGGCGCTCCTGATATAATATGAAACCATAAAGAAAATGATAATCATTATCAGTGACAATGGAGGGTCAAACTATGCGTTACATGAAGCACAGCTTTCTATCTTTGACGGCGATCTTGTTACTGTCCATCGTCCTATCCGCTTGCGGGGGACAGAATGGCGGGAATAAAGCCGGAAATACAGACAATGCACCAGCAAATCAAACCAATCAGAATTCAGGCAACCAGGCCTCGAATACAGATGCAGCGAAGACGAAAACGTTCAAAGATCTGAACGGGGACATTGAAGTTCCGACGAACCCGCAGCGGATCGTTTCGATTACTCACCTGGGCGATTTGGCGGCACTTGGCGTTAAGCCGGTCGGCGCAGGCTCGGTGGCATTGGAGAATTCCGTGCTCTTGGAAAAAGAACTGGAGGGTGTAGTCAATGTAGGCGATATCTCCGTCGAGAAGGTATTGGAACTGAATCCGGACCTGATCATTATCCCTTCCTATACACCTGCTGATATCGCAGAGCAATTGAAAAAAATCACGACGACAGTAACGCTGGCTACCACCGGATGGGAAGGCATCGATCCGATTGACGAAGTGAGAACGATGGGTGATTTGCTTGGCCGCGAAAAAGAAGCGGAAGAATTCATCGCACGTTATCAAAAGAAAGCGGAAGAAGCTAAGCAAAAGCTGCAAGAGGTCATCGGACCGGACGAAACAATCGGTACGTATTCGATCTGGGCCAAAAACTTCTGGGTATGGCCGGCTACAAGAGATGCCGGATTCAATTTGTATAAAATGTTCGGGCTGAAGCCGTTGCCGAAGATCGAATCCGAAGTGTTCCCTGGAACCGGCAGCGATATCTCGCTTGAGGTGCTTGGAGATTATGCGGCCGACCATATGTTTGTTACCGTATATGAACCGGACGGCGGGGCGGAACGGGCCAAGGAAGTCATGAACGGGGCAGTGTGGAAGAACCTCCCTTCGGTTAAGAATAATCACGTTTATATGCTGGATATGAAGCAATTCTGGATGGTTGACGGTCTGAACCTGGAGAAACAGATCGACATCCTGACGGATCTGATCATTAGCCAAAATCAAAAGTAAACCTTTATTAAACGGGCTGCCGTATTCTTAAGTTCCCTTAAGATTGCGGCAGCCCTTTAATTTTATGCTTTATTCATGGCAGTTGAAAAATCAACAATAGCTTCCTGCAGTATAGTTGAGGGGGGAGCGTTCTTTTTGGCGGCGGATCTCGCTACCATGGACGTAACGAACCGGTCCCACCAGTTCATATCGTCCGGTTTCAGTTCTCCTCCGAAGCACGAGATCTTCAGGGCGGAATCCCGCAATTCGGACGGCAGGGCACGGGCGATAAACTGGTCTGCTTGCTCGGGGGACCCGCAGCAAACGAACACCCCGACCTTTTTTTGCAAGAGAGTCTTCAGATGTTCCTGGCAGAGCCGGACGCAAGGCTTTTGCCATTGTCCGTAGTAGATGGATCCTCCGATAATTATCTTTTCAAAAGCAGCGAGGTCGGGAAGGGGGTCATGATGCAAATTAACGATACTTACCGGACCCGTCAACCGGCTTTCCAGCATGGACGCGCATTTTGCCGTACAGCCGTACTTTCCGGCATAAGCAATCAATACACTCATAGCGAACCTCCTGTTCAAATCGCATTTTCCAAATTATATATAATGGAGCTTCAAAGAGATAAGAGATTTATCATACTGCTAAGCTTGCGACCATATCTTTGCGCATTGACAAAAGAATAAGAAATTTTTTAATATTGTCCTATATTCGTAATTATTACAATTAAACGGGGTTGAGCCCTGATCCGTGAAGGGAAGATTGACATACATGCTGAAGTTGAAAAAGGGCGATCTCTGGCTCATCGCTGTGCTTGTCGCAGTAGGTATCCTCTGGCTGGGGCTCCGCTATTTTAACGAACAGAGTCATACATATAATCCGGCAGACCTGAATGCGGTCATCACGGTGGACGGTCAATTGTACAAAACCGTTCCCCTGAATGGAGCGACCGAACAAATCGAGATTAAAACCGAGTTCGGGCATAATATTCTTAAAAAGTTTGACGGGGGCATCCAGATGATTTTTGCGGATTGTCCCAAAAAAATTTCCATGGCCATGGGATTCATATCCCGGCCGAATGAGACCATTATCTGCGTCCCGAACCGGGTCTACGTGGAAATTGCCGGAAATAAAGGTAGCAAGGAGAATGAGGAAGATGAAGTGGATGCTTATGTCCGTTAAGCGGGAAAGCCCAAGCTTGGAGTTTGTCTTTACGAGTCATCCCCAGCCCCCGGCTTAATACCTCCAGAAGACTCTCTTGCCTCTTGGATCCATTGTTCCACCGCTTTACTGTTGAGATAAATATAAGGAGTATCCGGTCGTGGAATTTCGGTCACCAACTCGGCTTCAACCGCAATAACTTCCCTATCTTCGCGAATTACCGTAACCAAGTTCCCCTCGACTTCTAACCATGCATCGTTTCGGACGGCGGGATGGTTAGCCTGAAGAAGGACCGGAACGCCGAAGGGATAAGCATCCGCCGTGCAGCATTGCACGAGAAAACGTCCCAGGACAAATTCATCATCCGGTGAAACGCCCTCATCGCGGTAAACAAAACCGCTCAGCCTGATCCTCTTTCCCTTGAACTCCTCTTTGAACAATTGTATAGACCCTACGATTTCTGAATATATTTCCGGTTTAACTTCGATTGGATCCTGCACATATAGCAGCTTGGCCAGTTCGGCAAATTCCACATTGTACTTGTCCGGTGCTTTGAATTTGCCGTCCAGCTGTTCTCTGGTCAGTACGGGCGATCCGAGAATCATGCCTTTTTTTGCTGCGGCCGTAACCCCGAGAGCCTGGTCGGGAAGTAGGCTTCCTAATAGTATCGGAAGAATAAATAGGGCATAAATCGCCGCATGTTTGAGTTTGGAACCGGTGACGGGGTGTTGGCAATGGCAATCCACACCGTGCTTCGTCCCGAACATAGCCCGGTACGCAAGATTGACGGATAGCGCGACGAGCGGAATGACGCTCAGCCGTAGCCAAGGATACATTTCCGGTGCAACGTAATATTGAAGATAGCCTGTAGCGGACAGACGAGCGATATATATGGCGAAGCCGAGTAGGATGAGACTGCGGATCAGTTCATGGCTCCGGAAGACCGGTTCTTCATTCATCATAATTCCCTCCTATTGGCTTAAAAAGAAAGCATCTACAGCAACTGCCCCCGTAAAGACCACCGTACAAATCAGAAAAGCCAAGTAAATGACGAATTTCGTTTTGAAAACGGACAGCAGCATTAGTGTATTTTTGAAATCAAGCATCGGACCGAAGACGAGGAAAGCGAGCAGGGATCCGGAAGAAAACGAATGGAGAAACGTTTGGGCGACAAAAGCATCGGAAGTGGAGCAAAGAGACAGCAGAAATGCGAATCCCATCATGAACACATAGGCGCTGATAGGGCCGCTGCCGATGGATTCAAGGCTTTCTTTGGCCACAAAGGATTGAATTCCTGCGGTAAGCATGCAGCCTAGCAACAAATATTTGCCCATATCGAAAAATTCATCCGCCGTGTGGACAAAGATGGAGGTCCACTTCTTTTTACCTTGATTTGAATGGGAATGGTGAGCGTGATGGTCTTGAGCGGTTGCTCCGGATGCAGAAGCCGTTTTAAGCGGGTCTGTTTTCCAGGTGACGTAAATCATGACCCCGATGGAGGCGGCTACGAAAAAGGCCAGTCCCATCCGGGCGTAAACCATCTCGGGATACAGCCGGAAAGCCATGTAGGTCGCGCCGAAGACGACCGGATTGATAATCGGCCCCGATAGAATGAAAACTGTCGCAATATATACGGGCATACCTTTCTGGATGAGTCTGCGGATCAGCGGAATCATGCCGCACTCGCAAACGGGGAACAAGAGCCCGAGAATACAGGCGGTCAAAATTCCGGCGGCCGGATTTTTGGGGATCCACTTTTTCAGCAATTGTTCGGATACGTATAAATGCACCAGCGAGGACAATATCGAGCCTAGCAGGACAAACGGCAGTGCCTCCAGCAATATGCCGAGAAAGCTTGTCCGGAACGTATATAGGTAGGTTAAATCGACGGAGCCTGCGGCGAGAGGCAAGAGGACGGTCATACAAGCCAAAATGAACGCGGCAAGCGCCAAAATGGGAAGGATGCGGAGCGGAAAGAGTTTGTTCATCGACGGGATCTCCTTTACGGGATTCTTAATCATAATCATTACTATTTAGCTGAATAAGAGTTCAGAACAGAAAAGCAAAATTTTCGTGAACCGTTGACAACTTGGTTAGCGGGGGATATAGTAATTGTTATTAATCGTAATAATTACGAATAAGAAATGACACTTAAATTGGAAGGGGCAAGTGAGTTAGTGACATTGGATACGAAAATAATACCCGTCACCGTGCTTTGCGGCTATCTGGGGTCAGGCAAGACCACGCTGCTTAACCACGTTCTGAACCAGCGCGGCGGCATGAAAGTAGCCGTAATCGTAAACGACATGAGTGAAATTAATATCGACGCCGGCCTTGTGAGCAACGGGGCCCAGCTATCCAGAACGGAAGAGAAGCTGGTGGAGCTGTCCAACGGCTGCATCTGCTGTACGCTCCGGGACGATTTGCTGAGAGAGGTCCAAAAGCTGGCGGCGGAAGGCCGGTTTGATTACATTTTGATTGAATCTACCGGAATCAGCGAGCCGGTTCCCATAGCCCAAACCTTTACTTATGAAGATCCTGATACGGGAATCGACTTGACCGCCTTTGCCAGACTGGACACCATGGTGACCGTGGTGGATGCCTATCGGTTCTGGCATGATTTCAGCTCGGGCGAAACGCTACTCGACCGGGGACAGGCGACAGGGGAAGAGGATACCCGGGACGTGGTCGATTTACTGATCGACCAGATCGAAACCTGTGATGTGCTGATCCTGAATAAATGCGATCTGGTGAGCCAGGACGATCTCGAAGAGCTTAAGGGAGTGCTTCGCAGACTGCAGCCGACGGCCAAGCTGATTACTTCAAGCAACGGTGTGGTCGATCCGAAGGAGATATTGAACACGGGCCGATTTGATTTCGAAAAAGCCAGCCTGTCCGCCGGTTGGATCAAAGAGCTTCAGAGGGAAGAGCATACGCCCGAGACGGAGGAGTACGGCATAGGTTCCTTCGTGTACCGGAGATCGAAACCTTTTCATCCGGAAAGGCTCGCCAAGGTGCTGGAAAATTGGCCGGTTGAAGTCGTGAGAGCCAAAGGAACCGTATGGCTTGCAGTAAAGCATGATCTGGCGGCAAGCCTGAGCCAAGCCGGCCCCTCGATCCAATTCGGTCCGGCCGGCAGGTGGGTGGCTGCTCTCAATGAGGAAGAACGGAAAACGGTGTTCGAGACAGAACCGGAGGTACTGGCGAAATGGGATTCCGTCTGGGGTGACCGTTTGAACGAAGTCGTGTTAATCGGCATCGATATGGATCGAAGCGGGCTGGAGCGGGACCTCGACGATTGCCTGCTTACGGCGGAGGAGATGGAGCTGGATTGGTCCGGTTTCAACAACCCGCTCCCCTGGATCAGTGATGAGGATTATGAGGCCGCCATGGGCAAATGACCGGATTTTATAGAATTGTACCGAACCAGGAAGGAGGTGAAGGTTATGCGCGTAGTTGTCACTTTGGCTTGCACGGAATGCGGGGACAGAAACTATACGACCACCAAAAACAAAAAAACTCATCCGGAGCGTCTGGAATTGCGTAAATATTCGCCTCGGCTGAGAAAATATACGATTCACAGAGAAACAAGATAGCCTGGGGATATAGGACTGCCTCAAAATAAATAAGACCGGCCCCAGGCCGGTCAAATAATATTTTTCCCATAAAATATTTCGTCCATCTCGATCGTCAAACGCTCCGTAATTTCCAGTTGCTCCTGCGGACTAAGTGTGTCCTTGGTGTAGCCGAACAGGTAATTGTTCAGATCGAATTCCTTCAGTTTGCATTTGGTATGGAAAATATGCTCCTGGTACACATTGACGTCAATCATATGGTACTGGTCAAGCACCTCGTCGGGGATATAGTTCTGGATAGAACTGATATCATGGTCGATGAACAGCTTCTGACCGTTGATATCGCGCGTGAAGCCCCTGACTCTGTAATCGATCGTCATTATATCGGTATCGAAAGAGTGGATTAAATAATTCAGCGCCTTCAGCGGTGAAATTTCACCGCAAGTCGAGACATCGATATCCGCCCGGAATGTGCAAATTCCTTCATTCGGATCGTACTCCGGATACGTATGGACGGTAATATGGCTTTTGTCCAACTGGATGACTACATTATCCGGCAGAGGTCCGGGCGATTCCTCGAACGATTCGTTCGGCACCTCCACCACCGGCCCCTCCGAAACAAGCACGGTAACGCTGGCCCCTTGAGGGACATAATCCTGCTTTGCCACATTAAGAACATGGGCGCCGATAATTTCCGCAACGGTGGTCAAAATTTTCGTAAGCCGGTCGGAATTGTACTGTTCGTCAATGTAGGCGATATAGGCTTCCCGTTCTTCTTTGGTTCGCGTATAGCAAATATCATACATATTAAAACTTAGCGATTTGGTCAAATTGTTAAACTCGTGCAACTGGATCCGCTGTTCCTGGGTCAGTTTCATGAGGGAATCCCCCTTTTCATGGCTGTTCTCAAGGTAAAGTTTGTTTGCATTACCTTACTTTTATACCCATTCTGTCCCGGAAAAAACGTCTCGGAGGGAGGTAGAGGCAAATAGTTAGCCGCGGGGGGAAGTAACTTCAGTTCAAATCATCCCATCTTTCCCATTGATCCCGGGGATTTACTTCATAAACCTCCTGATCCCGGGACATCAGCCGGTGAATGATGAATTCTCTGCGGATGGTGGCATAATCGCCGTGAAACTGCTTGATAAATTCGTTGATCTCTTTTTCCGCATATTTCCGCACCGGATCCAGCAAGGATACAAGATGATGCAATACGATCAGCTTCTTCTTGTATTGGGCGGGCAGGTGTTTCAATGTACCCTCCGCGGTAAAAAAGTTTCGGATAACGCTGTTTTGCAGTGCCTGCTGTTTAGACTCTAAGGTCAACCGCTCCGTCTCTTGTTTTTCGTTTGGCTGAAGTTGCATGAATAAGACCCTCCTTAAGTTGTTCGAATTGAACAGAAAATGAAGTCAATTAAATTCGATGAATGTTTAATTAGATAATAGTCTAATAAGTTAAAGGAGTCAAATACGAACTTGCTCCATGCCCTTTAACAGTTAATCGTTTTGAACCTAACCAAGAACAAAAATAGCCCGGCGGAGGCATCCGCCGGGCTTTCATTGCGATGATCGCGATTAAGGCTCGAGTCCCCAAACGAGGCTGCCGTTCAGGTAAGCGGGAACGCGCTCCCAGTCGGCATATGCCGATTTGGTCGAGTCATAAGAGAAATCGTCCGCTTCCGCATAATTAGTCCAGTCGGTTTTATTGATGCGGACTTGAATTTCTCCGGAGTCCGTACCGGGGGCCAGGCTTCCGGCTCCGGCACCGAAGGAGATCTCGATATAGTAATCTCCTCCCGGAAGAGCAGGGTCCACCTTGACGAAAGTGCCGCTGACATTACCGCTTCCGATCGCGGCATAGTCGCAATGGAACTGCTGGGCTTTGTCTCCATCGATGGTGTAATAATAACGCAGCTTTACATCGCTTAACGCAATAGCTTCGTCCCCGTTGTTGACGATTTTGAATTGGGCCCGGATTTGATTGTCGTTCGCGTTGTTGTCATTCGTCCGGTATTGGACGGTCAAATCGCCTTCCGCGGGAATCGGCGCCTCTGTCGGCGTCGCGCTGACTTCTGCGGAATCCGGGCTGGAACCTGCCGCATTGCCTGCGCTTACCACATAGTAGTAAGTCGTGTCGTTGACCACGTCGAAATCGGTGTAAGCCGTTTCGGAAATCGTGGCGATGTCGGTGTATGGTCCTCCGCTGAGGGTGGCCCGTTTGACCGTATAAGACTCGGCGCCGGCCGGTTTGTTCCAGGTCAAACCGACTTGAGCGTCGCCGGCTGTCGCCTTAAGGCCTGTCGGCGCTTTAGGAGCCACAGGCTCTACCGGGCCTCCTCCGCCGCCGTTGATCAGCCGGTCATATTCGGCATAGGCTGTTGCCATGTCGACTTGGGACCAGAAGCGATGGTACGTGAATTCCGGAGTCCCGTTATCCCATTGTTTGGTTTGCGGGTTCCAGGACGTGTTGAATTTGTTTTCGAGATAGGACCAGGCCGGATCGTTTGTAATTTCCGGACGGACATCGATATAGCTGGCGTACACCCCGTCTCCGCCTTTGGCAGGATCGGAAGGAACGGTGCTGCTTCCCGGAATGGCGTTGCCCTGGCCGAAGGTTCCGTTCCATCCGTTCGGAAAGTAAATTTCCTTCATGAAATATCTGTAGTAATCGCTGCGAGGCTCTACCGTTGTGATGCCGACACCGTCATTGTATCCCCAAGCCGCATCCAGCAGCGATTTGGCCAATTGTTCGGCCTGGCTGCCGAGTGCGGAGTAGCTGCCGTTTTCCGCCTTCGTAGCGGCTGCAAAGAAGGTTAAAGCTTTGATGTAGCTGCCGAGCACTCCGGCGTCTTGTCCCGGGTTTTTCGTAACCACGTGAAGACCCGGATTGCCGGTGTGATTGCTGAATCCGTTCCAGCTATCCGGTTTGCCTTGCCATTCCAGATTGCTCGGAATCCAGAATTCCCCCGGAGCGGACACGGTATCGATTTGCGGATCGTTGCCGCCGAGTACCCGGTTCCCTTGCTGATCGAGGTAATAGCCCTCCGAATCGGTCACCGGGCGGCTGTTGGCGAAGGCGTAATCCATCGACCAGTCGACCCAGTTTTCAACGACCTGCTTGGCCATTTGGAAGTTTTCGGACGAGGTGTCTCCATTGGAAGCGAGAATATAGTATAACTCCGCGATCCGTTCCACCGGCCAGGCTTGCATACCGAACCAGTTGTTGGAAGGAGGATCATGATAGACCGGCGCATCGTCATAGGCCATTCCGTAGAACGTACTGGTTCCTGCCGGATAAGCTTTATAGGCACCGTCATAGCTGTTGGTCGCCCCGCCGGCTATGGCGCCTTCGCTGGACTGCAGCCAGGAGTAGAATTCAAGCTGACGTTTCAGCGAAGTGGCCCAGTCCGTCCCCGCCGTCGGCGAAGACGGGATCAAGCCGCCTTCCGGATCGGACAGGGCATAGGCTGCGACTACGTTCTGATAGCCTTGATGCGCATGGCTGGCACCGATGCGCCATGCCCAGTTGCCGGTGCTTCCAAGCCCGCCGCCCCAGGCGGTATACCAGGCCATCAGATAGTGCGCGGCATCTTTGCCGGTACCGGCCGAAGGTGAGCCGTCGGAGGCGCTGCCGATTTGCTGGAAGTACTTGTCGTACATGCCGTAGCGCAAATAGTCGCCCATTTTTTCGGCCTTTTGCAAATAAACTTCATTGTCATAGCCGAGCTCCTTAGCCCAGTACATGGCTTGAATGGCCCGGGCATCGGCATCCGTCGCGTTGGTATAACGCCATTGTGCGGCCGGCGTGTTGCTCTCTTTCGTGAAGAGGGTCATAAAACCTTCGCCGGGTTTACCGAACGATTTGTCGTCCTGGGAGGGGTGAGGGACCGCTTCCCAAACCGATTCCTGTTCGCCGCGCTGGAAGGTGTTTACGTATGCGGCGGTATGGCTGGGGTTCAACAGGTTTCCGAATCCGTACCAGTTGTCCACATCGACGAGCCAATGCATAAGATAAGTCTGGTTATTGCCGTAGGTCGCCTTCAGCTCGGCATCGAGCGGGTCCTTACCTGCGGCATATTGTCCGCTTAGCTGGCTCGGATACTTGTCCGGCTGGTCATATTCTGCGGCATAGGTCGCCGGACTGTTAGGGTTGTAATAGCTCATGGTCGGCTGTTCTTCTTTACCGTCGCCTTCATTCACCGGGATAATATATTTCTCCATGTTATCCCAGGCTTCTTCCAGCTTGCTCCAGTCTCCCGTATAGTGGCCATACAGTACTTCTAGCCACATCCAGTAACTGTAGGCTTCGGAGGTCGTCATATGCCCGTAGTCCGGGGCTTCGCTCATCAAGGTTTCAACAGCGTGATAGGGGATGCCCTCGGGCGAAAAATATCCGCTGGCGGGATCTTTAAGCTGATCGTAAAGCTGCAGAAAGCGGGTTTCTTCCGGGGAGGCGGCCATCGCTTTTGGAGTCCCGGCACCGAACACACCGGTTATCAAAGAAAATAATAATGCGGCAGTCAAGGCAAGCGAGAGAGGTTTCCTGAACACGTTCGATCTTTTCATAAATCCATCATCCCTTCAATTTAATTTGGGTAAGGATTGAATGGCTTTGCTTATCGATCTTGGCAGTCAGTTTGATCAGATTCTGGCTAGGCTTGGCTCAGGGCTCTGCTCCCCACACGAGAGTTCCGTTCAGGTATAATGGCGTCTTGTCCCACTCGGCATAACTTTGCCTTGTTCCGTCATAAGAATAATCATCGCCTTCGCTAAAATTGGTCCAGTCGGTTTTATTGAAGCGGATTTGAATTTCCCCGGTGTCGGCACCCGGTGCCAGGGTGCCCGCACTTGGGCCAAAGCTAATTTCAAGATAATAATCGGCCCCCGGAAGAGGGGAGTCCAGTTTAACGAAAGAACCGCTCACGTTTCCGCTGCCGATTGCGGCGTAATCGCAGTGGAACTGCTGCGCTTTGTCCCCGTCGATCGTGTAATAATAACGCAGCTTCACATTGCTGAGCGAAATGTCTTCGTCTCCGGTGTTGACGATCTTGAACTGGGCCCGGATCTGATTATCTCCGGCATTGGTGTCGTTGGTGCGATATTGAACTCTTAAGTCCCCTTCCGCAGGAATGGGGATTTCTCGCGGCGTCGCGCTGACTTGAACGGAAGGAAGGCTGCTGCCGACCTGATTTCTCGCCATAACGACGTAGAAATAGGTTGTACCGTTGCTCAGGCCGCTATCGCTGAACGAGGTGCCGGTCACGCTGCCTACGGTAGTATAAGGACCGCCGCTCGCTTCCGAACGTTGAATTACATAATCGGCCGCTCCCGATACCGCATTCCAGGACAAGTCTACCGTTCCGCTGCCCGGAGTCGCTTTTACTCCTTTAGGCGCTACAGGGACTTGGGGTTCACCCGGATTTCCGCCTCCCGGCGGAATTTCGCCGAATACCCGGACGCCGGCGTCGAACACCGGAATATTTGCGCTTTTTACCGGTCCGGCGCTGTTAGTTCCGATTCCCTGATACGAAAAGTCGTTGCTGTTATCCCAGAAATTCGTGTTCAGCGGCCCGGCGATACGGAATTGCACCTCTTTGCGGTACGCCGATTGGCCGCCCGGATAGATGCGCGTTCCGGTGAAATCCACGTTCGTATAATAAATGTGGTTCGCTTCATCGTGGGGCTGCAATTGGGATACGGTAGCTCCCTGGTTGTAGCCTCCGGCCGTTACCGTAATGTCTTCCGGTCCATACCCGGCGGCGACGGCTTCACTGAGATCAAGATAATATTTGAAGGACATGTTTTCGCTGGCGCGTGCAGGCCATCCGGAGCGATTGTTCAGCAAAGCCCGGATTTCGATGAAGTTGCTGCCGCTGGCGTTGACCGAGGCCTCAACGAACATTTCGTCCTCGCGGGTTTCCGGCGCAGGGAACGAGGAGAGGGGCTGTTGGCCGGCGCCGTGAAGGAGCATCATTTTGGCCAATGCACCGGTGAAGCCGGCATTGTAATCCGTCGCAACTTCGTTGGACACATAGTCCCCGATCGAGTCGGTGTAGGCGTCGGTTTTTGAAGGTCCGCCAACTAGCGCGCCGTACAGCACATGCCGATGATTCGCCGGTACGGACTGACTGTCCGCCCAGGACCCGTGAGAGGTACGGTGGTGCGGATGCTGCGGCGAATTATCGCCGAAGCCGATAACATAGCTGCTGTTCCGAGGATTGTCGCCAAGCATGTACAAGATCTGCTGCTCAGCGAATGAACGCGCGTTTATTTTCTTCGCGGCATCGCTCACCCAATCGGAATACACAAAGGCCAGAAATGCCTGGTTGGCGGAATACCGCAGAGCTCCCCATTGATCGAGATGGGCAAGGCCTCCGGGGGTGTATGATACCTTTTCGCCCGTACCGCTAACGCCGGTGGTCCAAAACTCCATATTTCGTTCCGTGGATTGAACGAAACGGGGGTCTCCGGTGATCCGGGCCAGCAGGAGCTGGGCTCCATAATGTTTGTCATCCCAGGCGTGGGTCCATTTGTAATCCCATTGCCCCTGCTGATTGGTACCCCACAAATCGCTGGCAGCGATCGCTTTGTCCAGATAATTCTGGTCCTGGGTAGCGAGGTATAGCCAAACCGCTCCCCAACTCAGCTCATCGGCGTACCCGCTCCAGGAGTTATAAAACTGTGTGGCGTCCGTGATACTATCGGAGTATTTGCCGCGGTATTGATCTGCGAAGCTATACAATTCCTTGGCATGACGGAGCAGCTCGGCTGAATAAGACGGATCGCTGTCTTTAAAAATGATCGAAGCGGCTGCCAGCGCGGCTGCCGTTTCACCGGCCAGATCGGAACCGGGATGGGCAGCGTCGATTTTATATGCCGGGCGCTGCATCGGCATCACCTCGGCCGGTCCCCACCAGTTATGGTCAGCTGTTCCGTTACCGACTTGCCCCCATAACTCATTCGGGGCCGTATGCGCTTTCATAAAATAGTCCGTTGCCCAGCGAATATTGTCCAGTATTTCATCCAGTTGACCGGATTGCTCATAGCCTTCGCGGTATTCATACACCGACCAGGCCAGCAAGGTTGCCGTGGAGGCCATCGGGAATCCGAACTTGACGTGGTCCCCGGCATCATACCACCCTCCGGTCAAATCATGCCCAACGTCCGCACCGTCCTGCATTCCCGAATCCCCGCGCCATTCCACACGGTTGTTATCGGGAAGCTCTCCGGACCGCTGCGTTTCATAGAAATAGATCGATTTTTGCAGCGCCTCGGCATAATTGTAATCGGAAGCGGCCGCGCTTGCCTTGCCGGGAAGGGATGACCATCCCGAATAACTTGTAAGCGCTAACAAAATACAGAATGACAGTGCACTACTTTTCCTGAACCATTTGCCCATAGCAGATTTCATCCTCTCTTAGAGTGATTCTACTAAACAAACGACTTTCGGCTGTACACAAAAAAATAGCCCGTTCACCTCACTTTCGGTAAAGTAGAGGACGCGCTGACTTCGGCATGGGGTGGGATTTCTCTTGTACCATCCATAATATACCATGTAAATCTAATATTTTCTAGTTTTTACAGTAAAAAATTTCTATAAATTCCATTTGAATGTGAAAAGTCCCTCATACTTAACATGAGGGACTCTTGTCACTGCATACCAATTGTCAAATTGATAGGTGTACCACGCTGATAGACTTAAGCCTCCGGCTTGTTCAACTGGGCGTTTTGTTTTAACAGATCCCGAATTTCGGCCAGCAGCAATTCTTCATTTGAGGGAAGAGGGGCTTGCTCAGGTTTGACTTCCTCTTCTTTGCGTTTGAATCGGGATACTCCTTTGATGAAAAGAAAGATGGAGAACGAAATGATCAGGAAATCGACGACGGTTTGTAAAAAAACTCCGTAATTCAGCGTGGCATTTCCAAACGTGAATGTTAGACCGGAGAGGTTGACACCCCCAAGTAGCAGGCCTACCAGAGGCATGAGGATATCGCTCACGAGAGAAGCGACGATTTTGCCGAAGGCCGCCCCGATGATGACCCCGATGGCGAGATCCAGTACATTTCCTTTCAACGCAAAAGCTTTAAACTCTTTCCACATAACAAGTACACCGCTCCTGTTTCAAATTTAGATTACGTTTATTGTATCCAATAATAGAAAGCAAGCCAAGAGTCCGGAAAAAAGAAAAACTGTCCCCCATGGAAGTAGGAGACAGTTTTCGATTAGAGATTGGATCGATTGATCCGGAGATTAATACTTCGGATTCGGACCGTATTGGTTGGTGCCTTCTTCGCTGTCCAGGCACATGAATACGAGCAGGACAATCGCCCCCACAAACGGAACTAAGGCGATTAGAAGCCATAAGCCGCTCTTACCCGTGTCGTGCAGTCTGCGGACGCCTACCGCCAATGAAGGTAGTAAAATAGCCAGAGAGTAAAGATAGTTTAAACCGTTGCCCAAGCCGATTATGGCTCCTAAGATACCTAGGACAATACCGATAATGAAATTGAACAGAAAAAACATCCAGTATTCTGTCCGCCGGGCTCTTCCTTGAAAGCCCACATAATTTTGCAAAACCTTGAGATACCAATCCATGAAATAAATTCCCTCCTAAGTAACTGTTTTTTATGAACTATGTATATTCGGAGAATAACTTGTTCTATTTATATATAATTGAAATTCCAAAATTCGACAATATCTATTTTAAAATTTATGAGTCTATTATTTAAGATATTCATTTCAACCACTGATTTGTACATGATTTCCCTTTAAATTTATACGGTATCTTCTACTGGGTACCCATGGTAAATTATTGTATGGAAAACGCTTACATAAAATCGATGGCAAACGAGAGGGGAGTAATGAGTTCATGAGTAAAAAGCATCATCGTTCTTTTTTATCGCTGACGATGGCTGTGGCTATGTTGGTATCGATCTTTTCGTCGGTAGCTTCGGCCGATTCGAAACCGGTCGCGGCTTCCAAGGAAAATGCAGCAATCAACATTCAGGCTTATGTCGAGGACATGCAGCCCGGCTGGAACCTGGGAAATACGCTTGACGCTACGGGAGATGACGAGACGAGTTGGGGCAATCCCCGCGTTACGAAGGAATTGATTCAAGAAATTGCCGGCCAAGGTTATAAGAGCATCCGCATTCCGGTGACCTGGGGCCAGCATATGGGTGAAGCACCCGACTATAAGATCGATCCGGCTTATTTTAACCGGGTAGAGGAAGTTGTAAACTGGGCTCTGGAAGCCGATCTGTATGTCATGATTAACATGCATCATGATTCCTGGCAGTGGATCAGCCATATGGAGAAGAACCATGACGAAGTGCTCGCAAAGTATAAATCGGCATGGACTCAGATCGCCGACCGGTTTAAGAACCATTCCAACAAGCTTATGTTTGAAGCGATCAACGAGCCGCGGTTTACGGATGGCGGGACTACGGATCATGCCAAGCAATATGAAATGCTGGAAGAACTGATCACTTCTTTCCATGTTATCGTTAGAAATTCCGGCGGACTCAACGCGGAGCGCCCCTTGGTGATTCCGACCCGCGAGACTTCGCCGCAGCAGGAAGATTTGACGGTTCTGTACAACACGATCAATAAGCTTAACGATAAGAATTTGATTGCAACCGTACATTTTTATGGTTTCTGGCCGTTCAGCGTGAACATTGCCGGGTACTATAAGCTGGAGAAGGATACGTTGAATGATTTGACAACCACCTTTGACAACGTTTACAACACGCTGGTAGCCAAAGGAATCCCGGTTATCCTTGGTGAATACGGGTTGCTGGGCTTCGACAAAAACACTGGCGTCATCGAGCAGGGCGAGAAACTGAAGTTCTTCGAGATTTTGACCAATTATCTTAAAGAAAAGAAAATTACGCATATGCTGTGGGATAACGGGCAGCATTTTGGCCGGACTACGTTTAAATGGTCTGACGAGCAATTATTCAACATTATGAAAGCCGGGTGGACAGGACGTTCGTCCACTGCCGAAACCGATCTGATTTACCTGAAGCAAGGGGCGGAAATTCAAGATGCGAAAATCCAGCTGAATCTGAACGGAAACCAGCTGACCGGATTGTTCGCGGGCAGCGAAAAACTGGTTCAGGGCGAAGATTACGAATTGAACGGGGAAGAGCTGATTCTTAAAGCCAGCCGGCTCACGAAATTGACGGCGGCCGGACATTTGGGCCAAAACGCTATTGTCAACGCACGTTTCAGCTACGGTCCGGAATGGAATTTTAAAATCGTTGTCAACAAAACGCCTGAGCTCTTCAATGCCTCCGGGTCCACTGAAGAATTTGCGATTCCTACAGTATTTAACGGGAACCAGCTTGCCACGATGGAGGCGGTATATCCTGGCGGCGGGAATGCCGGACCGCAGGATTGGACTTCTTTCAAAGAGTTCGGATACACCTTCGCACCTTCGTTCGCGACCGACCAAATCAAGCTTTTGCCTGAATTTTTCAAAGAGGTGAAAGACGGAGAGGTCATTCTGAAATTCCATTTCTGGAGCGGCGAGATTGTGAATTACAAGCTCACAAAGAAGGGAACCGTCGTAACGGGGCAAGTTTTGGCAGAATAATGGATTTTTAATCGAAGTCCTGTGCCTGTAAAGGCCTGGACTTCTTTTTTTCGTAACGGAGCGAATGTGCGCACTACTTATTTTATCTCAAGAAACCTCTTGTCCGGCTTGGAATATTAAGGTATGATAGTGTCCTTCTTGCAAAATCGCCTTGTCTGAAGTGGACGGATTTCAGCGTCTATTATGCTTATCGGAGGTGCTATACTTATGCTCTATTTCACGCTGGCTTCCAAAGCCTATGCCCGCAACCTGCAATACCGCGGCGCGCATATGGTGCACAATCTCGCTAGCGCCATGTTCGGGTTCATGTACGCGTGCATCTGGATCGGCCTGGGCCGGGATCACCCTTTGGGAGAATACGGAACGCAGGGAATGGTCGGCTACATCGGCTTTACCCAGGCGGCGCTCTGGATTACCAGCTTCATCTCGAACGGTCTCGGTATTCCGCAAGCCGTCAGGACCGGTCAAATCTCGCTTGATCTGATGCGTCCCGTTCATCTGTTCAGCCATATGGCGGCCAGGGAATGCGGGCAAATCGCCTACCAGCTTCTTTACAAATCCATTCCGATTTATCTCCTGTACTTTTTTGTGTTTTCGCTTCAGACTCCACAGCATGGAATTACTTATTTGCACACCGCTGCCGGATTGTCCGGAGCTGCCTACTTATCCATTTGCTTGAATTATCTCATTGGAGTCAGCGCATTATGGACAACCGAGTCGTCATGGCTTTATTGGGGCAATCACGCGCTCATCAATCTGCTTGCCGGATTTTTTATTCCGCTCGAGTGGCTGCCGGGACCGCTGGAGAGTCTGGCTTGGATGTCTCCTTATCCTTATCTGCTATATGTGCCCACAACGGTGTATCTCGGCTATGGTAATGCCTTTTGGTTATGGGGAACCCTGTTTTGGTGCGCGCTTCTGACGGTTCTCTGTCTTCTGGCGACCAAAGTGGTGCGGCGGAAAGTGGAGGTGCAGGGAGGATGAAGCTTAAATCCTGGTTGACCTTGTACCGGCTGTTGATCCGCACCAGTATCCGAAGCCGGATGCAATATAAGTTTAATTTCCTGCTTGCGGCGGTGTTGGCCGCCCTGATCCAGATCTCCGAGTTTCTGATGGTCGCGATTGTACTGCATAAATTCGGCGCTATCCAGGGTTGGTCCATCTATGAGGTGGGTTATTTATTCGCGGTAATGACCTTGTCCAAAACACTGTACCGGACCTTTGCCGATGAGGTGCATCATTTGGAAAAATACCTCGTCAGCGGCGATTTCGATCAGCTCTTGACCCGGCCAATGCCGGTGCTGCTTGCATTGATGCCGCAAAATTTCCGGATTATGCTCGGCGAAGTGTTGCAGGGCGGGTTCATCCTTTGCTGGTCCCTCGGAGGGATGATGAAGGGCGGGCAAGTCGGTTGGACCGCTGTGCCATCCACTTTGTTTATTATTGGCACGGGCGCGGTCATCTTGTTCTCGATCGGTCTCGCGACGGCTACGATCGGCTTTTGGACTACACGGATCGGCGAGCTGCAGACATTCACGGAGGATGCGGCCCGTACAGCGGCACAGTACCCGCTCTCGATATATCCCAAGTGGATGTCCTCTCTGCTGCTGATCGTAATCCCGGTAGGCTTCGTGAATTACATTCCGTCCCTTTATATTTTGCGGGGCGAGTTGGGGGCATGGGTGCTCGCGGCATCGGCAGGCGTGGCGATCGTCTGTCTTGCGGCAAGCCTGCGCTTCTGGCGGTTCGGCATCACTAAATACCAAAGTACGGGAAGCTAGGGGAGGGGTTAAGCAATGATCGAAGCCCGGAATTTATATAAAGAGTTTAAGACCCCGGTTGTTCGGGAAGGCCGATTTTCCGGCATACGTACGTTATTTTCCAGGGAATACCGGCATAAAGAGGCGGTGCGCGGCATCAGCTTTCAAGTGGAACGGGGAGAATTTGTTGGCTATATCGGTCCGAACGGAGCGGGAAAGTCGACCACAATAAAGATGTTGACCGGGATCCTGCACCCCACCTCCGGCGAGGTGTCCGTGGGCGGCTTGAACCCGCACAAGGACCGCCGGAAAGCGGTGCGGCAGCTCGGCGTCGTGTTCGGACAGCGGAGTCAGCTTTGGTGGGATCTTCCGGTTAAGGATTCCTATGATATTTTGGCTCAGATGTACGATGTCAGCCCGGCCGATAAAAATCAAAGATTGAATCAGTTCGCAGAGTTGCTGGATCTGAATGAATTTTGGGAGACGCCGGTGCGAAAGCTGTCCCTTGGTCAACGGATGCGGGCGGATATTGCAGCCGCCATGCTCCATGATCCCGAGCTGCTGTTTCTCGACGAGCCGACCATCGGGCTGGATGTGCACGCGAAAGTCAATATCAGGCAGTTTTTGCGCACACTGAATCAGGATTTCGGCAAAACGATTTTGCTGACCACGCATGACATGGACGATATCGAACAGCTGTGCAATCGGGTCATGGTCATTGATCACGGGCAACTCACGTATGATGGAACCATCCCGTCCTTGCGGGAGATGATCGGGCTGCCAACATCCATCCGGATCAAGTTCCGTGGGGCTTATCATGTACCGGAGGATTTGGACCGCCGCGCTCATTCTCATTTGTTCCGTGTGACGGGCATGGAGGACGATACCGTTATGATCGAGGCAAACCGTACCGAGGTCAGCACGATGGAGATCATCCGAATCGTGGGCACCTGGGGCGAGATCGACGATATTGCGATGGAGGAGCCGGAATTTGAGGAGGTTATCCGCAGCTTTTCGGCCTTCTGAGCCAGAACTTGACATTTCTACCTGCTCAAATTACATTTAATACAAACTATAATATACGCGAATGACGATTATGGGAGAGCCCGCTATCCTTGCAGGAATGAGCGGCACCGAAGGAGCAAAGGGCAGGCCTTGCGCGCCAGTCATGAATCTCTCAGGTAACAGGACCATAATCCGACGCGACTCTGGAGAGAGCGTTCAGCCACCCAAGGGGTACGTGTCCGAGTGATGAGGGACATTAAACTTTCTGGTAACCGGGACAGAGAAGAGGCAATTGGCCTTTTCCTGTCCTTTTTGCATGACTTGACTTTCTTGAGGAATAAGAGCAGCCGGGGGAGATATCGATGCGATTCAAGAATGTGTTCTCAATTATCGGGCCGGCGATGATCGGCCCGTCCAGCTCCCATACCGCCGGAGCGGTACGGATCGGACGCTTTGCAAGACAATTGCTCGGTGCCGAGCCGACGGAGGCCGATATTTGCTTCTATGGTTCGTTTGCCGAGACCTTTAAGGGGCATGGCACGGATCTTGCGGTAGTGGGCGGTATCCTGGATTACCGCACGGATGACGAGCGGATTCGCAATTCTCTGCAAAACGCGGAGGAGGCCGGAGTGAACCTGCACTTTTCAACCGGCACGGCGCCTGGAGCTCATCCGAATACAGTAAAAATAAATTTGACCTCCGGGGAAGAGCGATGCGAAGTGATTGGGGCTTCCATCGGCGGGGGGACCGTCGTGATCCGCAACATTAACGGATTCGAAGTGAAGAGCTCCGGCGAACTGCCTACGCTGGTGGTGGCTCATGCCGACCGTCAGGGCGTGCTGGCAGGGATTACCGCTTTGTTTAGTAAAGCGGACGTCAATATAGGTTATATTATTACCGACCGGAAGGGCAGGACAGGAGAAGCGCTTACTGTGGTGGAAGCGGACTCGGCCATTCCTGAACCGCTGATTGGCGAGGTTACCTCATTGCCTTACGTCAGCCGGGTTTCATATATTCATCTGACTTAGGAGGGAGCGGGTACGATGCGGTTTCGCAATTTGCAGGAACTCATGGAACTGTGTGAGAGTGAATCCAAGACGATTTCGGAAATTATGATTCAGGATCAGTCTGAAGAGACCGGCCAATCCGCGGCCGAGATAATGACGGTCATGACGGAATATTACCAAATCATGAAAAGCGCGGTGCATAAAGGATTGACGGAGGAAACGAAATCGCCCAGCGGATTGACGGGCGGTGATGCCAAAAGGGTGGAGGCATACCGGAAGCGTGAAGAATCGTCAGCAGGAGACATCGCCTGCCAGGCGATGGCTTATGCCCTGGCCGTGTCGGAGGTCAACGCTTCCATGGGGCGGATCGTCGCGACGCCGACGGCAGGCTCATGCGGCATCATTCCCGGCGTATTCGTAAGCGCCCAGGAACGTTTCGGCTGGGACGACGAGCATCTGGTGCGGGGGCTGTTCTGCGCCGGGGCGATCGGTTATGTGATCGCCAACAATTCGTTCATCTCCGGCGCCGAAGGCGGGTGCCAGGCGGAAGTCGGCTCGGCGATCGGCATGGCGGCCGGGGCTATGGTGGAACTGCGCGGAGGCACGCCGGAGCAGGCGGTGCATGCGGTCGGGCTTGCTCTTAAAAATACGCTCGGCTTGATCTGTGATCCGGTCGGCGGCCTCGTCGAAATCCCCTGTATCGTCCGTAACGGATTCGGGGCAGTCAATGCGCTGGCGGCCGCAGATATGGCGCTGGCCGGTGTGCGAAGCGCCATTCCGTCCGACGAGGTGATCGACGTGATGCTGGAGGTCGGCTCCGCCATGCCGAGCCGGCACCGGGAGACCGCCCAAGGCGGTCTGGCTCAGACTCCGACCGGCCGCAAGATCATGAAGGAACTGCGAGCACGCAAAAAATAGCCGCCCTTTCGGGCGGCTGTTTTTATACTGTAATTATGTTATACCTTTTCGGCATTCCAGGCCATCTGTCAGGTTGTACAGTTTTTTGAGATTAAACCTGTTGCTTGGTCGTCATAAATGTTTTTACCGCAGGAGGTTCATAAGATAGAAATTGATCCAGCAGTCCTTTGGGAGTCGTGTCGCTAAGCGTCATGGAACGGAACTTTTCCTGAAGGAACTGCTCGTCGGCCATATGATTGATCATGGTGATCAGGGGATCGTAGTAACGGTTCGTGTTCAGCAGTCCGCAGGGCTTGCGATGCAGGCCCAACTGCGCCCATGTGAATATTTCGAAAAATTCGTCCATCGTGCCCGCTCCTCCCGGCAGAACCACGAAGCCATCCGCCAGTTCGGCCATCTTGGCCTTTCTTTCGTGCATGGAATCCACGATATATAGTTCGGACAGGTTCTTGTGAGCAATTTCCCGGTTTTCCAAAAAAGTCGGCAGCACGCCGATGGCTTCTCCGCCTTCCGCAAGCACCGTATCGGCAACAGTACCCATCAACCCCACGCTGGAGCCCCCGTAAACAAGAGTAAGCTTCCTTGCAGCCAGTTCTTTGCCCAGCTCGGCCGCCCCTTGGCCGTAAACTTCAGATGCTCCGGCACTTGACCCGCAAAATACGGCTATTCTTTTCATTCCATCGCCTCCTTAAGTTCATTAAAATTATAGCCTACTTCTTTAGCTTGTTGAATAACCGGACTAGGCTCTTTTGTAAATTGTAAAAGACGTTTATATGCAAAGTATCTCTGTCTCTACTTTGGAGAGCATGATATTTTGAATCTAATACTAGATATGCATGTAGGAGGTAATGTAATGAACCATTCTGCGATAAGCAGAACCATTCGAAATTTCAGACAGGATGATATGCAACTGCTGGGCGATTTGTATACAGCCGTAAGTTCTAGAGCCAATGCCGTGTTTTGGTGGGTAGGGAATGAAGAGAATTGGAATAACGTGTTCTGTGCATTTGAAAACGGCAGAATGGTCGCCAAAGGCCAGGTTGGCGTCATTAATTCCGTCCCGCCCGGACGTTCCCCGGACAGCAGGCACTCGATTTATCTCAATCTGAAGGCGCTCCCGGAACGGGAGACGGACGCGGAATTGCTGGAACAAATCTACGCTTGTCTCGTTGACCGGGCCTATGAATTGAAAAGTACTTTGTCGCCGGAATACGGTACGAATTTATGTGTCGGAAATGATGCATCGGAAAAAGTGAACAGCTCGTTTTTCATAGAAAAGGGCTTTATCCATCTGAACAGTTTGTTTCGCATGAATCGCAATCTGTCGGAACCGATTTCCGATTTCGAACTGGATAAGGAGCTTGAATTTTCTTGTTGGGACATGGCTGCTCCCAGTGAAGAGGATGAATATCTGAGAATCGAGAGTGAAGTATGGCCGGACACCCCGCTCGGCAAAGAGAGGCTTGCTCAATATAAGGGGAATCCGCTTTGGACTTCCATGGTGGTCCGGAAAGAAGGGGCGGTAGCCGGAGGGTTGATGGCCTGGAAAGAAGAAGATACCGGTGTTATTGAGGACGTATTCGTTCGTGAACCTTGGCGAAAGCGGGGGCTAGCGAAATATTTGCTTACTGAGGCTCTGAGGTATTTGAAATCCAACAATCTGAAAAACGCATACTTGATGGTTTTAACATCTAACCAGTCGGCGTTGTCCCTCTATGAATCTGTCGGTTTTTACCCGGTAAGCGAGGAAATCAGGTATTTCATAGAAATGAATTAAATATTGAAATATGTAATAAGGGGCTACCTATGCAGGTAAGCCCCTGAAATGCGTAATTGGTTATATAGCTTCGGCAGTTTCCGGCTGAAGCTTAGGGGTGACAACCGAGACGAGAAGTTCATTTTCGGAAGAAATAAGGAGGACACCTTCAGGTAGTTCCAGATCACGCACGTACAAAGAGTCTCCGATTTCGAGATGACTTATGTCGGCCAGAATCGACGCTGGAATTAGTTCAGGCAAGGATTCGATCTCAATGAACGTGCTTTGTGTTTGAACGATGCCGCCCAGCTTAGAGCCCTTAGCGATCCCTGCATATTCGATATTGATCTTGGTACGGACCCGTTGATCTTTATCCACGCGAAGAAAGTCCGCATGAATATATTCCTGGGTTACCGGATCCCGCTGTACGTCTTCCAGCAGAACGAGAACTTGGTCTTGTGCGCCAAGGTCCAATTCTACCATCCCGCCGCTGCCGTTTCTTACCCACTTCCCAAATTGTTTAGCGGAAAGGTGGATCATGTCATTGTCTTCTCCGAGCCCGAAAATGACAGCGGGAAGTCTTCCCGAATCTCTTAGACGCTTCAAGCCCGTCTTATTCGTTGGCGTGCGCCGTTCAACCTGAAAACTTGTTCTCATCATCATAAACACTCCTCTTAGAAATGGTATTTCATGCATTCAAAATCTATCGTCTTTGCGACTACGGATTCCGCCCCCCGTAGCAGGGGAAGCACGAGCACCATTACATCACCGCCTTTAGACATTTAATGTAAAAATCCCGCAAAATACGCGAGAAGGCACCTCGTTCCGAAGGAACGAAATGCCTTGTTTATAGCTACCATATCATAGAAAGCAGGTTCTGTCGAACATGCTGTGCTATGGTAAAGAGCCCTTTGCGATGAAAAAATACATCCTTCCTCGGACTGATCGCTTTCCCGACTTAAGACCGGCTGCAAATACCGTCCTAGGTCCATTTTGTCATTTCTGAATTCGCCTACAATAAAACATGAGTGCAGGGAAGGTATTTCCTGGAAAATAAAAAGGCGATATACGAGGAGATGGATAAGTGAACAAGTTAATCGAATTCAGAAATGTAATGAAAGAGTCTTTAAAAAGTGTAGAATAAGACGTATTACTTACTACTAGCTGAAGCTGAAAAGCCCAGACACTAACTTTATCTGGGCTTTTTCGAAGTAGATCAGTAATCAAGCAGACGACCATAATCATTCCATTGACCGTACATTTTATTATCTCGGGTGTTATTTATGAATTTCTCCAGCCTTCTCCGATATAATTCCGGCTGATTTTTATTGCTTTGGATCGTATCGATCCGAACCCTTTTATAAAGATCCGGGAAGGCCATGAAATTTTCGTATACTTGCGTTTCCTCCATAAGCCTTTGCTCGATAATGCTGTCTATTCTAAAAGAATCGTAAGCCATGTCAGGAAGAACCATTCTTCCTTCGTCTCTCATGAACCCCAGCTTGTCGAGGCGGCGGACTCGTTCTTTATTCAATTCCGTCCATGATGTTTTTTTGCTTCTAGGTGACAGTCTCTGGGCCAGATCGGTTTGTGATATATTCTTTTTCACGGAATCGATCCAGCCAAAGCACAACGCCTCCTCGACCGCATCCAAATATAACAACTTATCAGGTGTGGGGGACATACTGACCGAAACCCAGCAAGACTTAGCGGCCTTACTATGCTCCAGAAGCCAGTTCCTCAAACCTTCTCTCGATTTCGCTGGAATTAAGTTTTCGATTTCCATCTACTTGTTGGAGATCACACTATCCAGAAATTGATCCGCATCGCTATTGAATTTCCAGGAAACCCCGAATTTATCGACCAGCATTCCGAAGCAGGAAGACCAAGGCGTATGGGATAACG
Organism: Paenibacillus sp. Marseille-P2973; assembly: GCF_018101095.1. Taxonomy (NCBI): domain Bacteria; kingdom Bacillati; phylum Bacillota; class Bacilli; order Caryophanales; family Paenibacillaceae; genus Paenibacillus; species Paenibacillus sp. Marseille-P2973. The sequence goes on from NZ_JAGQEH010000004.1 coordinate 461,413, forward strand.
GCATGATGACATGGCCGCCAACCGACAGCTTACTGAAGTATTCGTCCAGCTTTTGTGGATTGTCATTGATCAGACTAATAAGCGCATGATTTCCTTTTACCAACTCACCGGTTACCGTCTTCATGGAAGGCAGCAGATCCGACATCATCATTTTCCCGCCTGGAAATGTTATAGAAGACTCCATGATCATATCCAGCTCATTTTCCGGCAATGGATAGTTTGGATCTTGCGGGAAATCCTTGAACTTCACCTTTTTAACTTCTGTTGCACTTAAAGCCTTGGAATAAAATTCAATCGCCTGTTCTGCATTTCCGTCAAAATTTAAATATGTAACTGCTGACATAGGGTACAACCTCCTTCATGTGATGAGTGTAGTATAATTCATCATAGGTGACATACGATGGTCACCATTCGTGAAATTCTTCAAAAAAGAGGGGAAGTTTTATTTGGAAAAGATCGAGCGATTGATAGCTATAATCATGATCTTGCTGAAAAAGGATATCGTTTCAACCAAAGAATTCACCCAGCTGTTCAACGTTTCCAAAAGAACGATTCTTCGGGATATGGAAACTCTGAGCTTATCAAATATCCCCATCTATGCTGTCCATGGGGTTAATGGGGGCTACGGTCTTATGGATGAATACAAGGTGGACAAACGACTTTTAAGCAGCTCCGACTTAGAGAATATATTGACTGCACTCGGCGGATTGGAACAAATTCTAATTAGCGAGGAAGTGGAAGTAACCATCAAAAAAATAGAATCCATGGTAAGCCCGTTGTCTCTGAAAAGTTCAATTGAACTGTCATTTTACGATTGGGAGGGGAGGTCTGAGATTCTTCAAACCTTAAGGATCTGCCAGGAATCCATACTAAAAAGCAAGTTGATTTCATTTGATTATATAGATAAAAGTGGCATGAAAAGTAATCGGATTGTCGAGCCCTATCAGCTTCATTTTAGCGAGTCGAGTTGGTATTTGAAGGGATTCTGTTTGGATCGTCAGAAATATAGAACGTTCAAATTATCCCGGATCGATCATCTTCAGGTAGATGAGGAGACATTTAACCCTCGTGACTATTTATTGGAACAAGAACATACCTCGGGGTATCAACCGCAATTAGTCGAGGTCAAGGCGTTGATTTCGCCCAGCGTAAAAGATCAATTCATTGAAAGATACGGTCGAAAGAGTATTGAAAATTACAATTCTGAACTGCTCTTAGTAACCATCTATGTTCCGCAGGACAGCGCCGGGTTTCAGTTTTTGGCGAGCTTCGGTACCCATTTAGAAATCGTAGAGCCTAAAACGTATATAGAAGATTTTCGAAAATTTTTAAATCAAATGGTGGAGAAGTATGGCTGAATTGGAATGAGATCAGGAAATCAAAAAAAGACACGGAAGATCAATTCCGTGTCTCTCAGGAACAGGTGCTTAACCAGGTTTCGGCAGCCCCATCAAAATGGACTCTATTTCTGACGCAGGCATCGGTTTATAGAAGTAGTATCCCTGAATCTCATCACACTTGTATTTGTTAAAAAACTCGAATTGCGACTCCGTTTCGACCCCTTCGGCTATCACATTAAGGTTCAGGTTTTTAGCCAGCTGAATAATCGTCTTTGCTATAGCCTCATCTTTGTTCCCTTTTGCTATGCCGCGTACAAACTGCATGTCAATTTTGATCCGATCTACGGGCAATGTCTTTAATCGACTTAAAGAAGAATACCCGGATCCGAAATCATCCACAGAAATCGTTACTCCCAGCCCCTTCAATTTATGAAGCACATGGATAAGATGATTATCTCCTTCCGCTGCAGCACTTTCAGTGATTTCCAATTCCAGATATTTCGAATCAAGGCCTGTTTCGCTAAGTGTTCTGTCAACAATACTAAGCAGATTCCGATCCTGAAACTGTACAGTAGAGAGATTCACAGCCATGCGTACAGGCGGCAGCCCCATAGCCTGCCACTCCTTGTTCTGCCGGCATGCCGTCTCGAGAACCCACTGCCCAATCGGGATAATAAGTCCGGTATGTTCTGCCAAGGGTATAAATGTAGCCGGTGAAATCATTCCTAATTCCGGGTTGTTCCAACGGACCAAAGCTTCAAGACCTACGATTTCACGGGTTTCAACACTCACCTGGGGCTGGTAGTAGAGGACAAACTCATTTCTTTCCAGCGCCCTGTACAGACTGTTTGTCAGTTGTGTTTGCTGCAGTACTTCCTCTTTCATAGCCGATGAGCATAAGGTCGTTTGATTCTTTCCTTTTTCTTTCGAAGCGTACATGGCGAGATCGGCATTCTTAATCAACTCTTCCGTACTTTCGCCATCTGCAGGATATACTGCGATACCCGCACTGGACGTAATGAAGAATTCCTGTCCTCTAATCATTACAGGCTGAGAAATCGACTTCATGATCGTATCTGCGATCTCCATAATGTTTTCCACTCGATCCATTTTGGCAAGCTGGATTAGAAATTCATCCCCGCCAAAACGCGATACTATATCATGCGGCCTCAAACACCTGGATAGCCTGCCTGCCACCTGTTTTAGCATCTCATCTCCGCCAAGATGGCCTAGGGTGTCATTAATGACTTTGAACGAATCCAGATCAATGAAAAGAACACCAATGAGGTCTCCGGTTTCCTTAGCTGCTTGGATCGTCTGTTCGAGCTGTTTTTTGAACAAGGTATGGTTAGGAAAACCTGTCAAAGCGTCGTAATACGCCATATAGCTTATTTCTTTTTCGGCTTCCAATTTGACCAGTGCATCTGACAATAAATTGGCCAGAATCCTTAGCAGCTCCTGATGATTTTTCCCCCAGGTTTTTGCCGCCTTAACGGATACAAAGAACAAGATACCCAAAATTTTACCTTTATTTCTTACGGTAATGGACATTAGCGATTTCATATTACGAGCGTAAAATAATTCTTTTTCACCACGGGCCTCTGGGGGAAGCTGTTCCACGTCCGAAATATTTAACAGGTTCGTCTTCAAGATCTCATTCTTCCACCACGGAAATGCTTCGCCGGTCAACTCGGGTATACTGTCGATCACGGATTCGACGCCTTCATTGCACCATTCATATTTAATTTGCTCTTTATCTAATCGGATGAAGACCGTCCGATCTACTTGGAAGTGTCTCCCGCTCAATTCCAACAGTTCATTGATTTTCTCATCCAGATCTGATTCCGTGACTTTAACAAAATCCCCCGAAATTTGAGAAACCATCTTCTGAAACTTGATCTGAGCTTCATTTTCTTCAAGACGCTGGATATATACCCGGTTGACGAAATAAGCCAGCCAAAGGGTGATACCCAGGATGCCGATTCTCGCAATATAATCCGATCCATCCACCTGAACGATGGTTTTCGGCACACTCACCCAAATGAAAATTTGCGTAGCCAGAATGGAAAGACCTATCCAAAGAATCATAAACCGCTTGTTGAACACAACGGACAGCATGATAACAATAAAAGGAGTGGCCCATACTGTAATACTTGCCGTATCAATAAAATGAAGCGCGATCAGAAGGAGGGACACTAACATGATAAGAACGAAGCTGTATTCTTTAATGCCCGCCTTAATAGGCAGAAATTTAATGATCGTCAATAAAGCGCCTATGGCAAAAAGGAAAAAACTGAATGATAAAATTATGTTGAGATGAGGAAATTGCTGATTGAAAAAATATTGTGAAGCAAAATTCAACATTCCGCCAATGATGCACACGAAGGACATTATTTTTATGAATCTGTCCATGTTTACTTCACTCAATATTTTACCCGGCTCAACTCTATCGCTCTTTCCCAGACCCAATAATCCATACCGCCTGATGGCGTAGAAAATAGCTGTGGTGGGCAAAAGTACGATAACCGGCGCCATTTGAGGAAGCGGATATGAAGTATATGTATTAAGAATCACATCTGTCATCGTCCCCAATACCATAGCTACGATATAAGAGATCATAAACAGGTATGCCTGCTTTTTCTTTAACGGGTCAGTTGTCCTTATCCCCCAATTTCCGAGCATTATCAATCCCGAAATGGTAAATAAAATATAGTATAGGTTGAAATACAAGTCGCCCCAGCTGCTAGCTGAAACATTAACCCAGCCCGCCGCAGTCTCAACCAGCTTGTAATGTTCCCTTGCCGTATCACTAAAACCAAAAGCAAAAACGTTCACCAACGCTGGCAGGTACAGCAGGACATAAGGCCATTTTTTCTTCAGAATTCCGGTTCTCTCCGTCAGGATAAGATAAAAATTCAGCAGTATGCTATATACCGTTCCCCAACCGACTGAAGCCAGTCTGCGCCAAAATAGAGCCATCTCGTAATCCTGCGCTGAATTGGCAATAGAGAAACTGAACGCCCATACGGAAAGGGATACACATGCTGCAAAATATAGCCGGTTTAGCATGCTTTTCGTGTTGAGGGAGATGGTGTAGATCCCCAACAAAAAATAGATGGCAGAAGCAATAAAAAACACTAGGGAATAAACATAAGGTAAAGACATATTCGGCCCCTCACTTTTCCGTATACTGTGACTGTCTTAGAGAAACCTAAATAAATTAGACCATATCTACTATTTCGGTAAAAATATGAATCTTGATTAGTGCTAATTTCCTAAGTTTCCTTGGTATATTTACCTAATAATTGCGTTCAAGAAAATGGACTCCGTTAGCTCTATTTCGTCCAGGGTTGCCAAACAAACAAACGTATCCGCTAAAGCCGCAAGATATTTCGATTGACAATAGATTAATCCTTCAAGATAATACTCATTAGTAATATAATTATTGCCTTGCCAAGAACTATTTCTGCTTGATTATTGAATGATCAATAGCTTAAAGAAGGGCCAGGTATGTATCTGAAGGAGGATATTCACCTTATGAAATTGCGGGAAAGGCTAAGATTAAAGGAAGCATTCATGTTTGTTATCGCATTCATTTTCTTTCTATCTTTCAGTGGGATTGTTGCCAAGCAACCAGTTGAAGCAAGCGAGAGGGGGATCGACTATTCGGACGGGAATTACCGCCTATCAGAAAGATTGAGCCGTGGACAAGCCGCGGTCATTCTAGCCAGAGCTCTGCAGCTCAACTTGGAAGATCCAAATGCTCCCCATTTTCAAGATGTGAATGAAAGCTCCGAAAATTACAATTCGATTGCTGCTATCGTAAGTGCCGGAATATTCCAAGGATATTCAGATGGAACTTTTAAGCCGGACCAATCTCTTACCCGTGCGGAAATGGCGAAGATTCTCGTAGTTGCCTATCAGTTTTCGAAAGAGGAATTAGTAGTAAACCCCTTCGAGGATGTATCCTCAAAGAGTTGGTATGCTCCTTACTTGACTCCATTGATCCAAAATAAGGTTACATTAGGTACTTCACTGACAACTTACTCGCCTAACGGTGTAGTAACCCGTGGAGAAATGGATTTATTTATTTCCCGTTGTCAACAAATCTCCCAACATTTATCAGAACGGGTCATTGAGTCGGAATTGATAACCATCACTTCGGATTCTGTTCAACTGGGGAACGAAAGCTTTGTATTAACGGATGCTCAAAAAGCCTGGATTACACCTGATAATCTTCCCTTATTTAACAAATCACGAATAAGAGCTCATATTATTGGAGGGAAAATAAGCCGTATTGAATCTGTGACTCTAAACACAAGTGGCCAATTAAAGGATGAAAAAAATAATCCGAAAGTAGTTTTATCAGCTAACGGGGCCGTTATTGATGCAACCGTGATTTTAAAGGGTAACGATTTATCCATTAAAGACGCTACTATAACAAGGGATTTAGTTATTGAAATTGATGCGCAAAACAACTTTTACCTTGAGAATGTGGTCGTAAAAGGTTCGACGATCGTATCAAAGCGGAAAGACAAAAATAATAAGAATATCAATATCAATCGTAGCCAAACTCCCAAATTGCATTTTCACAAATCAGTCCTGCAATTTGTTCAAGTTCCTTTAGATCGGATTACTCTTGAATTAACCGGTGGGACTCAAACTAACGAAATAAATCTTTTAGCTGAAGCTAGTATCAAGGCAGACGCAAGTACAATCATCCCTATCGTCAGAATTGGAACGGGTTCCTTAAATACGGGATTAAATGCAAGAATAAATTCACTTTTCATCGAGAATATGAATAGCAGAATTACTCTTGGAACCGATGCGAAAATTGAAGATGTGCGCATTGAACTGAAAAATAATGTGAAATCCATTTTTTACGACTATGAGTTGGTAAAACATAAAATTGTTAGAATTAATGGGGTCCCAAATATAGAGGTTCAGCCTCCGGCCGGCGGTGGTGGAGCAAATAATGGGTCATCTGGCACGGGAGAACACTCTAAATTAATTGCGGCTCAAAATGCGGTCGCTTCTTTATTCACGGATAGTACAAAAACAGCGTTGAAAGCGGGCGTAGACCAGGCAGCTATTGAAGATGCTATTGCTAAAGTAGCTTTATTGGCCGATGGTGTCGACAAGACTGCTCTTTTAGAAGCAATTAAAATAGCCCAAGGTTTACTAAATCCAATCTTGGAGGCGCCGGCTTTAACGGGGACAATTCCGAAACCCGACACCGTACGATTTACATTTACGGACGATGCGGTCTGGAGAGACGGGATTACCGGAATATATATGAATGGTAACTCGCTCCCCATCCATAGTTCCAGGGTGAATAAGTCGACTGCCGGAAAGATTGACATAGATCTTACAGGCGGTTCGCTGAAACCGGGAACGAACAAGTTTCTAATCAAAGCCGAGGGGTATGGAGATGTTGAAGTAACGATCGAAGTGCCCGCACCGCAAGCGGCGCCTGCTTTAACGGGGACAATTCCGAAACCTGACACTGTGCAATTTACATTTACGGACG
>NZ_JAGQEH010000004.1:468382-561909 GCF_018101095.1 Paenibacillus sp. Marseille-P2973
GAGAGACGGGATTACCGGAATATATATGAATGGTAACTCGCTCCCCATCCATAGTTCCAGGGTGAATAAGTCGACTGCCGGAAAGATTGACATAGATCTTACAGGCGGTTCGCTGAAACCGGGAACGCACCAATTTCTAATCAAAGCCGATTGGTATGAAGATGTTGGAGTAGCAATCATTATAGAATCTTGATTATAATAAGCATAGTTGTAATGATAGAGATACTTATTTCACTGGAGTTGTTCCAACTTGAAAAAAAGAGGTCGGCAAATCGGTGCGGATGGAGAAAAAAGCAGAGAACTGCTTTTGAAGATCGCAGCAAAACAATTTTCATTATTAGGATTCCATGATACGAAAATCAGCGCAATCGTAAAAGAAGCCAATGTCACACAGCCTACATTTTATCTGTATTTCAAAAGCAAAGATGCAATTTTTCAAGAATTGATCGATTTGTTCAAAGTTGAATTGTTTACTAGAGTTGCACAAAGCAGACTCCCTTCCGGAATTGATAGGTCAGGCCTGCTGCAACGAATCACCCGTAATATTGCTTTGGTGTTTCAGATATTTCAAGAAAATGAACATGTTGCCCGGATCGGTTTTTTTCTCTCGGCGGATGCTATTAAAATAAAGGAACAAATGGCGAAGCGGATTGAAGAAAATCTTGCCGTAGAGGTGGAAAATGGTTACTTTGATTCTACTATCGATATTAACCTTGTTGCCACGGCAATCGTGGGTGTTATTGAACACCTTACATTAACAAAATTATGGGCGGGCTTAAAGACGCCGGAAGAGCTCTCCAAAGAAGTAACCAGACTCTTCTTGTACGGATTAATAAGGGAGAACAAGATTAACGGAAATGAACCGGACCCTGTTCTTGAATAATCGGATGCAAAAGACGCAAAGGAGTAGGATTCCTTTGCGTCTTTATTATTGCTTTGGACTGTACAGGTACTTTTAAGCTTCTTATAAAAGTTACTTCTTTACCAGCGAGACACAGCACTCCACATGACTGGTCTGCGGAAACATATCGACCGGCTGCACCCATTCAACCTCGTAGCCGCCGTCCGTTAATACTTTGCAGTCCTTGGCCAGCGTGGAAGGGTTGCAAGACACGTAGACGAACCTCTTCGGCTTCGTGCGGAGCACCGCTTCAAGGAAGCGTGGGTCCAGACCGGTGCGCGGCGGATCGGCGACGATGACGTCCGGGGCGTAGCCGGCCTTTGCCCAGCGCGGAAGCAGCTCTTCCGCCTGGCCCTGGTAGAAGGTCGTATTCGTGCGCCCGTTGCGCGCAGCATTCTCCTTCGCATCCTCCACGGCCTCGGGGATGGACTCGATCCCGCGGATCTCGCGTGCATAAGGGGCGAGCCACAGGCCGATCGTTCCTGTACCGCAGTAGGCGTCGACCACCGTCTCCCGGCCGGTCAGCTTGGCGGCGGCGCGCACCGATTCGTAAAGCTTCACCGTCTGGATCGGATTAAGCTGGAAGAAAGCGCGCGGTGACAAGGTGAAATCCAGGTCGCCGAGCGACTCCTGGATACTGTCCTCGCCCCACAGGATGAACGTCTTATTGCCGAACACGAGCGACGTGTTCTTCGGATTGACGTTCATCGCAATGCTTGTCAGCTCGGGCATCGCGAGCCTGAGCTCCTTGACAAGCTGCTCGCGATGCGGCAGCTTGTCGCTTGATGTGACCAGCGTCACCTGCAGCTGACCGGACTGGAATCCCCAGCGGACGACGATGGTCCGCACCAGTCCCTGGTTGCTCTTCTCCCGGTACACCGGGATTTGGAGCCGCTGCAGGACATTCCTTGTCCGGTCCACCGCTTCGTTGACCTTAGGATGCTGGATCGGGCAGCCCGTAATATCGATGAGCCGGTGCGAATCCATGGCGTACAATCCGGCGATCATGCCTTCCTGCTGCATGCCCAATTGGAGCTGGGCCTTGTTGCGGTAGTCCCAAGGATGATCCATGCCGAGAATCGGCTTCATCCGGAGATCCTGAAACCCGGCATACCGGGAGAAGGCTTCGCGGACAATATCCTCTTTGGCAGCCATTTGTCCTTCATAGGAGAGATGCTGAATCTGGCATCCGCCGCAGATTCCGAATACCGGACAAGGGGCGTCAACCCGATGGGGGGAACGCTTCTCGATGTGCGTGATTTTGGCGGTGATATATTTTGGCTCCGCACGGATAACCTCGGCCTTGATGACTTCGTCCGGCAAAGCTCCCTGGATGAATACTGCTTTGCGGCGGTAGTAGCCTACCCCTTCGCCGTTAATGCCAAGCCGCTTGATCGTTACGACGATTATATCGCCGGCCCGAAGCTCCTCCGCCGTTTGCCGGTTGGAGATCCGGGAATTGGGCTTGGAATGATATGACTTTTCGTTCTTGGATTTTTTCATACTATGATAAATTCTCCATTTTGTTAGTTTTGTCCGACTTAACTATACCACGCAAACCGGACGAGCACCATGATTCCTGCGCCCGGACTGGCCGTCAGACGGATGTCAGCATCATCTCAGCCACAGAAATATAAGGAGCAGCACAAGCGCACCGGACAGATTAATCCATCCGAAGAGTGAAGAATACGTCGCTTCCTTATTCTTGTGTTCGGTTTTGTAAATCCTGCGGTCCACTGTCAGCAACAACATTCCCGACAAAAAGAACATGATGCCGTCGAACCCGATAACCCGAATCATGGATGTTCCCCCCTAATTTTTTAATCCGACGCGGCGTATTTTCATATGAAGCCGAACCTCGACAGGAATGTCGGAATAGATTTTCTCCCAATCCCGTTTTTCGTGGACATGTTGATTCCAGTAAGCCGATTGACGTGCACGGACGATTTCCCCGATGCCGAGAATATCCGAATGTTTGGTCTGGGTATCCCGGATCAGCTTATTAACGATTTTAATGCCATCTTCGGCGAAGATTTTCTCAACAAGATCAAGCTTGTCGGGCGAATCAATCTCCGAAGCCGACCCGAAATGTTCCGAGATCATACCTTCCAATTTAATATTCAGATAAGCTTTGGGAATTCCGTTTTGGATTTCAACCTTCATGTTCGTATGCCGCTCCTGGGTTTTTACCATTACGAAGCCCATCTCCGGGACTTTGACCAAAACGGAGTACCCGCCGGGGTCCATTCCTTTGGCCGCCATGAATCCGCCGATTTCGATAGGGCTGGTTGTTCCGACTAGCCGGCCTTCGCTGAAATAAGCCATTCCCTTGATCAATATATTTTCTTTGCCGCGGATTGAAATGTAGGGGAGATAGCCGTCTTGTCCCCATTTGGATTCCGCAGTCCAAAATACACCCAAATAATCCAAAGGGAATTTGCCGGTCTTCACGGACTTCTCAACCATAGACAGCAGGTAAAGGGTAGGAACGCGCTCCAGAGGCGGGGCAACGTCCATGATTTTTGAGGCTTCCACATCGGATACGAGGAGCCAGGTCCGGCGTCGGACTTCGGGATTGCGCCGGAGATAATCGTTAAGATCATCGAGTCCCTGTTTTGCGATCGCTTCGCTGATGACGATAACGCGTAAATGGATCAAATATCTGGGGTCTGCGATTTGCTGCTGCAAATTGTTCAGTGCATCGTCCAGACTGTGTCCGACCACTTGAACGACCCAAACTGAATTTTGGGTGCCTTCCCCGCTGGTAGCGCTGCTCGGGCCGAGCGGAACCCGGCCGGGAACGGCAATTTGCGCAGTAATGCGGATCATCTTGTTCGGCAGCTCCCCCTTTTCATGGGTCACATTGGTTTCCTTTTCCATGATTTCGGGTGGAGCCTCGTCGATCGCCAACCCGAGAACCAGCGCCCTGTCTTCGATCTCCAGACTGTCCCAGCATCCCGTCAAGAGGACTCCACAGCAAACGAAAAGCAGGCTAAACAGTCCTGTTTTGACAATATTATTCATGGGTCACGCCTCCTTTTCGGCGAAGGAGTGAAATGATAAGCAGCAGAAGAGGATAACAGGTCAGAAATAGTAAACCGCTAAATTCCAAGCTCTGGACGATATTTCGCTCCCGGAATACGTCTTGCGGCAGCAGGGAAATTCCCAGCAAGACAGGTAGCAAAAACGAAGAGGTAAGGCGCTGATCGGCAAATCGAAACAATTTGCTGAACGCAAAAGAAGCCAGGTAGTAGCTGGAATATAGCGTGGTGTACACGGTAACGAACCAGATGATGATAAATATGGCGTCAAATCGTTCCAGCACCCCTCCTCCTAGGGAAATGGAACGGGACAGTTCAAGCGTGGGATAGAGCAACAGCTTAGTCTCTTCGGAACCATAGATGCCGAGGACCGAGAATACCATGAGAATATAGAGTCCGCCGCTGATGAATATCCCGTAAGTCCCCGATTTCAGGGCGGATTCGGGCTTTTTCATATAAGGAATTAGGATGGTGACGATAAAAGACCCAAGAAACAAGGAAGCCGCTTGAAAGAGGCCGGGGTTAAACTTCATCGGGGCATTACCGAGCAACGGCTGCAGACTCAGTAAATCGATTCTTTGCAAAGAAATCAGCATGAGCAGCAGGTACGGAAAAAAGATAAAAGGAAAGTAGAAGATATGGATAAAACTGAACTTGACGATGTCGCGCCGGCAGGAAAATGCGGTCGTCAATAAAATCAGGATGATGCTTACCTCTATCGGTGTTTTACGGAAGACAACGGTTGAGAGGACATCTCCGAATTGACGGGAAGAGAGGGCGGATGAAACTGCAAAGAAGAGGAACAGGAGCAGGTTTGCCGCTTTGGCAGGCCATCTTCCGATGATCAATTGACCGTATTCAAAAATGCTCTGCCCTTTGAAGCGAAGCCCTAATAAAATGATCAGCCACAGCGGGACCAGTGCGGCCGCGATACCGCACAAAGTCATTAGCGGGGCGCCGCTCCCCGCGGCTTCGGCCATCGACCTGGGAAAGCTAAGCACGCCTACCCCGAATGTTGTACTAGCGACGACGATTGCGGTTTGGGTCGTTGAGATTTTCTGGTTCCTGTTCATTGGAATTCCCCTTTGACTGGAATATGCCATCGATGTAGGACTGTGTCTTCCCGTAAGGCGCCCGGGTGGCATCGATCGGGTGAAGATGGGAGGGCCGCCGGTTCATCCACCATAACGGTGCTCTGAACAGTGTGTCGGTTAGCCGCTCTCTCATGCCGGTAATCAGAGATAAGAGATACGGCCTTCCGAATGATTCCAGGTAGAGTAAATGATTTATGATAAAAACGGCACCGATCATGACGCCGTATAAGCCGAATAGCCCCGCCAAAAAGATCAGTGGAAAGCGGAGCATCCGGAGGGCGATAGCTACGTTATAAGCTGGCGTGGCGAACGAGCCGATCGTGGTCAGCGCAACGATTACGACAGTGATGGGGCTGGCGAGACCGGCAGATACGGCGGCTTGGCCGACGACGAGTACGCCGACGATAGACAAAGCCCCGCCGATCATCTGCGGAAGGCGAATCGTTGCTTCACGCAAAATCTCCATGGAAACTTCCATAATAAACACTTCAAGGACGGCCGGAAAAGGAACGCCGGCCCGGCCGCCCGATATCGCCACGGCAAAATCGGTGGGCAATAGCTCGGGGTTGTACGAAATTACGGAAACGTACAGTGAAGGAAAGAACAAGGAAAACAACAGGGCGATCAGCCTTATGAACCGGACGAGGCTTCCGATGATGAATCGTTCGGAGTAGTCGTCGATGGTCTGGAAGAATTGATCGAGCAGGGCCGGAATGATCAAAGCGAAGGAGGATCCGTCAACCATAATGACGACGCGGCCTTCCAGCAAGGCGGCGACGGTTTTATCGGGCCGCTCCGTATTCTGGATTTGCGGAAACGGCGAAATCGGCTGATCCTCGATAAACTGCTCGATGTAACCGGCATCGATGATCCCGTCGAAATTGATTTTGGAAATCCGAAGCATCACCTCCGACACGAGCTCCGGATCCGTGATGCCTTGAATATAACAGACGGCCACACGGGATTGGGTTCGCTGCCCGACCGGCCCGGTTTCGATCTTGAGGTCCGGAGTTTGCAGCCGGTACCGGATCAGCGCCAGGTTAGTGTCGAGCAGTTCGATGAATCCCTCGCGTGCGCCGCGGATTACTTGTTCGGTCTGGGGCTGTTCGATGCCCCGTTTTTCAATCTGGCGCATGGCAAAGGCTATCGACTGTTCGCATTGGTCCAGAAGCAGCACCACGTAGCCGGAAGAGACCAAATCGAAGAGCCGGGATATTTCGGAGCATTTTTGGCCATCGCTGATATAGATCGTTTCATTCCAGAGCCGGTCGAGCAGATGCTCCCTTAATGGCTCTTCATCATCTTTAACTTCGGGTTCCTGCCATTGCATAAGCGGCTTTAGTACGTTCTCCCGAATGCCGTTCTGGTCGGTCATCGAGGACAGGAAAACAAGAGCCGCCTTGAATCGGTTAGCAATGAGAAAATTACGCACGCTAAGGTCGCCATTGACGCCGATCGCTTGTTCAATCTTGGCCAGATTATCGTCAAGCGAGGGGCTCAAAGGAAGGGAGAAGCCCCGACTAGCGGCGGCTTCCCCGGAACCGGAAGAGCTCTTCTCTTGATCTTTATAAGCCCGATAGGTCTCGCTCCACTTTTTCACGGCGTATTCCTCCAATAAAATAAGGACCCTCTCTTAAGGGGTTAAAGTATATAATAGTAAGTGTGGATAAGAGGCGGGCACTTTATGTACCCGGTGTGCAATTTGGCTGTATTAAACCGCAAAAGTTGCCCATTGTTTCAGGGCCCGGTACAATAAATTGCAACACTTGAGAGTTTAGAATATCTATAAGATATAAGGAGTTTAGTTCAATGAATGCTCAAACCACCCGTCTGGAACAAGCGCAGCAGCTGCTGCAAAAATATTACGGGTATCCCGATTTCCGTGAAGGACAGCGAAAAATCGTCGCCAGCATGCTGGATGGAGCCGATACGCTTGGCATTATGCCCACAGGCGGAGGCAAGTCGATTTGTTACCAGATCCCGGCGCTGCTGCAGCCCGGGCTGACGCTGGTCGTCTCCCCGTTGATCTCGTTGATGAAAGACCAGGTGGATGCGCTCATCGCAATGGGGATTCCGGCCGCTTATATTAACAGCACCTTGTCCGGTAAAGAGGTGAACGACCGCATCCGCGCCGCTAAGCGAGGCGATTTGAAGCTGCTCTATGTCGCGCCGGAACGGCTGGAACTGGATTGGTTCCGTGAAGAGATGAGCGGGCTTGAAATTTCCTGTGTGGCCGTCGATGAGGCCCACTGCGTCTCGCAGTGGGGACATGATTTCCGGACGAGCTATCTCGCCGTCTCACCCTTTGTGAACGGACTGCCGCGCCGCCCGATTCTGGCGGCCTTTACGGCGACCGCGACGCCGGAAGTCAAAGAGGATATGATCCGCCTGCTCCGGCTAAACGATCCGTCCGTTTTTGTAACCGGCCTGGGCCGGGATAATCTGGCCATGTCGGTGCTGCGGGGCGAAAACAAGCGTGAATTCATTATGAATTACGCGGAAACGCACGGGCATCAACCCGGCATCATCTATGCCGCGACCCGAAAAGAGGTCGACGATCTGTACGGACGTTTACGGGAAAACGGCATACCGGCAGGGCGCTATCATGCCGGCATGTCCGACCGTGAACGGGAGGAGAGCCAGGAAGCGTTCCTCTATGACGATATCCGGGTGATGGTTGCGACCAACGCTTTCGGAATGGGGATCGATAAATCGAATGTGCGTTACGTGATCCATTTCAACATGCCCAAAAATATGGAGGCATATGTTCAGGAAGCGGGCCGGGCCGGGCGGGACGGCGAACCGAGCGAGTGCATTCTGCTGTTCAGCCCGCAGGACATCATGACGCAAAAATTCCTGATCGAGCAGAACCCTCAGGATGAAGACCGCAAGCGCAATGAGTACCGGAAGCTTCAGCAGATGATAGAGTACTGCTATTCCACGAGTTGCCTGCGCTGGGGAATGCTCGATTATTTTGGCGAAGCCCATAACCGGGAAGCCTGCGGCATTTGCAGCTCCTGCCGGGACGAGCGTGAACTTGTCGACATGACCGTGGATGCACAGATCGTATTCTCGTGCATTCACCGGATGAGGGAGCGCTTCGGCGTTTCCCTGGTGTCTTCGGTGCTTAAGGGCTCCCAGAACAAAAAGGTGCTCCAATACGGCTTTGACGGCCTGCCGACTTACGGCATGATGCGCCGCAGAACCGAGAAGGAAATCTCCGAGCTGATCAACGTGTTTATCGCGGAAGGATATCTTGCCCTGTCCGAAGGGCAATATCCGGTTGTCCGCCTGCAGCCGTTGGCGGGAGATGTTCTGCGAGGCCAGCATCAGGTCATGATGCGTGCGCCGGAGCCGGCCGCAGCCAATGCGGCATCCCGCACAAGAGGTTCCCGCCGGCGGGGCGCCGCTTACGACGATGGTCCTTCAGCGGTTAATGAAACGGTATTCGAGCAATTGCGGCTGATCCGGCGTGATTTGGCCGAGAAGGACCGGGTTCCCTCGTACATTATTTTCAACGATGCGACCTTGCGCGAAATGAGCATGATCTGCCCGACAAGCGAGGCCGAAATGCTGCGGATTAAAGGTGTTGGGGAAGTCAAATACCGCAAATACGGCTTGCCGTTCCTCGAGTTTTTTCAAAATATGGAATAGGGTTGTGAACGATGAAAGTTATTTTAGCTACATTAAACGCGAAATATATCCACACTTCACTGGCGATTCGACTGCTCAAAGCCTATAGCGGCGGTGAGTTCGATATCGATTTGGCAGAGTATACGATCAAGGATCCGGTGTTGAACATCGTATCCGATTTATATATGAAGCGGCCGGACGTGATCGGCTTTTCCTGTTATATCTGGAACATCGAAGAGACGATCAAGGTTATCGATATGCTGAAAAAGGTGCTGCCCGATACGGCGATCGTGTTGGGCGGGCCCGAGGTTTCCTATGACACGGCATATTGGATGGAGCGGGTGAAAAGTATTGATTATATCGTGATGGGCGACGGTGAAGAGACGTTCCATCACCTGCTGCAGGAGCTGTCAGGAGAACGCAAATTCCATTATGTATTCGGTGCGGCTTACCGGAAAGACGGAGAAGTTAGGGTTAATCCGGCCCGTCCGAAATCCGATCTAGACACATTGCCGTCGCCGCACCGGTTTCCGGAAGATATTCCGGATCTGGGCAAACGGATCGTCTACTTTGAGACAAGCCGGGGCTGTCCGTTCAATTGCCAGTTCTGCCTGTCCAGCATTGAGGTGGGCGTGCGTTATTACGATATTGAACGGGTAAAATCAGATATTCTGTATCTGATCGAACACGGTGCCAAAACGATCAAATTTCTGGATCGGACCTTCAACATCAACCGCAGCTACGCTATGGAAATGTTCGAGTTCCTGATCAACAATCACGGCGGCTGCGTATTCCAGTTTGAAATCACGGCCGATATCATGCGGCCCGAGGTATTGGATTACTTGGCGGAGAACGCTCCGCCGGGCATCTTCCGGTTCGAAATTGGGGTCCAGTCGACAAACGATAACACCAATGAACTCGTTAAGCGACGTCAAAACTTTACCAAGCTGACGAGGACCGTCATGAAAATCAAGAACAGCGGAAAAATTGATCAGCATCTCGACCTGATCGCCGGGCTGCCCGAGGAGGATTACGCTTCCTTCCGTAAAACATTCAACGACGTATTTGCCATGCGTCCTGAGGAATTGCAGCTCGGGTTCCTGAAAATGCTGCGCGGTACGGGGCTTAGGAATGACGCCGCCAAGTACAATTACACTTATATGGATCATGCCCCTTATGAAATTCTGGGCAACGATATTATGCCTTTCTCCGATATCGTCCGGCTGAAGCGTTTGGAGGATGTGCTGGAGAAATATTGGAACGACCACCGGATGGACAATACGATGGAGTATTTGATTACCCGGGAGTTCGAATCGCCATTCGATTTCTTTCAGGAATTGGGAGATTTCTGGGAAGGACAGGGATGGCAGCGAATCGGCCATCAGCTGGAGGATTTGTTTACCCGGCTCTATGAGTTTCTGGAATGGCGCGGTATGAAGCAGCCGGAGATCGTGCTCGGTCTGATGAAGCTGGACTATTTCCTGGGTCACAAGTACAAGCCACGCAAAATCTGGTGGGAAGACCGGATCGACAAACCGCGGCGGACCGCTTATTTCAAGGCTTTAACCGAGCGTCCGGCCGAAGTGTCTCCGGCGTTTGCCGCGCTTGATCTCGGCGAGCGGGAATTGCAAAAATGCGCTGTTCTGGACGAGCTTCCTTTTTCGCTTACGGATGTATTGGAAGGCAAAACGGACTTCGAAGAACGACAGGAAGGCACGCTGTTAGTTGTGTTGTACCAGCAGGATGATGCCGGTCATCAGAAGCCGGTCTACTATACGATGCCGGTTACTTCGGCTCTAGCGTAAGGAGAATAGTTTCTCTATTTTGCCGTCGTCTGATCCTGTTACATCATTCAGGTTAAAGCGGGGAATGGCTTAATATCAGGCGCAACCGGCGCAGGCATAAGCCTATGTATTGGAATGGCCCAGTCAATCGACTGGGTTTGGAATAGAATAGGGTGTACTCTAAACCAAAGGAGGAATCCCTGTGAGTGGTGTAGTTGGTGGAAACGTTGGATGCGGCGGTGGAGGTTACCCAGGCGGTATTTTTACTTCAACAGGTGCCATTCTGGTACTGTTCATTTTGCTCGTGATCATCTCCAGAGCATTCGTATTGTAAGATAAATTTCTGATTTCCCGCTTAGCCTTCGGGCTTGGCGGGACTTTCTATTTATGGAAACATAAAATTTCTCCTTGATGTGGGTAATTTTTCCTTAGATGTCCCCGGAATAATGACAGGGTACTGAATTCCATAGTAATATATTAGATGTAACGAAAATGTCATACGTTGTAAATAAATCAATATACAACAATGTCGGGAGAGGATTGAAGATGTCGGATCAGGAACAACAGCGGACCCAGTCGTCGAACGATCAAATCGATGTCGCGGAATTGCTGAACGCTTTAATGGCTATGAAAAAAGGGAATTTCTCTTTCCGCTTGCCCTACGACCGGACGGGCATCTCAGGCAAAGTGGCAGACACGTTTAATGAAATTATGGACATGCAGGAAAGCCTGGTGGGAGAAATCCGCACTGTGGCCGAAGTGGTGGGCAAGGAAGGCAAGCTTACCCGCAGATTTAATCATAAAAATACCGGCGGATCTTGGGAGCTTGTCGTTGAATCGCTCAATGGACTTGTCAGCGATTTAGTGCAGCCTACCGCCGAAGTTGCCCGTGTAATCAATGCGGTTGCACAGGGGGACTTGACGCAGAAGGTAGAGGTTGAATTCGAAGGAAGGCCTCTGACCGGGGAATACTTAAGAACCGCGAATAACATTAATATGATGGTCAACCAGCTTAGCACCTTTGCATCCGAAGTGACCAGGGTTGCCCGGGAAGTGGGTACCGAAGGCAAACTCGGCGGTCAAGCCGATGTTAAGGGCGTATCCGGGACTTGGAAGGACCTGACGGACAGCGTAAACAATATGGCTGCGAACTTGACCAACCAGGTGCGGAATATCGCCGCTGTGACGACGGCGGTCGCGACCGGCGATTTAACGAAACAAATTACCGTTAATGCGAAGGGCGAAATTCTGGAGTTGAAAGACACCATTAACACGATGGTCGACCAGTTATCGATGTTTGCCTCGGAAGTAACCCGGGTGGCCCGCGAGGTCGGCACCGAAGGCAAGCTGGGCGGTCAGGCTGATGTGAAAGGTGTATCGGGCACCTGGAAGGATTTGACGGACAGCGTTAATGATATGGCTTCCAATTTGACCGATCAGGTGCGGAATATCGCCGTCGTCACGACCGCGGTCGCGAACGGGGATCTATCGAAGAAGATCACTGCAAACGTGCAGGGCGAAATTCTCGAGCTTAAAAATACAATTAATACGATGGTGGATCAATTGTCGACCTTTGCGTCCGAGGTAACGCGGATGGCGAGAGAGGTCGGTACGGAAGGCATTCTCGGCGGACAGGCCGAGGTTACCGGTGTGGCCGGTACATGGCGCGATTTGACGGAGAGCGTAAACTACATGGCGTCCAACCTGACGAATCAGGTCCGAAATATTGCGGAGGTTACGACCGCGGTAGCCAAAGGGGATTTGTCCAAGCATATTACGGTAAATGCGAAGGGCGAAATTCTGGAGCTGAAGAATACGATCAACATCATGGTGGATCAATTGTCCATCTTTGCGTCCGAGGTTACGCGGGTGGCCCGCGAGGTAGGTACGCTGGGGATGCTCGGCGGACAAGCCCAGGTTCGCGGCGTGGCAGGTACATGGCGCGATTTGACGGAGAGCGTAAACTACATGGCGTCCAACTTGACGAACCAGGTCCGAAATATTGCCGTTGTTACAACCGCCGTTGCGAACGGGGATCTCTCCAAGAAAATTACTGCGGATGTGCAGGGCGAAATTCTGGAGCTCAAAAATACGATCAACACGATGGTCGATCAGCTGTCTACCTTTGCATCCGAGGTTACGCGGGTGGCGCTGGAAGTCGGTACCGAAGGTAAACTCGGCGGACAAGCCGAGGTGAAAGGCGTCGGAGGTACCTGGAAGGATTTGACCGAGGGCGTGAATAACATGGCCCGAAATCTGACCGATCAGGTTCGCGGTATCGCCGAAGTAACGACTGCGGTAGCCAAAGGGGATTTGTCCAAAAAAATCACCGTAGATGCCAAAGGCGAAATCCTGGAACTGAAAAATACGATGAATACGATGGTGGACCAGCTAAGCCTGTTCGCGTCCGAGGTGACGCGCGTTGCGCGCGAGGTCGGCACGGAAGGAAAGCTGGGCGCTCAGGCGGATGTGAAGGACGTATCCGGTACTTGGAAAGACCTTACCGATACGGTAAATACGATGACCAGCAATCTGACGATTCAGATGCGCAATATCGCCGGCGTTACAACGGCGGTCGCCAACGGGGATCTATCGAAGCAGATCACCGTCGATGTAAAGGGCGAACTGCTTGAACTCAAGAATACGATCAATACGATGGTGGATCAGCTTAATTCGTTTGCGTCCGAGGTTACGCGCGTTGCGCGGGAGGTCGGCACCGACGGCAAGCTTGGCGGCCAGGCTCAAGTTCGCGGAGTCGGCGGCATCTGGAAGGATCTGACCGACAACGTTAATATTATGGCGGCCAACCTGACCGACCAGGTACGGGGCATCGCGAAGGTGGTCACGGCCGTCGCAAACGGGAACCTGAAGCAGAAGCTCACGGTGGAAGCTAAGGGTGAGATTGCGGAACTGACCGATACGATTAACAATATGATCGACACGCTCGCTACTTTTGCGGATCAAGTAACTACAGTGGCCCGTGAAGTCGGCGCGGAAGGCAAGCTGGGCGGACAAGCCAATGTACCGGGAGCGGCCGGTACATGGCGCGATTTGACGTACAACGTAAACTACATGGCCAGTACGCTTACCTCTCAGGTTCGTGCGATCACGACTGTCGCTACCGCCGTAACCAAAGGGGATTTGTCGCGAAGCATTGATGTGGCGGCAGCGGGTGAAGTTGCCGAACTGAAGGATAACGTAAACGAGATGATCCGCAACCTGAAGGAAACGACCCGGATTAATACGGAGCAGGATTGGCTGAAGACGAATCTGGCCAAATTCTCCAGATTGCTGCAGGGTCAACGGGATTTGTATGCCGTATGCCGCATGATTCTGTCCGAACTTGCTCCTCTGGTTTCGATGCAGCACGGAGTTATGTATATCAACGAGCCGGTGAACGGCGAAGCTACATTAGTGTTATTCGCCAGCTATGCTTATCAGCAGCGGAAGCATTTATCGAATCAGTTCCGGACCGGGGAAGGCCTCGTAGGCCAGTGTCTGATCGAGAAGCAGCGAATCCTGCTGACCAATGTTCCCGAAGATTATGTCATGATTTCCTCCGGCCTCGGCGAATCGGCACCGCTTAATATCGTGCTGCTGCCGATTATTTTTGAAGATCAGGTGCTCGCTGTACTGGAGCTTGCTTCGTTCCGTCGCTTCACCGATATCGATCTCGATTTCCTTGATCAGTTGACGGAATCGATCGGGATCGTAATCAATACGATGCAGGCCAACCGCCGGACGGAGGAGCTGCTGATGCAGTCCCAGTCCCTGACGGAAGAACTGCAAAACCAGCAGATGGAGTTGCAGGAAACGAATGAAGAGCTGGAGGAAAAGGCGAAACTGCTCGTTCTTCAAAAAGCGGAAGTGGAGAGCAAAAACAACGAAGTCGAAATTGCCAGAAGGATCCTTGAGGAAAAAGCGGAACAGCTCGCTCTTACCTCGCGTTACAAATCCGAATTTTTGGCCAATATGTCGCATGAACTTCGGACTCCGCTGAACTCGCTGCTGCTACTTGCCGAGCAACTCTCCGAGAATCCCGATCAGAATCTGACGGACCATCAGGTGAAATTCGCGGAGACGATTCAGGATGCAGGGATAGAGCTGCTTGAACTGATCAATGACATTCTCGATTTGTCCAAAATCGAGTCCGGTACAGTAACCGCCGATTATAACGAATTCAAGATGAAGGATATCACCGAAGGGCTTGAACGAACCTTCGGCCTTATGGCCGATGACAAGAAGCTGGACTTCTTGATCAAGCTGGATCCAAGCCTTCCGGATAAAATGGTAACGGATCCGAAAAGGTTGCAGCAGGTTCTGAAAAACCTGTTGTCCAATGCCTTCAAGTTTACGGAAGAAGGACAGGTCGTCCTTCATATCCATAAGGCCGTTGATGGCTGGAGTGCCGGCAACGAGCGACTCAACCGGGCCAAAGAAGTGGTTTGCTTCTCGGTTAGCGATACGGGTATCGGAATTCCCATTGAAAAGCAGGGGATCATATTTGAAGCTTTCCAACAGGCCGACGGAAGCACGAGCCGGGAATACGGAGGCACGGGCCTGGGACTTGCTATCTCGCGCGAGATTGCGACTTTGTTAGGCGGAGAAATTACCTTGTACAGCGTGGTGAATAAAGGCAGCGTCTTTAATCTGTACCTGCCCTTGTATACCGATGTTCCCGGTCATGAGCCGGAGGAAGAATCGGGCCAGGAGACGCCGGTTCAGCCGCCGAAATACGTACCGGAAGTCATCGATGTAACTCCTCGCGAATCCAAACGGGGAAGCACGCCGAGGGAAGAGAAGGTCATCCAGGACGACCGGGATTCCATCGAGCCGGGGGACAGTGTATTTTTGATCGTGGAAGACGATGTTAAATTCAACGTGATTTTGCTTGATATTTTGCATAAAAAAGGAATCAAGGTGATCATTACGACCCGGGGCAACGGGGCATTGGAGCTTGCTCAGAAATACCGTCCGGATGCCATTACCCTTGATCTACGTCTAAAGGATATGGACGGCTGGCTGGTTATCGACCAGTTGAAGAATGATCTGAGTGTCCGGCATATTCCGATTTGCGTTATCACGGTGGAAGAGGACGAAATTCCGCTGCGTCAGAAAGGCGTGTATGAGTATTTAGGGAAGCCTGTAACCAATGAAGAGCTGGAGTCGAAACTGGATCAACTGAAACAGTTCTCGGCACGGGAGAAGCATCGTCTGCTTATCGTCATGAGCGACAACGACCGCCGCGATGAATCGGTGCAGCTTCTTGCCAACAACGATTTGGAGATCATTACTGCAGATACAGGCCGCAAAGCTTTGAATCAACTCAAAAATCACAGCTTTGACGTCATTCTGATCGACAATGATTTGAGCAATACGGACGTGCTTGGCCTGGTTCATGAAATTCATAAGAATATGCAAAATAAATCCGTTCCGATTATTCTGAACCGCAATCGGAAGTGGACTCAGGAGCAAGAGAGTCAGCTTGAGGATCTTATGAAATCGTCCGTGATCAAAGAAGTCAAAACGCCGATTCAAATGATGGACGAATCCAGCTTATTCTTGCACCGCAAGGCTGAGAACCTGCCGGCTGAGTCGCGGGAGAAGCTGGTGAAACTGCATGAATCCGACGAGATGATCACGTCCAAGCAGGTGCTCGTCGTAGATGATGATATTCGGAATATTTTTGCACTGACAACGATTCTGGAACGTCATAACATGAAGGTAATCCCTGCGGAGAACGGGCAGGAGGCGATCCAGATTCTGGAGCAAACGCCATCCATTGAAATCGTACTGATGGATATTATGATGCCGATTATGGACGGGTACGAAACGACCCGGGCGATCCGTCAGAAGCCGGAGTTTCAAAATCTGCCGATTATCGCATTAACGGCTAAAGCGATGAGCGGGGACCGTGAGGCTTGTCTGGAGGCGGGAGCTTCCGATTATATTACGAAGCCTGTGAACAGCGCACAGCTGCTTTCCTTGATCCGGAGCTGGCTTGACCATCCGATCGAAGGGGAACCTGAAGCGGATAATAAGTAGAAGTTAAAAGGGACCGCCCAAGCCAGATGGCTTTGGAGCGGTCCCTTTTCGTTATAATATTTTTGAGGGAGGCAGTTTAACCCGTATGCCGGATCAGCCAATCCGCGGTATCGCGGCTCACCTCATCCCGGTTGCTTTCGTTGAGCATTTCATGCCTTCCTCCCGGGTACAGCCGGACTTCAACATTCTGAAGCCCTAACTGTTCATAGAGAGCAACAAGTCTGCGGACGCCTTTTCCTTGAAGGCCTACGGGGTCCTGTTCGCCCCCGAAAATATAAACCGGCTTATCCTTTGGAATTTTGGCCATCCGGTCAGGACGGTGGATTTCACGCAGCAGGCCGAATAGCCCGTCGAAAAATCCGGCGCTGCAAACAAAACCGCAGAGCGGATTTTCTATGTATTTATCCACTTCCCGTTCATCCCTGGACAGCCAGTCGAATGGCGTGCGCATCGGCATGAAATTTTTGTTGAAGCTGCCGAAGGACAAAGCGTTCATGAGCAGGCTGGGATGATCAGGACCCTGAAGCTTTGACTGCAAAATCGCCAGGTTTTGGCCGAAGGAAAGGAGACCTCTCGGACCGTTGGTTCCGGTCAGAATAAACCCCTTGTATCTATCCGGTCCGGTATACATCGTTTTCTGCGTCAAAAAAGATCCCATGCTGTGTCCCAGCAGAAAAAGAGGAAGGCTGGCATGCCTTTCTAGAATAATTTCGCCCAGAGCAATCATATCGCGGACCATGCCGTTCAGGCCGTCTTTGCCGGGCCAGCCAAGCTCATCCGGCCCGGCGGCGGTTCGACCATGACCCCTGTGGTCATTGGCGTAAACCACGAAGCCGTCGCTCGTCAAAACCTCCGCAAACCGTTTATATCGCTCGGCCGTCTCGCTCATGCCGTGGGCGATTTGCAGCACTCCCCGCAGAGGGAGCGACGGGTCGGAGGGAGACCATTCATAGACAAACACCTCGTGCCCGGCATCATTTTCAAATTTGAAAGTTTGTTCCCGCATGCTCCAGCACTTCCTTCTTGGATATTTGGAAATCTCTTTCGCGTTAAGCCAAATGCGCCGGCTCGAAAAACTCGATCACTTCTCCGTCCGGTCCGTTAAAAAAGAAGAACCGGTTCCCGTTCGGTAAGGAACGGATTTCGGGATCAAGGCCCGATAGACCGAGCTTCGCGATCCGCTCATACTCATATTGTATGCCGCTGGCCGTAAATGCTATATGGTGTACTTTACCCTCACGCGGCAGATCTTCACCATCGCGGATATAAACCAGTTCAAGTTCTACGGATTCCTGACCCGGGAAGGTCAAGAAGGCCAGGCGGAGCGGCTCGTCAACCTCCCCTACGGTGTATAGATGCTTAAGTCCGATCACCCGGACATAAAATTCAATGGAATCTTCAAGCGCTGTTACGCGGATGCCCACATGCTCCATCTTTTTAACTGGCATCGTTATCCCCTTCTTTACTTTGTTTTTTTTCGACTGCAATGAGATATGGCGACGCCGGCTTCTGCGGCTGCCGGTATAACATGGCTTGTCCTGCCGATTGCGGAAGTGCTGCCGCCCAGGCTTCCACAGCCGCCGCTTCCTCGTCGCCTCCGGGGTGGCCCGGATACAGAACAACGGTGAGCAGGCCGCGCGGCTTCAGAAGCCTTACAGCTGCGTTAAGCGCCTTTAAGGTGCTTTCCGTATGCGTAATTACTGCAGGGTCTGCCCCCTGTGCGGGTAAATACCCTAGGTTGAACATGACTGCGCCTAGCTTGCCCCGGACTTCCGGTGGCAGTGCCGTTTCCATGTCCGCATGGCTGCTCTCCAGCAGCGTCACGGGTGAGAGCGGGGCGCTTGCTTCCTTATCCAGTCTGGCTTGCGTCAATGCAAGAGCCTCGGCCTGGATGTCAAAAGAGAATACGCTCCCGCGCGGACCGCAAGCTTTGGCAAGGAAGAGGGTATCGGCACCCGTGCCTGCCGTAGCGTCTACTGCACTATCGCCAGGCTGCAATCGCTCGCCTGCCAGTTTGTGGGCAAAGCTTAGTACAGAGAGAAAGCCCATTTGTTATCCCCTCCAATATTTACCTTGCCAGGTGTCTCGTTGTTTAAGCTCATCATCGATCGCGTTCAGCACTTCCCATTTCTTGAGACTCCACATGGGACCGATTAACAGGTCGCGGGGAGCATCGCCGGTTAGGCGGTGGACGATCATTTCGGGCGGCAGAAATTCCAGCGTGTCTACGATGAGCTTCACATATTCGTCCTTTTCCAGGAAGCGCAGGAGGCCGGCATCATACTGCTTGACCATCGGCGTTTTGCGCATCAGGTGAAGTAGATGAATCTTGATGCCTTGCACATCCATTTTAGCGACGGCCCGGCCGGTTTCCAGCATCATTTCGTGGCTTTCCTGGGGCAGTCCGTAAATAATATGGGTGCAGACGCGGATGTTCCGCTTGCGCAGCTTCTCTACGGCTTCCAGATAACATTGGGTGTCGTGAGCGCGATTTATTAATGTGGAGGTGGATTCATGGATGGTTTGAAGTCCCATTTCCACCCACAGATATGTGCGTTCATTAAGCTCGGCCAAATAGTCGACGACATCGTCGGGGAGACAGTCAGGCCGCGTTGCGATCGAGAGACCGACTACGCCTGGTTGCTCCAGAATGGCTTCATAATATTCACGCAGCTCTTCCACAGGCGCGTACGTATTCGTATAAGCCTGAAAATAACCGATATATTTGGCGTTGGGCCATTTCAGATGCTGTCTGTCCCGGATCGTGTTAAACTGCGTGACGAGATCGTCCCTGCGGCTTCCGGCAAAATCGCCGGAGCCTCGCGCACTGCAAAATGTGCATCCTCCTTTAGCGATCGAACCGTCCCGGTTCGGGCAGGTGAAGCCTGCGTCGAGCATCACTTTAAATACTTTTTCCCCGAACTGTTGCCGCATCTCTGTGTTCCAGGTATGAAATCGTTTGTCACCCCAAATAGCGGGTGTTTCTGATAGTGTTGTAGTCATCTTTACTCCCTTATCCTCGCTCTGCATGAGATTGTTATTAATTGTCACAAAATAAGTTTTTGTGTCGTATAAAGTGGTCCAAACCCTATGGTTAAGCGGGTTCACATGATTCATTGTATCAAAAATCAAGTAAAAAGGGGAATTTGCCTAGGGGTGTTTTCTTGCGATGAATTACAGATTATGTTATTTTAAGTGTAACTGACATACGTTTGGACCCCAATTCCAAAATATATCGAAAAAGGAATCTCGCGTACCGTCTCCCCGGCGGTGCGAAGTGATTCCTTTTTCATTTGTACATGAAAGAGTACTTTATCTCTTTACTTTTAGTTCGAACTTCGGCAAAATGTTTCAGTAATGGAGTAATGAGTTTGCATATACATGAAAGCGGAGGAATGACATGCGTTTACGCGGTAGAAAAGGAATCCGGGAGAATTTGGAGCACCAGCAAGACCTGGTCGTGCTGGATCCCCGGGAATATAAAGGAAAATGGTCGCAGATCTTCGGAAACGACCGTCCACTTCATATCGAGCTTGGCATGGGTAAGGGACAATTCATTAGCGGAATGAGCTTTAAACATCCGGATTGCAATTTTGTGGGGATGGATATGTATGATGAATTGATCCGCCGGGCAAGCGAAAAGGTACGAAATATCTGGTCCGGACACGACGGAGAGAATCCGGCAAACGTCCGGCTTGCCTTAGGCAACATCGAATCCATCGAGGAGTTCTTTGCTCCGGGCGAAGTCGAACGGATTTATTTGAATTTTAGCGATCCTTGGCCGAAAAAGAAGCATGGGCGCAGAAGACTGACACACCCGCGCTTTTTGGATAAGTATCGGACGCTGCTGAATGAAGAAGGAGAGATTCATTTCAAAACCGATTCGCGGGAGCTGTTTGAATTCTCCCTGAATTCTTTTGCCGCGACCGGATTGCAGATGGATCAAATTTCGCTAAATTTGCACGGTGAAGGTATTAACGAGAACCATGTCATGACGGAATACGAGAGCAAATTCGTGGGACAAGGGATGCCCATTTATCGTTGCGAAGTCAAGGTTGGCGAGTCGGCCCTGCGCCGTTACCACGAACATAAAATGGATCAATTTTAACAATGGACAAACAGGCCTCCGGATTATTCCGGAGGCCTGTTTGTCTTTATAAACGGGGAAGGTTGCAATTTTAAGACGTCACCTTATTGCGTTCTATAAGATCCATAATGGCTTGCGCACTTTGCAGCGGATAATAACTGGCGATATGTTCGAGCACTTCTTCACGGTTTCGCACGACTTCGTCATAATTGTTAGTCAGCCGTTTGATCCATTTGGTAATGTCATCCAGCGAGCTGATCGGGGTACCCCATCCTTGCGAGGTGAAATACTGCGAATTTTCTTCCTCTTGCCCCGGAAGCGGCTTGTGGAACAGCATCGGAATTCCCTTGGCCAACCCTTCGGTGCAGGTCATGCCCCCGGGTTTGGTAATGAGGAGATCGGAAGCCTCCATCAGCTTGTCGATTTCCCTGGTAAATCCGAGCAGGTGGATATGCTCATGGATATAACGAGGATCCTTCTTCATCTTCTCCAGCGACTTGGTGTTGCTGCCGAAGCAAAAGATGATTTGGATTTGGTCCCGGTATGAGGCTAGGTGCGAATTGACCGCCTCATCTTTCATAAAGCCCCAACCGCCCCCCATAACAAGCACCGTCGGCATGTTTTTTAGGTTGAATTGGGCCCGGATATCATCTTTCCCGTGGCGTTCCCAGAAATTCGGATGCACCGGAATGCCGGTAATCCGGATCTTCTCTTCTTCGACTCCCCGCTCAAGCAGCTTCTGCTTAACTTGCTCGGTGGATACGAGATAGCTGTTTACTTCCCGGCTGACCCACGTCCCATGCGCATCATAATCGGTAATCACGGTGCAGAGCGGGACGTCCAGGAGCTCGAGCCTCTTGATCCGCGATATAATGGCGCTCGGAATCGGGTGAGTACAGACGATAACGTCGGGATGGAGCTGCCGGATTACTTGAATCGTACGGGTATAAAATATCCGATGGAGAGCAAGCGTCGTCAATCGGTTTAATGATTTCTTATAATTGCTTCGATACATCATTCGAACAAGCCGTGGCTGGGTGGATACCGTTTTCTTATAGGCGGTAATAATGATCGGCGCCACTCTAGGATTTAAGAAACTGCCCAGTTCCAGGACTTTAGTCTGCACATGTGGTGCCACTTTGCGTAAACTGCTGGAGAGCGCATACGCCGCCTGTGTATGTCCGGCTCCAAACCCCTCAGATAAAAGCAAGACTCTTTGTTTTTGCACTTTAGTTTCACCTTTTCCTGCAAGGTTTTTCTACCATTTACAATATCCCCTTTACGCCCATAATGCAACCGTTCCAAGGGCGACGGAAGATCCGATTACGGCCCCTGCAAGCACGTCGGAAGGATAGTGTAAACCCAAATAAATGCGGGATATCGCGACGATCAGAGCCAGCGGGCCGAGAATGAACGCAAGGGCCGGCTGCACTGCCATAAAGGTCATAGTCACCGAAAAAATGGCAGTCGTGTGTCCGGAAGGAAAAGAGTGGTCCGTGAGCGGATTCCGAAACGTATTGGTTCCGGGAAGGGTCAAATACGGACGGACCCTTGGATATGTTTTTTTAGCCAAAGCGACCGGAATATGGCTGATCGCCAGGGCGACACAGGCTTGAAGGCCTACTTTGTTCCATGGCGCCGGGGCGACGATCCAAATAAAAAGAGTAGATAAAATAGTAAACCAGGCGCCCCCCAAATGAGTGAGATGGTACAGCCAGAAATTAAGAAAGCTTCGGTGCAAGCGTCCGTTGATTCCTACAAAAAGTCGTTGATCCAGTTGTATTAATTTTTGAAGCAATCGGTTCATAAAGATCCCTCCGCGCTTGGTCTGCCGCAAGATACGGCCTAAATTTGCCGTTAAGAGGTTGTTCAAAAAGTCATCTTTCCACGACGAAGCAGATCGTGAAGCGGATTCGACGTCGAATCTTGAATTCAGCCGGGCCTTCCGTTGCTCACGTACCCTTGTACGCTCCGCTACTCAGTCCCTAACTTCATCCAACCTTCTTGGTCCTGAAAACCTGACTTTTTGAACTCGCACGTTAAAGTAAAAAGTGCAATGCAGTAATGGCATTTTCAGGTAAGTCTCATCATATTTTGATTCCGTGGCCTTTTTCAAGATCAGGGGACTTTGTGAGTTAATATACCCTTTTTTTGAATTCTTGTGAATCTCGCTTCTGGATATTGATTCAAATGATAGCAAAAAAGTTTAAAGGAAAATGAGTTATTGAGTAAACTTTTTTTGTTTTTTTTCGTTTGTGTATTAACGACTGATTTTATATAGAGTTAACAATTTGAAAAAAAGGGGGACTAAAGAAATAAAAAGCGTCAAAATTGATGAAAATAAGAACTAACCGCAATGATTGCTGGTTGCGGCGGTGCTTTGCGCGAATATAGGGTTACTTCCGTCGGATTTTGCTCTACGCAGGGTTTACAGCGGTTTGACAAATGATACAAAGTCATGGAAAATCGAAAAAGCGTTGAAAATGAAAAGAGATTTTCAGAATTCACACAGCATGTCACAAAGGGTCATAAAAAACAAAACTCCGTAAGATCTAAAAAAACTAAAAAAATCAAAGGGAGTTAAAAGGGGGTACTAGAGATCATGATGGACGCCATTTTAATATCGCTGCAGGTCGTGCTTGCGGTGATCGGGGTGTACCAGTTCGGTTTATCGCTGTTTGGCATGTACAAGAAAAAGAAAAAAGAAAGCCATGCTCCATCCAAGTCCTTTGCGGTATTGGTAGCGGCACATAACGAGGAAAAAGTCGTCGGTGCCCTGATGGAAAATCTGAAGCATCTGAACTATCCGAAAGAGCTTTACGACGTATTCGTCATTTGCGACAACTGTACCGACAGTACGGCGGATATTGTCCGGAGTCACGGAATGAACGCTTGTGTCCGTACCAATACGAATTTGCGCGGCAAAGGCTACGCGATCGAATGGATGCTCAAGCAATTGTGGAAAATGCCACGGCAATATGATGCCGTCGTAATGTTTGACGCCGACAACTTGGCGCATCCCGATTTTCTGAGCGAAATGAACAATGACCTCTGCTCCGGCGCCCGGGTCATTCAGGGATACATTGACACCAAGAACCCGGAAGACTCCTGGATTACAGCTTCTTACGGGATCTCCTATTGGTATTGTAACCGTCTGTGGCAGTTGTCCCGCCACAATTTGAATATGGCTAACTTCCTCGGCGGTACGGGGATGTGTTTTGAAACCGAGCTGCTGAAAGAAATCGGCTGGGGAGCAACGAGCCTCGTGGAAGACTTGGAGTTCACGATGCGTTGTGTGGAACGCGGGGTTTACCCGGTATTCAATTACGATGCCAAGCTGTTTGACGAAAAGCCGCTCACCTTCAAAGCGTCCGCGCGTCAGCGTTTACGTTGGATGCAAGGACACTTTACGGTAGCCCGCAGATATTTCTTCCCGCTTTTGTGGAAGAGCATCAAGGAACGTAACCTGGTTAAGCTTGATATGGCTATTTACGGAGCTAACGTATATATCGTGTTGCTGACTTTTCTGTTGACGGCTTTTATTTGGGCGGACCAGTCCTTGTTCGGCGGACCGAACTTTGAAACGCTGTACGCCAAGTTCCCGCTGTGGATCTCGTTCGTGGCGATTGCAGCTAACGTATTCATTTTCTTGGCTGCTATGATTCTCGAAAAGGTCAAGTTCAAGAAGGTGTACGCTTATCTGGTGCTGTTCCCGATTTACCTGATTTCCTGGTGGCCGATTACTTTCTACGCGTTCTTTACCCAGAACAACAAACAGTGGAGTCATACGCAGCATACACGGGTAGTACGTCTAGAAGAAGTCCAAAAAGGATAAGTTTACTCAAAAACCGGACTTTGATCACGAAGTGTTGCTTTGGAGCGGATTCGACTTCGAATCTTGAATTCAGCCGAGCCTTCCGGTGCTCACGTAGGTTACCCTACGCTCCGCTCCTCAGTCTCAGCTTCATCCAACCTTCTCGGTGCTGAAAGCCCAATTTTTGAGCTTTGATTGGAATGGGAAACTCAAAAAAATCGAACTTTGAAGATTATAGAATTATTAGTTTTCAGCGGAGCTGAACAATTCTATAATCGCAAGAAAAACTCCGCTAAACGCGGTCTGGCTTCCGAGAATTCCATCGATAAAGTTTTTCTTATCACGAAGCATAGCTGTGGAGCGGATTCGGCATCGAATCTTGAATTCAGCAGAGCCTTCCGGTGCTGAAAGCCTGATTTTTGAGCCTTGATTGGAACGGGTAACTCAAAAACCGGATTTTTGATCAAGACTCGAATCAAAGTCTTGACACGGCCTGACGGCATGTGTTAAAGTGTTTGAGTGTTGCAATGAATAGTATTTGGATTGCAAGCAGAGGCCATGGCTTCTCACCTGTCCGACGATTACGTTGGCTGGTTTTGATCCGATGATTTGTGAATGGTATGTTCATGAAGAATTGATCAATTTGGGATGCGGGCGGTAACCTGCATCCCTTTTTATTTTGCAATATCCGTCTTAAGACAAGAAAATCCTTGGAGGTGGAGAGTTATCAGTAAAGAACATTTGATCAATGATGAGATACGGGCCAAAGAAGTGCGTTTGGTAGGTGCGGAAGGCGAACAAATTGGTATCACGCCGATTCGCGAAGCGCTGCAAATGGCAATCGACTTGAATCTGGATCTGGTTAACGTGGCACCGACGGCCAAACCTCCGGTATGCCGGATTATGGACTACGGCAAGTTCCGTTATGAGCAACAGAAGAAAGAGAAGGAAGCCCGTAAGAATCAAAAGATAGTGGACATCAAGGAAGTATGGTTCCGCTCCAACATTGAGGAACACGACTTTCAGACGAAGCTTCGCAATGTGATCAAATTTTTGAAAGACGGCGACAAGGTAAAATGCTCGGTTCGTTTCCGCGGCCGTGAAATTGCCCATGCCGACATCGGAAAGAAAATTCTCGATCGCGTCAAAGAAGAGGTCGTTGAACTTTCGACGGTGGAACGTCTTCCAAAATTGGAAGGCCGCAGCATGATCATGATTTTGGCACCTAAAAACTAAACGCGGCTTCGTGATTTCGCCAAAGGCGAACTTCGCAAGCAAGCAACTCACAAATTTTGAGGGGGAAGTACAATGCCTAAAATGAAAACACACAGCAGTCTTAAAGACCGCTTCAAAATTACCGGTACCGGTAAAGTAAGACGTTACAAAGCGAATCGCAATCACTTGCTGTCCCATAGATCCAAACGCGCAAAACGTGTATTGGCGAACAGCCCTGTGGCATACTCCGGTGACGTTAGCCGTTTGAAACAACAACTTGCAAACCTGAAGTAATTATTAACACAACTTATTGGGAGGTTTATTGATATGGCAAGAGTAAAAGGCGGATTCGTGGTTCGTCGTCGTCATAAAAAAGTATTGAAATTGGCAAAGGGTTATTTTGGTTCGAAACACCGCATCTTCAAAACAGCTAACGAGCAGGTTATGAAATCCCTGCTGTACGCATACCGTGACCGTCGCACGAAAAAACGCGACTTCCGCAGACTGTGGATCGTTCGTATCAATGCGGCTGCTCGCATGAACGGTTTGTCTTACAGCAAATTGATGCACGGTTTGAAGTTGGCTGAAGTGAACATCAACCGTAAAATGTTGGCCGACTTGGCCGTAAACGACATTAACGCGTTCAACTCTTTGGCTACTGTAGCTAAAGAAAAAATCAACGCTTAATAAATACGGTACAAACAGCCGTCGTCCTGGTTGGAATTTAACCGGGAACGACGGCTGTTTTCATTTTATAGAGTCAACCGTCTTTTTACTGGGTTATTCTGTGTGTGTGGAGAACCCTGATATTGGGAAAGATGAAGGGTAAAGAAAAGGAAAGCAAATCTTCAACACTCCCAAATTGACACATAGCGAACGTTGGATGTGAATTGTGTCGAAGGTAAGCGCTTCATTTCACAAAAAGGCGAAACTTATTTAACCTATGGTCATTAAAGGTATGGATTTTAGGCGGTTTTAAATGTATAATCGTCCTGTACAGAGGTCAAAAATGGTCACAATATTTTAAGGGGGATTAATCGTCAATGAAGTCAATGAACAAAACCTTCAAATTTTCTTTAGTCATGGTACTTGCTGTGATGATGATTTTGGCGGGATGCGGCAACAACAAGAACAATGCAGCAAACAACGGTGGCTCGTCCAACAAAGGAACAGAAGCCAGCAATGGTGGTAACAACGGCGGAAGTAAAGCATCCGACATCAAGGTCGGTCTTGTTACGGACATTGGCGGCGTAAACGACAAATCCTTTAACGAATCCGCATGGGAAGCTCTTGAAGCCCTGAACAAGGAACAAGGCATCCAACACAAGTATTTGCAAAGCAGCAGCAGCTCGGACTACATCCCTAACCTGAACCAGTTTGTGCAAGGCGGTTATGACCTGACTTGGGCAATCGGTTTTGATTTGGGCGATGCGTTGAAGCAAGTGGCTGACGCCAACAAGGACGTTAAACTGGCGATCATCGACAGCGTTGTCGACGCGCCTAACGTTGAATCCGTTACTTTTGCCGAGAACGAAGGTTCGTTCCTGGTTGGGGTAGTTGCAGGCCTGACTACAAAAACGAATAAAATCGGATTTATCGGCGGTGCTGAAAGCCCGGTTATCAAACGTTTTGAAGTTGGTTTCAAAGCCGGCGTAGAAGCAGTTAATCCGGATGCTGAAGTGAAAATCACTTATGCAGGCGCTTATGATAAGCCGGACATCGGTAAATCGCTTGCCAGCCAGTTGTATGACAACGGCGCGGATATTATTTTCCCTGCTGCAGGACAAACTGGTAACGGCGTATTTAACGAAGCCACTGCACGTAACAATGCAGGCGGAGCTACAAAATTGTGGGTTATTGGCGTGGATAAGGACCAATCGCTTGAGTTTGGTGATGAAGTAACTTTGACATCGATGATCAAACGGGTTGATGTAGCGGTGAAGAACGTAACTCAACAAGTTATTGACGGAACTTTCAAAGGCGGCGAAATTACGAACCTGACTCTGAAAGACGACGGCGTAGGCATTGCCGACACTTCCTCGAAGAATGTCAGCAAAGAAGTTCTTGAT
Organism: Paenibacillus sp. Marseille-P2973; assembly: GCF_018101095.1. NCBI lineage: Bacteria > Bacillati > Bacillota > Bacilli > Caryophanales > Paenibacillaceae > Paenibacillus > Paenibacillus sp. Marseille-P2973. Next base: position 496,066 of record NZ_JAGQEH010000004.1, read on the forward strand.
AAAGTGGAAGAGTACAAACAAAAAATTATCAATGGTGAAATCACAGTTCCGGCAGAATAATAAATCTATTCTTTACGGCGGTTTCGGCCGGATAGTAAAATAAAGCATAAGCAGGCAAGGCCAGTGTTGTATGAACTGGCCTTGTTGTTTGCGTAAATCCCAGAATGGTGAGGGTGATTTCATGAGCACCGCGGCTCCCGTAGTCGAGTTGAAGCAAATCACGAAGCGTTTTCCCGGTATAGTAGCCAACGATTCAATCAGCCTGACCTTGCGCAAAGGGGAAATTCATGCGCTTCTAGGGGAAAATGGGGCAGGCAAGTCTACTTTGATGAATATTTTGTTCGGGCTTTATCAGCCGGACGAGGGTTCCATTGAGATCGACGGGAAGCCGGTAACGATCGATAATCCGAACAAGGCGATAAAATTAGGAATAGGCATGGTTCATCAGCATTTCAAGCTGGTTCAGCCTTTCACGGTCACTGAGAATATTATTCTTGGTATGGAACCGACGAAAGGGCTTAATATCGACTATAAATCGGCGTCCGCCGAAGTGGCGAAATTGTCGGAGCAGTATGGTCTTCACGTTAATCCAAACTCCAAAATTCAAGATATTTCGGTCGGAATGCAGCAACGCGTGGAAATTATGAAGACCTTGTTCCGCGGCGCGGATATTCTTATATTTGACGAGCCGACGGCCGTGTTGACCCCGCAGGAAATCGTGGAATTAATGGCGATTATGCGGCGGTTGGTTGCGGAAGGAAAGTCAATCATCCTGATTACTCACAAATTAAAAGAAATTATGGAAATTTCCGACCGTGTAACGATTATTCGGCGCGGCAAAGTGATCGATACTGTGGATACCGACAATACCAATCCGAACGAACTGGCTGAGAAAATGGTCGGCCGCGGCGTTACGTTCAAAATTGAGAAAGACGCTCCGGTTATCGGACAACCTGTCTTGCAGTTAAATCAGGTGAAGATGAACGATAAACAAGGGGTCTCCGTTTTGAATGGATTGGACCTGGAAGTCAAAGCGGGAGAAATCGTCGGGATCGCAGGCGTGGACGGCAATGGACAATCCGAGCTGATCGAGGCCATTACAGGGCTTCGTAAAATTGACTCGGGCTCGATTAAACTGTCAGGCAAAGAGATCGCGAACCTGCCGGCGCGCAAAATTATCGAGAGCGGCCTGTCTCATATCCCGGAAGACCGTCACAAGCATGGGCTTGTGCTGGATTTTTCCATCAGTGAGAATATGGTGTTGGAGACGTATTACAAATCTCCTTTCAGCAAAAACGGGTTTCTAGATCGCCGGGTTGTTGATAAAAATGCCGAGAAACTGGTACAGGATTTCGACGTTCGTACACCAAGCATAGAGACCAAAGCCCGCTCCCTGTCGGGCGGGAATCAGCAAAAGGCAATTATTGCGCGGGAAATAGATAAAAATCCGGATCTGTTGATCGCCGCCCAACCGACACGCGGACTGGACGTAGGCGCTATCGAATTCGTCCATAAACAACTGATCGGTCAACGGGATCAAGGGAAAGCCGTATTGCTTATTTCGTTTGAGCTGGATGAAATTATGAATGTATCCGACCGGATTGCCGTCATTTATGAAGGCAGAATTGTCGGCGAGGTGCTTCCTCAGAATACGAATGACCAAGAGCTGGGTCTGATGATGGCGGGCTTCATGGAAAAGGGAGGACAATCGGATGAGTAGATTGCGCAGAATCTTTACCCTGGACAGCCTGATCGTACCGCTCGTGGCTATTCTCCTCGGCTTGATCGTCGGAGCGGTCGTCATGTTATTGGGCGGATACAATCCGTTCGAAGCATATAGTGCCCTAATCAAACGGGTTGTGGGTAATCCGTATGACTTTGGGGAGACGATCCGGCAGATCACGCCTTTGATCTTTACCGGGCTTGCCGTGGCTTTTGCCTTCCGTTCCGGGATGTTTAACATCGGTGCCGACGGACAGGTTCTCATCGGGATGACAAGCGCTACGGCCGTATCGCTGTCCATGTCGGGCGTGTCGTCGTCAATTGTCGTGCCCGTGTCCGTAATTGCCGGGGGAGTTGCCGGAGGCTTATGGGCAGCGATCGCCGGATACTTGAAAGCAAAACGGGGCATCAACGAAGTTATAACGACGATCATGTTAAACTGGACTGCCCTTTATTTATCCAACTATGTAATCCGTCATTTCTTCCTTCTTAAAGGGCAGAACCGTTCGGAAGACATCGGAGCTTCGGCTGCGCTGACGTTCCTATCCGGCATATTCAACAATGCCCGGGTACATTGGGGGATCGTGATCGCCCTGTTGGCTGCTTTGTTCTTCTACGTATATCTCTGGAAAACAAAACAAGGCTATGAAATGCGTGCGGTTGGCTTTAACCAGAATGCGGCTGAGTATGCCGGAATGAACGTGGGGCGCAACGTCGTGAAAGCCATGTTCATCAGCGGGGTGTTCGCCGGCTTGGCGGGAGCCTTCGAAGTGCTTGGCGTATTTCATTATCAGTCGGTTTTTGCGGCTTCTCCCGGATACGGCTTCGATGGAATCGCGGTGGCGCTTCTCGGTATGAACCATCCGTTCGGGGTCGTCCTGGCTGCTATCCTGTACGGCGTATTGACTTACGGATCGGCAGGAATGAGCTTTGCAGCGGGCGTTCCGCCAGAGCTGATCAAGATCATTATCGGTTCCATTATTTTCTTCATTGCCGCGCAAGGCATCGTCCGCTTTGTGCTGAAGCCATTCTACCTCAAGCGCAAGAAAGAGAAGGTGTTGTAATATGGACGTTCTTACGCTGCTAGGTCAACTGCTCAATTCAACCCTTGTATTTTCGACCGCGCTGATTTTTACGGCTCTGGGCGGGATTTTCTCGGAGCGTTCCGGCGTGGTGAACATCGGCCTGGAAGGTTTGATGATCTTCGGTGCGTTCGCGGCCGGGGTAGGGACTTACTACGCCCAGGAAGCAGGTCTAGGAGGCATGGCCCCATGGATCGGTGTTTTCGCCGCTATTCTGGTCGGTATTCTGGGCTCGCTTATTCATGCCGTCGCTTCGATTACGTTTAAGGCAGACCAGACGATCAGCGGTATCGTAATCAACTTTTTGGCGGCGGGCTTAACCGTCTATATCGTCAAAATGCTGTTTAACGGTTCTGCGGAAACGCCGTTGATTAAGGTTTTCCACAAAATTGAGATTCCGTTCTTACGTGATATTCCGGTCATCGGTGAAGGATTTTTCAATTCGTATCCAACGACGTATCTGGCGCTGATTCTTGTTGGTGTCGCTTATTATGTGCTGTTTAAAACGCCATTTGGTCTTCGCTTGCGCTCTGTCGGCGAATATCCGGGCGCTGCAGATACACTGGGTGTCAACGTATCGAGAATGCGTTATATCGGCGTAATGATCAGCGGCGCGCTTGCCGGCATCGGTGGTGCAACGATTACGCTGACTACAACAAGTACCTTTGCCCACAATACGATTTCCGGGCAAGGCTTTATCGCGATCGCTGCTATGATCTTCGGGAAATGGAATCCGGTGGGAGCTTTTGGGGCGGCTATGTTCTTCGGCTTCTCCCAAGCGATCCGGAACTACGTTCAATTGTTCGAGTGGTCGAGAAGCATTCCACAGGAATTCATTTTTATGATTCCTTATGTATTGACGATCATTGTGCTGGTCAGCGCGGTCGGCCGTTCTTCGGCTCCATCCGCATTGGGAGCACCTTATGATCCATCAAAAAGATAATATTTCAAAAAGCCCTGCAGGCAAACACCCTGCAGGGCTTTTTGAAATATTTGCCGTGGTTTCAAGAGGGGGGGCAGGCCTATTTTGGATAGTTCAAGGGCGATGGCGCAAGCCGAGACAGCCGAAAATGAATATGGTGACTTGAACGCGAAATAGCCGAATCGTAAGATCCCCACTGGATCGTAAATAAACCCGGCTATTTGATTACATTTTGAGGAGGGTTACCATGGGAAGAACGGTGACGAAGAAGGAAGCCGAAAAATGGCTGGGTAAAAGTATTGTCGCCTACAAAAAAGATGGCAGCATGGTTACCGGTAAATTGGTTAAAATAAGCGGCAACCGTCTGATTGTGGCTCAGAATTCACGCAAAAAGGTAAAAACCAAAGCGATTATTCCGCTCGTGTTGTTTGACCTGCTTGCGATCGGATCGGCTCCTTACGGCTACGGCGGTTATGGTTATGGCGGCTACGGCGGATACGGAGGCTATGGTCCTTACGGTCCTTACGGATACCCTTACGGGGGATTCTGGTAATACATCAATAGCGAATCTGCAGTTTCTTTTCGAGTTCAAAACATTGGGACAATGGGACATAGCGGACCGTATGGTAACCGAGATTGCGATAGAATACGTGGGCACGGGTATTGTCCCGATCCACCATGACTTTGGCTCGTTTGCAACCCCGCGATCCGGCGAAATTTTCCGCCTGGGCCATCAAGGTCTTGCCATGGCGGTTACGCCGGTGCGCGGGTGCAACAGCCATCATGTCGATATATAATAGCTCGCCGTGCACCATAAAGTGGATGAACGCCACCGGGTCGGCTTCATAGTTGGGCGAAACCACCAGCGTTACCCCGCGGGTAAGCCGCTTTGGAATATCTTTAATGACCGTCTTTAATTCATTGGGGGGCAGGTGGGAATAGGGGACAAGCTCCTTATGAATCAGGTCGTTGATCACGGGGTCATCTTGTTTGGGCCTTCTGTAGCGTATCATTTCACTCGTAATCCTCCTCACTGTGAGTACCGGATCGGACTCACCACATGCATAAAAGTGGGCGTTATCTTTTATCATATGACAGGAGGGGGCGGAAGCGTTCCGACGGAAATAAGAAGCCGATGAAATCAAGGGTGGACGGGATCGGAGGCAGAATTGCAGGGTCTATTCCCGGACCAACAAAATCCGGATTCGGGAGAGAGTTTCTAAACTGTCTTTCAAAAGGGTATTGACTCTGGATGTAAACTAATCATATAATGTGTCTAAACATTTTAACGATTATATCAATCGGCGATGAAGAGGACGAAGGTTTAAGGGCTCTTTGCTCAGAGAGTGGATGGATTTGCTGAGACCATCCGCCATTACCCCTTAAATGCGAGCTCACCTCGGAGCTATTTTCCTGAAAAACTGCAAGCGTTCCTAGGCACCGTTTGCTATGAGTCTATTAGGGAGAATCGTCAGGTCTGCGTTAGAGACCACGGGTAGAAGCGTCACTGCTTGTACTCGTCAAGGCTCGGTGCTGTGAAGAACTGGGTGAAAATGGGTGGTACCACGGAAGCTAAACCTTTCGTCCCTCGGAATAGGAGACTATTCCGGCGGACGGAAGGTTTTTTTGTTATAACAAGGCAAATAAATTTTAGAAATACCTAAGTTTTGGAAGGAGGATGACTGATGAGCGCGCAAATTCCTGCAGTGCGGTCTACAGAACAATTACGTGAGAAATGGATGAAACCGGAAGTCATAACCGGTTCGGAAATCTTGCTTCGCAGTTTGCTTTTGGAAGGTGTCGAATGCGTCTTCGGGTACCCGGGGGGCGCTGTGCTATATATTTACGATGCGCTGTACGGATTCACTGATTTCCATCACCTGCTGACAAGACATGAGCAGGGAGCGATTCATGCAGCAGACGGTTATGCTCGTGCAAGCGGCAAAGTCGGTGTCTGCATCGCAACTTCCGGTCCGGGAGCTACCAATACCGTGACGGGAATCGCGACAGCCTATATGGATTCGGTTCCGCTCGTCGTCATTACCGGGAACGTAGTCTCCAGCCTGATCGGAACGGACGCTTTCCAAGAAGCCGACATCACCGGCATCACGATGCCGATCACAAAACATAGTTATCTGGTCAGAGACGTAGAGGACCTGCCGCGCGTGATCCATGAGGCATTCCACATTGCCAATACCGGACGCAAAGGGCCGGTACTGATCGACATTCCTAAGGATGTCTCGGCCAATAAAACATTGTTTGAGCCTTCGCAAACCATCAATCTTCGGGGGTATCATCCAACTGTCGTTCCGAATCGGCTGCAGCTCGACAAGCTGGCCTCGGCGATCAAGGAAGCGGAACGTCCGGTCATCCTGGCTGGCGGCGGGGTTGTATATTCCGGTGGACACGAGGCATTGCTCGAATTCGTCAATCGGACCGAAATCCCGATCACGACGACTCTGCTGGGACTTGGAGCATTTCCAAGCGGACATGAGCTTTGGATGGGAATGCCTGGGATGCACGGAACTTATACCGCGAACCAGTCCATACAGCAATCCGATCTCTTGATCAACATCGGAGCAAGATTCGATGACCGGGTAACCGGACGCCTCGACGGCTTCGCTCCAAAGGCGAAGATCGTGCACATCGATATCGATCCTGCGGAAATCGGCAAGAACGTTAAGACGGACATCCCGATTGTCGGGGATGTGAAGACGGTTCTCGAATTGCTGAACCCATTGGTCGGCCGCGCGGACAAAGCGGACGAATGGAGAGCGCAAATCAATCAGTCTAAACAGGATAAACCGTTCAAGTATAAAGATTCCGATACTGTACTTAAACCACAGTGGGTTATCGAACTTCTGAACGACACGACTAATGGAGAAGCGATCGTAACTACGGACGTTGGACAGCATCAAATGTGGGCGGCCCAGTATTACAAGTTCAACCAGCCGCGTTCCTGGATCACTTCCGGGGGACTCGGAACGATGGGCTTCGGATTCCCTTCCGCCATCGGTGCTCAAATGGCGCATCCCGAACGGCTTGTTATTTCCATCAACGGTGACGGCGGCATGCAAATGTGCGCTCAGGAGCTGGCGATTTGCGCAATTAACAAGATTCCTGTTAAAGTCGTTGTAATCAACAATCAGGTGCTTGGGATGGTTCGCCAGTGGCAGGAACTGATCTACGAGAACCGCTACAGCCATATTGACTTGGCAGGCAGCCCGGACTTCGTGAAGCTGGCCGAAGCTTACGGCGTCAAAGGCTTGCGTGCGACGAACAAAGAGGAAGCCAAGAAGGTATGGCAGGAAGCTATGGAGACGCCGGGACCGGTATTGGTGGAATTCGTGGTCGACAAAGGCGAGAACGTATATCCGATGGTTACTCAAGGTTCCACCATTGATCAAATGTTGATGGGGGACGATGAACAATGATGACAAGCCATACAATTGCCGTTTTAGTGAATGACCAGCCTGGTGTTTTGCAGCGCGTGTCCGGCCTTTTCGGCCGGCGCGGCTTCAACATCGAGAGCATTACGGTTGGCCAGTCGGAGGAAGAAGGATTGTCCCGGATGGTCATTGTGACCCAAGGCGACGACAAAACATTGGAACAAATCGAGAAGCAATTGTACAAACTGATCGATGTTATCAAAGTCGTGAACCTCAGTTCCAAACCGATGGTTGGCCGGGAATTAGCTTTGATCAAAGTGAAATCCGAACCGGCGGAACGTCCGGAAATTATGGGCGTAGTTGAAACCTTCCGCGCGGCGGTCGTCGACATCGGAACGAACAGCATGATCGTTCAGGTGGTCGGAGATACGGAAAAGATCGATGCCATGATCGAACTGCTGCATCCATACGGAATCCGGGAATTGTCCCGGACAGGGGTTACCGCGATGATTCGAGGCAACGCTTAATTTTCAGCACATAAGAAATTGCAGTTTTACTAATATTTCCGCCGGGTTTGGCGGGGGATTGAAAGGATCGCGAGGAAGCGGCGACAAAGACCGGTCCTTTGAATCACCCGTCAAACAGGCGGAGGTTCAAAATCATTGGGACATGCGTTATGCATACCCGCATACTATGGGAGGGCTTTAGAAATGGCAGTTACTTTGTACTATGAACAAGATGCAGAACTAAGCGTATTAAAAGGAAAAACAATCGCAATCATCGGTTACGGCAGCCAAGGCCACGCCCATGCGCAAAACTTGCGCGAGAGCGGACTTCAAGTCATCATCGGTCTTCGTGAAGGTAAATCCTTCAATAAAGCAAAGGAAGACGGATTCGAAGTTCTGCCTGTAGCGGAAGCTACAAAACGTGCGGATGTTGTTCAAATCCTGATGCCGGATGAAACTCAAGCGGCTGTTTACAACAGCGAAATCGCTCCAAACCTGAAAAAGGGAGCAGCTCTGTTGTTTGCTCACGGTTTTAACGTTCACTTCGGCCAAATCGTACCGTCCCCGGACACCGACGTTTTGCTCGTCGCTCCGAAATCGCCGGGCCACATGGTTCGCCGTACTTATGTCGAAGGCTTTGGCGTTCCAGGTCTGATCGCAATTCATCAAGATGCTACAGGCAAAGCTAAAGAAATCGGCCTTGCTTACGCGAAAGGTATCGGTTGTACTCGTGCAGGGGTTATAGAAACTTCGTTCCGCGAAGAAACCGAAACTGATTTGTTCGGTGAGCAAGCGGTATTGTGCGGTGGCGTTAGCGCCCTGATCAAAGCCGGATTCGAAACGCTGACAGAAGCGGGCTACGCTCCTGAAATGGCTTACTTCGAGTGCTTGCATGAACTGAAGCTGATCGTTGACCTGATCTATGAAGGCGGTTTGGCAACGATGCGCGATTCCATCTCCAACACAGCGGAATACGGCGACTATGTTACAGGTCCTCGCGTAGTTACAGAAGAAACGAAGAAAGCGATGAAAGAAGTGCTGTCCGATATCCAACAAGGCAAATTCGCACGCGACTTCATCCTGGAAAACCAATCGAACCGTGCCTTCCTGACGGCTACTCGCCGCAACGAAGCTAACCATCCGATCGAAGTGGTCGGCAAAGAGCTTCGCGGATTGATGCACTGGATCAAAAAGTAATAAATTTAGCACAAGAACATAGTAAAGGCTGCGGAGTCAAAGGACCCGCAGCCTTTTTTCGTTTTTTGCGTGAAAGAAAGTCCGGTTTTATGTTTAGTTTGGAGCGGAATCGTCCAACTTAACTTGGAGGCTCAGAATTTCTGAGGAATTCAGATAAGTAAAAAGGAGAAGACAACATGACCAAAACCGTAAAATCCGTAACCTCTCCCAAAAAGTTTATTATCGGGCACGACTTGCTGGAGACGATCTATGACTATATGAAGCATTTCGGCGACAGTGCCTATGTGATCTGCGACGAATTTATTTTGGAACGCGCCTCCAAGGAAGCGGGGCAATCCATTGCCGCAGGCGGGGGCAAATCCGTATTTGAGAAATTCAATTACGAATGCACCAAGGAAGAAATTCAGCGTCATCGCGATCTTCTCCATAAGGCGAGGGCCAATATCGTCGTTGGCATCGGCGGAGGGAAAACGCTGGATACGGCCAAAGCCACTGCTTATTACGAAAAGCTTCCGGTCGTTATTTTTCCGACCATTGCTTCTACGGATGCACCTTGCACGGCGCTGGCGGTAATTTACAAGCCTGACGGTTCTTTTGACGAATATTTGTTTCTGCCCAGCAATCCTGATGTGGTGTTGGCCGATACCGGCATCCTGGCTTCCGCGCCGGCCCGTTTCTTTGCGGCGGGCATCGGAGACGCTCTGGCCACGTATTTTGAAGCGAGAGCCTGCTACCGTTCGGTGGGAGATAATTTGGTTCTGATGAAGCCTTCGCTGACCGGTCTTGGAATCGCCAAACTTTGCTATGACACCCTGTTGGAGAATGCAGTCCAAGCAAAAATTGCCGTGGATAACCGGGTTGTAACCAAAGCGGTAGAAAACACGATTGAAGCGACGATTTATTTAAGCGGAGTGGGAGCTGAATCCGGCGGGTTGGCAGCTGCGCATGCCATTCATAACGGAATGACCGCCGTCAAATCGCTGCATCATGCCCAGCACGGGGAGAAGGTGACGTTCGGTCTGCTGGCTCAGCTCGTCTTGGAAAATGCGCCCCATGAAGAAATCGAAATGGTGATCTCACTGGTAAAACAGGTGGGACTTCCGTTGACATTGCAAGATCTCGGAGTTAAGAAGTTCGTTGAGGAAGAATGGCGTCAAGTGGCTGCGGATGCCTGTGCGGAAGGCGACACGATGGGAAATATGCCTTTTCCCGTAACGCCGGATGACGTTTACAATGCGATTGTTGCCGCCAATGCGCTTGCCGAAGCTTATGATGAGGAAATGTAACTGCCAATAAAAACTCCAGATCTTCAGTGTGTTGAAGCCGCTAACGATTAGCGGCTTTTTTTTAATTTCTAAAGCTACAGATCGCTTATAGTTAAAACCTATTAATCTAATAGATTCTATATCTTTGTTTTCTGGTCAAAGGTTATGATACAACTAGGTTAGGATCTTTACGAGTGAGCTACTGAGAGAAAGGGAGTTGTATTGATATGGCAGAAGTGAAAAAAATCGCGGTCATCGCCGGCGACGGAATCGGACCGGAAGTTGTTGCGGAAGCGGAAAAGGTATTGAAACGTACGGAGGAATTGTTCGGATACCGGTTTGAAACGGAGCATGCCTTGTTCGGGGGCATCGCCATCGATGAGAAAGGAACGCCGCTGCCGCAAGAAACGCTGGAAGTCTGTCAGAAGGCGGATGCAGTTCTGCTCGGAGCCGTCGGCGGTCCGAAATGGGACAATAATCCTAAGGAACTGCGCCCTGAAACCGGATTGCTCGGAATTCGCAAAGCGCTCGGCCTGTTCTCCAATCTTCGCCCGGCCGTTGTATTTGATTGCTTGAAGGATGCTTCGACATTGAAACCGGAAGTGTTGGAAGGGACGGACCTCATGGTCGTTCGCGAACTTACCGGCGGCATCTACTTCGGCGAGAAATTCCGCCGCGAAACAGAGAATGGACAGGAAGCGGTCGATACTTGCGCCTACAATGTCAACGAAGTGGAACGCATCGTTCGCCAAGCGTTTGAAATTGCCCAGAAACGCCGCAAGAAGCTTGCTTCGGTTGACAAGGCCAATGTATTGGAAACCTCCCGTTTATGGCGCGAGGTCGTAATCAAAGTCGCTCCTGAATATCCGGATGTCGAGCTGGAGCATGTATTGGTCGACAACTGCGCAATGCAGCTGCTTCGCCGTCCTTCGAGCTTCGACGTAATCGTTACGGAAAATATGTTCGGCGACATTTTGAGCGACGAAGCAGCGATGCTTACCGGATCGATCGGCATGCTGTCCTCGGCATCGCTTGGCGAAGGAAGCTTCGGCTTGTACGAGCCGGTACACGGCTCTGCGCCTGATATCGCGGGTCAAAACCTGGCCAATCCGATCGCAACAATCCTCTCGGTAGCCCTGATGTTCCGCATGACGTTCGGGTATGCCGATGCGGCTGATGCGATTGAGCGCGCTGTTTCGGACGTACTGAATGCCGGTCACCGTACGGGCGATATCGCGGTTGACAAGAGTAAAGCGATTGGCACGAAAGCCATGGGTGACCTGATCGTAGCAACAATGAAGAAATAATATATCGTTTATAAATGATGAATTGTTCAAGATAAAACCTTAATTATAATAATTATAATTAAGAAGTGGTTATAATATTGACTTTGATTTTATCGAATGATACCATTTGAAATGTAGTCTCGAACTGAAAATGAATGATGTGTATACAGAAACTTATCAGTTTCTTACATATTTCAAAAGGAGGCCTTTTCAAATGGCAGAACGTTTGGTTGGAAGACCTGCACCGGATTTTGATATGGCGATCGTAACCGGTGACGGTAAGGAATTCGGACGCAAGAAATTGTCCGATTATCAAGGTAAATGGTTGGTATTCTTCTTCTATCCATTGGATTTCACATTTGTTTGTCCTACAGAAATCACGGCGCTTAGCGAAGCTTACTCCCAATTCCAGGACCTGGATACTGAAATCTTGGGTGTCAGCGTTGACTCCGAGCACAGCCACAAGGCATGGATCAATACTCCGAAAGACAGCAATGGCTTGGGTCAATTGAACTTCCCATTGGCTTCGGATATTACCAAGAGCGTTGCCCGCGATTACGGCGTTTTGATCGAAGAGGAAGGCGTAGCTCTCCGCGGACTGTTCATTATCGATCCGGATGGCGAGCTTAAATATCAAGTGGTAAACCACAATGATGTAGGCCGCAGCGTAGAAGAAACTCTGCGTGTGCTTCAAGCCCTCCAATCCGGTGGTTTGTGCCCGATGAACTGGAAACCAGGGGACAAGAATCTCTTTGCGTAATATCCAGTAAATAGCTGTTCAGGCCCCCTGTAGACGCAAGCCGTTTGCAGGGGGCTTTTTGCCCGCATCTCCGGAGCATACAGACTGGACGCATTTTAGTACAAGTTTGAGCTTATCCTATTTAATGAACGAGCAGCAATTTGTTGGAGGAATTTACAAGCTGGATCTCGAATAATTATATGCAATCGACTTTTCAAGGAATCCAGGTCTTACAAAACCTGTATGGGAAAGGGTGATGGGGAATGAGTTTTTGCTGCGGTGCAAGCATGATAGGAACGAAAGGGACTTTAAAGCATTACCGGACCCAGGTTCATAACGTTCCCCTGCTATTTTGCCCGGTGTGCCATCGGGTGGAAGTTCACTATAAAGTGGAAAACGAGTATGAGGTATTGGCCGAATATGCGCATGGCGACGGACTGTCGGAGATCGATTTCCAGGATTTCGTGATGGAAGACGAGGAATCCATCTTCGGCAATTGCGTGAACCGTGAGGATGAGGATCCGCTGGATGTTGTTCAGAGTCAGATCGACATGTCGCTGGACTTACTGACGGTAGCAAAGCAGATCGGCGATACGAAATGGGAAAATGAACTCAAAAAGCGGCTGGCCGTCATGAGCCGGCGTAGAGCGAGATTGCTGCAAAAGAATAGCAGAGAGATGAAATAGCTCCCCACCGGGGGGCTATTACTTTTTTATAGAGTTGTGCTTTTGCGAGAGTATCCCCTTTTTTTCGACAGTATCTCTGATTGACGATATTTGGAAGTCTTTACTATGATTGAAATAGGCCGTTTTCGTGCCCGTCAATCGTCATCGATTTATTATATAAATAGGACAAGCTCATGGAATAGGAAACAAGATGGAGAGGTGAAGTCTCATATCAGATCTGGGTGATATGGGCTTTCCGCATAGTGATCGTTAGTTGTCGTCAGAGGCTGAAAGATCATTCGGAGAAAAAGGGGGAACCGACTTGTTGAGCGAATTCCAGGAGACATTGCTCCAGTCCGTTAAAGCGTATCAATCAACCGAGTCTGTTAAGAATAAGTACGAAAACGTACTGCAACATCTTGACAGTGGTATTATGCTGTTTGACAGCGATGGTGTTTTGACTTTTATTAATGTGCAAATGGCCAGGCTGCTGGAAATTCCGCGTCATTCTCTGATCGGTTGTAATTTGCTCCAGTTGCTTCGACACCCGCATTTAAGCAAGTTCAAGAAAAGAAAAATTTTACGGCTTTATAGGGAGACGATCTTTTACCGCAAAAAGAATCATGAACTGATCGATGAATACGGCAGGTACTGGTTGACCACAGTTACATACGGAGACCAAATGGAAGGCGATTATTTGTTCAGCATCAAGGATGTTTCCGAATTCAAGCAGATCGAACAAACGGCATACCAGAACGACAAACTGGCGATGTTGGGGAAGATTTCGGCCGCGATCGCACATGAAATCCGTAATCCGCTCACGGCGATCCGGGGGTTCATACAATTACTCAGGCCTCATCTGGTCCAGTTAGGAAGGGATGAATACGCCCGCATAATTTTAAATGAGATTGATCGGGCTAACGATATTATTTATGAATTTTTAAATTCCTCGAAGCCCTCGGCCCCGCAAAAAGTAGCGATAAGCATCGCATCCCTTTTAAAAGAGGTCATTCTTCTGACCGAGAGCGAGGCGCTCATGATGGGTTGCGAAATTAAATTAAAAGAGGCTGAGGCGGGTCTAAAGGTATCGATTGATGTAAAACAGATCAAGCAGGTGCTTCTCAACATGATCAAAAATGCGATGGATGCGATCGAAGAAGTCGGCGGGGAGCATGCCGGCATGATTGAGATAGAGGCCGTGCCGGACGGGAAATATGTCAATATTTCAATCCGGGATAACGGGAACGGAATGGAGAAGGCGATGCTGAGCCGCTTGTTTGACCCGTTCTTTACGACTAAGGAAAAAGGGACTGGCCTGGGATTATCGGTCAGTTACCGAATTATTAGAAATCACAGGGGGAATATTTACGTCGATAGTATGAAGGGCACGGGAACCGTATTCGTGATCTCCCTTCCGCTAGTTCAATAGTTATATTAAGAAAGGGGCTGCCTTGGCGTGAAATCACGTCAGGGCAGCCCCTTTATTCATTATGCAAACGAGTAAGCAGGATGCTTATTTCGATTTAGGAGTCGATGGCGGTGCCGGAGAATCACTGCAGACCGCGGAACAAGATTTCCGCTGGGAGCAGGACGAGCAGGCCCCTTTTTTGCTTTTGCGGATTCCGCGGTATAGAGCAAACGCCGCATAAGAGAAAACAATCGTGATAATAACAATATCAGCCATTGAACAGACTCCTTTCATTACTTTCTTTATCAATAAATGCAGCAATTATGTTAGTCCGATCCATTTTCCGCCTTGATAAATGATTACAGCCACCGTATACGCGAGGACCAAGGAATAACCGACAGAGAACAACGTCCATTTCCATGACGCCGTCTCTTTGCGCAACACGCCTACCGTAGCCAGACAAGGTGTGTAAAGAAGGACGAAAGCCATGAAACTGTAAGCTTGTAGCGGTGTAAAAGCCAGTGAAATCTGTTCCTGAAGGCCAGCCATATCAGGCACATGATAGATGATATTCATCGTGGAAACGACGACCTCTTTCGCCATAAACCCGGTAACCAATGCGGCGCCCGACTGCCAGGTTCCAAAGCCCAATGGCTCCAGCAAGGCTGCGAACAGACCGCCGATGGAAGCCAGGAAGCTGTCATCCATTTCTGCCGCGATTCCTCCCGGGCCGAGATAGGTCAATAGCCAGATAAGGACAGAGCCTCCTAGAATAAAGGTTCCGGCTTTACGCAGGAAGCCTTTTCCCTTTTCCCAGGTGCTCCGGAATAACGTTACCGTCTGTGGCATTCGGTATGGAGGTAGCTCGACCATAAAGAAGGATTTGCTGTCCTTGAACAGGAACAGGGAAAACAGCTTGGCAAGAACCAGTGTAAGCACAATACCCATCACGTAAAGTGATAAAACGATCAAAGCCTGTGAATTTGCGAAAAAGATGCCGGCAAACAACGCATAAACGGGAAGGCGTGCGGAGCAGGACATCAACGGGACCAAAAGCATGGTCAGCATTCGTTCCTTCGGCTGTTCAATGCTTCTTGAAGCCATGACCGCCGGAACATTGCAGCCAAATCCGATAATAAAAGGAATTAGCGCTTTACCGTTTAAACCGACCATTTCCATTAATTTATCCATCATTACAGTAATCCGGGCCATGTATCCTGAATCCTCGATAAACGAGATAATCAGAAACATAATGAATATTTGCGGCATAAATACGAGAACCCCGCCCACCCCGCCGATGATGCCGTCAATAATAAGGGCGTGTGTAAAACCGGAGGCACCCACTGCTGTTAGCCCCTGCTCAACAAGAGTGCTTAACGGTCCGGAAATGAAGGCGTCGAGCAGATCTGAGAGCGGGTTGCCAAGCCAATCGAAGGTCAGCTCGAAGGTGAGTAGCATGAAGGCCAGAAAGATCGGAATTCCCCATACCGGATGGGCTGCGAAGGTATCAATCTTTTCCGTTAAAGTATGCGGTTTCCGGTTCGACTGATCGACTGCGGATGCGCAGATGTCCTGAATTATCTCCGTACGCACGGAACGGATGTAATCCTGTAGGGATGACGTATCTTCTTTCATGCGGAGCTGTTTCAGCGCATCTTCCTTAATTGCCCGAATGCGGGACAGAGTCGCTTCTGTAAGAGCTAAAGAGTTCATCACTGCGGGGTTATCTTCAAGTATTTGCAGTGCAATCCAACGAGGGGATAAGCCTGAGAAAGTCAGCTCCGAATTTACTTCCCGGGAAATACCGAGAATGGCTTCTTCGATAACGGTTCCGTAATGTATCGTAAAACAGGGCGATAAATCCTTTTCTTCTGTTTTGTTCATGCATGACAGCAACTCTTTGCTTCCGGCTCCGGTTCGGGCTATCAGTGGCACAATCTCAGTATGAAGACGTTCCGATAGATAGGCCGTGTCGATAGCTAGCCCGCGGGCTTTCGCTACATCGATCATGTTCAAGCCGATAATGACGGGTTTACCGTATTCAAGCAGTTGAATCGTAAGATATAGATTCCGCTCAAGTTGGGAGGCATCGACGATATTGATGAGCAGGGAAGGGGAGTCCATGACCAGATATTCAGCGGCCACGCCTTCATCCCGGGATAGAGGATGGAGTGAGTATATGCCAGGGAGATCGGTAAGAGGGCCGCTCTTGTCTTTGAGCTGTCCGATTTTCTTCTCTACGGTCACGCCGGACCAGTTGCCCACATACTCGTATGAACTTGTAAGCGTATTGAACAGAGATGTTTTACCCGTGTTGGGGTTTCCGATTAATGCAGCTCCGCTCATGATACCGACACCTCAATCTTCGCCGCTTCCTTCTGACGGATCCCCAATAGCTGTCCGTCGCATTCGAGCAGGATAGGTCCACCCCATAAGCAGCAACGCTTGACGGTGATATTCGAACCTTCGGCTACGCCCAGGTCGGCAAGGCGCCGCTTAAGAATGGGGTCTATGTTGCCGAATCTGCAGATGGACCCCGAATTGCCGGGTTGTAAGCTTGTTAAACAGCTTTGGCATGGTATCATCGGTCATTTTTCGCTCCTTTTTTAGGATGTTAAAAAAATCATTTATGTTTACGTATATATGTCTTCATTCAATCATTGAGAATCACTCTCAATTGGATTCAATTCAATATATCATGGCAGGAAAAGTCGAACTGTGATAAATATCATACCTAAAAATGATTCTTCATCTTTACTTTTTGATTTCGATTCAAGTAAGATGGAAAGTAAAACAGACAGGGAAAGGGATCGGTAGGGATGAAGGAAAATCAAAGCAAGATTGTCGACTGTACGATACGCGACGGAGGTTTAGTCAATAACTGGGATTTCAGTGTGGAGTTCGTGCAGAAATTGTACGCCGGCCTGAATGAGGCGGGTGTGGATTATATGGAAATCGGCTACAAGAACTCGCCCAAGCTTTTAAAGGGAGCCGATCAAGCGGGTCCTTGGCGGTTTTTGAACGATGATTTTCTCAAGAAGGTCATTCCTCAAAAAGGAAATACCAAGCTGTCCGCTTTGGTGGATATCGGCCGTGTGGATGAGAATGATATTTTGCCGCGGAGCGAAAGTCTGCTGGATCTGATCCGGGTCGCTTGCTATGTCAAGGATGTGGACAAGGCCCTGAAACTGGTTCAGGTTTTCCATGATCGGGGTTATGAAACTACTCTTAATATCATGGCGTTGTCCAACGTGATGGAGAACGAGCTGCTTGAAGCCTTTGAAATGATTAAAGAAAGCGTTGTTGACGTTGTATATATTGTAGATTCGTATGGAAGTCTCGATTATAAAGATATGGATTACCTTGTTAATAAATTCAAAACTCATTTGCCGAATAAGCGCCTGGGCGTGCACACGCACAACAACATGCAACTTGCATTCTCCAATACGCTCGTTGCCGCCGATCTGGGAGTTGAATTCCTGGATGCGTCGGTATACGGCATGGGAAGAGCAGCAGGAAATTGCCCGACAGAGCTTTTGGTAACCCATCTGAAGAATACCAATTACAAGCTGCGGCCGATGCTCGAAGTGTTGGAGCAATTGCTTATTCCGCTTCGCGAGAAAGAGGAATGGGGCTATCTCATTCCGTACATGATTACCGGATCATTGGACGAGCATCCTCGTTCTGCCATGGCTCTCCGGGCTTCGGAGGATAAAGACAAGGCGGTTGACTTCTACGATAAATTAACGACGCCAGAAGTCAGCTTCGATAACAAAAAATAATAGATTCAGGGTAAAAGTTCGGCCCATTTTGTGCCGGACTTTTACCTGTTATGGCATTCTTTCAAAACACCGTTTCGTGAATTTTGAACAAAATTTATGAATATTCATGCGCTTTTTACAAGGTTTTAATTTCGCCGGCAGGAAAAGGTCGGTTTTTGTTGAATTGTACTACAAGGAAGCTTTACAGATAATTACCTCCGGGGGTTGAACACGAATGGGAATCAGGACAGAGGAGAGGGCAACAATCATCCAGGGAGGACTCGGTTTGGCGGTGATGCTCGGTGTCGTTATGTTTGCCGCCGGGAGTGGAAACCGTTCAAATGCCGCGGAATCGCTGCAAACTTTGCAGCTTGTAGCAGGTTTGGTCTGCGGTGCCGTTTCTTTCGCGATTTTTACCCAAGGGTGGATTTTGTTCACGGATAAGTTGTCAAAACAGCGGCTTTACTCTGCGGTGTTATTCTCCATCCTGGGAATACTGAGCTTTCTCAATGCCGCAGGAACGAGCGGGATCAAGCTGTTCGGTCTGGAGACCGGACTGCGCTTGTCAAATGCATTTTTAATCATTTCGCATCTTTTGTGTGCGGCGGGAATGTTGATCATATTTTCAACGTCAGACCGGCAGGTTTCAGGCCAACATAAAATATTCGTGTTTTCGGGTACCGCTCTTGTTGCAGCGGCCGGAATTGTCTCATTATATACATATCAGAACCATCTGCCTGCGGGTTTGCTTGAGTTTCAGAATATCACAGTCAAAATGGTTTTAATGTCTGCGATATTGGCGTTATATGCCACAGGCATTTTCTCCATTCTTTATCGTCACCGTAAAGAGCGCCCTAGAGCGGCTCTGACAGTGATTCGCGCCTTGATGTTCATGATGATGGGCTTCACCCTGCTGATGACAGGCATTCCGGGGGATTCCAGACTGGCCCATGTCCTGGGCAGCTGGTATATCGTAATTTCTTATTATTTCGTGCTTAAGGGCGTTTATCATTTGACGATTGATGAACCGTTTCGGGGCCAGCGGGCGATCGAAGCGAAGATGAAGTATATGGCTTATCACGATGATCTTACAGGTCTTCCTAATCTCAGACGTATGAAGGAATTTCTTGGATCGCTGTTGACGTCCCACGGGAAGGATGAGCCGGTGAGAACGGGCGTGGCGGTTATTAATATTGATCGTTTCAAGGCAATAAACGATTCTTTGGGCTATAGCGCGGGAGACAAGCTCCTGATGGAAGTGGGAGAGCGCTTGAGCGGACTATGCCTTCAAGGAGAAAAGGTGTTCCGGATGGGGGAAGATGAGTTTGCCGTTATTTTTCCCGGTCCCAAAGAGGTAACCGAACTGGAGTCGCGTGCTGAACAGCTGCTTGTGTCGGTGGATCCATCCATTTTGATCGATGAGACCGAGTACCACATCTCGTTAAGTATGGGGCTTTCGATTTATCCCGAAGACGGTGATTCCGTAGATCAGCTGATTCAATACGCGGATATGGCGGTTCACCATGCGAAAGAGCATGATCAGATATTCATCCGGTATACGGAAGCTATGAAGAAGCGTACCCAATCCAGAGTGGAATTGGAGAACGATATGCGAAAAGCGCTGGAACGGGACGAATTCTTTCTGGAGTATCAGCCTCAATTCAGTCTGCTCACCGGAAAGATGGTCGGCATGGAAGCGCTGGTCCGCTGGAATCATCCCAAACGGGGATTGCTTCCGCCCAATGACTTCATTCCGTTGGCCGAAGATTCCGGTCTGATCGTACCTCTAGGCGAATGGGTGCTGAAAACGGCTTGCGAGCATAACAGGAAATGGCAGTTGGATGGATATGAGCCGGTTTGCGTTTCGGTGAATTTATCCATGCGCCAGTTCCGTCAGTATAATTTGGCAGACAAGGTGGATGCGATCTTGAGAGAGGTTGGCCTGGATGCCAAATATTTGGAACTGGAGGTCACGGAGAGCATGACCTTCGATATCGATACGGCCTTGAACCAGCTCCAAAGTCTGAAGCGTTTGGGAGTACATATTAGCATCGACGACTTCGGAACAGGCTACAGCTCGCTTAATTATTTGAAAAGCCTGCCGATTGACCGTTTGAAAATCGACCGCTCTTTTGTAAAAGAGGTTATGCTGG
This sequence comes from Paenibacillus sp. Marseille-P2973, assembly GCF_018101095.1. Taxonomy (NCBI): domain Bacteria; kingdom Bacillati; phylum Bacillota; class Bacilli; order Caryophanales; family Paenibacillaceae; genus Paenibacillus; species Paenibacillus sp. Marseille-P2973. The sequence goes on from NZ_JAGQEH010000004.1 coordinate 516,161, forward strand.
ATGGAAATGATGCCGCGATCGTTTCCACCATTACGACGATGGCGCATCATTTGAAACTGAAGGTCACCGCGGAAGGTGTGGAAAGCGAAGAACAGCTTGAATTTCTTAAACGTCAAAACTGCCACGAAGGCCAAGGGTACTTGTTTAGCAAACCCGTCCCGGCCCGAGTGCTTGAAAGTCAGTTCCTTAGCCGGCTTGCCGGCTAAGGATTTTTCTTTCTATTTCTTCATGCCATAGGAAGGTCATCAAAAAAGGTGTTGCAACGTAAAGGAAAAAGTGATATATTATATTTTGTCTTCACGAGCGATATTTTTCTAAAGTGAAGCTTCGGGACGTAGCTCAGCTTGGTAGAGCACCTGGTTTGGGACCAGGGGGTCGCATGTTCAAATCGTGTCGTCCCGACCATGATTATTTAGACTCAGCGGGTCTGATTTTCATACATACGCGGGTGTAGTTCAATGGTAGAACTCCAGCCTTCCAAGCTGGTAGCGTGGGTTCGATTCCCATCACCCGCTCCATACATAAATAACGACAAAGTTGCCGGATGGCAGCTTTTTTTGTTGTCTTACACGCAAATTCTGGAAGTTTGAATATGTAGTCAGTGGTTAATTATCTTCTGAACCCAATTCACATTCAGGAGGTAATCGATATGACACAAAAAATAGTTGGTGTATTTTCTTCAGATCAGGATGCTTCTAATGCGATTCGGGATTTACAAGCTTTAGGATATGATACGAATGATATTTCCGTTATCGGAAGAAACAAGGACGACATCAATTCTATTCATGATGAGACTGGAACGAAGGCACCGGAAGGAATTGCTTCCGGGGCTGCGACAGGCGGAGTGCTGGGCGGCGTAGCCGGATTGCTGGCGGGCCTCGGTGCACTGGCTATTCCAGGGATCGGCCCGATCATCGCAGCCGGTCCGATCGCAGCCACGCTGACGGGGGCGGCTGTAGGAGCCGGAGCCGGCGGTCTGGTAGGCGGCCTGGTTGGTCTGGGCATTCCTGAGGATGAAGCGGAAGAATACAACAGCTTCGTCAAGCATGGCCGCATCCTGGTGATGGTGGATGCGTCGGATGCTCAGGAAGGACAGGTTTACAACGTATTCCGGGAGCATCATTCCCTGAATGCCCATAACTACCGCAACGGATATGATCAGAATGACGGGATCAACCGCAGCGTGGATGAGTCAAAAATGCGGGAAACCCGTGAACCCGCGGGTGCCTTCTATCAGGAATTGGCGACGCTTGACCGTCCAGAGGGGCAAGTAAGGGATCAAGACATTGATGATCGTACGATGCGTCTGCACGAGGAACGGCTTGATATTTCAAAGACACGGGAAACTACCGGTGAAGTAAATCTGCGCAAAGAAGTAATCGAAGAGCAGAAGACGATCAACGTGCCTGTAAGCCGTGAGGAAGTAGTCGTTGAGAAAAAGGTGATTCATGACGACGCTACAGGCGAGCCTGTAGGCCGTGATGAAACGATTCGCATTCCGGTCTCGGAGGAGCGGGTGGAGGTCAACAAACGCCCGGTCGTGACCGGTGAGGTGGAGATTCATAAACGGGAAGTTCAAGATACGGAGCAGGTGCAGGATATCTTGAAGAAGGAAGAAGCCCGATTGGATCAGACCGGGAACCCTAGAGTTCGGGGAGACGAAAAGCTCGACCGCTAATTACCCGGGTGAAGGTGGCAATTCAGTTTAAAATAATCATTAAAAAGGACAGCCTAAGGGCTGTCCTTTTATCATTATCACAGGCTGGCGGGCTCACATGTTTATTTGCTTCCGTCCGGGATAATATTTTTAACCCGTCCCACCTGGCCGTCTTGAAGCCGCACCTTAATCCCATGGGGATGATTCGGCGAGTTGGTCAAAATGTCTTTAACGATGCCGCGTGTAAGCCGGCCGGTGGATTGGTCTTTTTTTAGTACGATGTCGACGGTCAGGCCCGGGGCAATATTATTGCGTACAGTTCCATTCATTCGGGTAAATCTCCTCGGTGTTGGATTTATAGGGCATGTTCAAAAGTTATCCTTTAGGATACCATAAGCTGACCCGGAATCCAACGGAACAAGGACTATGCGGGAGGAGACAAGACATCGGCTTGCCAATGTCCGGAACTTTGCATATAATATCAGGTAAGTCAAAAAGTAAATGCGATGATGGAGAAGAGTAAGCAGAAGCCTCCTTACAGGGAAGAGACGTCAGTGATTGAGAACGTCTCTACGGAATCAGGCTGCTGAAGTTCGCTCCGGAGCAGTTCCTTGAACCCCGCTCAGACCGGAAACGGTGGTAGCCGGCGGTGCAGTAGAGGATACCGGCTGCGGCCCGTTATGCCGATAAAGTGAGAGTCTTACTCCCAGGATGCCTAGTTTTATTCTGAAGCTTGCGCCGGGCGGTAACGGAGACTCTAACAAGGGTGGTACCACGGTCTTTTCGTCCCTTTCGGGAGAAGAGGCCTTTTTTGTTTTCAGAAACAAGTACGATTTATAAAGCTTAAGGGGGATTTGTCGATGAAAGAACGTTTGGAGGCACTCAAACAAGAAGCGATGGAGCAGCTTGGCAAAACGGCCGATGCTATTCATCTCAACGACCTGCGGGTCAAATATCTGGGTAAAAAGGGTGCCCTCACCGAGATTTTGCGCGGTATGGGCGGGCTTAGCGCCGAGGAACGGCCAGTGATCGGCCAGGTGGCCAATGAAGTGCGCGGAGTGATCGAAGCGCTGATCGAAGAGAAGCAGAACGATTTCCAGCGGAAAGAAACCGAGGGCCGGCTTGCAGCCGAGAAGGTGGATGTTACCTTGCCGGGACGCCCGCTTAAGCAGGGGGCCGTACATCCGTTGAATCAGGTCATTCAGGAAATCGAGGATATTTTTATCGGGATGGGATACCGGATTGCGGAAGGTCCTGAGGTAGAGACGGACTATTACAATTTCGAGGCGCTGAATTTACCGAAGAACCACCCTGCACGCGATATGCAGGATTCCTTCTACTTGACCGAAGACTTGCTGATGCGTACCCAGACTTCTCCGGTACAGGTTCGTACGATGGAAGCCATGAAAGGGGAAGTTCCGATCAAGGTCATTTGTCCGGGACGCGTATTCCGCCGCGATGACGACGATGCGACCCATTCCTTCCAGTTCCATCAAATCGAAGGCCTGGTGGTTGGCAAAAGAATTCGTATGAGCGATCTCAAGGGAACGCTGCTGGAATTCACCCGCAAGATGTTCGGAGCGAACACCCAGATCCGCCTTCGTCCAAGCTTCTTTCCGTTCACCGAGCCGAGCGTCGAGGTTGACGTTACATGCGTGAAATGCGGAGGACAAGGTTGCCGGGTCTGCAAGAACTCCGGATGGCTGGAGATTCTGGGCAGCGGGATGGTTCATCCGCGCGTGCTGGAAATGAGCGGATACGATCCTGAACAATATAGCGGCTTCGCGTTCGGAATGGGTGTGGAACGGATCGCGATGCTGAAATACGGTGTCGACGACATCCGTCACTTCTACAATAACGATCTGCGTTTCCTGCAGCAGTTTGCCAGAGTATAGGCCACGGAAAAGGAAGGGGAAATGACATGAAAGTATCAACCGAATGGTTATCACAATATGTTTCACTGGATAATGTGGATATTCCGCAGCTTGCCGAGATGATTACGCGCTCCGGCATAGAAATCGACTCGGTCGAGAATCGGAATAAAGGTGTTACTAAAGTAGTAGTAGGTTACGTGAAAAGCAAGGAGAAGCATCCGGATGCCGATAAATTGAACGTTTGCATCGTCGATGCCGGCGAAGCAGAAGAGCTGCAAATCGTTTGCGGCGCAAAGAACGTGGACGCCGGACAAAAGGTGCCTGTAGCTCTTGTCGGTGCTAAGCTTCCGGGCGGGCTTGAAATCAAGAAGGCGAAGCTCCGCGGCGTCGCATCGCAAGGCATGATTTGCTCGGCCAAAGAACTTGGCTTGAATGATAAGTTGCTGCCGAAGGAACAACAGGAGGGCATTCTGGTACTGCCTGAAAACAGCGAGATCGGCACGCCGATCACCAGCCTGCTGCACCTGGACGATCAGGTACTGGATTTCGACTTGACGCCGAACCGCTCGGATTGTCTCAGCATGCTCGGGGCCGCTTATGAGGTTGGCGCGATTTTGGGCCGGGACGTGAAGCTTCCTCAGCCGGAGAACGATCTGATCGAAGTAACTGAGCCGGTAAGCGATCGGATTTCCGTGAGTATTAAATCCCCGGATCTTTGCAGCCGTTATGCGGTCCGGTATATTTCGGGCGTTAAGATCGGCGTTTCGCCGCTCTGGATGCAAAGCCGTCTGATGGCGGCGGGTGTCCGGCCGATTAATAATATCGTGGACATTACGAATTATGTGATGCTGGAGTACGGGCAACCGCTCCATGCTTTTGATGCCGACAAGATCGCCGGGAACGCCATCGGCGTACGCGCAGCCAAGGAAGGCGAAATTCTAGTCACTTTGGACGGCCAGGAACGCAAGCTTGATGCGGGTTCGCTGTTGATCGTAGACGGAGAAGACCGGCCGGTAGGCCTGGCTGGAGTAATGGGCGGACTGGATTCCGAAGTGACGGAAACCACCGCGAACATCGTGCTGGAATCGGCCAAGTTTGACGGCGGCTCCGTACGCAAAACATCCCGTCAGCTCGGTCTCCGGTCCGAAGCGTCACTGCGGTTCGAGAAGGAAGTGGATCCGGCAAGAGTGCTTCCGGCACTGGACCGCGCGGCAGCGCTGATGGTCGAAATCGCCGGCGGCAAAGTGTTGGAAGGTGTAGTTCAGTCCGTTACGGCGGAAGCGCAAGACCATACGATTACTTTATCGCTGGATAAAATGAACGCATATCTGGGCACGGACATTTCGTCGCTCGAAACGAAAGCTCTGTTGATTCGTTTGCACTTCGAATGCGGTGATCTGGATGGGAATGCACTGGAAGTTCGCGTCCCAAGCCGCCGCGGGGATATTACCCGCGACGTGGATTTGATCGAAGAGATTGCCCGTTTGTACGGTTATGACAATATTCCGGTTACGATGATCGAAGGTCCGTCGACGGCGGGAGGCTATACGAAGGCACAGGCACTGCGGCGGGCGCTGCGCGGTCTGCTAGTCCATGGCGGATGGCAGGAAACGATGGGCTATTCGTTTATCCGGGAAGGAGCCGGCGGCAAATTCCCTGCGCCGGGCGAAGGCGGACATGAAGTGAAACTGGCGATGCCGATGAGCGAAGACCGCAGCGTACTGCGCGGCAGCCTTTTGCCGGGTCTGATCGATATGGCTCAGTATAACCGAAACCGTAAGCACGACGATCTCGCCTTGTTCGAAATCGGTACGGTGTTCCACGGCAAGGATGAGCATATGAAGGAGCAGCCGCGGGAATTGCCTGTGCTCGGCTTGTTGCTTACCGGCAGCAGAGGCGTCAAACGCTGGAATACTTCGGCCGAGAAGGTGGATTTCTTCGACCTTAAGGGCGCATTGGAAAGCGTATTTGAATATCTCGGCGTGAACGGCCGCGTTTCCTACGAAGCAGACGCTCCTAAAGGCTTCCATCCGGGACGCTCGGCGTCCGTCTACCTGGAGGTGCCGGAAGGCCGCCAGCGGATCGGAACGCTCGGCCAGCTGCATCCGGAATTGCAGCGCGAGATGGATCTTGACGATACGTATGCAGCAGAGCTAATGCTTGAGCCGCTTTATCAATATGCGTGTGATACTGTAGCTTACCGTGATCTTCCGCGGTTCCCGGCGATGCAGCGGGATATCGCAGTCGTCGTGGATGTAAACGTCGAGGCGGAAGCCTTGATGTCTTCGATCCGGAAATCTGCCGGTGAACTGCTTGAATCGGTGGAAGTATTTGATGTATTTACGGGAGCCAAGCTGGGAGAGGGCAAGAAGAGCGTAGCTTTGTCCCTTGTATACCGTCACAAAGAGCGGACGTTGACCGATGAGGAAGTTTCCGAAGTACATGAATCGGTCGTTGCGGCGCTGGAGCAAACTTTTGCTGCTGAATTGAGAAAATAGCAGGAATTGAACCGAGTCACATCGAATCTTTCTTTAGTAACGATTCGATGTGACTTTCGTGCAAATACAGACATCTATGATCAAACTCGGACCGAAGGAGGCACTTGGCTGTGAATACCCCAAACCGTATTAGTGTAAATGTCGATATATATGGGACTTCTTATAAAATTGTGGGCAGTAATGCCGAATACATGAAGCAGGTTGCCCGCCGTGTTGATGAGCATATGCGTTCAATCTCCAAAATGTATTCCCATCTGGATACGCCGCGCCTCGCGGTGTTGGCTGCTGTACGTATGGCTGAAGAAGCCCTGAGAACGGAGCAGCTTCAGAGCGAACTGAAACAGGTTCAGCAGGAAAACGGTGAACTGAAGCAGGAAATCTCGGTGATGCAGGCGCTCCATACGAAGCAGGAGAATGACCACAAAGGGCTACAGGAAGAGCACCACCAACTGAAGAGCGACAAGAAGCTGCTCGCGGAGCAGGTGGCGCAAGGCGAAAGCTCGCTGAAAGAGCGCGACGAGGAATGCCGCAAGCTGAATGTCAGAATTCAGGAGCTTGAGCGGCAGCTTGGTGAACAGCGTGGAAGCAATACACAATTGCAGACGAAATTGCGGACTGTTGAACAGGAGAATCGCAAAGAGAAGGAAGAACTCGAGAAGCTGGCTGAACAACTTAAGTCATCCCGGCAAAGGGAGCAAACCGCTCAAACCGCTCAGCAGCGGGCGAAGGAGGAGGCGGCGAAGGCCGAGCAGCAGGCGAAGCTGGCACAGCAATCGCTTCAGGCCGCCGACGCGGAAGCCAAGAAACAGGTTCGTCTTCTTCAGGAGGCAAAGGAGCGGGAAGACAAGCTGCGTGCGGAGCTTGCCGCCGCCTTACAAAATGAGAACTCGTGGCATAAGCTGGCGGATCGGCGAAACGAAGAGTTAAGCAGGCTGGAGATTAGCCAGTTGGAAGCCGTAAGCCGGACGGAGAAGCTTGAGGAACAGCTTAACGCGGTAAGCGGCGAGTTGGAATCCGCCAAGTCGAGATTTGCTGCAGAGAAGGACAAATCTGCAAAACTGGCAGATGAATTGGATAAGCTCCGGGCCAGACTGGAGCAGGTGGAACGCGAGCGGGAATCCGCGCGGCTTACGGCGCAATCTGCCGGTGAAGACAAGCAGCGTCTGGAGGCACAGACCTTCAAGCTGGAGGAACGGCTTCAGGAATTGGAGCGGGAGATGCAGGAATATGCGGCACTGGCCGAGGAGCAGGATGAATCCCGTCAGGCGGCTGAGCGTCGTGAACGCGAATGGAGAGAGCAGCTTGCGTCGGCCGAGCAGGAATTGAATTCTTGGCGCGAAACCGAGGCGGAACTGCAGCGTCAGCTTGCCGAATGGCAGCAGGAATGCGCAAGCGGAGGGGAGCAGGTGTTGAACCTGTCGACCGATTATCGTGAGCTTGAGCAGGAAAAGGACCGAATGGCCGAACAGCTGCGCCAAATCTCCGACAACTATGAGATCGTATCCCACGAATATCGCTTGCTTCAGGCGGAGCGGGAAGTGGAGCGGGAGAATGTACAGGCTAAGGAAGAAGAGTACAAGCGGTTAAAAGAAGATTATGCCAAGCTGCAGACCGAGTATAACGAATGGATTGAACTGATCGAGCAGGATCAGAATTAATTTTAGCTTCGTTGTGATCCGGTTTATGTTCGTGGAAACGGAAGAGCCCCCGGCGTTCCCGCCGGGGGCTCTTGATGGTTACCGTTTATTCTACGATGATTTTGGAGACCATGGCGCTATGGCCGGATCCGCACATGATCGAGCAGGCTAGTTCAAATTCCCCTGTTTCCTTCGGAATAATTACCGCGGAATCTTTCTTGCCGCTAAGCTGCAGCTTTAAACCGGGCACGAGCATGCCGTGATTGCCTTCCGCATTTTTGAAGATAACCTTGACAGGCACGTCCTTCTTTAAATGATACTCGGCCTGATCAAATTTATAATTTGTAGCTTCGATCACCAGTTCCGCTTCCGGTTCGACATTGCTTACTTCAGAGCTGCTGCCAGATCCCGAGCCGCTTCCGCAAGCTGCCAAAATCAACAAGAGAACAGAACAAGCCATAAATGCAATCGTTTTTTTCACATTTATCCCTCGCAATATAAAAATATTTATGACAATTTCAAGAATATTATATCGCAGTTGGATAAAGACGATGTAAGCAAGGTTTGAAGAATTGGTGAACTTCTTCCATATAATTGCATGTTGAAATGTTAGATTCCTCTCTATAAATAGAACGATCCGCCCGGAAGGATAACTCCGGGCGGATTGCTGAGGTTGGATCTATATGCTGCTGGAATCGGATCGAAGGAAATGGTTAATCCTTAGCTGCTTCGAATGGCGTGGATACCGGGATGAACAGATCGATGATCCCGATTACCAGTGCGGCCAGCAGGGCTCCGATCATGGAAACGGAAACCCCGGATACGATAAACTGAGCCAGCCAGATCACCAGAGCGCTGGTGATGAAGCCGACGATGCCGCGCCCGAACGGGGTAACTCTTTTCCCGAAGATGCCTTCAATAGCCCAACCCAGTAAAGCGATGACTAGCGCAAGCATCAATGCGCTGCCGAAGCCGCCGATACTGAATTGCGGAACGAGCCATCCGACAACGAGCAATACTAGGGCTGAGACAATAAAACGTACAACATGTCCCAGAAAATGCATGGCACTTGGCCTCCTTTTTTTGCGAAAATGCGTGTCATAATCCCCACTTATCTTGTTCCGCACAGGTCCTTTTTATGTGCGAATGCTTGAAATGGCGAAAAATGAACGCTTTCGCTATAATGAAATCATAGCCCGAGGGGAGTTGTGAAAGTTCTTGGACGAGAAAATTTTAAAAACGATGGAATATCGAAAAATTATAGAGCAATTGGCGAAATATACGCAGACGCCGCTGGGAAGAGCCGAAGCTGAAGCGCTGTCTCCGGATTCCAACCTTGAGAAAGTTAAACGGCTGCTGCAAGGAACGGAAGAAGCCTTTACCGTCGACAGGTTAAAAGGATATCCGTCATTCGGCGGTATTGTCGACATAACGCCGGCCGTCAAGCGGGCGCGAATCGGCGGTACGCTGAATCCGCATGAGCTGTTCGGTATTGCGACTACGTTGGAAGGCGGGCGCAGAATCAAGCGATTCCTGGCTTCCATGCATGAAGACCAGCCGATCCCGCTCCTGTTCACGCTTAGCGATGCCATTAGCGAGCAGAAGCCGCTGGAGGAGGCCATCAAGCGGTGCATTGACGAGAGCGCCGAGGTGCTCGACTCCGCCAGCGCCGAGCTGTCGCAGATCCGCCGGGAACTGCGCGGCGGTGAGGTACGCATTCGCGAAAAGCTGGATGCGATGATCCGTTCCTCCAGCATATCGAAGATGCTGCAGGACCAATTGATCACGATCCGCGGCGACCGGTTTGTTATTCCGGTTAAAGCGGAATACAGATCCCACTTCGGCGGGATTGTACACGATCAGTCCGGGTCCGGCGCGACGCTGTTCATTGAGCCCGAATCCATCGTGGCGATGAATAACAAGCTGCGGGAAACCCGGCTTCGGGAAGAACGGGAAATCGAAGTGATTCTGCAGAAGCTGACGGCTCTGGTCGGTGAACAGGCGGAGCTGCTGTTTTATGACAGCGATGTGCTTGCACAGCTTGATTTTCTGTTTGCCAAAGCACGCTTGGCCCGGGAAATGAAGGCTACGCTGCCGCGCATGAACGATCGCGGATTTATGAAGCTGAAGAAGGGACGTCATCCGCTTATCCCGGCGAACCAGGTTGTCCCGATCGATGTGGAATTGGGCAACCAATATTCGACGATTATCGTTACCGGCCCGAATACCGGCGGTAAGACCGTCACTCTCAAAACGATCGGCCTACTCAGCCTCATGGCGATGTCCGGCTTGTTTGTTCCTGCGGAGGAAGGCAGCCAGTTGTGTGTCTTTGACGCCATATATGCGGATATCGGGGATGAGCAGAGCATCGAGCAAAGTCTCAGTACTTTTTCGAGCCATATGACCAATATTATTTCAATTCTGCGCAAAATGACCCCTAAAAGTCTCGTACTGCTGGATGAGGTCGGTGCCGGTACAGATCCTGCGGAAGGCTCCGCTCTCGCGATTGCGATTTTGGAGCATATTCATTCCCAGGGCTGCCGGATGGTGGCCACAACGCATTACAGCGAGCTGAAGGCATACGCTTATGAACGAAAGGCCGTTATTAACGCGAGTATGGAGTTTGACGTTAATACGCTGAGTCCGACATACCGGCTGTTGGTCGGTGTTCCGGGCCGAAGCAACGCGTTCGCAATCGCCGAACGGTTGGGCTTGCCGGGAGCAATCTTGGACTATGCCCGGGGCGAGGTGAAGGAAGAGGATCAGCGGGTCGAGCATATGATTGCCTCGCTGGAAGAGAACCGGAACGTCGCGGAGCAGGAGCGGGAGACGGCAGAGAAGCTGCGGAAGGACTTGGAGGCTTTGCGGAGCCGCCATACGGCCGAACTGGAGAAGCTGGAGCAGCAAAGAGACCGCCGGCTGGAGAAGGCAGAAGAAGAGGCGAGAACGATTATCGCCAAGGCACGCAGCGAAGCCGAGAAGATTATCGAAGATTTACGGAAGCTGGCGCTCGAGGAAGGCGCTTCGGTCAAGGAGCATAAACTGATCGCCGCCCGGAAACAGCTGGATGAGGCGGAGCCGCAGCAACGCAAGAAGGCGGCCGGCAAGAAGACAGCCAAACCGCCGCGCCAAATTGAACCGGGCGATGAAGTGATGGTATACAGCCTGAATCAGAAGGGCCATATCGTGGAATTGTCCGGCAGCAAAGAAGCGATCGTCCAACTCGGAATCATGAAAATGAAGGTGGCTATGGACGATCTCGAGTTGATCGGATCGGCAGCATCGGCTAAGCCGGCACAACGGACTGTAACCAATCTGAAGCGTACCAGAGACGATCAGGTCCGCAGCGAGCTGGATTTACGAGGTGCCAATCTGGAAGAAGCGCTGATCGAAGTTGACCGCTTCATCGATGAAGCCTATTTGGGCAATCTGGGCCAGATCTATATCATCCACGGCAAAGGAACGGGAATATTGCGTACCGGTATTTCGGATTATTTGCGCAGGCACAAGCATATAAAGAGTTATCGTCTCGGAAATTACGGGGAAGGCGGTACCGGAGTCACGGTAGCCGAACTGAAGTGACGGGGAGGAGAACGGATTGAAAGGAACCATTGATCCGCTGCTTGAGCAGCCTATCGGGCTGATGGCGGGATATTTTTCCGTAGCGGTTGTAGAACTGATCGTGTTTCTTTCCTGCTTTGAGCTTGTAACGAAGTATCGGTGCTGGCATGAGATAAAACGGGGAAATATGGCGGCATCGCTGGCCACGGGGGGCAAAATCTTCGGAATTTGCAATATTCTGCGTTTTGCGACCGAACGTTCATCCATTTATGAGTTTATCGGGTGGTCTTTTGTCGGAGCGTTTCTGTTTTTCCTTGCTTATATGATGTTTGAGTTTGTGACCCCGGTCTTTCAGATCGACAAGGAGATCGCAGCGGGCAATGTGGCGGTGGGCTTTATCGCTATGGCCGTTTCGGTTTCGGTGTCCTTTGTGATCGGAGCCTGTATCGTTTAGGAGGAGTATGGCATGTTGAAAAACCTGGTCCGGGTTTTATTCGTGGCCTCGATGCTGTTCTTGATCGCCGGAATCATTTTCTTGGTTAGATCGTGATGACGGGTTGGATGAATAATTAATTTGTTAATGGAAGGATGGGCTGAAATGGAAACGACAATCTGCCCTTGGTGTCAAACCGAAATTGTATGGGATGAAGAATTGGGACCCGAAGAGGAATGTCCTTATTGCCATAATGAGCTTAAGGGATACCGTACTTTGAATATTTCTCTCGGCGAGGAAGATGAATTGGAGGAAGACGAGGATTTGGAGGCGGAAGAAGAAGGCCTCGGTCTTTGGGAAGAGGATGACGAAAGCCATCTGAATGCGATTCGGCGGGTAGAAGCTTTTGCAACGGACGGAGGAGATCTGCTTGCTTATGAATCCGGCGTCGAAAAGATTCTGGACAGGCAGGAAGAAGTTCCCGAATGTCCGCATTGCCGGGAATATATGATGTTTGCGGGAGTTCAGACGTTAGGTGCGGATTATGCTCCTGTCGTGCCCGAGGGTGCAAAAGGGCCGTTGCTGAAACCGGCAGCCAAGCTAAACGTCTATGTCTGCACCGCTTGCTTCCATGTCGGTTCCTTCTTATCGGAGGATGACCGGAACGCATTGATTCGCACAGTAAGTGAAGATTGATTTTTGTGAACATGGGGGCTTTCCCTGGCCATACATTATGGCTGGAGGGAGGCCTCCTTTTACATTTCAAAGAAAACTTGACGATAAGGGGCTCACTCCATTTTTTGCGTCGTTATGTCATGCTTCCCCGCAGATTGGGTATCTTACATTTACACTGAATCGTTGGAGGAGCAAAATGCATGAGCAGTTCTCTTAACGGCCAATCCAGGCTGCTGTTAGCCGTGAATGGATTATTCGTTTTGGCCGGGGCGTTGTCGGGAACTTTTTTGAACGTCTATTTATGGAAGGTCAAACAGGATTTTGCGATGATCGGATGGTTCACGTTCAGTCAACAGCTAGCGCTCGGGCTTACGTTTTGGATCGCCGGCAAATGGGTGAAGGAGCAGGATAAGATGATCTCCCTCCGGCTGGGGATCGTCGTTTCAGGAATATTCTATCTGCTGGTTCTGTGGGCGGGAGCGCATACCGTCGATTATATATGGCCGCTTGGATTTCTGTTCGGCATCGGATCGGGGCTGTTTTGGCTAGCTTTTAATGTCGTTTATTTTGAAGTGACGGATGTCGATACCCGGGATTTGTTCAATGGCTGGATCGGGATTCTGGGCTCCGTGATCGGCATTTTAGGTCCGTGGACTTCCGGTTGGATTATTTCCGCGATGAAGGGAAATCTCGGATATCGCGTCATATTCACGGTTTCGCTGATCGTCTATGGAATCGGCATCCTGCTTAGCTTTTGGCTGAAAAAAAGAAAACGCGGCGGTCCCTACCGGTGGATGGAGCCTTTCCGGCAGTTTGGCAAGAATAGTCCCTGGCGGCAGGCCGTCCCGGCATCCGCGGCTCATGGAGTGCGGGAGGGCGTCTTTTCGTTTCTGGTCACATTGCTCGTATTTATCAGCACTTCGGCAGAGAGGAAAGTCGGCCAGTTTTCGTTGGTTACTTCACTTGTTTCCCTGGTCAGCTTCTGGGCGGTCGGAAAATGGCTCCACATTCGCTTCCGGTATGCCGGAATGCTCGTTGGAGCAGTACTGATTACGGGGGTCATCGGCCCGCTTCTGTGGGACGTCAACTATGTTACGCTGATGCTCTTCGGGATCGGGACTTCCCTGTTCATGCCGCTGTATTTGCTTCCGGTCATCTCCTCCGTGTTCGATCTTATCGGGAAAAATGAGGATACCGTAGAGCAGCGCGTTGAATTGATCGTACTCCGCGAACTGAGCATCATGGTCGGGAGACTGCTTGGCACGCTCCTGTTCATTATCATATTTACCTGGTCTCCTCATATGAAGACGGTCATTTGGCTTATGCTGGGCCTTGGAGCAACCCCTTTGCTCAGTTGGGTTCTCATCCGTAAATTATTTAAGCACCCGGTTGATGCCGCTTGACCGGACAGGAAGTTACAATCCTGGTGATCGCAGGCAGTGGAATCGAATACTTAGCCCGCTCCGTTTAAGGAGCGGGTTTGGTGCTTCGGGTCAGCGCAAACAGTTCCATATCGCTGCGCGGTTTGCCGGCAAGCACATCTGTAATCATCTCAGCGGCGAGCATGCTGCATACGGTTCCGTTCCCTCCATAACCTTCAAGGAAGAAACAATGGGGATAATCCGGATGGGTTCCGATATAAGGCAATCCGTCCCGGGTTTCCCCGAATACGGCTCCCCAGGAATAAGCCGCACGTAGTCCCGATTTTTCCGGAAACATATTGTGAATGAGTTCGAGAAGCTCTTGTCCTTTTTTTATTTCCCGGCCTTCCTTTAACACATTGCCCGTTAAAGGCTCATCCAGCCCTCCGGCCATAATCCGGCCGTCGGGGGTTGTCCGCATATAAAGGTAGGGGCGGGCGGTTTCCCAGATCAGACAGCGCTCGTGCCAATCCTTGAAATGGTTTGCCGGTTCTGTCACGACCGCGTAGGTGCTCGTTAAATAAGCTCCGGGTTCCCGTTTCAGAAGTTGGGTTTCATAACCGGTAGCTACGATGACATGCTTGGCGCGAATGACGCGCTGTCCGGAACGGCAGCTAACCCCGTCACTATGGAATATCCAGCCCGTAATAGGCGTATGCTCGTAAATTTGCAGCCCTTTTGTCGTCGCTTTCTTCAGGAGTTCGTGAACGAGGGCAAACGGATTGATCTCGGCGTCCCCCTGAGTGTAAATTGCCCCAAGCCTGCGGAACGGAAACCGTCCGGAGAAATCTTCTTCGTTCCACCAGTCCACCTGAAATCCGTATTTTTTTAAATTCTCATATTCTTCCCTCAGCATGGAAACATCCTCAGCGGTGCTCGCCATATACAGGCTGCTTCTCTCCTTCGGTAAGAGATCCGGATGCAGCTTTCCTCCCAGTTCTTTTAAACGGACGAGGGCATCCCTGCAGAGCCTGTAAAAGTGAACCGCCGTCTCTTCACCAAATGTATGAATGAATGAGGTCAAGGTTTTATCATTGGCATACTGAAGAATTCCCGTATTCGCCAGCGTGCTGCCCGAGCCGATTTCATTTTTCTCGGCCAAAACGATATTCATGCCTAAATCGGTCAAAAGATGAGCGCAAAGAGCCCCGCTGATTCCGCCCCCAATGATGAGACAGTCGCAAGAAATATCTTGCCCTAAAGCAGGGTAGTCGGGGACAGGACCGATCGTCCTGGGCCAGACGTGTTCGCCCGAATGTAATTTCATCGTTCCATCCCTCCAACAGTGATAGCAAGTGGACTTGTATAGTGTCCCTAATCCAATATTCACCGCGGCGCCACAAGTATAACCTCTGACCTATGATAAAAATTTCGAAGCGGGACATAATATGCCCGAATGCAACTATCTATCAGGAGGAAACGAGATGAACTATACGCAAATGCAGCCGCTGTCCGGCAAAGAAGTCAACTATATTGCGGATTCTGTGGCTAATGAAGACATGTTGATCAAGATGTGCGCGGCTGCAGCCGCCGTAGCCACCAATGCACAAATCGAGCAGGCGATTTCGGAGCATATGCGGGTTCACGAGCATCATCTGCACACGCTGATTAACGCGCTGAAACAGCATCAGCCCCTAGCTCCAAGCCAAGCCCAGTAAATTGCGGATCCAACAAAACCATAGGAGGAATCTTTCGTGAACCCACAAACCAGCACAGGGCAAATGTCCCAGGACGACTTGTTGAAAATAATTCTTGCCGATCTTCGGCGTACGGTTCGAGAGTATACCACAGCGACCACGGAGTCGTCCTGCCCGTCGATCAGACGGACGTTTGCCGAGTTGACGGACAGCACCTTGCGTCTGCAGGGCGATCTTTACACGCTGCTTGAACGGCATCAGATTTATTCGCCTCCTGCCGGAGCTACCCGCCAGGAAATCGATAAGAAAATCCAGGAGGCGGAAAAGACGCACCAGAAGGTGCATCAGTTCGTGCAGCAGCAGACAACCCGTTCGAATTCGTATATGCATCCCGCTAATGTCCCATACCATCAAACCAATATCCAGAATCCTTATTACACTTAAAGCGTTTGACTGGAAAATAAGACCGTAACCCAAAACGTCCACCTCCCGGAATCTTCCATGGAGTGGACGTTTTTCTTTGCAGGATGCCCAATTTCATGTAATATAAGTATTAAATTTAGATTCCGGAGGCAAACGTCTACCGACGCCGCCGGAACAGCGCTGGAGGGTGAAGCATGAAACAATTGAGCGAACTGAAGCTGAAAGTGCTGGATCTCCTGAAAGAGGACGCCCGCCGGGATCCGAAGCTGCTGGCAACCTTGCTGGGCGTATCTTCGGAAGAAGTCGCAGCCGCGATCGCCGAATTGGAAGAAGATCACGTCATCGTGAAATATGCGACCGTGATCAATTCGAGCAAATTGGACGACGAGAAAGTAACCGCCTTGATCGAAGTGCAAATCACGCCCGAACGCGGGAGAGGCTTCGAAGCCATCGCGGAACGGATTTACCTGTTCCCGCAGGTGATGTCCGTCTATCTGATGTCCGGAGCTTACGATTTGTTGGTGGAAGTGGAAGGGCGCAATTTGAAGGAAGTGGCCAGTTTCGTCTCCGACAAGCTGTCACCGCTGGAATCCGTACTTTCAACGAAAACGCATTTTATTCTTAAAAAATATAAACAAGACGGCATCATTTTCGAAGATCCCGAAGAAGACCGCCGCCTGATGATTTCTCCGTAAAGGAAGTAATGTTATGAGCGTAAAATCACAAGGACAGGCAGAACAAAACGAAAATTCAATGACTTCTTACTTAGCTCCGCGGGTTAGAGATATTAAGCCTTCAGGGATTCGCCGTTTCTTCGACCTTGCCAGCGGCAATAAGGATATTATTACGCTGGGGGTAGGGGAGCCTGACTTCATTACTCCATGGCATGTCCGGGAAGCTTGCGTCTACTCTCTGGAGCGCGGCTTTACGAGCTACACAAGCAATGCAGGCACTCCCGAGCTTCGCGAAGCGATTGCGGAATATCTGTATAACAGCTACGAAGTGAAATATAACCCGAAAGATGAAATCCTTGTGACTGTGGGTGCGAGCGAAGCTATTGATCTGGCCTTGCGCGCGCTGATCGTACCTGGAGATGAAATTCTGGTTCCGGCGCCTTGTTACATCTCTTATTCGCCGATTACCGAAGTCGGCGGCGGTGTACCGGTGGAAATCGAGACATTCGCCAAGGACAATTTCAAATTGAAGCCGGAACAGCTTAAAGCGGCAATCACTCCGAAATCCAAGGTTTTGATTCTGAATTATCCGAGCAACCCGACCGGCGGCACCATGAGTTATGAGGATTGGCTGCCGATTGCGAAAATCGTGGAAGAACACGACCTGATCGTAATTTCCGACGAAATTTATTCCGAATTGACTTATGGCGATAAGCACGTAAGTTTTGCCTCCATTCCCGGAATGAAAGACCGGACCATTCTGGTCAACGGCTTTTCCAAAGCTTTTGCGATGACAGGCTGGCGCATGGGATATGCTTGCGGCCATCCGGATTTGATCTACGCCATGCTGAAGATTCATCAATACACTGTCATGTGCGCTCCGGTTATGGGTCAGGTAGCAGCGCTTGAAGCCCTCAAAAATGGGCTGAAGGAGAAGGACCTTATGGTCGAATCCTACAACCAACGCAGAAGATTGATCGTTCAAGGATTGCGTGATGTCGGTTTGTCTTGTCATGAGCCTCAAGGCGCTTTCTATGCATTCCCGAGCGTCGAGTCAACCGGCCTGAGCTCGGATGAATTTGCCACCCGGCTATTGGTTGAGGCCAAAGTTGCGGCTGTGCCCGGAAATGTGTTCGGTGCGGGCGGTGAAGGCTTCCTCCGCTGCTCCTATGCGACTTCCGTAAATCAGATCAGCGAGGCGCTCCACCGGATGGGACAATTCATTCATAAATTGAAGCAAGGCTGATTCTTAAGTACCTCACCCGGGAAAATGGGGCTAATTAACATTTCTTTCATATTTTAATTGATCACTGTCCAATTGACATGGTATAATTTTATTTTGGAAGAGGGTTTAGTTTCTCAGGGAGGGATTACTTTTGGGTTGTGGTGAATACAATTTGCCTTTCGAACTAGCCGGAATTGTGATCGCAGACGGCAACGATAGAAATCAATGGATAGACGAAGTCGGTCGCAAGACTTCACCACAAGCGGTTTCCTTGGAGGATGAGATCCATTTGCTTCGCAGTAAAATGGAAAAGATATTCCAGCAGGAAAATTCCTTTACTTCGGATATCGTTATTGAGATCAGCAGCTTGCTGGATTTAAAGATCAATGAATTTATGAAGAGTCACCGGAAAAACAAAGAAGCGAAATTATAGAAATTAAATGAACCAGACTATTCCAGGGAAGATCCTACAAGGATCTTCTTTTTTAAATTTATGGTATATTTGAAAATAGGAAAAGGGGGTTGTTTATGACGATTTATACACGTACCGGTGACCAGGGGCAGACGTCGGTTATCGGCGGGAGAGTATATAAGGATGACGAACGGGTGGAGGCTTACGGCACGATCGACGAACTGAACAGCTTTGTAGGATTAGCCGGGAGCTGTGCGGATCAAGCGAAGTTTGCCGATTTGAAAGAGGATTTGCAGCAGATTCAACAGGAGCTGTTTGACTGCGGATCGGACCTCGCTTTTGCAAAAGTTGATGAAAGACGTTTTAAAGTTACCCCGGACATGGCGGAACGGCTCGAGTCATGGATTGACCGTTACGAAGCGGAAAATCCGGTGATTGAGAAATTCATTCTGCCAGGAGGGACAGAACTTGCCTCCTTGCTGCATGTTTGCCGGACCGTCTGCCGTCGTGCAGAGCGGCAAGCGGTAACGTTGAGCCGGAAAGCCGAAGTAAATTGGGAGGCCGTGAAATACTTGAACCGTCTCTCCGACTTTTTCTTCGCGGCGGCCCGGACGGCAAATGCGCGCCAGCAAACTCCCGATGTGGAGTACATTCGCAGTGGGAAGGTGTTTCGCAATTAATTATGACCGCTTACTATAAACCAATAACATATAGGGTTACGGAACAAGAGGACGGTTGGCTGTTAAAAACCGTGCTGCAACGCAGGCTCGGGGTGTCCCGAAAGCTGCTGTCACGCATCAAGCTGACGGAACGGGGCGTCATGCTGAACGGGGAGCGGGTGTTTATCAGCGTCCCGGTCAAACCGGGGGATATGGTCTCTATCTCGCTGGAGCAGGAAATCTCGGAGGATATTTTACCGGAACCTATTCCGTTTGATATTGTTTACGAGGATGAAGCCCTGTTGATCGTAAACAAGGCTCCCGGGATCATTGTGCACCCGACACACGGACATTACACGGGCACGCTTGCTAACGGTGTGGTGCATTACTGGCGGGAAAAGGGGGAGGCCGTCCGCTTTCGTCCGGTACATCGCTTGGATCAGGAAACGAGCGGGATTATCGCGATCGCCAAGAACGCTTATATCCATCAGCATATTTCCGAACAGTTGATCGCGGGCCAGGTCACGAAGAAGTATGCCGCGCTTGTACACGGCTGCCCCGCCTCGCCCGACGGGCTTATCGACGGGCCGATCGACCGTGACCCGCTGGAGCCGCATCGGCGCATCGTTACCCCAAGCGGATATCCGGCGTTGACCTATTACAAAGTCTCCGCGTGTTACGGATTGGGAGCACTGGTGGAACTGCGGCTGGGAACGGGGCGGACGCATCAAATCCGCGTTCACATGACTTCGATCGGCCACCCGTTGATCGGGGACAAGTTGTATACCTGGAGCACAGCCCAGGGAACGGAAGGACAGAACATGTCCGCATCGGTATTGGATGCGGCGATCGGCCGTCAAGCGCTTCATGCGGCGGAGCTTGGATTTCGGCACCCGCTGACTGGCGAGGATTTACTGTTTCGTGCGCCTCTTCCGCCGGACATGGAGACATTGCGGCGGAAGCTGGAATGTGGAGAATAAGAAAGTGAAGGAGAACTTGTTTAATGAGTAATTTGATCGTGTACCACTATCCGCCCTGCGGCACTTGCCGCAAGGCTGTTAAATGGCTTGAAGCTCAGGGGCATCAGCTGGATTTGAGAAATATTAAGGAGAATCCGCCTGAGCCGGCCTTGTTGACCGAATTGGTCGAGCTTAGCGGGCTGGAGTTGAAGAAATTTTTCAATACCAGCGGAGAAGTGTACAAGGAATTGGGACTAAAAGATAAATTGTCCTCCATGGCAAAGGAAGACCAGATCAAGCTGCTGTCATCAAACGGGATGCTGATTAAGCGTCCGCTGGTGTCGGATGGAAAATCAGTTACGGTAGGCTTCAAAGAGGAAGCTTACGAGCAGGCTTGGCACAAATAGATAACGATCAGGAAGGAGAGTCAGACATGACAATAAATCAGAACGGAAAAGAAAGCATTCTGCTGGTTGACGGGATGGCTTTGATGTTCCGGGCGTTTTATGCATCTGCCGCCACGGGATACATCCGCCGAACCAAAGCAGGCCTTCCGACCAATGCGGTTTATGGGTTTATGCGTTACTTCTGGGATGCCGTGCAGAAATTTGCCCCGACGCATATCGCCTGCTGTTGGGATCTTGGGAGCAAAACCTTCCGGACGGAGCAGTTTGCGGCCTACAAAGGCAACCGTTCGGAAGCGCCCGACGAATTGATTCCGCAGTTTTCCGTAATCCGGGACGTGATGGAAAGCCTCGGGATTCCAAATGTCAGCTGTCCCGGTTATGAAGCGGATGATTGCATCGGCACCCTGGCCGCTAAATTCAGCGAGGATATGCAGGTGTACATTCTTACGGGAGATCATGATATGCTGCAGTTGGTCAGCGAGCGGACGAGCGTCATTATTATGAAAAAAGGACATGGCAATTATATGGTTTATACGCCGGAAAGTCTGATGGAAGAGAAACAACTGACACCGCGCCAAATCATCGACCTGAAGGGGCTGATGGGCGATACGAGCGATAACTATCCCGGCGTGCGGGGAATCGGTGAGAAAACGGCGCTGAAGCTCGTGCAAGAGTACGGATCGGTGGAGGGAATTCTGGGCAATTTGGATTCTCTGAGCAAGTCGGTCCGGGGCAAAATTGAAGCCGATCTGGACATGCTCCATTTATCGAGACAGCTGGCGGAAATCCGCTGCGATGTGGATGTGGTGTGCATTCCCGACTCCTGCCGGCTTGAATTGAACGCTGCGGCGGTCGCATCCAAATTCGAGGAATTGGAAATGGCAAGCATCAGCTCGCTGATGGGGCTCGCGGCAACGCCGTAAGGAATAACTAAATAAAACAGGAAATGACGGTGCGGAGAGATCGATCTCTAATGCACCGTCATTTCTTTTTATTTATCCGTATCATACAAAATTTGTCCAGTCAGCGATAAATCGTAGCCATGAATCGAACCCAGCTCCTGCCGGAATTCGGGAGATTGCAAGGTTTGCAGCAGAAGCTGGACCCATTCGGCGTTAGATTTTGTTTTTAACATGACCAAGTCATAGCGTTCCTTGATCAACGGCACGAAATCGACGGTATTGATCAGGGAAACCGCATGCTCAATCCCAACGCCAACATCAGCCTGGCCGGCAGCGACCTTGCCCGCCACGGCGAGATGACTTGTCTCCACGTCCTCGTATCCCTCGATGCCTGAGCGTGAAATCCCGTGGATGCGCAGCTGTTCATCCAGAAGTACACGGGCCCCGGAGCCAATTTCCCGATTAATCATTTTCAGGCCGGTTCTGCCCAAATCCGCCCATGTCAGCAATTGCTTGGGATTGCCGCGTTTGACGTATAACCCGGCTTGACGCTGAAGCAGGTTGACGACGACATAGGAATGGCCGGTCAGAATTTTGGTGATATAAGGGATATTGTATTCTCCGCTGCTTCCGTCCAGCAAATGGGTACTGACGATGTCGCTCTTTCCGTGATACATGGAGATCAGGCTGTCGAGACTTCCGTCATGCGAGCGGAGGGGCCGAAGCGAAGAATTAGCCCGCTCAAGATGCTTGGCCAGCAGATCCAGACTAAGGTCCTGACCGGTAATGACCAGGGTTCCTGGATGAGGCTCACGGCCGGAGGAGCTTTGCTCATCTTTGGCGAATTCCTTTGGAATCTCCCGTTCGGCATTCAGGTTGTTATTACGCTGAGAACGGGAAGCAGCCGCTCCGCCGCTTTTCGCATTCTGCTTGTACATCTCCAGATCATCCGCATCGACCCGCATCTGTTTGCCAACCCGGTAGGCAGGAAGATCTCCTTTTTTGATCAGATCATATACAGTTAATTTGGAAACCTTAAGCAGTTTTGCGACTTCTTCAGTAGTGTAGGAAACATCGTTCATGGGTATCCTCCATTGACAACTTTATGTCTAATTATAATTAGTTATATTCAAATATATCTAGATATAATAAAATGAATTATTATTGGTACATGTTTGGAGGGTTTTAGATGCCATCAGGTTTAAAATCTATGTTTGGCGGCCGGGCTTTAATCGGAACATTGCTGCTTATCGCAATTTTGTCCGGATGCGCCAACGCCAACGCAGGGAATAAAGCCGAGACCTCAAGCAACAGCAAACAAACGTCGTCAAATAACCTTGAGAGTTCAGTCACGCTGACGGTATCGGCGGCAGCAAGTCTTAAAGAGAGCATGGAAGAGATTTCCGCGCTGTATGAAGCAGAGCATGAAAATATCAAGCTAACGATGAATTTCGGCGCCTCGGGATCCTTGCAAAAACAAATTGAGCAAGGAGCGCCCGCCGATTTGTTTCTGTCGGCAGGACAGAAGCAAATGACGGCTCTAATCGATGGCAAGTTCGTCAATGCCGACAGCAAGGTTGATTTGCTGCGCAATCGTCTTGTCCTAATCGTTCCGTCGGATGCTTCCGTTGTCCCTGCATCTTTAGAAGTCTTGCAGGAGAAAGACTTTGGCATGATCGCACTCGGCGAACCCGAAGTGGTTCCTGCGGGTTCTTATACGAAGGAAGCGTTGGAGAACGGACAGTTATGGACGATGCTCCAGCCTAAAATGGTGTTTGCCAAAGACGTAACTCAAGTGCTGACTTATGTAGAATCGGGAAATGCGGATGCGGGGTTCGTCTACGAGAGCGATGCGAAACTTACATCCAAGGTGAAAACGGCGCTGGTGCTCGATGAGAAGAGCCATACGCCCATCCTGTATCCCGCAGGAATTGTTGCGGCAACCAAATATCCTGATGAAGCTGACCAATTCCTTGAATTTCTGCAATCGGCAGCAGCTAGCAACGTATTCCGGAATTACGGTTTCAGCGTGGCGGAGTGATGCCTGAGATGGAATGGAGCGATTTTTGGTCGCCTGTCGGATTATCCTTGAAAGTGTCGCTGCTAGCGGGCATCATCGCTTTTTTGATCGCAGGTTACATAGCATGGCTGATGGCCGGCAAGAAGTTTTGGGGCAAAACGATCTTGGAGACGATCTTTATGCTGCCTATGGTTTTGCCTCCTACCGTCGTCGGCTTCTTGCTGCTGATGGCGTTTGGCCGCCGGAGCCCGGTCGGCAAGCTGTTCGAAACACTTGCCGGGCTGCCGATCGTATTTACCTGGGGGGCCGCCGTACTGTCCGCGGCTGTCGTCGCCTTCCCGTTAGCCTATCAATCGGCCAAGGCCGGCTTTGCCTCTATTGACCGGGACCTGCTGTCCGCCGGCCGTTCCATGGGCGCTTCCGAGTGGCAGGTCTTGTTTTACATCGCCGTTCCGCTGGCCCAGCGTTCCCTGACAACCGCCTTCGTGCTGTCGTTTACCAGAGCGCTTGGCGAATTTGGCGCCACTCTGATGCTGGCCGGGAATATCCCCGGCAGGACGCAGACACTGCCGACCGCCATCTATATGGCGGTGGAGTCCGGTGACACGACTACCGCATGGGCATGGGCTGCCTTCATGATTCTGATCTCATTTCTTCTTCTGGCCTTGAGTGGTCGGCGTTCGGAAAAAGAGGAGTAGAGAGGTCCATCACCATGATGCCTATGATGCCAATCACAGATCAATCGGTGAAATAGGCTTCGCCGACCACCTGATACAGAAACGATTTGAGCTCGTGGCTCTCTTCTTCACTCAGACCGAAAACGTGCTCCAGATAGCCTTCTTCCTCCAGATCGTCCGTACCCAGGATAGCAGTCTTGCCGTTCTGGAGATCCGTAACAAGCTTTTTCCCGTAAAAACGGTTTGTGGTCGTAACGGCCAGATCGAAGCGCTTTAGAGAGGCGTTGCCTATAAAAGTTACAAATCGGGTGGATGTACTTTCCGTGCTGTCTGATAAAAAGTCCAAATCGTGGTGCTGTTCGTTCATTTGCAAAGCCTCCTCGGATACTAGTTGTCTTCTGTCATTATAGCCGAAAAACGGAGCGGCGGGGAAATGATAACGGATTGACAGCTGCGAAAAAAATGGTATGATTAGGAATAACAGTATACGACTAGGGGAAGCACCTCTCTTGAATTTTTCAGGAGGGGTGCTTTTTTGCGTGTTTATAAACATGGGATTGTCGTAGCTGACGTGAATTGGGAGGGGAAAAAAGGATGCGGATTGTTTTTTTGAACAGTTTGGAAAAGAAGAGCAGCGATGCGGTGTCTGGCGGAGCTCAAGTCTGGATCGGTGAAGAGGAAGGGCTATGGCGGATGGGCTGGAACGAAACGACAGCGGAGGGGGAGCAGGAGACCATTTGGTATGAGGGCGGCTCCTGGTCAGAAATGCTGCATGTGTACCGCCATCGTCTTGTCGTTAAGCTGGGTGAAGGCTATCGCCCGGTGATTGAAGGGATCTGGGATGAGCGAGAGGAGTTCCAAGGGCGGGGAATGGCGGCACAGAAGCTGATTTGCTACAGTGAGCTGCACGGGAATGAGGAGTTTTACAACGAACTCTGTGCCTGGCGGCGTAAGAAGGCCTCCGCTGACCGGAAGGCGCCGTATATGATTGCCAGTAACCGGCTGCTGAGGCTGATCAGCGTATTCAAGCCTTGGACGACTGAAGAATTGCTGCAGCTTCCCGGCGTGGGCGAAAGCAAGGCCGCCGAATACGGACCAGAACTGCTGGAAATGGCTCAGGCCCAGGGGGGCGAACGGCCGGGTGACTTCCCCCTTGGCTGGGTGGAGCAGAATATCGACGAGGATGTATTCCGATCTTGGATGTACAAGCAGAAGGAGGCGAAGTTCAAGCTGGAGATGGAGAAGTTCAGTACCCGCCGCGTTGTGCTGGAATCACTGGCCCAAGGTCTTGATTTGCAGGAGATTTGCGTACGGACGAACCTGGACCGAAGAGAGGCCGTGGAATTACTTGAATTGCTTGAGAAGGACGGGTATACGACGGATTCATTGGTTCAATTAGAACTCAAGGACATGCCGGCGGAGCAGCAGAATGAAGTATGGAAGGCGTTCGAGGAAATGGGCGACAGCTTCTTAAAGCCGGTGCTGCAGCGCGTTTATGATCAGGAGACGCTTGATGCGGGAGGCCTGGACAAGCTTTACGAACGGCTGCGGCTTCTGCGGATCTCATATCGCCGACAGAAGGAGCGAGCTCCTAAGGCGGGTTAATTCCTTCTAAAAAAGCCGGCAAGCGGCGAACCTGTTCATGGTTCGCCGTTTGCCGGCTTTGCTGATTTTAGTTTTAGATCCAGTCCCGTTTCCTGAACAGATAGAACATTCCCGCTCCAAGCACGATCATAATGCCTAGGACAACATAGTAACTGTACTTCCAATGAAGTTCAGGCATATGGTCGAAGTTCATTCCGTAGATACCGGTAATTAGCGTAAGCGGGATGAAAATCGTCGTAATCGCCGTAAACACGCGCATGATTTCGTTCGCACGGTTGGCGATGGCGGCCTGATAAGCTTCTCGTAAGTTTCCTACGAGTTCCCGGAAGGTATCGAAGTTTTCGGAAATCTTAACGGCGTTCTCATAGATGTCGCTGAAATATTTCTGCAATTGGTCGTCGATCAGCCGCAGATCTTTTTTGTTTAGAATATTAATAACTTCTTTTTGTGGACCCAGCACTTTCTTAAGCCAGAGTATTTCGCTTCGTAGTCCGATAATTTCGTTAAGATGGGACCGCTTGGTATGCATGAGAATGTCTTCTTCCAGCTTCTCGATCTTGACTTCGATCCGGTCACCGACGATGAAATAATTGTCAACTACAAGGTCGATAAGGAAATAAAGGAACCGGTCGGGCTCGCTGACCTCCTGTTCCCAGAGGATCGGCTTTACAGCCCGGAGTTCGTTGATTTTTTGTTTGGTTACGGTAATGATATAATGCCGGCCCAGAAAAAGGTTCAGCGCCCGCAAGAAGATTTCCTCGTCATCATAACGGATACTGTTGACTACAATAAAATAGTGGTTATCATAAGTTTCAATTTTTGGGCGCTGCTCTTCTTCGGTAAGACAATCCTCCACCGCAAGATCGTGCAATGAGAACAGCGGCTGAAGCAGGGCCAGGTCTTCAACATCGGCATCGATCCAATAGAACCCTTGCTCAGGCGGTGTTGTTGTCATTTCTACATCTGCTACCGGAGTAAATACACCGGCGACTACATGACGGATTTTCATGCTCTTCACTCCCTTTCCGGCTGGAAGCAGCCGGTTATGCTCACTTTGGTCTGGCTGAGCACAGGAAGGTGATACAGCGGTGGTGCGGGAACGCCGAATAAGGCGTTTTATGAAAACACCGGGAAAAGAAAGTGCCCGTTATTACCCGCAGGGCGCCTGCTGATCGGTTTCCTATGCGATTGTTGCTTCAGGATACTACACTGCGGACTCGGGTCGCCTTCCATCCTCGGATTCACCTCTTTGTTATTAGGGATATAGTGCCTCTTAAACACTTGTCTAGTATAACGCCGGGGTGTGAATTGTTTCAAGCCAAAAAGTTGTGGACAAATAAGGGCATTTGGCTTGTGAAAATAAACATTTCATGTATAATGAAAATCAGTATATTTAAATTTGATTACAAAAACTAAATACTTAGACGATTTTCTTATCAAGAGTAGGTGGAGGGACTGGCCCGATGATACCCGGCAACCGGCGATACGTCGCACGGTGCTAATTCTTGCGGAACCGAGTAGTGCGATTTGTTGGCACCCGGTCTCTGAGAGATGAGAGAGGAGCATTCAGGAATAAATGATGACCTTTCTCTATGTTAAGAGTGAGGTCTTTTTTCTTGTCAACGCCCGCTTTCAGCAAGCAAAATTCCAGTCTAGTCGTCAGAAGGAGTGAAAAATCATGCCGATTAAAGTACCGGATCATTTGCCGGCCAAGGAAGTGCTTACGAACGAAAATATTTTTGTGATGGATGAGAGCCGGGCCTATCAGCAGGATATACGTCCGCTGCGTATCGCCATTCTGAATCTGATGCCGATCAAGGAAACGACGGAGTCTCAAATCTTGCGTCTGCTTGGCAATACGCCGCTTCAGGTCGAGATCGTTTTGCTTCACCCCCGGTCACATACTTCCAAGAACACGTCCGCGGAACACCTGAACATGTTCTACAAAACCTTTGATGAAATCAGAGGCCGCCGCTTTGACGGTATGATTGTGACGGGTGCTCCGGTCGAACAGTTTGAATTTGAAGAAGTGAATTATTGGGAAGAGTTGAAGGAAATCTTCGAATGGAGCAAAAGCCACGTAACTTCGACGATGCATATATGTTGGGCTTCCCAAGCGGGTCTTTATTATCACTACGGCGTCCGGAAATTGAACTTGGAGAAAAAGTGCTTCGGCGTGTTCCCGCATACGGTCAACAATCCGCATGTGAAACTTCTGCGCGGCTTTGACGAAGTGTTCCAGGTGCCCCACTCCCGTCACACGGATGTCTCCCGGGAAGATATCGAACGCGTGCCTGAGCTTGAAATCTTGGCGGAATCCGAAGAAGCCGGCATCTATCTCGTAGCGTCGCGGGACGGGAAGCAGATTTTTGTAACCGGCCATTCGGAGTACGATCCATGTTCACTCAAATGGGAATACGACCGGGATGTCGCTAAAGGACTCGACATCGATTTGCCGGTCAACTACTATCCGAATAACGATCCTTCCAAAACTCCTGCTTCAAGCTGGAGAGCGCATGCTAATTTATTATTCTCCAACTGGCTGAATTACTATGTGTATCAGGAAACACCCTATGATATCGATCAATTGGCCGAATTTATTTATCAGATCTAAAGTGGAGGGGTATTCAAGGTGAAAGAGAACAAATGGCATTTGGAGAGCAGATTGGCACAGATCGGTTCGGTAGAGGAGCCGGTCACGGGTGCGGTAAACTACCCGATATATCAAGCGACAGCGTTCCGGCATCCGCGGCTCGGTCAGAGCACGGGATTTGATTATTCCCGTACGAAGAGCCCGACCCGAACTGTACTTGAAGAAGCTTCCGCGGCACTCGAATGCGGGGACGCGGGATTTGCCTGCAGTTCGGGTATGGCCGCGCTGCAGACCGTATTCAGCTTGTTTTCCCAAGGTGATCATCTGATCGTATCGCTTGATTTGTACGGAGGAACTTACCGGTTGCTGGAGCGGATATTGTCCAGGTTCGGGATTAGCGCTTCCTATGTGGATACCAACGATTTGGACGCCCTTGAGAGCGAGCGCAAACCGAATACGAAAGCGGTATTCATTGAAACTCCGACCAATCCGTTGATGATGATTACCGACATTGAGGCGGTTACTGTTTGGGCGAAGCGTCATCAGCTGGTGACCGTTGTGGATAATACGCTGCTGACGCCATATTTTCAGCGCCCGCTTGAACTTGGTGCGGATATTGTCGTCCACAGTGCGACCAAATATTTGGGCGGCCATAACGATGTGCTTGCCGGCTTGATTATCACGAAGGGTGAAGAATTGTCACGCGAGATCGCTTTTCTTCACAATTCCATCGGTGCCGTGCTCAGCCCAACCGACTCCTATCAGCTTATGCGCGGCATGAAGACCTTGGCACTGAGAATGGAACGCCATGAGAGCAATGCTCTCGCCATCGCGAAATACTTGCAGCAGCATCCGCAAATCGCGGAGGTGTTCCATCCTGGACTGCCGGATCATCCGGGTCATGATATTCAAAAGAAGCAAGCCAGCGGCAATACGGGGATCTTTGCTTTTAAAGTCACCGATGCCCGTTATGTTGAGCCCGTGCTCCGGCACCTGGAATTGATCGCTTTTGCGGAAAGTCTGGGCGGAGTGGAATCGCTGATGACTTATCCGGCAGTTCAGACCCACGCCGACATCCCTGTCGAAATCCGCGAAGCGGTCGGTGTAGACGACCGGTTGCTCCGCTTCTCGGTAGGTATTGAGCATGCGGAGGATTTGATCGAGGACCTGGGTCAGGCACTCGAGGCAGCTCGGCTGGAAGTCGAAGGAGGTCAAGGGAATGAGTGATAGCGGACAATCTCAGCAAGGCGGATCGCCGGAATTACCGGCCAAGAAATTCGATACGAAGCTGATCCACTTCGGAAATGAAGTCGACGCCGCTACGGGGGCGTCCAGCGTCCCGATCTACCAGGCATCCACTTTCCATCATCACGACATCTTTAACCCGCCGGAATACGACTATAGCCGTTCAGGCAATCCGACCCGTCAGGCGTTGGAAGATTATATAGCGGTTCTCGAGGGCGGTTCGCGCGGATTGGCGTTTGCCAGCGGTATGGCGGCGATCTCGACCACGTTCATGCTGTTTTCGGCCGGCGATCATCTGATTGTGACGGAAGATGTATACGGCGGTACATATCGGTTGCTTACCAATATATTAAGCCGGATGAACATTGAGGCGACCTTCGTCGACATGACGGATTTTGCCGCAGTTCAAGCGGCGCTGAAGCCGAATACGAAGGCCGTGTTTATGGAGACGCCGTCCAATCCGACCCTTAAAATCACGGACCTCGCCTTGATCGCGAAGTGGGCTCAGGAAAATGACTTGCTCAGCATCGTTGACAACACATTTATGACACCGTACTACCAGCGGCCTATTGAGCTTGGCGTAGATATCGTGCTGCACAGCGCGACGAAATTCCTGGGCGGGCATAGCGATGTTCTGGCCGGTCTGGCTGTGGCCCGGAACGAGTCGTTGGGGAACCGTCTGAAATACTTGCAGAACGGTCTCGGCACCGTGCTTGGTGCCCAGGATTCCTGGCTGCTGATGCGGGGCATGAAGACGCTTGGCGCGCGCATGGCGCACAGCGAAATCAGTGCTCGCAAGCTTGCCGATTGGTTGAGCCGGCGGGACGATATTGACGCCGTGTTTTATCCAGGCCTGCCTGAACACCCGGGTCGTGACGTTCAGGAACGGCAATCGGCCGGCTACGGCGCGGTCGTATCGTTCGACGTCGGCTCGGGCGAGCGGGCGAAGCAAGTGCTGAGCAAGGTCCGGCTTCCGCTTGTGGCCGTCAGCCTTGGCGCTGTCGAAAGCATCCTGTCGTACCCGGCCATGATGTCACATGCGTCCATGCCGCAGGAAGTCCGGTATGAGCGCGGCATTACCGACGGCTTGCTGCGCTTCTCCGTCGGTCTTGAAGATATCGGCGATTTGATCGCCGATCTGGAACAGGCGCTGAAGAACAGCTAATACATTCGCCTCCTTAACAGCACCCGAGCTTGGATCGGGTGCTGTTCTAAATTCCGGGAGGTTATTTTATAATGAAGATGATTGTGTTACGATTATCTGGTATGGTTTTGGAATTTTTTGATTATTTATCAGATGTAGTTCAAAAAGTCGACTTTTTGAACTCACACTATTAGGAAAACGCTAGGAGGCAGCCAAATGACCGCAATTAATCATATTTTAGACAAGGCGCTGCAAGGGGAGCGCCTCGACCTTGAAGATACGATCAAGCTGTTTGAGTCGGACGAAGTGGAGAAAATGGGTCATGTGGCCAACATTTTAATGGAGCGAAAGCATCCCGACCCGGTGACGACCTTCGTCATTGGACGGAACGTAAACTATACGAATGTTTGCGACGTGTATTGCCGGTTTTGCGCATTTTATCGTCGTCCAGGCTCGGAAGAAGGCTATGTGCTGCCCGATGAGACTATTTTTCAAAAAATCCAGGAAACGATCGATGTTGCCGGAACCGAAATTCTGATGCAGGGCGGAACCAATCCGAATTTGCCGTTCAGCTACTACACGGATTTGTTGAAAGCCATCAAGGCCAGATTCCCGGAAATTACGATGCATTCGTTCTCTCCTGCGGAAATTTTGAAAATGAAGGAAGTTTCTAACGGACTTTCTCTCGAGGAAGTGCTGCGCGAGATTCATGCGGCGGGATTGGATTCGCTGCCCGGCGGCGGAGCGGAAATTCTCGATGACCGTACCCGGCGTAAAATCAGTCGGGCGAAAGGCTCCTGGCGCGATTGGATGGATGTGATGCAGACGGCTCATCGGATCGGCATGAATACGACCGCGACTATGGTTATCGGCTTCGGCGAATCGATGGAAGAGCGCGCGCTTCACCTGCTTCGTGTCCGCGAAGCGCAGGACGAGTGCATTCAGAACGGATATCCGTCCGAAGGCTTTCTTGCCTTTATTCCTTGGACGTTCCAGCCGGACAACACCAATCTCAAGGTGGACCGCCAGACGCCGGAATCTTACTTGAAGACCGTAGCGATCAGCCGGATCGTGCTCGACAATATTAAGAATCTGCAGTCCTCCTGGGTTACGATGGGACCAGAAGTCGGCAGGTTGTCCCTGCAGTATGGCTGCAATGATTTTGGAAGTACGATGATTGAAGAAAATGTCGTATCCTCCGCCGGTGCTACGTACAAGGTTAACATCGAGTCGATCTTGTCGATCATCCGCTCGGCAGGCAAAACGCCGGCCCAACGGAATACGAAATATGAAATCCTTCGCGTATTTGATAAGGACTCCAGTATTGAACGCGACTTTATCATGCAAAATTAATTAATTATTCATTTGGTAATGCTGGCTATCTTTCCATAGGCCCGCCCCGTATATCCGTTTCCCTCCCGCCATATACTTTGGGAAGGAAGCGAAAGGGGAGAGCTTATGGATTTTTTTTCGTTGCGTGCGGACATGAAAAGCTTACAATCGGAACAGCAGCTCCTTGATTATATCGGTATCGGCGAACCCGGAAGTGCATTACATAAAGCGGCCGCCCGGGGGGATCTCCGGTACACCACGGAAGGGAACGTAATGAATTTGACGATATCCCGACCCTCTGGCGATATGAAGCTGGAACATAAAATTAAGGAAGGACTCGCTCGAGGGATCTCCAGATATATCGTTGAAGTACTGGAGGAAAGTATGGCCCTGAAAATCGCATGGGCCCAGTATTCGTTTGCTACACGCGATGAAGGTCTTGCGGCGGAAGAGTCCTGCCGAAAGCTGCTTGCGGGCCCGGAAGTGGGCGATCAAGCGGCAAGACGGAGACGGATGGACGGGATTTATCATGTTCTCAAGGGATATTTGCAGGAGAACTCGTACCTGGATCTGGAAGGGTTTATTGCATTCCGGCTTCAGGATTACAGGGACAAGCTGCGGGAAACTGTGGATGTCGCCATGGAGGAATATTTGCTGGATCAGCAGTACGAGGAATTCATCCATTTGCTGCAATATTTTGTTCATTTTCAAGAACCGCTAACCCCGCTTATCCATTTGATGCATAAGCAAGATCATGAATTCAGTATCCTGAGTGAGGAATTCACTAAGATCAGCGCGCCTCCTTGTGGAGGGGTGGTGGCCAATATAGCAGATCAGGAGATGGAGATGGAGGATATGATCGTCAGCACCCTTATCTCGTTGGCCCCCAATCGGATCATGATCCACACGCTTCATCCCGAGGCACAGATCATTTCGACGATCCGCCGCATCTTCGGTGACCGTGCAGAGGTTTGTTTGCACTGCCCTCCATGCCAGATGTTTCATCAGGAATCGAGACGCCTGGATCAAGGGACATAGGGTTCTTGACGAGGCAACGTATTCGTTTTATAATTACACGTGATTCAAATTTGCTTACATTGAGCAAAAGCGTTGACAAAGACATGAACCAGAAACAACGGACAGTGCAGAGAGAGGGAACCCGGCTGAAATTCCCTTATGCTCCGGTTTTGGTTTACCCCTTTGTAGCTGCGATTCCGAACCAGTCCTTGCCTGTGGACACATTAGGGACCGCCGGTTCATTACCGTTACATAATGCCGAATAAGGGTTGTCTTTGCGGAAGCACTGACGCCGAATTAGGGTGGAACCACGGGTAAATCATGCTCGTCCCTTTCCGGGGCGGGCTTTTTTTGTTGTCCGATTCCGGGACTATAATCATTAATCATCTACGGGAGGAATTAACAATGGCAATTAATGTATCGCTGCCGGACGGCTCGGTTCGGGAATACGCTGAAGGAAGCACTCTGGAGGATGTAGCTGCCTCCATCAGCAGCGGCTTGCGCAAGAATGCGGTAGCCGGCAAAATTGACGGCAAGGCCGTTGACTTGA
Source organism: Paenibacillus sp. Marseille-P2973 (assembly GCF_018101095.1). Classification (NCBI taxonomy): domain Bacteria; kingdom Bacillati; phylum Bacillota; class Bacilli; order Caryophanales; family Paenibacillaceae; genus Paenibacillus; species Paenibacillus sp. Marseille-P2973. Next base: position 549,398 of record NZ_JAGQEH010000004.1, read on the forward strand.
ATACGAAGCTGGAAGACGGGGCAAAGGTAGAAATTATTACCTTGGATTCCCAGGATGGCCTGGAAATTATGCGCCATAGCACTGCCCACTTGATGGCGCAGGCGGTAAAACGCCTGTTTGGCGGCAAAGAAGTGAAGCTTGGAATCGGGCCAGTTATTGAGGACGGATTCTATTACGATATGGATTTGGAGCATCCGCTCAATCCCGAGGATCTGCAAAAGATCGAAAAAGAAATGGAGCGAATCATCGGAGAAAATCTGCCGATTATCCGCCGCGAAGTCAGCCGGGAAGAAGCTGTCGCGATCTTTACTGAGCTTGGCGATCCGTACAAGCTGGAATTGATCCGTGACCTGCCTGAAGATAGCGTTCTTTCTATCTATGATCAAGGCGAATTTTTCGACCTTTGCCGCGGACCGCATGTTCCATCCACCGGCAAAATCAAAGTGTTCAAGCTGCTTAGCGTGGCGGGCGCTTACTGGCGCGGCAACAGTGACAACAAGATGCTTCAGCGGATTTACGGAACTGCCTTCGTAAAGAAAGCGGAGCTGGATCATCATTTGCATATGCTGGAAGAAGCCAAGAAACGCGATCACCGCAAGCTTGGTAAAGAATTGAACATTTTTACGTTCAACAATCTTGTCGGACAAGGCCTGCCGATCTGGCTGCCAAAAGGCGCTACGCTGCGCCGGACGCTGGAACGCTATATCGTTGACATTGAAGAACGCCTCGGCTATCAACATGTTTACACTCCGGTTCTCGGGAATGTGGACCTGTACAAAACTTCGGGACACTGGGAGCACTACCAGGATGACATGTTCCCGAAAATGACGATCGACACGGAGGAATTCGTGCTTCGTCCGATGAACTGCCCGCATCACATGATGGTTTATAAGAGCGACATGAGAAGCTACCGTGATCTTCCGATCCGGATCGCCGAGCTCGGCATGCAGCACCGCTATGAAATGTCCGGCGCCTTGACAGGGCTTCACCGGGTACGTTCCATGACTTTGAATGACGCGCATATCTTCTGCCGTTTGGATCAAATCAAGAGCGAATTCACACGCGTGCTGGATCTGATCAAGCAGGTTTACAGCGACTTCGGTATCAAAGAGTATCGTTTCCGTCTGTCCTACCGGGACCCTCAGGATACGGAGAAATATTTTGCGAACGACGAGATGTGGAATACCGCTCAACGCATGTTGCGTGAAGTAGTAGAGGAAGCGGGGCTTCCGTTCTTTGAAGCCGAAGGGGAAGCGGCTTTCTATGGTCCGAAGCTGGACGTACAGGTTAAGACAGCTCTCGGAAAAGAAGAAACATTGTCTACGATTCAAATCGACTTCTTGCTTCCGGAACGCTTTGAGCTGGAGTATGTCGGAGACGACGGCGCGAAGCACCGTCCGGTTGTCCTTCATCGGGGCATCCTCGGTACGATGGAACGCTTCTCGGCCTTCCTGCTTGAGAACTTTGCAGGTAACCTGCCGCTCTGGCTGGCGCCGGTTCAAGCGAAAATCATTCCGGTATCTACAGCATTCGATGATTATGCGCGTTCTGTTGAAGACAAATTGCGCGCTGGTGGTATTCGGATTGAGAGCGATTTGCGTAACGAAAAGCTCGGTTATAAAATCCGTGAAGCGCAGCTGGAGAAGATCCCTTACATGTTCGTAGTCGGAGAGAACGAGAAGAGCAGCGGCAGCGTCTCCGTCCGCAAACGCGGCGAAGGGGACCTCGGCGCGAAGGCACTGGATGAGGTGTTAGCACTCCTCCAAGACGAAATCCGCAATCACGTAATTTAAAAAGGTAGTTCAAAAAGTCGTCTTTTGATCACGAAGTAATTCGTTTAAGCTTAATCGGCGTCGAATCTTGAATTCAGCAGAGCCTTCCGGTGCTCATGTAGGTTTTGCCTACGCTGCGCTCCTCAGTCTCTGCTTCATCCAACCTTCTCGGTGCTGAAAAGCCGATTTTTGAACATTATCACACTCTATAATGTATAAACTGTGGCGCATGTGGAAACCCTTCGGAATAAGGGGGAGGTTTTCATATGCGTCAATTTAATTTGTGGCGGAGAGTTGCGCTAAGTTTTGTAGTCGTTTTTCTACTCCATGGAATAGCCGCAGAGAGTACAACTTATGCCATTACGGCCGAAATGTCGAAGAGTCAATATAATCAATATGTGCTCCAGGAATACCGGGAGCATGCCCGACAGCAGGAAATACTTAAGCACATCCAGCCGGAGGGAGAAAGAGCGTACGGTTCGATTCACTCGCTTTTCCTGGAGAAGAAGACCCAAGAGGTTAAGCCAGAGGCGGCCAAAAAGAAGGTTCAAACGGTCAAGGTTATGGCTACCGGTTATACAGCCGGGTTTGAATCGACAGGCAAGAAGCCGAGTCATCCTCAATACGGGATCACGTATTCCGGGGTAAAGGTTCGCCGGGATAAAGATACGATATCTACGATTGCCGCGGATTTAAAAGTATTTCCGCTCGGTACCATTCTTTATATTCCAGGGTACGGCTACGGCGTAGTCGCGGACAAAGGATCGGCAATTAAAGGCAACAAAATTGACCTTTACTTCAAAACGACCAAACAGGTATTCAAAGAATGGGGCAAGAAGGAAGTCGAGGTCCAGGTTATTCGTAAAGGAAACGGCAAGCTGACGGAAGCAATGCTTAACAAATTGGGCAAAGCGATGGAAGTCGACAAGGAGTTTTCCGATAAGGTATGGGACCAGGCGATCTAGAGACCTGAGCCTGAATATTTCACTTTACCTGAAAGCATAATAAGGGACGTGGCCATAACAAACGGCCGCCAAGGCATATCAATGCCTGCGCTTTATGCAAAGGGAGGTGAAATTTCATGCCGAATCAAAAAAACAAGGCAGCTTCTCCTGGGTATAAAACACCGAACGAGAAGTATAATGCCGAGTTCGCTGAAGAATCCAATGCAACGATTGCCCAAAAAGCAAAAGCATCCCGCAATGCTGCAATGAACAAGGGTGCAGGACAACAACAACAATAATATTGAAGCATCCAGAGACGTTTTCCGCCCATTTTTAAGTGGGCCGGAAGCGTCTCTTTTTATTTATTTGGATAAAAAAGTAAAACCCCTCGGTCCCGAGACCGAGACAAGGTTCCACCTCGCGCCGCTGTTGCCCTTCCCGGGAATCCGTTACAATAGGTTTAACAGATTCAGGAATGAACCATTTGGAGGGAAATGCAATGAGAAACGGATTGTTGGGACGGCTGATAGGAGGCCTGGTGCTGATCTCTGTCGGCGGGATATTTTTATTGAACCAATTAGGAATTACGGACCTGAGCCTGGGTTATCTTTTCTCAACCTACTGGCCCGTGTTTTTAATACTAGGCGGGCTTAGCCAGCTCGGAAATGGGCAGTGGAGAGGATCGAGCTTCATCGGGAGCGCGATATTGATCGTTATCGGGGGCTATTTTCTGGCCAATAATCTTGATTTGATCTCGTTGTCGCCGGGAGATTTCTTTAAATTCTTTTTCCCGCTTGCGCTTATCGTCGGAGGACTGTTCGTCCTGTTTAAACCAGGCCACAGCCGAAACGACCGTGATCGGAATTTTCCGCCACCACCACCGCCGCCGCCATCGAGACCACCGGTACCACCGCTGAATAATAAGTACATTCCGGAGATGGAATCCCCGCTGGATTCGATTTTTGGCGGGCTTGAGAAGGACGAGGCGAAGAAAGAAGACAAATTCAAATACAAGCATGAGAAACAGCGCTATGACTCGTTCGGGATGGGCAACGGTTCAACCGGCAAGCCAGAGATCGTGAACAAGTCGGGTTTCATTGGAGACGTTCACTTGGGGCAGGATTATTTTGAACTGCATCCGACGAACATTTCCCATTTTATCGGGGATACGATCATCGATTTAACGAAAGCACAGATTCCTTATGGTGAAACGAAAATCAACGTATCCGCTTTTATCGGGGACGTGAAAGTATTCATTCCTGAAGATATGGATATCGGAATTACCGCAAATTCCAGCGCATTTATCGGCGATTTGAAGGTGCTGAACCAGAAGCAGGGCGGATTCATGAGCAATGTCGATGCCCAATCTCCGTACTACGGCGAGGCCAGCAAACGGGTAAAACTGGTCGTGAGCGTATTCATTGGCGATGTAAAAGTGAATATGGTGGGCTAAGAATATGATAGTACAGCGGATTTTAAAGAATACAAAATGGGAGCTTCTGCTTTTCTTCTTACTGACAGGCAGTTTGGCGGCGATTACTCTCTATATCGGAACCATAACCGGGGTCATTGTCGTCCATGACTCCCGGGTATGGATTTACGATGTGGCGGGGGTCGTCGTTTTGACGCTCATTATTGGTTATGTCGCAGGGCGGCGTATTCAAGGCCGGATCGATCCGATGCACCTGAACATGCTCCAAGTGGCTAAGGGGAATTTATCCGTACGCATGCCGGAGACTGTCGATCAGACATTTGCCGGGGTTTATCAGGAATTCAACAATATGACGGATGCGGTAGAGAAAAAGATGCAGCTGCTGCAGCAATTGGGCGAGAAGGAAGTTATGGAGAAGGAACAGGCCGCGGAAAAGGCGGTTTTGGAAGAGCGCAGGAGACTGGCCCGGGATCTGCATGATACGGTTAGCCAGCAGCTGTTTGCGATTCATATGGCCGCTTCCTCCCTTCCAAAAGTGCTGGAAAATAACGAGGAGCAGGCTCATCTTGTGATGGACCAGCTGATCCTGATGTCCAACACGGCCCAAAAACAGATGCGAGCTTTGATCGCCCAGCTCCGTCCGATGGAATTGGTCGGCAAAACGCTGGCGGAAGCGCTGGATCAGTGGTTCCCCGACTATTGCAGGCAGAACGGGCTTAAGGGAATCAAGGATATGGATTTGCATGGCGACATGTCCGAAGCGAAGGAGCATCAATTGTTCCTGATCGTGCAGGAAGCCATGGCCAATATCGTCAAGCATGCGGGAGCCAAGCTGGTAAGCTTGTCGCTGCGCGAGGGGCCGAGGCAGGTGGTGCTCAGTATCAGCGACGACGGGCAAGGATTCAGCAGTACTTATCAGAAGCAGGGTTCCTACGGGCTTACCACGATGAGAGAGCGGGCGGAAAAGCTCGGAGGACATGTGGAAATCATAAGTAAACCCGGTGCGGGAACGACGATCAGGGTACATATTCCAAAGTTCGAAGATAGCAAAAGGGGAGAACGGGAATGAGCGATAAGATTAAAGTAATGATCGTTGACGATCATGATATGGTGCGAATGGGACTTAAAACTTATCTGATGCTTGATCCGGGTTTCGAGGTGATCGCCGAGGCTGCGAACGGCCAGGATGCGGTTGCCGTATTGGAGCGGGGAATTCCTCAAGGACAGCCGGACATCATTCTGATGGATTTAATGATGCCTGTTATGAACGGCGCCGAAGCCACCAAGGAAGTGCTTAGCCGCTTCCCAGGGATGAAGATTGTAATTTTGACGAGCTTTTTGGAGGATGACCTGGTAGTACAGGCTGTGGAATCGGGAGCGGTCAGCTATGTGCTGAAAACCGTGTCCGCGGAAGAATTGATCTATGCCCTGCAAGGAGCTTACCGGGGGATGCCGGTGATGACGGGGGACGTGGCCCAGGCTTTGACCCGGGGGCTTCGCCAGCGGAGCGTTCAGGGCGACGATTCGGGGATGACCGAGCGGGAAAAGGAAGTGCTCTTGCTGATTGCCGAAGGGAAGAGCAATAAAGATATCGCCGAGGAACTTCATATCAGTATTAAAACGGTCAAGACCCATGTCAGCAATCTGCTGATGAAATGTGAGCTGGAGGACCGGACACAGCTGGCGATCCATGCGCATCGACAAGGATGGGTCTCCGGCAGTTAATTTCTGATTATTTGATCTTATATGTTATTCTTTCGCTTTTATCTTCTTTTTAATTGTTTTTAAGGTACGCTTAAGGTTTATAGTACAAAATAAGAACAAGAAAACAAGATACCCCCTGCACCGTGCGGGGGAAGGAGGGAATATCACCATGGACGAGGAAAGAAACAAATCAGGTCAGCCTTTCGGGGATGGCAATAATACTAACGCAAATGAAAATAATTACGACAAGTCCCGGGATTCGGAAGGTTCGGGCTCATCATACTACTACTCGTACGGACCATTCCAATCCTATGGAAACGGCGAAGGCAGCGATCAAGGAAGTCCTTCTTATGACCGCCGGCAGCCGGAAGAAGTGGAAATCACAAGACCGCAACCGGTTCGGCCGATTCCCGCTTCTTATGAGATTCGTTCCTCTGCGGGCGGAGTCGGAGGCGGAGCGAACGGGGACGGAAGAGGAGCCGCTTCGTCTAAAAATCCGGGAAACTGGCAGTTTAACAAACCGCCTAAGAAATCCTCGGTCAAATCGGTGATTGCCGGCGTGCTGGCAGGAATGCTGATTATGACAGGTGCGATGGTGTATGCGGATCACCAGAACCTGTTCACAGGGGATCAGCCGGAGGCTAGTGTGTCGGCATCCGCTCCTGCTTCTACGAACAGCAGCAGTACGAAGGAGAGCGGAAGCAGTTCCTCTTCGTCAAAGGCTACGCAGGCGCTTTATCCGATTACGAATCCCGGTGATGTAACTAATGTTGTCCAGCAGGCCGGACCTGCGGTCGTGAAGATTGAAACCTTGGTCAACTCCAGCAAACAGGGCAGCTCGACGAGTCCTTACAGCAACGATCCGTTCTACCGCTATTTCTTCGGTGATGGATACTCCGGCGGGGGCAGCGGCTCGGGAGACAACGGATCATCCTCGGGCTCCGATCAACTGGTTCCAACAGGCATTGGCTCGGGCTTTATTTTCGATAAGACCGGTTATATTTTGACTAATGAGCATGTCGTGCATAACGCCGATGTCGTTCAAGTCACGGTGCAGGATACGGATAAACCGTATGAAGCCAAGGTGCTTGGCACAAGCTATGAATTGGATTTGGCCGTATTGAAGATTGAAGGCGACGGCAACTTCCCTTCGATCCCGCTCGCGAATTCCGATAGTACGGAAGTCGGCGAGTGGCTGGTCGCCATCGGGAACCCGCAAGGATTTGACCACACCGTAACGGCCGGCGTGCTTAGCGCGAAGGAACGCGGCATCACGATTGCCGGAGAAAACGGCGAAAAGAACCGCGAATATGAGCACCTGCTTCAAACGGATGCATCGATCAACCCCGGCAACTCCGGCGGCCCGCTGTTGAATCTGAACGGGGAAGTGGTCGGGATCAACGTGGCGGTCAGCTCGGATGCTCAGGGCATCGGGTTTGCGATTCCTACAAGCACGATCACGGAAGTGCTCGACAAGCTGAAGAACAATGAGAAAATCCCGAAAAAACCGGTTCCGTTTATCGGCGCAACGCTGATGACGATGACTGATGAAGTTGCGAAGCAAATGGGGACCGATGTGAAGGAAGGCTCCGTCGTATCGGACATCGTATTCAAATCCCCGGCCTATAATGCCGACCTTCGCCCTTACGACATCATTACCGGTGCGGACGGCAAAGGGTTTGCAACCAAGGAAGCTTTGATCGAGTACATTCAGAAACAGCAGGTTGGCGACAAGGTGACATTTAACGTTGTTCGCGACGGCCGGAAGCTGGATCTGGACATTACGATCGGCGACAAAAATGAGTTCGCGAATCTCGAATAGCAAGGAGAGCCGTTAATCCGGCTTGGAAGAGAGGCGGCAGGCTATAGCCTGCCGCTTTTTCTAAGCTGTGGGGGCTTTGATCCAAATCGCTGATGAAGCGGAAAAGCCCGGTGCTTTTTGCTAGAATATAGATAGATGTATTGAAGGCGGCAGGAATGATGATCTGCTGATTAAAGGAGTGAGGGTTAGATGAGATCCGCAATTCTGGTTATAGATGATGACGAGAAAATTACCTCTATGCTGCGGCGGGGATTGGCATTTGAGGGGTATGACGTACATACGGCCCGAAATGGAGCGGAAGGCTTGTCGATGGTTCTGACGGCTGATCCGGATTTGATCATTCTGGATGTCATGATGCCGCAAATCGACGGTTTTGAGGTGTGCCGCAGGTTACGGGAAGGGGGAAGCACGGTTCCTGTATTGATGCTGACCGCCAAGGACGAGGTGGAAAACCGGGTGAAGGGCTTGGATACGGGGGCAGATGACTATCTGGTCAAGCCGTTTGCGCTGGAGGAGCTTCTCGCCCGGGTACGGGCCTTGTTGCGGAGAAAAGAACCGGCTGGAGAATCGGCCGATCATCGGCTGATATTTGAAGATATTGTAATGGATCTGGACTCCCGTGAAGTACTGCGGTCCGGACAGCGTTTGGAGCTGACGGCCAAAGAATTCGATTTGCTTCATTTGTTCATGCAAAATCCGCGGCGGCTGCTGACCCGCGATTTAATTATGGATAAAATTTGGGGTTATGATTACAGCGGAGAGTCCAATGTCCTGGAAGTATATATAGCGATGATAAGGCAAAAAACGGAGGAGTATGGCGGCAAAAGGGTGATCCAGACAATCCGCGGCGCAGGCTACATACTGAGAGGAGACTCCTAGAAGATGTCCATGAGATGGCGGCTAACCGCTTGGTATACGGGAATTTTGGCAGTTACGCTGATCTTGTTCGGCGCTTCGATTTATGGATTTGTTCGTTATTATACTTATGAAGAGGTCAAAAAGAAGGTCGATGATCAGGCCGATCAAATCCTTAGTTCGCAAAATGTCACGTTGACGCAGGGATGGGATCTTCAGTTGACCCCCAAACAGGCGCTTCGGTTGGAGGATGCCCGCATCTTCTGGCAGCTCAACAATTATGCGGTGGGATTGATGCGCCGCTCGCAAGGATTGCAGGAACGGGACATTGCATTTCCTGTACCGGCTATCGAAGATATTGGCAAGAAAGGCCTGTTCCAAAAGATTACGATTAATGGAAACTCATATATTTTGTACGAACGGGCCGTCTATCTGGATGATACGATTGTCGGCTTGCTCCAGCTAGCCGCGGATACGAACGCCGAGGACCGGCTGATGGAGCGGATGAAAACGATTCTGTTGATCGGCTCGTCTATAACCTTGTTAGTGGCGAGTACGTTTGGGCTATTCCTGGCGCGGAAATCGATGGCGCCGATCGGCAAGGTCATCGAGGCGGCGAACGGAATCCAGACCGGGAACGACCTTAGCGTCCGGATTGATTATGACGGTCCGAATGACGAAATAGGCCGCTTAATCGGTACGGTCAACAGCATGCTAGCCAGAACGGAAGGCTTCTATAATGAACTGGACGAAGCGTATTCCGCGCAGCGGCGGTTTGTATCGGATGCCTCCCACGAGCTGCGGACCCCGCTGACGACGATTCGCGGAAATGTCGATCTGCTGAAAAAAGTATGGTCCGGCGAAGAAGGGGCGCGCCCTCCTATGGACGAAGAACAGCTTCGCAGTCTGTCGTTGGATGCGGTGAGCGATATCGCCGATGAGTCGCAGCGGATGAGCCGGCTCGTCAACGACATGCTGTCCCTAGCCCGGGCGGATGCCGGACAGACGATTGAACGGAACATGGTGCCGCTTCTCCCTCTCGTTGAAGAAGTGGTCCGCAGAGCCCAGTTCCTGCCGCGGGAAGCAGTCTGGGTTCAGGGTGATCTAAAAGTTCTTGAAGGGGCAAGCATCATCGGAAGCAAGGACTATTTGCAGCAGATGCTCTTTATTTTTATTGAGAATGCGTTCAAGTATACGGCCGAAGGAAGCGTGACGATCGATGCGATCCGGGCCGGAGAACAAATCGGGATCCGGGTCGCCGATACCGGAATTGGCATGGATCGGAGCGAAGTTCCTCATATTTTCGATCGCTTTTATCGGGCCGACCCGTCCCGCGGCGTAACGCCTGGCATCGGTCTGGGACTGTCGATCGCCAAATGGATCATAGATGAGCATGGCGGATCGGTTGAGGTCATGACCAAATTTGGCGAGGGAACGACATTTATTATCTGGCTTCCGGCCGTCTTTAACGCCTTGCCGGAATAAGCTATAATAGAGGAGGTTCCCTCCGTCAGGAAAACCGGGAACGAGAAAGCAGGGATACGACAATGGAAGTTATTAAAATCTCGCCGCGCGGATATTGCTACGGGGTCGTCGATGCGATGGTACTTGCCAGACAGGCCGCCAAAAACCTCGATCTTCCGCGCCCGATCTATATATTGGGCATGATCGTCCATAACAGTCATGTCACGAATTCTTTTGAGGACGAAGGCATCATCACTCTGGATGGTCCTAACCGGATGGAGATTTTGAATCAGGTGGAGAGCGGCACCGTGATTTTCACGGCGCATGGTGTGTCCCCGGAAGTTCGCAAGCTGGCCAGAGATAAGGGGCTTACTACTGTGGACGCCACCTGTCCCGACGTCACGAAGACGCATGTTCTGATTAAGGAAAAGGTGGCCGAAGGGTATGAGGTCGTCTATATCGGCAAGAAGGGACATCCTGAGCCGGAAGGCGCCGTTGGCGTTGCGCCCGATCGTGTGCATTTGATCGAGAAGGAAGAAGAGATCGAAGCCTTGGAAATTACGTCGGATAAGATCGTAATTACGAATCAGACGACGATGAGCCAATGGGATATCAAGCATATCATGAAGAAATTGCTGGAGAAATTCCCGGGCGCCGAAGTCCATAACGAAATCTGCCTGGCTACTCAGGTGCGGCAAGAAGCGGTTGCGGAACAAGCCGGTCAAGCGGATTTGGTGATCGTTGTAGGCGATCCGCGAAGCAACAACTCGAACCGCTTGGCTCAGGTATCAGAAGAGATTGCAGGCGTGACAGCCTACCGTATTGCGGATGTGTCCGAATTGAAGACCGAGTGGCTTAAAGGCATTCAAAAAGTTGCGGTAACCTCCGGTGCATCGACGCCTACGCCGATTACAAAAGAAGTCATCGCCTATCTGGAGCAATATGATGCTGAGAACCCGGAAACGTGGGAGATCGTTCGTACGGTTAATATGCAAAAGCTGCTGCCTCCGGTCAAAGCCGGTGCAAAGAGCAAAACCGAACAGGTTAGTCAGTAGGCTGACACGGTTCAGAACCCGCCAGATCAACCTACAGTTTTAATATCATATCGATCAACAGCCGTCCCAAGAGTTCTTCGAAGGGCGGCTGTTTTTTTGTTTGCCGAGAAGGGACAGGGTGCATTTCCAAGTTTTGCGGGGTCCCCCGCGGTAGGATTCATGTTATACTCCTGATAGAAAGATTACAAAATTGTTACTATATGTTCATGTTCAAAAAATCAGGTTTGCAGGACCAAGAAGGTTGGATGAAGATAGGGACTGAGTAGCGGAGCGTACATGGGGTACGTGAGCAACGGAAGGCCCGTCTGAATTCAAGATTCGACGTCGAATCCGCTTCATGATCTCCTTCGTCATGGAAAGATGACTTTTTGAACAACCACTATATGAATCTAGCTATCAAGGAGATGACAGCATGAAAACAAATCGATTCAATAAACTTATGATGACTGGCGGATTGACTGCTCTTTTGGCCGCTGGACTTGTGGTGCCGGCTTCGGCACAATCGAATACAACTTATACTACTAAGACCACGTTCTCTTCGAACTGGAACACTTATTTTAACTCGATTCCTTGGAATGAGATATATAAGCAAATACCGGCTCAAAACGGAACTAACGGGAATTGGAACTTCCAGAATGGCTCAACTCAGAATGGAACAACCCAGAATGGTTCGTCGCAAAATGAGACTAGCCAGCCAGGTACTAAACCGGACAGCAATTCCGGTTCCCAGACTCAACCGACTCAACCAACTCAACCAACTCAACCAACTCAACCAACTCAACCAACTCAACCAACTCAACCAACTCAACCAACTCAACCAACTCAACCAACTCAACCAAACACGGGGGCCAGCACCGATAAATCGCAGTTTGCAACCCAGGTGATCACTCTGGTGAATCAGGAGCGCGCGAAGCAGGGATTGAAGCCGCTCGCGGGAAATGCCGAACTTAACAATATGGCATTGGCAAAGGCGAAGGATATGAGCCAAAACAATTATTTTGACCATACTTCCCCGACCTACGGTTCTCCATTCGATATGATGAAGAAGTTTGGAATTAGTTACAGCTATGCTGGAGAGAACATTGCCATGGGACAAAAAACTCCTGCGGACGTTGTAAAAGCCTGGATGAACAGTGAAGGGCATCGTGCCAATATTATGAATGCGAATTACAACCTGATCGGCGTCGGTTACTATAATGGCTACTGGGCTCAAGAGTTCGTAGGCAGATAAGCAAGAGATTGTGCGCGAAAATGTTGGTTCAGCCATAAGTAATGCGATGCAATGTAATGTAATGCGAATATGAACAACGGTGCGGATACTTCCGCGCCGTTTTTTATTACGGCTTTAGCCAGTTGAGCTCGCGAAGCGTGCGAAACAAAAAACCACCCGCTATGCGGGTGGAGGGATCGAAGGTTTGACCACCAAGACCATTCCGATAAAATTGAGATGTTCAGGCTCAACAA